>CANSQM010000009.1 GCA_947649205.1 uncultured Enterorhabdus sp.
TCCACGACCACCTTCGCCGGACGGGAGGCTTCGGGCGCAGTCACCGCCACGGCCGCCGCTTCGGCACGGGCCGCAGCCTCGCGCGCTTCCTCGGCCGCTTCCGCCGCCTGGGCCTCGGCCGATTCGGCGCGCTCCTGCGACTCGTAGCGCACGTCTTCGGCCACCTCAGGGCTCACGCGCAACAACTCGTCCAGCGTCACGCCGTACAAGTCGGCCAAGGCAATGAGGTTTCCCATATCGGGTGCCGACTCGGCCCGTTCCCATTTGGAAACGGCCTGCCGCGACAGCCCCAACTGCTCGGCCAAGCTCTCCTGGGAAAAGCCGCGCTCACGGCGCAGCTCGGCAAGGCGCTGGGCAATCTCCACGTTCATCATGGTTCCCTTTCGTGTCCTGCGTGTGGTCACTGCTCGCCTTTCACCCTATGGTTTCCCCGGAAGTTGCACCAGCACCCTTTGTGGTCAATTTCCCGCTACCCCGAAATTCGCAGCGACAACCAATGGTTGCCCCTACCGCGAACAGGGATCCTTCTCATTTCAGCACGATGTCAGCATAACAAAAAGAGAGGCCCGCACCCCTGGAGAATGCGAGCCTCTCCTTCTCGCGTGGTCAAACGGGCTGCCCGATGCCCGAAGCCCGTTGGCGCAACAAGGGCGAAAGGGCGACGGACGGAACCGCGGCGACGCACAGCCTTAGGGGCAAACTTCGCCGTCCTTCCGATGGCGCCACCACGTAGACACCCGCACAATGAGAACCTCCACGATCGGAATGGTCAGGAAGATGGCCCACGCCGGATGCCACTGGCCCGCCACGAAGGCCATCAGGAAGAACCAGGCCGTCGCGCCAACGGGGTACAGAGCGCACAGCATCGGCGCGATGCGACCCGATGCCACCGCCGCGGCCACAATGTAGTAGACGGGAATGAGGAACAGCAGAAACAGACCCTGCCACCAGGCGCCGCTCACGATGCCGAACAGCAGGTACACCCCGATCACCACGGCCCAAAACGGGAACTTGAGCCACTTCTGGGCGAACTCGGCATCGACGTCCTCGAGCATCGATGCTCGCGTGAAGATATGCTCGGCCGCATCGGGATCGGTCGTGTTCACGCGCACGCCGTCCCAGCCCACGTGCACCTCCTGGCCATGGCGATCCACCACGTGCACCCCGTCGGCCCAACTGATGTGCACATGGTCGCGACCGTCATCCACATGAAGGCCATCGGGCCCGAAGTGCACCTTGCCCCGATCCTCTTTCTCGAAGGAGACGCCTTTCGCATCGGCAGTCTCTGGCGAGTCGATTGTGGCGGAGGCCTCTTGCGTGCCGTCCGCATCGAAGCCATCCGAGCACTCCCCCGCGACCGGCTCTGTGCCGCCCGATGTGCGTGCCTGCACGAGACCCGCCGCGTCGGTCGCCCCCATTCGGCGGCCCTCTGCGCGGTCAGCCGCCTCGAAGGCCACGTCGTCGGCAATGGCGTCATCCACGTACAGCAACTCGTCCAGCGACACGCCGTACAGCTTCGCCAGCGCGATAAGATTGTCGGTGTCGGGAGACGACTCGGAGCGCTCCCACTTGGAAACCGCCTGACGGGACACGCCCAGCTTCTCCGCCAGGGCCTCCTGGGACAGTCCCGCCAACTTCCGACGGGCGGCCAGGCGCTCGGCAATCTCAACGTTCATGATGTGCTCCCTTTCTGCTGCGTTCGGCTCTCACACCGCAAGAGCCTACCGAAACGCCGCTGCCCGCGCGACCTATTCCCGTTGTCATTTCCCGCAATTATTGGTTGCGGGACGTTTGATCTGGGGAAATGACCTGATTTTCCCGCACGCGGCATCTAAAAGCTCCATCAGCGCGACCCCTCAAAACCGCGCGGGCACCCCGTCGCTACTTCCCGTCGCGCAGGGCCTTCAGCTTCGCCAGGGTGTCGGCGGGAATGCGGTCGGCCACGGTGCGCTTCGGTGCCACCTTCGGCGTGTCATCCAGGCGGGCGTCCTCGTCGTACTCGCTCATCTCGTGGGAGAAGCCGTCGGCGCTCATGCGATCCACGCCACCGCCGAACACCGTGTCCTGAATGGCGGCGTCGCTCGTGACCACCATGGTCTCGATGCCGCGCTTGCCCGCGTCGTAGGCCAGCTTCTCGATCACCTTGTCCGCCGATTGCCCCGCCGGCGAGAAGATCACCTGGATGCCGCCGATCTTCGTGCGGCTGCCCTGGGACAGCTCATTGTCACCGGCGTCGAACACGATGATGGCCCCCATATCGCGCCCGGCGTAGTTCACCACATCGTTGATGAGCCGCTCGCGCGCCGTATTGAAGAAGTCGTCCGTATAGTCCTCATCGGCCCGCGGCTGCCACCGGTACCGGCTGCCCGAACGCAGCACGTTGTACCCATCCACAATGAGGAGCCTTTTTCTTTGCTTGGCCATAATGCGACCTGCGCGTTATTCCCAGTTCTGGCGCAGCCACTCGTACATGCAGGCAGTGGAGGCCTGGGCCACGTTCAGCGAGGAGATCTCGCCCACCTGGGGCAGCTTCACGCCGAAGTCGCAGCTCTCCAGCACCAGGCGCGACACGCCGTCGCCCTCGTTGCCCATGACGAGCGCGATCTTGCCCTTCAGGTTCGCATTCCAAATGTAGTCGCTCGCGTGCTCAGTGGCGGCGGCCACCCAGAAGCCCGCTTCCTTCAGGCGGTCGAGGGTGCTCGTGATGTTGGCCACCTGGCTCACGGGAATGTGGGAGATGGCCCCAGCCGAGCTCTTGTAGGTAGCGGCCGTCACCCGGGCGGCCCGCTTGTTCGGAATGATGATGCCCGCGGCCCCCACCGATTCGGCGGAACGGGCGATGGCGCCCAGGTTCCCCGCGTCGGTGATGTGGTCGAGTACTACGATGAGGGCGCGGCCGTTGTGCTCGGCCGCCGACTTCTCCGCCGCCTCCAGAATGGCGGTCACGTTCACGTAGCCGAAGGGCGCCGCCTCGGCCATAACGCCCTGGTGGCTCCCGCGCTCGGAAATCTCCTCGAGCTTCTTCTTCGACACCTTCTTGATGGGCACGTTCAGGTTCTTCGCCTTGCGCTGAATGTCGCGCACGATGCTGTCGGCCTGGCTCAGGTTGTCGGCCATGAGGATGTACTTCAGGGGCACGTGGGTACGCAGCGCCTCGATGACCGGACGCTTGCCTTCAATGAAATCAGCCATGGGTTCGCTTTCGTTGGTTGGGGCCGTCGGCAGGAGCGCCCTCGACGGCCAGTTGCCTTTCGCTTGTAACCGCAAAAGTGTACCACGGCCCCCGACGCGCCCCGCCGCCTGCGCGCCCCAACCACGCCGATTTCACCTCAACGGGAATGATCTGCACTCGATTGTTCTGGAAGACGAAATCGATTTCCCCATTCCCGACCTTATCCGTCGGCACCCAGCAGAATGTTCGCAATCCATTGGCTGCCAGCGCCTGCATCGCGCAGTTCTCTACGAGCACCCCTCGGAAATCGGAGGAAGGATTCTGGCGGAAGTCATCATCGAGGAACAGCGACAGATCGATGCCGAACGTGCGGAACATCAAACGGGCCGTACCATTCCCATCGTCAATGGGGGCTCAGCACTATGCCGCACAGAAGCCGCTCCGGCAGCTACTCCACCTTATCGCCCGCGTCGCGGGCGGCTATCTCGGCGGCCTTCTGGGCAAACGCGGCACGCTCCTCCGGCGTCATGGCGGCCATCTGGGCCTCCAGCACGTCGTGCTTCAAGGCGGCGGCGAAGTCGGCGGAGTCCTTCTTGGCCTCCCCGGCCGCCTTCTGAGCGGCATCGGCGGCCATCTCGGCTTGGGAACGGGCCATGGACACAGCGGCCTCGGCCTGCTCCTTCGCCAGCTCGCCGGCAGTCTTGGCCTGATCGCTCAGGTGGCTGGCGACCGTCTTTGCCTGATGGGCCGCCTCGCCGGCTGCTGCCTGAGCCTGCTGGCCCACGCGCTCGGCCGTGGCCTGGGCCTGCTTCAGCACTTCGGAGTTGATCTCCTTGCCCTGTTCCACGGTGATCTCGCCCTTGGCGATGAGTTGCTCTACCAGCTCCTGGGTCTTTTCGGCCCCCAGGGCCATGGCGCCCACGCCAGCCAGAAAGACGTCCTTCAGTCCGTCAGCTATCGTTGTCATAATCGGGCCTCCCTTATCTTGGTGGCGGTTTCGCACCTTCCACTATACGACCCTCCGAAGGCCCCGCAGCCCATAGGGCGACAGCGTTACCGCCCCGTCAGAAGATGATTGACCCAGTCATATTCACTGGTCGCTCGCCCCAGCCGCGTCGCGGACGGCGGCCCGAGGCCGCGGACGCGCCCGAGGGCGGTACGGGGCACCTCGGCCGAGCCCCCGGTAGCGGCACACGGTTCTGCGCCGACAGCGGGCCCCGGCCGCATAGCCGCGCCGCACCGCCGTCGCCCGGCACCCACCTACCCCAGGAAAATCTTCATCAACACATACATCACCACGAAACCCGCAATCGCACACACCGACAGCTTCAGGCCGTTGGACAGCGCCGGATGGCGGCGGCTGAATGCCTGCTCGTCGGCCTCCGGCTCCTCACCCTTGGAAAAGGCGATGATCTCCCGATAGGTCACCAGGTTGTTCTGCTTCTTCATGATCTCCACTTTGTTGATAACGATGAGGCCCATGATCCAGAAGGCCACGAACAGCACAATGCCCAGCACCTCGCCCTCGGTGCAGTTGGCCGCTAGCGACGAGGGGCCCGTCGGCAGCAGGAATCCCACGATCAGGCAGACGAACCCTACGGCTACCAAGCCCCAGGCCGCCATCGCCCAATTCGCCATCGTCTTCCACGTTTCCTTGATGGTCTTTTCCATAGTTGCCACGTCTCCTTTCACGAGTTCGTCGATGGACGTCTCGAACAGCTCGCTCAGCAGTAGAAGGCTCTGCACATCGGGGTACGTGCGGTCGGTTTCCCAATTCGATATGGTTTGGCGCGACACGAAAATGCGCTCAGCCAACTCTTCCTGGGACAGGCCGAGGCGGGCCCGATGCTCCTTCAACGACTCCTTCAGCTCCACTGTTCCGTCCTTTCGCAATCAGAGTGACATGACGGGCACCACCCTACCACCAAAACCCTTTGACATAGCCCCTCAAGAAGGAGAAAACCCCTGCCAAAAGTCTTTGACAGGGGTTCTGACCTGGTGCTTTACGAAGTATCCTGCGCGGAGTGCGTCCAAGGCGTCCCGCGCGGCTCGCCGTCGCTCCTAGCTAAAGATGGCGTCGAAGCTGCCGTAGCCGGCACCGTGCATGGTGTTGTTGCGCATGGCGCGGCGGGCGAAGCCCATGAGCTCGGCCAGGGTCTCCAGCGACACGTCCTTCTTCTCGCCGGTGCGGCGCAGCTTCACTTCCACTTTGCCGTCCTTCAGGCCGCGCTTGCCCACGACGATCTGAATGGGCCAGCCGATGAGGTCGGCGTCGTTGAACTTCACACCGGCACGCTCATCGCGGTCGTCGATGACCACCTCGAAGCCGATCTCAGCCAAATCACGGGCGATCTTCTCGGCCATGGGCTGCACCTCGTCGTCGCCCACGGTCAGCGGCACCACGCACACCTGGGCGGGGGCCACCGACGGCGGCCACATGATGCCGTGCTCGTCGTAGTGCTGCTCCACGATGGCGGCCATGGTGCGGGAGATACCCACGCCGTAGCAGCCCATGAAGAAGGGGACCTCGTTGCCCTCCTCGTCCATGAACGTCGCGCCCATGGCACGGGAATACTTGTCGCCCAGCTGGAAGATCTGGGCCACCTCGATGCCGCGGGCGCCCTCCAGGGGCAGGCCGCACTCGGGGCAGCCGTCACCGGGCTTCACCGTGGACACGTCGGCCCACTCGTCCACCGAGAAGTCCTGGCCGAGGCGGGCGCCCACGTAGTGGAAGCCGTCCTCGTTGGCGCCGACCACCCACTGAGACACGCTCTGCAGGCTCGTGCAGGCGACGACGCGGGCGCTCTCCGGCAGGCCCACCGGGCCCATGGAGCCCTTGCACAGACCGAAGTCCTTCATCTCATCGTCGGTGAGCAGGGTGAAGCCGGGGGCCACGCCCTCGATCTTCAGCTCGTTCAGCTCGTGGTCGCCGGGGACGAACACGCAGACCAGGTTGCCCTCGGCGTCCTTGCCGGACAGGGCCTTCACCGTGGAAGATTCCGGAATGTTCAGGAACGCGGCCAGCTCGGCGATGGTATGCACGCCGGGGGTGGCCACCTTCTCCATGGCCTCCACCTCGTACATGGTGGGACGGGCCAGGCAGGCACCGGCCTCGGCATCGGCGGCGTAACCGCAGGAGCAGTACACCAGCTCGGCCTCGCCCGATTCCGCCAGGGCCATGAACTCGGCGGTCACGCTGCCGCCGATCTGGCCGCCGTCGGCCTCCACCTCGCGCCATTCCAGACCGCACCGGTCGCAGATCTTCTTGTAGGCCTCGCCCATGGCGTCGTAGGTTTCCTGCACCGACTCCTGGGAGGCGTTGAAGCTGTAGGCGTCCTTCATGATGAACTCGCGGGAGCGCAAAAGGCCGAAGCGAGGGCGAATCTCGTCGCGGTACTTCGTCTGGATCTGGTACAGGTTCACCGGCAGCTCCTTGTAGGAACGCAGCTCGTTGCGCACCAGGTCGACGATGAGCTCCTCGTGGGTGGGCCCAAGGCAGAACTCGTTGTCGTGGCGGTCGCACAGGCGCATCAGCTCGGGGCCGTAGTCGTCCCAGCGGCCGCTCTCGTGCCACAGCTTCGCCGGCTGCAGGGCGGGCATGAGAATCTCCTGGGCACCGGCGGCGTCCATCTCCTCGCGCACGATGTTCTCGATCTTGTGCAGCACGCGCCACCCGAGGGGCAGAAACGTGTACACGCCCGAAGCGGTCTTGCGCAGCATGCCGGCCCGCAGCAGCAGGCGGGCGCTGGCAATATCGGCGTCCGACGGGTCTTCCTTCAGGGTGGGAGCGTACAGATTGCTCATGCGCAGGATTTGAATCATAGGTTCTCCAACTCTTCCATCAGGGCGGAAACGATTTCCGACTCTTGCACTTTGCGAACGATTTTACCATGGGAGAAAACAACCCCCGAGCCCGCGCCGCAGGCCACCCCAATATCGGCATCGGCGGCTTCACCGGGGCCGTTCACCACGCAGCCCATGACGGCCACCTTCACCGGCTTGCTCACGGCGGCGAGACGCTCTTCCACCTCACGGGCCAGGCCGATGAGGTTCACCTGGCAACGGCCGCAGGTCGGGCAGCTGATGAGTTCGGGGCTGCGGCGGCGCAGGTTCAGCGAGCCCAACAGCGTCCAGCAGGCGCGTACTTCCACCACCGGATCGTCCGTGAGCGAGATGCGCATGGTGTCGCCGATACCCTCTTCCAGAAGAACCCCCAGGCCGCAGGCGCTTTTGATGATGCCCTGGAAGGCCGTGCCCGCCTCGGTCACGCCGATGTGCAGCGGCACCGCAGGCAACGCGGCAGCCAGCAGGCGATAGGTGTCGATGGTGGTCTGCACGTCGTGGGCCTTGGCCGACACCACGATGTCGCGGAAATCGCACTCGTCTTCGAAGAAGCGCACGTACTCGGTGGCCGAGGCCACCAGCTTCTCGGACAGCGTGAGGTCCTGGCGCTCGGCGATGGCGTCGTCGAGCGAGCCAGCGTTTACCCCGATGCGAATGGGAATGGCCGCCTCGGCTGCGGCGGCGATCACCGCGCGGGTGGCCTCCAGGCCCCCGATGTTGCCCGGGTTGATGCGCAGCTTGGCCGCGCCCCGTCGGGCCGCCTCGATGGCGATGCGGGCGTCGAAGTGAATGTCGGCCACCACAGGCAGCGGCGACGCGGCGCACACGGCCTCGAAGGCATCGAGGCAGTCGCGGCGGGGAATGGCCATGCGCACGATCTCGCAGCCGGCCTCGGCCAGGGCTTCGATCTGGGCCAAGTTCGCCGCTACGTCGTCGGCCGGGGCATTCAGCATCGACTGCACAGCCACCGGCGCCCCGCCGCCGACAGGAACCGCGCCCACCATCACGCGGCGCGTGCGATCATGGGGCTTGCAGGCCGAGCCGTCGGCCGTAGCCGTCGGGGCGCCCTCCGGCGCGCAGGGCTTCAATGCGTCACTCATAGGCGTTCCTTACTGAGAACGAAACTGATTCCCCCATTATAGAGCAGGGACGATACCGCGATCGTCCCTGCACATCATTCGTATCGCCTCTCCAAGAGCGGCAACGGATTTTCCCTTTACCCTCGTTCGGCATTCGCTGCGCTTATTCTTCGCCGCGCCCGTTCAATAGAGAGGCGCAGTTTCTCTTCCAGCAGCTTTCGATCGGGCAGCTGCGTCAGATACTCTGCGACGCGAATGCTTCCCTCATCAAGGCCCATGAGCTCAATGTGCTCGTCGTTCTTGCCCGAACAAAGAATCAGGCCGATAGGCGCATTCTCGCCTTCGACCATTTCATGCTTCTCAAGCCAACGAAGATACAACTCCATCTGCCCCTTGTACGCGGCTTCGAATTTCCCAAGTTTCAGTTCAATGGCCACGAGACGACGCAGACGCCGATGAAAGAACAGGAGATCGAGATAGTAATCCTCGCCATCGATGGTGATGCGCTTTTGTCGATCGAGAAATGCGAAATCATTCCCCAGTTCCGTAATGAACTGCTGCAACTCGGCAATGATGGCCGTTTCCAAATCGCGCTCTGAATAGCTGTCGCGCAAGCCGAGATAGTCGAGGAAGTAGGGGTCGCGAAACACCAATTCCTCTGACACTTCACCCGTTTCTCGCAGCCGCATCAGGTCGTTCTCGATGGTCTCCTCGGGCTTCTTGCTAATGGCTGTACGCTCGAAGAGCATGGACTTGATGCGCCCATTCAGCGTGCGCGAGCTCCAATGGTTCAGCTTGCACATTTCTGCGTAGAAATCGCGTTCTACAGGGTTTTCTATATAGGAAAGCGTCCTCATGCTTGTCCAACTCAATTCTCTACGCAGTGCGTAGAATTTCTCATCATGGGGAAATACCTTCGCAAGGCGCATGCAGTGACGCAGGTGTTGAACGCCCCACCCGCGTCCATAGGCCTCGGTCAACCTTTTCGAGAGGCCCCTCACCACATCCGCTCCGTACTCGGCGCGCTCGCCGCCGAGCACCTTCTGATTGATGGCGTTTCCCACCTGCCAGTACAGCTCGGTCATCTCAGCGTTGACGGTAGTGGCAACCTGCTTGTGGCTCTCGCGGATGAGTCTCGAGATCTCCGAGAAGAGTTCGCCGTCCTGCGCTGTAATCTCAGACATAGGCTTTCCTTAGAACGCGATAAGTCGCCCTATTATAAAGCCAGGGACGGCCCGCAAGCCGTCCCCATACATCATTCATTTCGCTGTGCGCGGCAGGGCTTACCAATTGCCAAAGACGAAGCGCTGGATATCCTGGTTCAGCATGATGACAAAGAAGCCGAGGAACAGGGCCATGCCGGCCATGGACATGTAGTTCATGGCCTTCTGGGACACGGTGCGGCGCGTGCCCTTCTGGAAGATTTCCACCACGAAGCGGCCGCCGTCCAGCGGCGGGATGGGCAGTAGGTTCATGATGCCGAGCGACACCGAGATCATGGCCATGAACTCCAGACCCTGCACGAGACCGGCCTGGAAGAAGTCCTTCGACATGACGGCGATGCCCACGATGGAGGTGGAATCGGACACCGTCTGGGCCGCCGTCGCGGGGTTGAACAGGCCCGCCACCGCCTGCACCACCATGCCGATGTACATGAAGCCGGCCTGAAGCGCCTGGAGCACCGAGGCGTGAATCGTGGTGACCTCGCCAGTCTCGGGGTGCTGCACCTGGAAGCCGATAACCGAGAACACCAGGATGAACACGATCATGGCGAACAGCAGGTTCGTGGCAATGCCGGCCAGCAGGATGACCGAGCGCTTCCAGAAGGGCAGCGACCGGTACTGCTGGCGGTACTCGCTTTCGTAAAGGGCGCGCTCGTTCTCCACCGGGCGCGCCTCGCCCAGCTCATAGGAGGGCAGTGCCTTGCCTGCGGCCGTAGCCTTCTTGAGCTGGCGCTTCGTGGGAGCCACGCGCGGAGCACGGTAAGTGTTGAACTGATCGGCTTTCTGCGGGCCGATGACGCTGCCCCATTCCACCAGCTCTTCCAGGGCCTCGTAGGCCGCATCGTCGGAAATGCCGCAATCGCGAGCCACATCCTCCATGTTGGCGGTGCCGCGCCGGTACAGGGCCGCGAGCACTTCCTGCAGGTGCGGCTGCAAAGGGCCGGCCTCCATGCCGCACACCTTGGCATAGCCGCCCAGCGGCACGGCCGTCACGCCGAAGCGGGTCTCGCCGCGGGTGAAGCCCACCGACGGGCCGGGAAGGCCGAGCATGAACTCGGTCACGCGAATGCCGAACGCGCGGGCCGCCAGGAAATGGCCGCCCTCGTGGATGAACACGAGGAAGCCGATGGTGATGACGGCGCACACGAGCATGATGAGAATATCCACTCACTAACTCCTTTGAATGAGAATCGTTGGTCGCCGGCCCCGTCCTTGACGGGCCGACGGGCGTGTATCGCCGCTCATTATAAGGAGCGCCCCCGATCGCGCCTTCCCGCAGCAGGGTCGCCCTTGAAATAACTACAAGGGGCCTACGGGGCCTTCACAGCTACGGCGAAAACGGAAGCCGGAGCGGCTCGGAACGCGACGCTGACGGACATGGCGGGCGGTTCCGGGCGACGGAAGCGAGTATTGCGGGCGGCTCCAAACAGCGGGAGAGCGTTGTCGCGGGCGGTTCCGGGCGACGGAAGCGGGAATTGCGGGCGGCTGCCCGAGCGACGCCGCTGCGACGGGAAGGGGAATTGGGGAAGGCTCTGGGACGACGCCGGAACGGTGCGCGGCGGGAATCAAGTGCGATGTTCCCGCGACATTTCTACGGTTTTGGGAGCCTACAGTAGGCGCCGTCGAACGCGAGCCGACCCAGCTCTCCCCTCTTCCCTCTTCGGACATCGGGCCATCCCTCGCGTTCGGCGTTTCCATCGACCCGCGCGCCTTCCGGGCCAGCGCAGAAAGGAGCCTTCCATGGATCCCACTCGTCCAGACCTCGCGCGGCCCGCTCCGGGCCGCGCCCAAAAGATCGTCAGCGCCATCATGGCGTTCCTCCTCATGGCATGCATCATGCCCTTCACCACACCGGCGACCGTCGTCGCCCAAGCTGACGAGCAAAGCACCGTGCCCGTCATGCTCCATTTCAAGGATGAGGCCGGAGAGACCATCGACTACGCCGGTTACGAGGCCCCCTATCTGCGCGACGGGGACGACCTCGTCGTAACGGTGAACGACGATCCGGCCACCCTGCACTATGGCGACAACCTGTCCTTCGAGGTGTACGAGAACTACGCCGCCTTCAACTACGAGCAGCGCGACATCACCGCCGAGTGCTCCTATGATGCCGAAGCGGGCACGGTACGCCTTCCGGCCGCCTACGAAGAGGGCCGCGACAGCCTCGGGATCATCTTCTGGCTCTCACCCGCCCATCCCGCCTACGAGCGCTATGTCCTGGCCGACCTCGACACCGACGACGTGACCATCACCTATGATGACCAGGAGATCACCTTCTCTTCCGACATCCCCGGCCTCGTGCGCGCGGCCACGGGGGCTGCGGAATCCGGTGAGAGCGCCCGCACCTTCCCCGGGCAGGCCGAGAAGCGCTATCAGCTGAACCCCCACACGCGCCTCGAGAACTTCACCGACCAGCAGATCGAGAAGCAGAAGGCCTACGGGTTCCCGCCGGAAAAAGTGGGCAGCTACGGATTCGGCGTGCTCTTCAGCGCTTCCCAGATATGGGAGAACGGCAAGCCCAACAGCACCCACTTCAACGACTGGTTCCTCGATGTGAACGACAGCTCCTTCGATGCCGCCGTGGACCTCTACCTGTGGGATACGGTGGCGGCCCGCAACGGATCGGCCGCCCAGTTCGCCACGGCCCAGACCGGCAGCCATTATTACGACCGCTACGTCACCACCGGCCGCGACTTCTTCGATGCCGGCATCAGCTCGGGCACAGCGCCCACCAACCGCGCCATGGCCCACGGCACCTGCGGGTCGTCCAACGTGAACAACGGCTACGGCGCCGTGACCACCAATCCCGCCGGCGATAACTACATCGTTTTCAAGGGCACCTATGCGGGGCCTCAGACGCAGTATCAGGGCTGGTACAAGTTCTACTACAAATTCGATGCCATGTCCGCCGCCACGGGCAACGAGTTCCAGGATGTCGTGGGCTACCTGCTCGCTGCACCCGTAACCACCGGGAAGGCCCAGCTTACCAAGGTGTCTACCGAGCCGGCCATCTCCGATGCCAATGGGAACTACTCCCTTGAGCACGGCGTGTTCGCCGCCTTCGACGGGCAATCTGCTGCCGAGGCGGCATCGCGCCAGGCCCAGAGCGGCACCTGGGACACCTGGGAGGAGGCACGCACCTGGGCCGACCAGAACGCGAGTTTCACCTTCGTGACCGATAGCGGCGGCGCGAGCAACGTCGTCGAGGACATCGAGGCCGGCACGTACTACGTTGCCGAGCTCTTCGCGCCCCCCGGCTTCCGCTTGGCGTCGTCCGTCAAGGCTCTCGCTGTGGAAGCCTCGAGCGATGCCGAGGCCGTAAGCTCTCTCGCCTTCGAGGACGTGCCCCAGCAGGGCTCCATCGACCTGCTCAAGCAATCGAATTATCCCGAGCTGACCGACAACAATCCCGGCTATACCCTCGCCGGCGCCACCTACGGCATCTACCGCGACGAGGCATGCACGCAGCTCGCTCGCGAATTGCGCACCGACCTGACAGCCGAGGGAGACGGCTATGCCCGGGCCGACGGGCTGCCCGTAGGGTCCTATTGGGTGCGCGAGACGAAGCGTCCGCTCCAGGGCTTCGCCCTCGATACCCGCATCTACCCCGTTACCGTCAGCGACGGCACCGTGGTCCGCGTCAACACCACCGCCGTCACCGACAAGGCGAAGCTAAACCCTCTGTCCATTTTCATCCAGAAACGGGATGCCCAAAGCAAGGAGAATTTTGCCCAAGGTGCGGCGACCCTGGGGGACGCGCACTTCCGTATCGACTATCATGACGTAAAGGACGGCACAGCGTCGTCCATCGCTCCCTTAACGCCGCGAGCCAGCTGGGTCGTGCGCACCAACGATGAGGGCGCGTTCGTACTGAAAGACGCGGAAGGTAGCTTCACGCACATGGACAAGAACGGGCAAGAGACGCAGCTCCCCTACAAAGTGAGCGGATCCGATTTCTACAAGCTCTCTGACGGCACCATCGCCATGCCCATCGGCACCTACGCCATCCAAGAGGTGAAGGCCCCCGAGGGCTACCGACTCGACCCCACCGTACGCGTGCGCCACATCACCGATGCCGACCACGACGGCGAGATCATCGAGACCTATGACGCCGAGGAGAACGGCGACCTCGTAACCGATCAAGTCGTGCGCTCCGATCTGCGTTTCATGAAGCGGGCCGAGGGGGCTGCGAAGCTAGCGGGCATTCCCTTTAAGCTCACCTCCAAGACGACGGGCGAGTGGCACATCATCGTCACCGACAAGAACGGCCTCGCCTCCACGGAGTCCACCGCAGCCCATCCCCACGACCAGCGCACGAACAGCAACGACGAGCAGTTCCGCGCCCCCGACGGCAGCTTCCGCATGCCCCTCACCCTGGACGTAGACGCCCTCGACCCCACCGCCGGCACCTGGTTCGGCCTGCGGGCCGACGGCACGGCCATCGATCCCGACAACGAGCAGGGAGCTTTGCCCTTCGACACCTACGAATTGGAGGAGCTGCGCTGCCCCGCCAACGAGTTGTTCCAGATGATCCATGATGAGATCGTCGTGGATGAGAGCGACCAGGACCTGGCCATCGACCTGGGCACGCTCAACAACACCGCCGCCGGACGCCCCTCCATCCGCACGAGCGCCTATGACGGCATCTCCAACGATCTCTGCGACCGCGAGATCAGCGCCGATGCCGATGTGTCCATCGTGGATCGCGTGACCTATTCCGGCCTCAAGCCGGGCGAGTCTTACGAGTTGCAAGCCGTGCTGATGGACAAGTCCACCGGCGAGCCCTTCCTCGCCGATGAGGCCGAGGTGGCCGCATCCGCCACCTTCACGCCGAGCGACTACAACGGCTACCAGAACATCGAGCTGCACTTCGATGCCTCGGCCATCGAGGAATCCACCGAGTTGGTCGTGTTCGAGACCCTTCTCAAGGATGGCTCGGAGGTGGCCGCCCACCACGATATCGACGATCGCAAGCAGACCATTACCGCTAACCCCATCACCATCACGACCTCCGCCCGCGACAGCGTGAGCGGTACCCACGAGGGCGAACCGGCCGAAGGGGTCACGATCATCGATGCCGTGAGCTACCAGGGCCTCACCCCGGGCTTCGAATACCGCCTTGTGGCCCTGCTCATGGACAAGCAGAGCGGCGAGCCCTTCGCCGTGGGCGACGAGATCATCACCGCCGAGAAGACCTTCGTGCCCGAGCACAGCGATGGCATCGTGGAAGTGGAGATCGCCATCCCCGGCACCGATCTTGATGGCGCGAGCCTCGTCGTCTTCGAGTCGCTCTACCATGGCGATGCGGAGGTGGCCCTCCACGCCGACCTGGAGGACGAGGGGCAGACGGTCACCTACGGCTACCCCGACCTGCCGCTGCCTCCCACGGGCGGCACCGAGGAGACCGAGCCTCAGGAACCCGAGCCGAGCCAGGACGCCCCGCGCGCTCCCGGACGCTTGGCCCAAACAGGCGACGGCAACCTCGTGCCCATCTGCATCGCGGCCCTGGCCGCCTGCTTCGGCGGGGCCCTGGCCTGGTGTAGCTTCCGCAATCGCCGCAAGTAGCCACAGCCGGGCGGCCCCGGGCCGCCCGGCCCCTACTCGACACCACGACCAAAACCATTACGGTCACACTCCCCCTCTGGCTCATTGCCGCTCTCGACGAAGAAGCCAGCCGACGCGGCATGACCCGCAAGGGAGTCATCAACATGTGGCTCGTCGACCGCGCCGACAAGGAGCGTCAGCGCGTGCTGCGAGGTTAGCGAGCGGCGCACCACAAGCGGGCTTGGGCGCGGGCCCAACCGTCCACGGCCTCTAGCTGATCGAGGCTCTCCACCATCTGGACGGCCGCCCGCTCGTGGGCGTCCATAGTGGCCTCCACGCAGGCGGCAATGTCCAAGTAGCCGATCTGCTCGGCCAGAAACGCCGCCACGGCCACCTCGTTGGCAGCGTTCATAACGGCAGGCAGCGTGCCCCCCACCTCACCGGCATGGCGGGCCAGAGGCAGGCAGCGGAACGTATCCGTATCGGGAGCCGCAAACTCCAAGGTGCCCAGGGTGCGGAAGTCGAGGGGAGCCACCGGCGCTTCCCAGCGAGCCGGATAGGACAGGGCGAACTGGATGGGAATGCGCATGTCAGTCGTGCCGAGGTGCGCGAGCACCGATCCGTCGGTGAACTCCACCATGGAATGGATGGCGCTCTGAGGCTGCACCACCACCTCGATCTGGTCGTAGGGCATGGCGAACAGATGGTGCGCCTCGATCACCTCGAGGCCCTTGTTCATGAGGGTAGAGGAGTCGATGGAGATTTTGGCCCCCATGTTCCAGGTGGGATGGGCCAGGGCCTGGGCCGGCGTGATGGCCGTCAGCTCGTCGCGGGTCTTCTCCCGGAAGGGGCCGCCCGAGGCTGTCACCCACAGCTTGGACACCTCCCGGGGGTTCTCCCCCAGAAGGCACTGGTAGATGGCACCGTGCTCGGAATCGATGGGCATGAGCGCCCCCGCCGGACCCGTGGCTGGGGCCACGCCGTCGGCGCGGCGCTGCTCGTCGAGGCGAGCCGCGAGGGGCATAATGAGGTCGCCCCCCACCACGAGCGACTCCTTATTGGCCAAAGCCAGCACCTTGCCCGCAGCCAGGGCATCGTAGCTCGCCCGCAGGCCCGCGGCGCCCACCAGGGCGTTCACTACCACATCGGCCTCGGGCAGCTGGGCCAGGGCCGCCACCGCCTCGGGCCCCACGGCGAAGGAGGCCTCGCTCTCGCCCGCAGTGCCGGGCAGCGCAGCCACCAGGGTACGCGCCTCGTCACAGCGGGGGTCGCCGGCCAGGGCCGCATCGCCCACGGCCAGATGGCGCACGCCGAACGCGCGGGCCTGGGCAAGCAGGCCGTCCAGGCTCCCATGCACGGCGAGCCCCACCACTTCCAGCTGGTCGCCATGCTGTCGCACCACGTCCAGCGTCTGGGTGCCGATGGAGCCAGTCGATCCGAGAACGACGATGCGGCGCTTGCTCATGGGCCTGCCTTTCAGGTCGGGAACAGAAGGCGAGACGCCGCCCTAGAAGACGACGTAGGGAATGCACCCGCCGGCCACCATGAGGATGGCGGCGGTGATGGAGGTGAGGAACAGCGAGTCACTGCGATCGAGCAGACCGCCATGGCCCGGCATGATGGTGCCGGAATCCTTGAAGCCCGAGTTGCGCTTGATGCGGCTCTCGGCCAAGTCTCCCAGCACACCCATGCACCCGGCGATAACGCCGAAGGCCACCGCCTGCACGATGGACATGGTCACGCCCGGCACGAAGGAGATGGCGCACCAGAACAGCACCGAGCCCACGAGCCCCGCGAAGAAGCCTTCCCAACTCTTTTTCGGGCTCGTGCGCGGAGCCAGCTTGTGGCGGCCGATCTTGCTGCCCACCAGGTAGGCGAAGGCATCGTTGGCCCACACGCTCAAGAACAGCAGCAGCACCACAATGCCGCCCCACGGCTCCGGCAGCGACACCCGGATGACGATGAGACCGCACAGCAAGAGCCCGGTATAGGCCGCGCCGAAGAAGCTCACGCCCACATCGGGAATGCGGGCCCGCAGCCAGAACACGTACCACACGATCAGCGCCAGCAGCAGCCCCAGGCTCACGAGCATGGCACCGATGAGCCCGGCCAGATACACGCTCGCCGGATAGAGCACCGCCGCGACGATGCCGAGCATCTCGTTGGGCAGCTTCGCATCGGAGCGCAGCATGTAGAAGAACTCCCCGGCACAGATGCCAGCCACGGCCATGAGCATGAGCACCATGGGGATGTTGCCCGCCAGCACGCACACCACGGTCACCGCCGTGTACACCGCGCCCGTGCGGAAGCGCACCTGCAGATCGGAGGGGTTCTTCAGCTTCTGGGGAGTCTTGTCGAGGGCCTTGCGCTTCAGGCGGTCGCGCTTCTCCTGACGGGTCTCGCGCTTCTCCTGAAGGGCCTGCTCCTCTTCCTCGGAAAGGTCGTAGTGCCACGGCGGCCCGGAAGGCGCCGAGGCGGGGTCGCAGGCCAGCGGGGGCAGCTCGCGCTCCTCGTCCTCGTCGGTCAGCAGGCCGAAGCCGATATGCTCGGCCTTGGGCTCACAGCGGGCCCCCTTGATGCTCGGCGCGCTCTGGCGCAACCGCTCGCGGGCCCGACGGGCACGGCTCTTCTTCTCGTCGTCGGAGATGCCGCCTCTCATTTAGGCCACGCCCCCGAAACGGCGGTTGCGGCCCTGGTAGGCCAGCAGGCAGCGTAAAAACTCGTAGCGGTCGAAATCGGGCCACAGCACATCGGTCACCACGAACTCGGAGTAGGCGATCTGCCACAACAGGAAGTTCGACACGCGCATCTCGCCCGAGGTGCGAATGACCAGGTCGGGATCGGGCATGCCGCAGGTGTACAGCCCGCGCTCGAACATCTCCTCCGTGGGCTCCAGCACCGCGCCGGTTTCCTCGGCGATCAGGACCGCCTCGCGCATGCAGGCAGCCGTGGCCCGCAGAATCTCCTGGCGGCCGCCGTAGTTCACGGCCACCACCAGAGTCATGCCCTCGTTGTCGCGGGTCTTCTCCCACGCGGCATCGAAGGCGTCCCGGGTCTCCTGGGGCAACGGCGACAGATCGCCGATGGTGCGCACGCGCACGCCCTCGGCATGAAGCCCGTCCACCTCGGCCAGCATGGTCTTGGCGAACAAGTCCATGAGCCCCACGACCTCTTCCTCGGGCCGCTTCCAGTTCTCCGTGGAGAACGAGTAGATGGTGAGGTACCGTACCCCCAGGTCGGAGGCGCAGCGAATGGTCTCGCGCACCGCCTCGATACCGGCCTTGTGGCCGCGCAGGCGGTTGAGCGCGCGCTTCTTCGCCCAACGGCCGTTGCCGTCCATGATGACGGCCACCGATTCGGGAATGCGGTCGCAATCGAGCGCCGCGGGGTCGAGCCCCGCGGGCGGCTGAGGGAATATGTAGTCTAAGCTTTTGACCATATCGTTTCTCGCGGGTTCGCCCAAGGAACCAATTAGATCTCCATGACCTCGGCTTCCTTCTTCTTCAAGACCTCGTCGATCTCAGCCACGAACTTGTCGGTCATCTTCTGGATCTCAGCCTCGGCGCGCTTGGACTCGTCCTCGGGGAGGTTGTCGGTCTTGACGGCCTTCTCCACGGTGGAATTGGCATCGCGACGCGCGTTGCGCACGGCCACGCGAGCCTCCTCGGCGTAGGTCTTGCACTGCTTCACCAGGTCGCGGCGGCGCTCCTCGGTCAGCGAGGGGAACGGCAGGCGAATGACGTTGCCGTCGTTGTTCGGGGTCACGCCCAGGTCGCTCTCCAGAATGGCCTGTTCGATGGCGCGGAGCACGCCCTTGTCCCAGGGCTCGATGACCAGCAGATGGGCCTCGGGCGTCTTCACGCCGGCCATCTGGTTCACCGGGGTGGGCACGCCGTAGTAGTCAACCTTGATGCGGTCGAGCACCATGGCGTTGGCGCGGCCGGTGCGCACGCTGGCGAAGTTGTCCTTCAGCGCCGCAACGGCCTTCTCCATACGCTCCTCGGCGCCCATGAGAATCTCGTCGATGTCTGCCATGAGGTTTCCTCCCTCTTAGAGAACAGAGCCCGCGGGCTCCTCGGATACAAAATGCGCGACCGGAAAGGCCGCGGGCCGTGCGCGCTACTCGACGACCGTGCCCACCGGCTCGCCCTGGAGCGCGGCCTTGATGTTGCCGGGCGTGGTCAGGCTGAACACAATCATGGGCACGTTGTTGTCCATGCACAGCGACGTGGCCGTGGCGTCCATGACGTTGAGGCCGCGGCTGAGCACGTCCATGTAGCTGATGCGGTCGAAGCGCTGGGCCTCGGGATGGGTCGTGGGGTCGGCATCGTAAACGCCGTCCACTTTGGTGGCCTTCATCACGCAGTCCACGTCCAGCTCGCAGGCGCGCAGGGCGGCCGTAGTGTCGGTGGTGAAGTAGGGGTTGCCCGTGCCAGCGGCCAGAATGACCACGCGGCCCTTCTCCAGGTGGCGCACGGCGCGACGGCGGATGTAGGGCTCCGAGACCTCCTGCATGTTGATGGCGCTCTGCACGCGGGAGAAGATGCCGTGGCGCTCGAAGGCATCCTGAAGGGCCAGGGCGTTCATCACCGTGGCCAGCATGCCGATGTAGTCGGCCTGGGCGCGATCCATGCCCTCGGCCGAGCCGGCCAGACCGCGGAAGATGTTGCCGCCGCCGATGACCACGGCCAGCTGCACGCCGTCGTGAACGATCTCGGCAATCTCCTCGGCCAGGTCGTCGACCACCTTCGGATCGATTCCATACCCGAGATCGCCGGCCAGCGCCTCGCCGGACAACTTCAGCAGAACGCGATCGTACTTATATTCGTTCGCCATCGAGCAAATCCCTTCATCGGCAGGTTCTATCTAAACGGATACATATTACCCGAAATAGCGCCCCCGCACCCCCGCGCTCCCCCAAGACCCGAAAAAACAAACGACCCCCCAGCCCCTTTTCCTTCAATGATTTAGTACCAAAAAAATAAGGGGCGGGATTCGCATCCCGCCCCTAGCAACAAACTCACAAAAAGAAAATCTGAACCTAATGCCAATCAAACGCTCAAGCAAATATGACAGCGCTATCTTAAGGCAACCTCAACTCTTCGTCAACTACACGTGAAGCCAGTAACTCTCAGGCCGCGCAATGAGACGCGCATTGTTGTACGCCATATCAATGGTAAGGCAAGTGTGTCCATAATATACAGACCGGTCATCGCTCAGCGACAGCACGAGCGCGAGATCTGCGGTGTTAGGGTTCGTCAAATAGAGCGGCATAAGAAGCTGTATGCGGCCTTTATAGTACTGAGGAACAACAGTTTTATAATTGGCCTGGATACGCTTTCTGACCTTGCGAATCTCGCCGTCGATAACAGACCTGCAGAGAGATTCGCCTTCTTCCCGCAAACTAGCGGGAATGCGCTGGAAGTTTTCGGGATCATGAATAATATGATTCCACTGCGGGATGATTTCCAACCTGCTGTCAAAAAGGAGTAGGCTGGGGTCATCAAAGTAATTTGCTCGTCTCAAACGCGAATAAGCCTCGTGGCCTACGGGTCGATATTGCATTGTGTAGCTATTGCAGAAGGAGATGAATTTCCAAGGTTGCTTGTTTTCGTTTGGGTTCTTTTCGCAATAGAAATATATCTCCTGCCAGTTTTTGTCGAAAAGTCCGGTGTTAAAGCAAGCCACATCGTCATCTATATAAATCAGCGTCTGCTTGTCTTCATCTGCCGCATCCTCTCGATCACACCAAAGTTTCTCGAAAGTAAAATACAGGTAGTTCTTCAAGATCCCGAAATCGTTTTTTCCCGGGCAACTCCACCTTTCAGGCTCCAACTCGTCCACGGCAAGCTGCCGAACCCGGCCCGTAAAGAATTCATAGTTGCCCAGAAAAGCCCAGTCTCTTAGCTTCATTTTTCACCCCACATATAATATGCTACTAATATCTTCCTATTATAATTAGAAAATGCAATTTAACAATAATATATGCATCAAAAGTCGAGAGTCCGCCTCCCGCAGCTATCGGCGAGAGAGGATTTTGTCATAGGGACGACTACCTGGCCAGCTAAAGCAGCGGTGGCACCTCGGTGGTGCCAAGATCGCAGTAGAAGGCGTTCGTCTCCATGGCAATGGCATCACCCGCGCCGCCTCCGGCCGGCGTGCCCTTGATCCTCATCACCACGCCCTGAATGGCGCCCTCGCCATCGAAATAGTAGCTGACAATGAGAGATCCAATGCTCTCCATGCCGTCGAAGAGCCCCGACGGCACCTTCGTCGGATCGGTATTCAGAACGTATTCGATGGCTCCGTCATCATACTCGTACACATCGATACCCCCAGCGCAATCCAACAGCGCCAGCGCCTTCTCGATACCGGCGGGGTCATCCGGAACGCCCGTCTGCGATTCACCGACCACTTCGTCGCCTTGAATCACCTGCGACTGATCGCCATCGAAAATCGTAAGCGTCGCATTGTCTTCGTCCCCGTTAAGTTCCAGGTACATGGCAGCTTTGAAGCCGTCGGTGCGGTCAACCAGCGCCTCGGCGTATACCGTGGTGATTTCCTCCTGGCCGCCAACCGTCGTGGTGACCGTCGTCTCAGTTCCCACGGTCATATTGGCGGGAAGGCTCTCCAACCTCTCGCGTAGCTCGGCGGAGGCCTGCGCAGCATCACGCGTCACCAGCGCCCCCTCGTCCTCGGGCATCGGGGGTACCGTCACATTGCCCCAGTTGTGATAAGTCGTCTCGATGGCCGTGCGCGCTGGCACCGACTGGCCGCCGACCTCCGCAGCGCCCTTGGCCGTCACCGTCTCGCCCACCAGAGTTCCCATGGCGTTGAACCGACAGCTCACCTCAACTTCCGTCGGCTTCTCCACCAATCCAATAGCCTCGGGAAATTCTCCTCCGAACCTCAGGTGGAATACCGTATCCTCTCCATCCTCTTCGACAGAGACCAAGGTGTCATAACGCCAATAGATTTCCTGCCAGCCGCCAACCAGTTGCCACCCCTCGCCACCAGTAGCTGGATTGATCGATGATACGTCAACAGCCCCTCCCTCGCTCACCTGCACGGTTTTCTCGCCCTCGGCGTACAGCTCGACGCCGTCTTTCTCTTCCCAGTCGCCTTCGTACTTGATGTACACAAGGGCGGCGCCGTCCGTGTTGTCGGCCACGGTCTCGCTGTTCAAGACGCCTTCTTGAACGGTGTCGCCCTCGCCAATGACATACCGTTCCGTTGTGTTGCAAGCATAGGAATCGGGAAGGGCGTTTAACAGCCCTTGCAGCCGCTCGGTCTCTTCCATGCCAACCCCGTCGGCATCACTCGGCTCACTGAAGCTCTCATCGCGCGTCGCATCCGCGCACGCACACAACCCCAGCGCCAGACACAGCGCCGCACCCGCGGCCACCGCCTTCCGTGCCGCACGCGCCATACCAGCCGCCATGGCATTCCCCTTTCCCCTCAAGCTCTCCGCATGGCAGACCGTCCCACCAAGAAGCGGCCTCCACCCCCATAGTATGCGCCCAAAGCCCGATAAAAACCATCAACGTTCCGTTGATGATGCCGCCCTGCGTCGGGAATCCGAGCGAGAACGTCGCCGGGGCAACAATCCAAAAGCCCAGCACACGCTCTGGGGAGGCGAACCGATAGGACGACTGGCTTCGCCGTTCTACGGCCTCACGTTCACGCGCACAATCTTCCAGCTTCCATCGGCGCCCTTGCGAATGTCAACCCATACACTATCGTATGAGCTGAGGTTGTCACCATCGGAATTCGTGTATCGCTGCGTGTAGCCAATCCAAATACCCCCCATGTCGCCCCATACCCATGCAAAGTACTCTTGAAAGTCCTCTGTCCAAGTTCGCGACGAAAAGCCATCCTCATGGCAAACATTTTCTATAGCGAAATGCCTCACCACCTTGTCCACTCCCTCATACTCGCTTTGCGACGAAGCCTCTATCTTTGCGACAACTTCGTAGGTGTCCACGCGAGCCCAAGCAATATAGGAGACAATCACAAGCAAGATAAGGACTCCACAGGCAACAATACGTGACCGAATTTTTCTAGACATTAAACTCCTCCCCTGCTCTTGAGCCTGACGATGTATGCGCCCTTCGATTCTCCGCCAGCATCGAGAGCCGCCTTCAACGATTGATCAAACCTACGTGTTGTGTTGGCTGCATAGTTAATCTTGTCGTCCGTTACGCCGCTCACCACTGCAGCATGATGGGCCTTGCCCTCGTCATTGTAGAAGAAGACCAGATCACCCGGCTGCACACCTAGGCCTTCCGTGCCTTTCGAAAGATCGTTGACAGCGACATTCTTCATACCGGCATTCTTCTGGGATGAATTGGTGTAGACGTTGACCACCTCGCCGACCGCATACCCATTGCTCAAGTCGCTGAAATACTCGTACTGATCCGACACGCGAATCCACGTCGTAGTGGTATCCCACTCCTTAAAGTACTTTGCATCGCCCTTCCCCGTTTCAGACCAACCTCCCATCAACCCATACGGAACCTCGGTCGTCGGGGGAGGTGAAAACAACCTGCTCGCCATAGTTGCTATCCCATACAAGCTGAAAGCCAAGACCCTCAAGACCCGCATCGACCCACCGCTCGAAAAGGAGCTGGGAGGCATACAAGCCGCCAGTCTGGTCGCCGCACAGTCGGAAAAGGTCGCACCCGGCGACACGATTGGTCGCCAAGGCGTACCGACGGATCCACATGTCGCCATTCGCCCCGCGGGCCACGTCTGTCTCCTCGCGAATGAAAGCGTCCACCTCAGGCACATCGCGCAGGTGCCACGCAAGCCCTCCGGAAATCCCCACATCCGAGGGACTCGCAACAAGTCCGCAGAGTTCCGCGAAGAACGCCTGGGCGCGACTGTCCATAAGAAGCGTACCGTCGCCCAAAGGCCTCGCATCACCCCACCCTTCCTCAACCCACGATTCGCCGGCCCACACTCTCCAGACGCGAGGCCGCCATGAGGCATCCTTTTCAACGGGAACCGCTCTCTCGAACTCGACCGTCGGCCCGGCAACGCCCGATAGCTCGATCCTCGCCCCCGGCCCAACATCGGGTTCGGCCAGCGCCATGCAGGCACGGGCGAGAGCAATGAAGCCATCCCGATTGGCGACGAGAGTCAGGCTGTCCCCATCGATTTCCGACCCCACATGCTCGCCTGGCTCGAGCTGCAGGAGAGCACAGGCGTCCCGGCCAGCGCCCTCTGAAACATCGATTGCGATCTCTCCAAGCCTTTCCGCGGGCGGGATACCGGGCCCAGCTTCCTCGCCCTCGCGAACCAGGGTCAGCTCCGTAGACCCATCCTCCAAATCGGTGCCCGTCTCAAGATGCTCATGCAGTGGGCGACCGCCGTCAAAACTCGCAAGTGACATGCAGATACGGGCGAGGGAAATAAGCCCCGGACGGTTGGCGACCACGACGATCCTCCCAGAGCGCTCCATCGTCCAAATCCTGTAGCAAGGAGCCCACCGATACCTCATAGTGTCCCCATCCTCCCAGAGGGGATATTCAAGCCTTCTCTTCATGGGCACCTCCTCGCCCTAACGGAACACGAGCTGCAACTCCATTGCGATACCCCAATTGCACACGGCAGGCGACCAGCCGCTATCCGCGCTCGTACTTCAACGCCCCCGCCATTCGCAAGGCGACCGTCCCAGAATCCCAGAGCACTTCTCTTTCAGCATGATCGCCACGGCTCGCCCTTCCCGTCATCTACGGTATCTGCTTGCCCTGTTTTCCCGTCGCGGCCCAGCCGTTATGCCCGTCCCCGCTTGAGTTCTTCCAGCCACTCATGAGGCGGAAGACCCAGAGCCCCGGAGTGCTGCGCGTCGAAGGCATTCCGGTACCCCCTGCGGAACGCCCCCGCGGCCACGACGAGAGGCGGCTCGTCGCAATCGTCGTATGCGAGATCGATGGCATCTGGAACGTAAAGGGACACACCGTACTTCATGGATTCGCATCCAGCATTATCGCATCTGAAGTCGCCGCCCATCGCAGAGATCCCCTCCAATACCTCGACGTATTCCCCCGGGAAAAGCTGATATCCCTCAAGGAACACCTCTCCTCCGAAGATTTCGACAAAGTCACATTTCCCATGGGCATCGAAACTAACGAACAGGTCGACAAACTCCTCTGTATCCGGATCGCCGGGCGTGCGCGAATCACGCCGAAAACGAGTCCGAGGCTCCCCCAATATGTCATGAACCTCCTGCGTCGTCATACCAAATCGCAACCCGTCAACGCCAACATATGGTCTTATTTCATGCCTCATATACTCTCCTTTCCGCTATGGCTAGCGCCAAACTAGATAAGCCCTTTTCGTTCGAGTTCGTTGGTGTAATCTTGCATTTGGGATATTTCTCTGTTGTATTTATCGCCGAAGTTGCTCCGAATGTCGTCGACGTCCATCTGCTGGGCTTCCCTAAAACGTCCTTGCTCGATTTGTCGTTCTTGCTCTTTTCGATATATCGCCGCTTTTCACTTCCGCCCCAGCTAGCTGTTTGACGGTGGCCGGCCGACGTGAAGGACGAGGCTGCGTCCGCGTAGTTGCCCCTCGGCAGCGTACCACAAACCGTTAACCACGTCGGTGCCGGCACCGAAGCCCGGGACGAGCCCATGTAGGACACTGTGCCGTACAGCGTGTGCATCACCCGGTGCCTGAAAGAATCGGTTTATAGCGACCAGCTCTACGGAATAGCGCCTCTGAGGGGAGCCTGTCAGCGTCCGGCGGACGCGCCATTCATTTGCCAGGATGAAGGGGAGCAGCTCGACTCTCTCGCCACAGAACGCCATCCCTCTCGTACGTTTGCACCAGTACGGCGGCACGGCCGGACAATCGACAGCGGTTCCTGCCTTCTCGGCTCACCATTCAACTGCTGCATCTTCAGGTGGAAAGCCTATAGTCAGCCTCCTTCCTTGGAGAAAGCACCGAGCCCGGTCGAGAAGGGCGCGCCTTCTCTGCGAGACAGAGAGCCCTGCAGGGCTACGGTCGGCGCTCTCTGCGGGAATATAATAGATGAAAGGCCTCATATCGGCAGGATAGCCCAGAGTCGCGTAAACATCTGCCAACGCGTCGAGGAGCTCTTCGTCAGACCCCCGCCTGTCTAGAGCGGCCTTGCACAGGACGTACTCCCATCTTTCCTCGGCCAATCCGACCGCATGAACATCGGCGAGCGTCTCTACGCGACCTATGACTTCATCACGATTAAGATCGGGCCAGCAGAGTTCTAGCAGAGCTCTCTCATCGTCTTCCCCTTGTTTTCCGTCCCCCTCCAAAGCTCGCACTGCCTCATCGGAGGCCTCCTTCTCGGCCACAAGCCCTACCTTCAACCCGAACATGACATCTACCCAGGTAGGAACTAGTCCGTACCTATGAAACAAACCTAGAGACATATCGGCTCCCGTCCACTGTCCAGCCGCTCTTCTATCGCCGGCCCTCATTGTCAAACCGCACAAGGACAACCGGACAAAACAGTCTGACGTCTCATCCCACGCATAGGCAATCATCCTCTTGGACTCCCCTCCCAGCCATGTTTCTCAAGAATCTGATGTCCGTCACGGCCATGCCTTCCCCCATCTCGGTTGCTTGTACAGCGGCATCTCCTGGCCGGTGCGCGGGCCGCCGCGGGTGCCCTCGGCGGCTACCCGCAGTCCCAATAGTACATGACCCGCGAGAAGTCGAGGCGGCGCAGGTCGTCGCCGTTGATGAGGAACACTCCCACACCGCCATCGCCCCACTCGACCCAGGGGCGCACGCCGTCGTCGACGATGCTCGAATCCAGCTGGAACAGAACCGTGTCATAGCGGCGCAGACCCTCGCAGTCCGGCCACAGGCGCGGGTCGCACTGCTCGAAGCTCGGCCACCCGCCCACCTGACTGCGCGAGCCGCGGGGAGGGCACACGGCCGCGACCTCGTCGACCCACAGCTCCCCGGGACAGCCCTCCGCTTCCAGGAACGCCGGCAGGCCGCATCCGTCGTCCGCTAACCGCAGCGGGGCCTGGGGGTGCACGCGGCTCCAGGCGCGGACAAGCAGCGGCTCAAACCTCCATTCGCAGGCCGTCATGGGCCGCAGCTCAACAGCGGGCCCAAACCGGAGGGCCCAGGACCCGGGCGGGTAGAAGGGCAGCCGGTCGCTAGTACCCGGGGGAGGATCGACAGCGGCGAGCGGCGCGGCGTCCCAGTAGAGGACGCGGAACCCGTCCTGCACGTCGTAGCCCGACGCGCCCACGCCCCAGCCGGGGCCGGCTCCCAGGACGAAAAACTGGAGCAGGCCCGTGTGCGGGAAGCCCGGCAACGGGGCCAGATCGGCGCATTTCACCTGCGCTAGGAGCGACAGCGGCCGTCCCCGGGAGTCGCGCGGCCACTGTTCTCCGGGCGGCATCAGCGGAAGGCCGCCGAGCCGGCTGCAGAGCCGGTCGGGAGGAGCCGTCCCCCCGATCTCGAACGACAGGGCGGCCCTTCGGTGGGCCCAGCCCACTTCAAGGATGGCCTCCTCTATCTCCCGAGTCGCAGATCCCTCCGCCCCCGGCCCAAAGCCGCTCATACGCATACCGTCCGGAAGACGATGCTGCCCTGGGGCAGCTCGCTGTCCCACACGAGCTTGAACTTCAGCCCCGTCAGGCCGCACTCCTCGACACGCCGCTTGAAGGCCTCCGTACAGAAGGGGCTGTACACCATCTCCTCGGGAATGCCGAAGAGGGCCAGGGTGGCAATGGTCTCCCGATGAAGCTGGTACTCCAGAAAGCCCCTCACCTCCCCGGACGTCGTCCGTTGTACCACCGACCTCCCGTGGTCTACGCACCCTTCCGTCGACATCACGTGCAGGAGCCACAAAGGCTCTCCCTCCAAGTCTGCCGCCAGCAATTCGACGTTGTCGCCCATGAGATCCTCTAGGCACCTTTTAGCGCGATCGGACACAACCAGAGAGCGACCCGTGAACCACGGGGAATCGAAGTGCAAGGGGGCATGAGTGCCGTCCACCCCCTCCAACTCCAGTTGCGCCCACCCGCTTCTGCGCGGCGTATCATCGAGAACGTCGACAACAAACGGGAAGTTCCCTCCCTTCACCCGAACCCAATCGTTGTTCTCCTCCGAATGGCCCACTTTCCACACCTTCATAAGTAACACTCCTTAATAATCGAAAGTACCCGCTACAAGCTCTCCGCGTATCTTGGCGAGCTCTTCAAGAACTTCTTTCTTCGAACCCGATGCCTTTAATATGCGCGTATTGACCTCCTTATAATACTCATTGGTATGCAGACCTGGGTGATAGGCACTGTCTGGAACGATCTCTTTTTTCGTCGGAAGATAGACCCCATTCGCTGGATCGTTAATATCGATACCCCATTTTTCAAGGACCCGTCGCGCTTCATCAGCCTTTGCTGCACCTCCCGCGATAATATGATGCGCTGCATAATCCGAACTAGGGCGAGTTACGCCCGCTTCCTTCATATTGTGCGCAAGCACTTTCGAGCTAGCCGGCCTCCCAAGCTTCAATGCTGCTGCGGATTCCTTAGATGCATCCGACGCGGCTTTTGCGATACTCTTTGCGACCTTTCCGCCCTTGAGAAGGTCACCCCCATAGGGGATGATCGCAGCAATGGCAGAAATCGCCATGTTCGTATAATCTTTTTCCCGCCAATAGGCTATCGCGTTGACGCCGTCAGACAGAGGTGTAGGGTCGAACGTCCCGATAATGTCGAGGGTAGTGTGGGTATCGGAGTTGTGATTCTTCTGCTTCGGCGCGTTGTAGTAGGGCAGCGTGGAGCACATGAGGCGCTTAATGCGGGCAGCCTCGCGCTCGGCGTAGATCTGCGCCGAACTCTTCCTCTTTTTCGATGGGGAGAATATCTTCTTGGTCGTCCTGCCGACCGATCGGGCTGCCTGAGAGACGCTCCACGCCTTCTCAATGACACTCGATCCACTCGTGCGTATTATCGTGTTTGACTGGAACGGGGCTTTCGGTTTGCCTCCGGATGCGAGTCGCCTGTCCATGCTCCTGTTGGTAGTAAGAAGCCCAGAGGTCTTCGTTTTCAGGGCCTTCGAGGTGTAACTCCGCTGCATCCAGGTTCCCTTGCCGCCCGAGAGCACCCGGTTACGACTGTAGGAGTTCTTGCGGACCTGCTTAGCGGTCTTGCCTCTCGTCGAACGCGACTCGTGACCCGTGGGGTCGGCCGAGGCCACGGGGTTGCCCTCGGCGTAGGCGTAGCGGTTCAGGGTGGCGGGGTCGGCAGCGTCCCCCAGGTAGGTGTCCCGGCTCCCGAAGGTGCCGGCACCCGGGTCGTACCAGCGGGCGCGCAGGTACTGCAGGCCGGCGGCGCCCGTGGCCTCCTCGCCGTTGTAGCCGTAGTGGGGCAGCTCGGACTGGTAGCCGATGCCGCCCAGGGCCGGACCCCCGAACTCGCCGGTATCGGCGGCTGCCTCGCCCCAGGGGGCGTAGGCGTAGCTGGCCGCGATGCGGCCGTCGCCGGCCATTACGGCGCTCACGCTGCCAAAGCCATCCTCCAAGTACGTATCGGCCACGGGCACGGCCTCAGTGCCGCCCACAGTGGATAGGCGCCCCAAGCCGTAAGTGTCGTTCAGGGCGCCCGATACACTGGATTCGCGGGCCAGAGGCTGGGCCACATCGTCGATGACCGTGGAGTTCACATAGGCCACCAGCTCCCAGCGCTCCTGCACATAGGGCGTGTAGGTGGGTATGGTGCCGTAGCGTACTTGCACGCTGTCGCCCAACGGCTTCAAGACAGCAGGCTCTTGAGCCGCTGGCACCAAATCATTGCCGCGCAGCGGCAATGCCCGAGGGGCAGCAAGGGGCACACCTGCCGATGAGAGGATGGTCTGGCGCTCTTCGGACGAGAGCGTGGCCGCTGCCAGCAGGGCCGCATCAGTCCCCGGCAGCGGTATCCCGAACGGCTGGGCGCCATGGGTGGCCAAAGGATCCAGCAAGCCGTCCAACAACGCAACCAGAGCCGTTGCAGCCGGGCACGCCGGCACGAGGGCCGATGCGGCACCTACCGCTGCGCCATAGACCGCCCAGCGCAGAGCCGGATCGGAACCCGGGGCCTCCCGCTTGGCGGACGCGGCCCTCCACGAGGCCACGGGAGCCTCGATGGGGCGGCGCTCCCAGGTGCCAGTGGTGGCGAGGCGGCCGAACTCTGCCGCTGTCCACCGGGGTGCCACGCGGGTAGGAGCGCCCCACCAGGCAGGGTCTTCGGGCTCAGGCAGGGGCTGTCCCGGTGTAACTTCCTTGGGCTCCAGCTCCGTGAAGGGCATCGTGCCCACGGCCAGCTCGTCGGTATGGTACAAGGTGGCCTGGAACACACGGTTGCCATCGCCATCGTACGTGGCAGCCATGAGCACGCGGCCGCCCTGGCGCACAGCGGCCAGCCGGTTCTCGGCGGTATAGGCGTACTCCACAGGGTCTTCGCCGGCGGCATCCTTGCGCACCAAGTTGCCGGCCTTATCGTACTCGTAGGTCGTGCGCCCCTCCGGCCCCACCGATTCCACGAGACGGTCATCGTCGTCGTAGATGAGCTTCGTAAGCGCGGTAGAGCCCGAGACCACGTCGGTGCGCTCGATAGCCGTGCGGTTGCCGGCGGCATCCCACTGGTATTCCTCCCGGATGTGGGTCTCCCCCGAGCCGTCATCGGTCTTCTCCTCGAAGGCAATCAGGCGGTCGTCGTCATCATAGGCATAAATGCGCGCGCTTTGAATGACGACCCCATCGGGGTTCGTGAGGACCGCCTCCTCGGCAATGGGATTGCCCTCGCCGTCCCACTTATAGGCGAACGACGAGACGGAGTCGCCATCGGCCCCGGCGTTTTCCAGCTTTGCCAGCTGGCCTTCACCGTCGTACTCGTAGGTGGTGACCGACCCATCGGGCCGCATCAAGCGCACGGGGCGGTTCTCTTCATCGTACTCGTAGGTGTAGTCACCCTCGGCCGTTCGCACCTGGATGAGATTGCCTACCGCGTCGTAGGCATAGGCCACCACCGAGCCATCGGGATAGGTAACCGAATCCAGCTCACCCAAGCTGTTGTAGGTGTACTGGATGCGGCGTCCCTGGCCGTCCGCCTCGGCAATGACGCGGCCCACTTCGTCGTACTCGTAAGCCGCCTCTCCCATCGCATCGGCACGAGCGGTCACCAGGCCGTTGGCATCGTAAGCGTACAGCACCGACTGGGCATCCCCCTGGGAATAGCCCTTTTCCACCAGATTGCCCAGCTCGTCCCAGTCGTAGGTGGTGGCGTTGCCAGCGGCATCCACCACGGCCGTCACACGGCCGGCCGGATCGCGCACGAATTCTTCCAGAGCGCCAGAGGGAGACTCCACCGAGGTAAGACCGCCCTCGGCATCGTAGCCGTAGCGGGTGATGCGGCCCATGGCATCGGTTACCTGGGCCAAGTTCCCGTCCAGGTCGTACTCGTAGGAGGTCACGGCACCCTCGGGGCTCGTCACTTTCGTCAGCTGCCCGGCATCGTCCCACTCGTAGGCCGCGCTATGGCCGTTGCGATCGGTGGCCCGAACCACACGATTGGCGTCGTCGTAGTCCCACGATGACACCCGGCCAAGGGAATCGGTGACTGCCGACAGGTTGCCGACCTTATCCCACCTATAGGTTGTGACCGCGCCCATGGGAGAAGTCTGCCGCGCGAGGCGGCCGTCGCCATCCCATTCGTAGGCAGTTATGTTGCCACGAGCATCGGCCTGGCTGGTCAGATTGCCCGCCGCGTCGTAGGAGAACACCAGGCCCTCGATATCGGTGCCTCCCTGGGCAACGAGGTTGCCGCGAGCGTCCCAGGCCCACCGCGCCGATTCCCCTTCACCGTTGCGCTGGGATACGAGGCGGTCCAGCCCATCGTAGGCATACTCGGTACGCACGCCGGCAGCATCGGTTTCGGCGGCCAAGTTGCCGGCATCATCCCATTCCCACGAACGCTTATGACCCGCCGCGTCCTCTTGACCCGTCAGACGCCCCAGAAGATCGTAGCTGTAGGTGACGCGAGCGCCCAGGTTGTCGCGATCGACAGCAGCGTTGCCTGCTTCATCGTACTCCAGTTCGCGCACGTAACCCCGCGGCGTGGTTATGCGGGTCAGGCGGTCGAGCTCATCCCAGCCGTATTCCCAGCGACCGCCGCCCGGGGCGGTGCGCGAGAGCACGTTGCCGCGGGCATCGTACTCATAGGCCGTCGTGCGCCCCAGCGGATCGGTCTCAGCCGTCAGATTGCCGACCGCATCGTGACGGTACGAGGTTGCCGCGCCCGCGGTGTCGGTATGAGTTGTCAGGTTGCCGAGAGCGTCCCAGGCCCATTGCTCCTCGCGGCCCAGAGCGTCGGTGTGCGACATGAGGCGCCCCTCGCCGTCATAAGCCCACTGGTCGCGAGAGCCCTCGGGGCTCGTTGCGGCCGTCAGGTTGCCGTTAGCGTCCCAGACAAAAACCGCGCTGTTCCCCAAAGGATCGGTGGAGCGAACCAGGTTTCCCAAGGCATCGTAACCATAGGTCGTGGCGTTGCCCTCCTCGTCCACGGCCTCGGTAGTATTACCGACAGCGTCGTAGGCCCATCGCCGCACCGCGCCCATGGCATCGGTGGCCGCAGTGATATTGCCGGCGGCATCGTACTCGTAGCTCGTGACCGCCCCATCCGCCTCTCGCGTCTCGGAAAGCAGATTGTTGCGAGCATCCCAGCCATAGGAGATAGCGTGCCCCAGCCCATCGATCTCGCGGGAAAGATTGCCGGCAGCGTCGTACTCGTAGGTCGTTACGGAACCATCGAAGTCGCTCGCCCGCACTTCGCGGCCCCAGGCATCGTACTCCAGCGACGCGGTGCGGCCCAGAGAATCAGTCGCACTCGTCAGGTTGCCGGCACCGTCGTACTCGTAAACCTCCGCACTGCCGGCGCTATCGGAGACAGCTGTCAGGTTGTCTCGCACGTCCCATTCATAGGTGGCCTCCACGCCGGCAGCATCCACTGTGCGCACGAGCCGACCCAATTTGTCATACTCGCTGGTCTCGCGGGCCCCATCGGGCCGGACACGGGCAGTCACGCGTCCCGCTGTATCGTGCTCGTAGGCTGTGACGTTTCCCAGGGTGTCGGTGGCGCTCACAAGATTGCCCACCGCATCGTAGGCGGCCGTGCGCCGGTGGCCCAAGGCGTCAGTCACTGCCACGACATTGCCCGCCTCGTCGTATTCGCAGCGCACCGTGTTGCCCGCTGCGTCCGTGACCGCCGTCACGGCTCCGAAGGCATCGTACTCGTAGCTCGTTTCATGGCCGAGGGCATCGCACTCGCGCACCACGTTGCCAGCGCCGTCGTAGGCGAAGCGCGTAACCGCTCCCAGAGCATCAGTCTCACTGAGAGTGCGACCCTCGCCATCATGGGTCCAGGAGGCAATGGCACCCTGACCGTCGGAAAGGCTCGTCAGGTTTCCCGCCCCATCCCACGTAAACGAGAAAGCGCGACCGGCGGGATCGGTGGCGCCTTCCATGGCGCCGGAGCCATCGTAGGCGAACGACCAGGTGCGCCCCGCTTCGTCGATAGAACTCACGCGCCCGGCAGCCGTGTATGCGTAGGATGTCGTTGTCCCACGCCCGTCAGCGACCGATGCGCGGCGCCCACCCGGCTCCCAGGTAATTCGCTCGCTCACACCCAGGGCATCTTCGGTTTCCGTCAGATGACCAGCAGCATCATAGCGATAGGTTGTGACATTCCCCAGCGGATCCGTATAGCTGGTCGGCACACCGTAGGTGTCGTCGTAGGCGGCCTCCTCTACAACGCCATCGGGGCTTTCCACGCGAATGACGTTATCCCGCTCGTCATAGGCATAACGGGTCGTGTGCCCCAGAGCGTCCGTTTCGGACACCATGCGGTCGCGAGCGTCATAAGCGTAGGTGGCAACCGCTCCGCCGGGTTCGACCTGACGTACCAAGTTTCCCGCCTTGTCGTAGCCGTAGCGGGTGACACCGCCAGCTGGGTCGGTCATGGTGGCTATTCGGTAGGCGCCGTCGTAGGTGAAGGAAGTGGTGTAACCACGCTCGTCGGTGATGGCCTTTACGAGCCCTAACCCGTCCAGTCGGTAGGAGCGGCTTCCCCCTGCACCATCCCGTTCGCCGACGAGATGACCGGCCGCATCGTAGGCCCACGTGCGTCCGTGCCCCGCCGGGTCGGTCTCGGACACCTTGCGCCCCATGGCATCGTAAGCGTATCGGGTGGTGCCCGCAGCCGTTTCCACGCGCATGAGCTTCGCACCGGTCCAGGCGTAGGTTTCGCGCACGCCATCGGCATCGGTCTTGGAGGTGCAGCGATTCGCAAAGTCGTAGGTGTAGGCGGTCGTGCCCGTGGCCGGCGAGGTTTCCGAGAGCAAGTTGCCCGCGCCGTCATAGGTATAGCGGGTGGTGGCACCGTCGGGGTCAGTGCGGCTCGTCACATGGTTCTTGCCGTCATAGGTGTAGCGGGTGACGTGCCCATCGGGACTAGTGGATTGCACCAAGTTGCCGGCGGCATCGTAAGCGTAGGTACCATTCTCGTCCGAGATGAGTGTGTTATTCGCCCCATAGACGCGCGCGACCTTCCGCCCGTCGGGATACTCGATGGACGTCGTGCGTCCTCGGTCGTCATAGCGATGCACCGTCGTGCGCCCGGCCGCATCGGTGGCTCGGGTGTAGCCAGACCCATAGGAAAGCGTGTTCACATTACCAGCCAAATCCACCTGGCGTGTCACGCGATTGGCCCCGTCGTAGGTGTTGGCTACCACGCGCCGGCCATTCTGGTCGTACCAGGCGGTCATGCGCCCAGCGCCGTCGTACTCGTAGCGCACCGCCCGACCGCCGGCATCGGTGAAGCTCGTTAGATTCCCGCCGGCATCGTAGCCGTAGGCCAAGCGCGCACCGCCGGGAAGACTCACGGCGGTAATGAGCCCCTGAGCGTTGCAGGTCACAGCGTAGGAGGTGCCCGTGCGATCGGCGAGAGAGGCGATATGACCGTTGGCGTCGCGCCCGATCCGCGTGATGGAGCCGCCCGCGTCCTGTATCTCGGTGAGACGACCCCACTTATCGAAGCGGCGCACCGTTCCGTCGTCATCGACGATCTCCCAGCGGTAGCGCGTGGCCGAGCCTTCTTTGTAGGCGATCTTCTTCAGGGCCAACCCCGCTTCGCCGTGCCTCTTGAAGCCGCCCTTGCCGTCGGGGTCGAACCAGTATGTCTTGCCATCGCCCACTGAGTACACCGCCGCGCCGTTTTCCTGCAGGCCCAAGCTCTCATCCCAAGCGAAGCTCCAGTTGCGGCCGAAAGACGAGAGGTACCCGTCGCCCTGGGCGTTGTAGGTGCGCGTGAGGGCAAAGTCGCCGCCGAGGCCCGGCACCGAAGCGTCGGTGGCCTCCAGGATGAAATTGCCCGTATTCAGGTTGATGGGCTCGAAGCCGTATTCGCAATGCCTGCCGCGGCCCATGAGCGCCGAATCGATGCGCTTCTTCTGGCTGTCAGTCAGCTGCTTGGGGTTATAGGCCTTAGTGGTCTTCGGATTGCGCACGAATATAGTGTTGCCGCCCACGATGAGTGTGTCCTGCACACGATTGTCCTGGGCCAATGTGTTCAGGCTGACCCCGTAATGAGACGCAATGGAAGGGAGGGTATCTTTGGCCGTGGCCTTGTACACGAGGAAGCTGTCCGATTCCACCAGTTTGCCCGAGCTGCCGTTGGCCGCGGCCCGCGCCCGCACCTTGTAGCTGGTGTTGAACGCGAAGCCGCCGAACAACTTGCTCTGCCAGTTCGACAGCTTGTCGCGGTACTTGGTACCGCTGGGTACCTGCTTCTCCCACTCCGTGCTGTCGGGGTACTTGTAGCTGCGGCTGGCATAGGCCACCCCGGCGTCGTTTTTACCCACCAGCTCGTAGGCCACCATGGAACGGGGCTGGGCCACGCCGTCCGCGAAGACGCCGTCTAGCTGTAGCTTGCCCGCGAAATCCGCCTCGGTCACCGTGCGCAGATTGATGGTCGTGGCGTTCAGAGACAGCGATTCGCTCACCGGGTCGGGCACCGCCCAGTCAATTTCCAAGGATGGAGGGTTGTCGGCGTTCTTGTTGTCCAAAAGCTCGCACTGCATGTTGCGCTCATCGGTGGCCTTGATGCACAGGCCGTTCTGGCCCCAGGTGCCCTGCACCCAGTTGTTGACGGGCTCGCGCACATCCCATGCCAGATAGCCCTTGGAGGTGCGGGCGTTTTGCGAGGTGACGAACTCGTGACCCATGGATTTCTGGCTATTCCAGGTAATAGAGTCGAAGTCCCAGGACGACTTGTTGCGGTAGAGGCCAAGCTCTGTCTTGCCGTTGGAGAAAGCCGTACGCTGATGCAGCCACAGCTTGGCCGAATCGATGCGAGCCTCGTCCATGATGTTGCCGAAGTCGTACTGGATGGCCAGGTACACCCGGCACATTCCAAGACCGTAGCCGCCGCGGAATTCCGCTGTACCCGTCTTGTCGCCGTCGTCGTAGCCGGCATATTGGAAGTCGTTCTCGCCGACGTAGGTATCGGGCGCCAGCTGCTCTACCGCCGTCACGCGCATGGCGCTCTTGGCAATGTCGATGGTAGGATCGATGCGCACCGGGTAGGCGCGTTCGGGAGCCGAAAGCCACTCCCAATTCGCCTCCACCCGCGCCACGGGCGTACCGTCCTCAGCAGTGCCGAGGGCCATGGAGACCGAATTGTCCACCGCCTCAGCAGCGTCTATGGCTATGGGTGCCGACAGCGTGATGATCTCGCGCGGGTCCTGGGCCGTGGCCGCCAGGGCCGGATCGGCGCTCTCTCCATCGCTCGGATCGGGCGCCGCTCCTTTCTCGCGTACGATGACGATGCCCCGTTCATGCACCACCTCCAGATCATCGTCCACGATGATCTTCATGGCCGGCGCGAAGGCCTCCACGGGGCGCGTGAGGATGACGTCCTCCTTAACCACGCCGCCGAGGAGCGTGTATTGGTAGTCCACGCCAGGACGCACCTCGGTGTAGCGAATGGCATTACCCTCGGCGGCCGAATGGGTGAAGTCTCCCTCTTCAGGGACGAGCTCGATGCGATGGCCATCTTTCTCGATAACGATGCCGCGCCCCTCGCCCAAGGCTGCGGGCAAACGGAGATCGAACCCGTTGGCAGCAGGTTCGTACACGGTGGCGAAGTTGGGCTCGGGAAACACGGGGGCCGCTCCATCGCCTTCGCCGGAATCGCTTGCGCCCTCGGCAACAGCCGCAGCGCTCCCCCTTTCAGGCGAATCGGGCGCGAACAGGGAAAGGAACGCGGCCACGGGTCCTTCGTTCGCCGGTTCCTCAGCGACAACCAGGGTGTTATCAATGGGTCGGGCACTGCCATCTTCGTCGACATAGGCTGTGGCCACACCACCCAGCACTGTACGGAACCGCGTCTCCGAAAGCTGGTAGACCGCCACTCCATCTTCTGCCGATATCAGCTCCCCTTCGGGCTCTGGCTCGGCGTAGTAGTCCACCGGCGGCGCAGGTTCAATCACCTCGACAACGGGAACTTCCTCGGTGGCTTCTTCCGAATGCAGACCCTCCCCTTCGGATCCCGCATCTGCCGATGCCGAGGGATCCTCCGGCTGTTCCTCCGAAGGCAACGGCAGAACATCGTCACTCCCCAGATCCGATTCTGCCGAAGAAGGGGCGTCTTCCTCGGTCGGACTGGGAGATGTTTCTTCATCGGGCTCGTCCGCGGGCCCGGGCAGGCCCGATTGCTCCCCATCTGCGCCGGGTGTCTGAATGTCGCTTTCCGCCTGCGGTGCTCCCGTATCACCTCGCAACTCGTCAGCATAGGCAGCCACGCCATCGCCCAGCAGCGAGAACGTAAGCAAGAATGCAAGGAGGCAACAGAGGGCTTGACGACCCGATCGGCGCATCCGGGGCACCACGGCATCCAAAACACTCGCGTTGATGCCACCCCGATCGCTTCGATTCCTCCGCGAACGTCCGTAGAGATGTCGCACGAGCATGACCATGGCTACGGTGGAAGAGCCCAGGCCGATCGCGACGGAAGCCATGCGAACGAAAGCCCGGGCCGCTGACAAGCCGTGAGCGGGCACAACCCATTCCCAGGCAGCCCAGCCAACCAGTCCTGACAGCAATGCCGCCAAAACTGCGGCGCCGAGCATAGCGCTCAAGCACTTTGCAATAACGTAGCCAAACCCCCGAGACATGGTTCTCATCCCCTTCTGAAGCCAAGGGCCCATGAAAACCATTATGGAATCTATCAGCTAAAATATCATTCGTTTAACGCCAACTTATCGTTGATAAAGAAAACGATTCGTTGAGAATCACGCTCGTCTCCAGCGCGCTAGTCTTCAGTGTAGAAGTCTTCCTGCTCGTCCGCCTCATCGTAGACGTAATCGAGAATATCCCCTGGCTTGCAATCGAGCGCCCGGCACAGTGCATTCAGAGTAGAGAAGCGAATGGCCTTGATGCGCCCCGTTTTGATGCGCGAAAGATTGTTCTCCGAAAGGCCAATGAGCTCGGCTATTTCCTTCGACTGAACCTTCCGCTTCGCAAGCATTACGTCTAAGTTTACGATGATTGCCATGGCTCCGCTCCCCTACAGGGCCTCGTCGGCCAATTCTTGCAGAGTTTTCCCATAGCTGAGAATGTAAGCAAACAGGAAGAATGCCCCAGCAGCAATAAGTGTCTCGAAGTTGAGGTTGAGCCCTCCGGGTTGATCGCTGGTAAAAATCCCAAAGTCAACACCGCCAAAAGAAAAGCTAAGCGCCGAGACCAAAGGATCCCAGAAAAGGCAAAACAGGGTAAAGCCAACCATAAGCCACCCCGTGACCAGCATGCGCCTGATTTGTTTTTCAGAAAACGGAGTGGCGCCTTTCGCCACATCATGAGCAACGAGAGCGCAGAGGGTAAAGGCGAGGCCCATCACGACATCCTGCGTAAGAGCATACATCGCCCCAATCCAGACAGCAGCCCCATTCCCTGAGCCTGATTGCTGAACCAAAGCGACAAGAAGGAATAGGGCAAGAACGACAAAGAACGCTGCGGCTACAGCAAAAGCTACGCTAAGGAAGCGGCCCATACGATGAGCCCTCTGAAGCGATGATTCGATCTTGCCCAATTCTCTGTTGATTTTCAACAAAGTTCCTTTTCTCAGTCTGCTATGCCCAACAAACTATAGGACGAGAGGCTTGGGTTGAGGAAAGTAGCCTTTCTTTTCACAAAACTTGCGCACCTGGGAAGACTCGCTTTTTGTCTCCGCGCTTTGCTTCGCATAGCCGACGTTTACGCACACGCCTCCAAACCCAATATGCTGGCAACGCGAGTGGGAAGGGACATCGAAATCATCGAGATCAGAATGAAACAGCATGGTTTGCCTCCTTTGGCAGTTGTCGTTTGATACTTTCCAACGTTTCCCTAAAAAACACCTGGTACAAGGTGCAATATGGGTCAGTTTCCCCGCCACTTCCTATGGCGCGGGCCCGGCAACCGGTGCCACAAAGGTAGCGCAGGTCGCACGAGGCACACGGACTCGAAGCGCTCACCTCGTGCACTCGGCGGCCAATCAGCTCGCATTCCTTCGCCGTCGGTCCCTGCCCATCAAACACATTACCCATGCCATAGCGCTCGTCGTGCATCATGTGGCAGGGGTACACCTCGCCATCGGCGGCCACACTGAGCGTGTCCATGCCGGCACCGCAATTCTCGCGGCACTCCAACCCGCTCGCGAGTGTCTGAATGGCCGCCCCATCGCCTCCAGAGCACTGGATCATTATGGAAGCCAAGCGTCGCAAGTCATCGTCAGTGGGCATGAGGCCCTCGTCGCCCCATCCGCAAGACGTAGAAGAAAGGAGGCTGAAGTTCAGTTCGCAATGCAGCCGAGCAGCCAAATCATAGTAGAGCGGCACATCATCTATATTGAGGCGGTGCATCGTGGGGGTAATGCAGACATTGATATCCGTCGCCTGCGCCTCGGTCACGAATTCCACCAGTCGATCGAAACGTTGCTCTCCGCGAATGAACGCTGGATGGTCGGCAGTCGCCCCGTCGAAGGAAACGGAGATCGTATCGATATAGGGAGCGCAAGCAGAAAGAAGACTCCGATCAAGCACTGTTCCGTTTGTTAGCACGTTGATGGATGAAATCCCATGATCGATAGCCGCCAACTCAAGGATAGCAGGGAGGTCGGAGCGCAAGAAGGGTTCACCGCCCGATATATTCAACTCCGCAATGCCCCGCGACGAAAGATACCGCAATGCGTTGCCAATCTGCGTTACCGTAGGGTCATCAGCACCATTGCGATCACCAATCCAGGAATAGCATCCCTCGCATCGCAAATTGCACCGGTGGGTAATATGCAGATAGGCACTCTTCAATACAGGCAAGGCCAGCCGGTCCAATCGGCCTGCCTCCATCTGCGCCGCCAAATCAGGAGCCAATCTCCCTACCTCAGCGATGGACACTTCGCCGGCCACGAATGCCTGCGCCAGCGGCACTTCATCGGGCGAGAGGCCAATCACGAAGCCTGTCTGAGGGTTTCCAAGCATCGCAATACCGTCGACGGCGAAAAGCCGAGCCCGTTCGTTCACTGCATTTCGCCCCTTTCGATACGCATTGTTCCTCTCAAGCCGAATCATAGTTTCCGCTCTTTCGTCGTTGTTTTCCAGTCCCGATTATCAACTTTTCGTTGTTAATTGAAACGATTCGTTGATAATCACAAGGCTCATTTTCCAGAAAGTGCCCTATATGCGATTCACAACACCCCCAATCATCGAGTATCATTGATTACCAACGAAGTTTTGTTGATTGCGGAGATGACGATATGCATATCGATCATTTAGCTTACCTTGTCGCGACGGTGGATTTGGGCAGCATGGCCGAAGCGGCCCACCACCTGCACGTGACCAGTCAGGCAATCTCCAAGGCCATCAAAGACATGGAGAAGTACTTTGGCCACGAGATCATTGCGCGCGACGGGCGCAGCATTAAGCCCACAGCGCTAGGCACCGAGCTTGCAGACCTCGCCCGTCCCGTTGTTGAAGGGTATAAAGACTTCGAGGCATTTGGGCTAAGCTACGTTAAGGACGGCGATTCTCCTCGCGCTATTCGACTGGGCATTCCCGTTACCGCCTTACGCGGCGCTCTGTTTGATGAAAGCCGGCTCGATCTTTTCCGATTTGAATTCCCGGAAATCTCACTGGAACTATTTCACAGTTCAGCGGACGGGTGTCTGAGGGCCTTAGAGCAGGGGCTCATTGATGCAGCGGTCAGCATTGGCCGCTGCAACCAGGATGACTTTTTCAACGTGCGTATCGGCTCGTTGCAACTTAAGGTTCTGGCTCGCACAGGCCACCCCGCCGCCGTGGGCGAAGCGGTCGATTTCAACGATTTGGCACGATTCCCCATCGCGCTTCCCGAAGACCTGCGCTTTGTATTTCCCAAAATCGATCAGCAGTTTACCCAAACAGGCCAAAGTAATCGCTTCGAAGCCCTCACGCCAACCCTCGAAGCCCACAAAGCCTTTCTCGCCAAAGATGGCCTCATCTTGGCGGGCCAGAAGAGTCCGCTTCTGGAACTGGGTGATTTCCTGTGCGAAAAGCCACTTACCGTCGAAGAAGGCATCTTCGCCCTGCCCCTTTACCTCACCTACCCCCAGAATAAAAACCACCTTAGCCTTTCCCGCCTTCAATCCACCCTTATCCGAGGACGGGGATCGCAAGAACCGTTACCCGCGAATCGTTCCCGCCCATAATCGAGAGAGGAGAACTATGTCTACAGGAGAGAATGCACGGAGCACTAGTTTTTGGCAATTCGATCAGCGCCTTGCCCGGCGCCTCAACGAAGAGCCCGGAGGACATCCCATCGGCTAGCACGAAGAACTACGAGCACCAATATCCATCCTGGTCCAAAGACCAATCCCAATTGCCAACAGTCACACATTCGAGCAGCTGATTAAGAAAGGCGGTTTGACAATGGACGATACCTTTTCTCCATTTGGAGCTCCCGAGTGGAAGGAGGAGGCCACCGAGGAGCAAATCCGACGTTTTCGGTCCAAACTACTTGCATGGTGTGCAGAACGCCCTGCCTTGCTTGCCCTCGTTGCGAGCGCCGCAGGCTTCGTGCTCATCTTCCTCTCCTATTGCACTCAATTCGGCCGAGCCTTCTATTTCGCCATTCCAATCACTGAAATTCCCCCTGCGGAAACTTTGGAAACCATTTTGATCATGATCGCTGCCGCCGTTATCCTGCTTGCAACAAATTCAGTTTCATATCGCGAGGTAAAATACCAGAAGTGCACCCACATCCTAAAACAACTCGTCAAATGGTGGGGCTTTTTATTCATCCTGGTAGTTATTATTTTTGTACTATATGTGCTAATTACCGCGATAATTAACGCGCCAATTAACACATTAATTGCCCCGCAGAACGCTGAAAATGGCCAGAGCGACTCCTGGATTGAACCATTGCCAGGACTTCTTGGCGCACTCGTCCTTCTTGCTCTCCTTATATGGATACTGGTTTTTGGAATGGGAGCTATCTTCGGCCTCTCTGAGCGCAGAAGCCCCCTATCGGTCCGCTGCTACGAAAAAGACTCGCCGCAAAAAACTGCTCCAAGCAATAACGCGGGAATCATACGGAACAAAATTGGCCGCCAGGCACTTCGATATGGCCTAGCTCTAGCTATTCTGTCGTGTGGTTTTGTCGCCATAGGTTTTATCGCTCCGCAGTATCCTGGCGCTCCCGCAACTATTGCTGTTGTCGACAACGAGACCGAAGAAAAGCAAACCTGGCTTGTCGTGTTCTCTGACAAAGATCGCGTTTGCGTGGAGGAATGCGATCTAAGCGATTCCTCACTCTTGAAAGTAGACACATCTCATTTTCTATGGATGGACAAGTCAGACCTGGTTTTCTATCCCATCTCAACACCCCGCATAACCGTAGAACTTCCTTCGGACAACGAAGTCAATCCCGATTCAAGCGCAAATCAAAATTGATGGCCGCATCGGAGAAATTCAGTCTGCAAAATCACCAAACGGCTAATGACAGACTGGGGTAGCCATTAGGCAGGGCTCCTGGGTACCAAACCGCCTGTTTTTGACGGGCGTTTCGGGTTTTCCGTCAAAAATGAGGGGTTTGGTATCGCGGGCGGTTTTTTGGCGATGCCGTGACCTGGTGCTTCTTTGGGCGAGGGTTCCAAACCCCTGCTTTTTGCCGGGAAAAACGGTACCAAACCCCTTATTTCTGCCGGAAAATCTTCTGAGGCTGGCAGAAATGAGGGGTTTGGTATCGAAGAGGGTCTTATGGGACCATTTTTACAGCCAGCAGGGTTATCTGCGCCGCTCTTTTTCTTCGTGGCCGACAATCGGGCCCGCCCCCACCAAACGGAAAGCGGGCCGGCTCCGGGAAGGGAGCCGGCCCGCTGAGGTGTTGGGGCGCGAGTGGTGCTTAAGCGGCGCAGGTTGACGCGAACCCTACGCGGCGCGTTGCCGCCGCTGGCTGGAGCGCTTGCTGCGCCTGGCTGCGATGCTGAGGCGACGCAGGTCGGAGCGCTCGAGGCCTAGGCGGCGTCTTGCTGCTGCTGGCCGTAGAGGCGCAGCATGTCCTCGATGCTCATGCCGCCCATGCCGCCCTGGGGCTGGCCCATGGACTGCTGCTCGGTCTCGGCCTTCTTCTGCTGCTGGGTGGCAGCATCGTCGCCGAGAGTCACCTGAACCTCCTTCTCCTGGCCGCCACTGTTCACAGTCAGGGTCACGGTGTCGCCGGGGTTCTTGGTGCGCACGTCCAGCATGAGGTCGCTCGCGCTTTCCACGGGCTGGCCGTCGAAGGCGGTGATGATGTCGCCGGGCACGATGCCGGCCGCGGCGGCGCCGGAGTTCTCGGACACGCCGGCCACGTAGGCGCCAGTGTCAACGGCCAGGCCGTAGCGCTGGGCCGCCTGGGCGCTCACGGTGGACAGGCTCACGCCGAGCTGAGCATGGGTGGGCTCCTGGCCGGCGATGATCTGCTGAGCCAGGTTGATGGCGTAGTTCACCGGGATGGCGAAGCCGACGCCGGAGTAGTTGCCGGAATAGGAGGTGATGAGCGTGTTGATGCCGATGAGCTTGCCCTCGTCATCCACGAGCGCGCCACCCGAGTTACCGGGGTTGATGGCCGCGTCGGTCTGGATCATGTTCGGATAGATGGTCACCTCGCCCGAGCCGCCGGACTGCATGGACTCGGTGGCGTCCATGATCTGGGAACGACTCGTGGCCGATACGATGCCCGTGGCCACGGACTGCTCCAGGCCGAAGGGGGAGCCGAGGGTCATGACCCACTCGCCGATAGTTAGGTTGTCGGAATCGCCGATATCCATGGGGGTAAGCCCGCTGGCATCCTTAGCCTTCAGCACGGCCACGTCGGAGGAGGCGTCGGTGCCTACCAGCTCGGCATCGTAGGTCTCGCCGGCCACGGTCACCTTATAGGCGGCGCCACCTTCCACCACGTGGTTGTTCGTGATGATATAGCCATCCTCGGACAGCACCACACCAGAGCCCTGGGAGTACATCTGAAGTTCCTGGCCGCCCTGATCCTGCGGGGCACCATAACCGTAATTGTAGCCGAACAGCTCTTCCAGGCCGCCCATGCCGCCCATGGACTGGGGCGCGGCGTACACGTCGATGGCCACCACGGAGGGCAGGCACTTCGCGGCCACGGCCTCGGCCAACGTGGCATCCTCGCTCGGCGAGATGACCACCGGCTGGCCAGTGTTGGGGTCGGTCACCGTGGCGGCCGGGGAAGAGCCAGTCATGGCGTCCACGGCGCCCCACACGCCGAAGGCGAGCACGCAGGCCACCAGGGCACCGGCAAACGCGATGAGGAAGGTCTTGCCGCCGGAGCTCTTCTGAGCCGCATGCTGGGCATGGACGGGCTCGGCTTCATAGGTTTGCTGGGCGCCGGCCTGGGGCGCGGCATAACCGTGCTGGGGCGCTCCGTAGGCCTGCTGGCCATGGGGAGCACCGTGGGTCTGCGGGGCAGTCGGCGCGGGATGAACCGGCTGGAAGGGGTTCGGCTGGCCGGGCTGGCCGCCGGGGTTCGGGGTGCTCCCGCCGGGGGCGGGAGTGCCGTTCATGTCGGTCATAGGGGTCTCCTTTGCAGAAGGGTTGCAACGTATGCTGCGGCAAACCTTAGCACGCCCCTGAGAGAATCCACCATGCTGGCAACCCATCGTCACGCTTGCGTCACGGAGATACACCAACTGGTGTACATCCCGTGACGCCCCATGGAAAACGGGGCGGCCCCTTGCTCGTGAAGAAGGACGGTCTGCCGGGCACGGACGTGGCGCTCAACGAAAAGCGGGGCGGCCCCTTCCGGAACCGCCCTGCTCACTCGCTCATGCTATCCGCGTTCGACAGGCCTGGCTCGCGGCCCGGCCGACCCCGGCCCTAGCCGCCGCAGCCCCCTAAGCCCTGCGCCGGCTCTGACGCCGCGACCGCGCCAGGGCGATGACGGCCACGCAGCCGGCCACGCAGGCCGCGACCACCAGGAGGGCCCCGCGGGCCGCATCCCCGGTCTGGGCCAGGTACAGCAGTGTGCGGTGCTTCTTGTCATCGTCTGCCTCGCCGCCGATGATGCCGCCCTTGGCGTTCACATCGGCCGACGGGTACACCGGGTCGGGGTTGCTCACCCCGGGATGCCCCTCGATGAAGGAGTCCCAGCCCTCGGAGGGCACGAAGGGGCCACCAGGCGTCGTGCCGGCACCGCCGGGCTCGCGGGTGGAAGGCAGCGTGCCGTGGGCCGAAGCCGTGTTGCCCACGTCCTTGCCCACCGCGTCCTCGGTCACCAGAGCGTCGAAGGTCACCGACACCGAGGCACCGCCGGGCAAGTCGCCGCAGGCCACGGCCAGCACGCGGCTGCGCACATCGTAGGCCGAATCGGGCACGTCGTGCACCGTGCCGGCGGCATCGGTCAGCTTGATGCTCTTCTCCAGCACCTCCAGCCCCTCGGGCACCTCGTCGCGAACGACCGCGTCGTACCACATGGAATACGGCTTGGCATTGCTCACCGTTACTGTGTAGCGCACGGTATCGCCCACGTGGGTGCTACCGTCGCTGCGGTCCAGGTTCTCGGCCGTCTTCACCAACTTCACGTCGGCCGGTCCCTCGTCGTCATCTTCCAGCTTCGGATCCGACGGGCTTGCCGTGCCGGGGTCGGCCGGCTCGGAGGGCGGAATCACGATCTCCTCGTCCTCGGGAATCTCGGGGAACAGGTCTTTGATCTCGTCGATGACGTCCTTCTCCTTGTCCTCCCACGTGGTACCGTGGTCCTCGGGGTTGTAGGGGCCGGGCGGGGTGGGCTTGCGGTCGATCTCGATGGGCCCCGGTGTGGGGTTGTCGGGATCGGGCTCGGGCACCGTCTGCGAGGGCTGGGTGCCCAGGGGCGCCGCTATGTTGGACAGGTTGCCGTCGCCGTCCAGGGCCTCGCCGGTCACCGTGCACTCGAAGGTGACGCTGGCGCTCTTCAGCCCCGGCACATCGCCCAAGCAAAAACCGAGAATGCGCGAGGCCTCGTCCCAGTCGGCCTCGAAGTCGCGGTACTCGTTGCCCGCCGCGTCGATCACCACCGCCGAGCCGGCCACATAGGCCAGGCCCTGGGGCAGTGGATCCTTCACCACCACATCGTAGTAGGAGCTGCCGGGCTTGCCGTTGGCCACGGTAATGGTGAAACGAATGGTATCGCCCACCAGGGCCGATGCCTGGTTGGGCCGGCTCGCGAAACCGGGGGTCACGTTCTCGGCCGTCTTGGTCGTGGTAATGTCGCCACCGGGACGAGGGTCCACGTCGTCTGGCACGATGATGAGATCGTGATCGTCGCGAGCATCGGGGTCCACCGGGTCGGGGCGCATCTCGGGCGTGATGGGCACCGTGACGATGACCTCCTCGCGAATGGGGTCGCCATCCGGGTCATCGGGGTTGGGCCGCTCGATGGTCACGGGAATGTCCACGTGGTCGGCCTCGGGGTCCTCTTCCAGCTTCTGTTTGATCTGCTCGTCCAGCTCCTTGGCAATATCCTCGGGCGACTGCGGGTCCTCCTTGTCGCCGAACTGCACGATGACGTCGCCCTCCTGGATGGGGCGCTTCGGCGGCTGGGCATCGGGATCGTCCGGGTCGGCATCGGGGTCGGTCGGCGGAGCCGGCTTCGCCGGGTCGTCGGGGTCGGCATCCACGGCCTCGTCGAAGGGCGAGCCGGGTTTCACGGGGCCTACGGGCACGCCGGGCTTCTTCGGGCCGTCGGGGTTGCTCGGGTCTTCCGGCTCCGGGTCCTCCAGGTCGCCGCCGAGAATCTCGGTGGCCGTATCGGGGTCGGGCACAATGGGCTCCGGCTCCGGTTCGGGAGCGGCATCGGGGCTCGGGGGCAGCGTCGGGTTGGCCTCGGCCTCGGCCGGGGTCACCTCCACGCCGTTCTCGGTATCGATGCGGTTATCCCAGTCGAAGGCGTCGGGATCGATACCGTAGACGCCCGACACCTCGGAATGGCTCAGGAACTCCGGTTTCTCGCCCGGCTGCTTGTCCAGCACATCGGTCTTCACGACCACGTCCAGCTTGAAGCGGTAGGACTGGCCGCCGAACAGCGTGGGCAGGCTCTTCACCACCACCTTGTCGCCGACCACCTCGTAATCGGCCTGCACCTCGTTGCCCTCAGGGTCAACGATGGTCAGGGCCGAGAAGTCGGTGTCGCCGGGAATGCCCAGCTCGTACACGGGGTTGATGCAGGCGGTGTCGTTCTTCTCGTTGGTGGCCGTCACGACATAGCGCAAGGTGTCGCCGGGGCGAATGGTGCCGTCGGTGCGCGACATATCGTAAGCCGTCTCGGTCATGGCCAGCTCGGGTTCCTTGGCCAGGTCGGGGAAGATGTACACGTCGAAGCTCTTGGTCACGCTGCTGTAGGCGCCCGTGCCCTTGATGGTGGCCGTAATGGTGGTCTTGCCCGCCGACATCACCCGCGCCACGGCGCCCACGCCGTAATCCACCTTGCCGTCCACATAGGGGCGGTTCGTGGTGAAGTCGTTGGGCTCGATCTTAATCACGCCCGGGTTCGAGCTGGTGAACACGATGTCACCGATGGAGTTGGACTGCACGTACAGCGGGAACCAATCCGCATGGGTCGCGATCACCGTGCCGTCCTCGTCGGTCTCGTCGCGGAACTTCGACACGTCGGTCTCTTCCCGCTTGCCGCGGGGCTCCTTGGTGGCAGGGTCAACCCAGTCGCGCTCGGTCTTCTCGTTGATGTTGGCCTTCACGGTAGCCTCGTTGGCGGCTTGCTCGGCCTCGCTGAGCCCCTCGCCATTGGGCACATAGCCGGTGTCCTTCATGTTGAACAGGCGGAAGTCCGGCGTGGCCAGCTCAATTTCCACCGGTGCCGCCTCGTTGGCCGACTCGTAGTAGTTCACGTAGGCGGAATCGTTGTGGGCCGGCTGCCAGGCTTCACGGGGCTCGGTGCCCATGATGCGGGCCAGAGCCGAGGCCACAGCGGCGCCGGCAGCGGCCTCGTCGCGCGGGTCGGATCCCGGGCGGGCGCTCGTGTACTCCACATACACATGGTGCTCGTTGCCCTCGGCGCTCTTGTCCTCCAGGCCGAAAGCCTCCAGCTGGCCGCGGGTCAGGTTGAAGTAGGCCATGGTGTGCTCGCGGCCGTCCTTGTCCTGCTTGATCCACGCCTTCTCGAAGGTGTCATCCTCCAGCTCGGCGCGGTCGAACTCGATGACGCCGCCGAGGCTCTCGGGCACCGCGCGCCCGTCGATGTACAGTTGCAGACGGCCCGTCGGCGCCTTGCAAGTGGGCTTCGACATATTGGAACCGTCGGGATAGGTGTCGCCGAAAGGCAACTTGTCGCTGGCCACGTCCACGGGCACCACAAGGTGGTTGTTCGTGGCAGTGTTGAAGTTGCCGGCGTTCTCATCCTGGGCCCAGGTGGGGCCGGTGTACTCCTTCTCCACCTTGTTGCCGTCGCCGTCGGTGATCTCCAACTTCAGCGGCTCGGTCAGCTCCCAGGAGGTCTTCGAGGTCACCGGCGAGATGATGGCGCTGCCCGTAGCCGCATGGCCCCAGTAGGTCATGTTGAAATTCGTGTCGGAGGCATACTGATTGGAGCGTACTTCGATGGTGTACGTTCCCGCAGCGGTGGGCGTCTTGGTATTCTCCGACGCGCTGCCGACCGTCTCACCGTCCTCATCCACCTGCCAATAGTAGTACTTGATGAACTTGTTCTGGTTCAACTCGCCGGCAGGGGGATCGTCGACGGGAATGGGGGTCTTTTCCACGTCGACTGGCTCAAGCTGTTCTCCATCGTAGTACTTGTTCCAGTTCTCCTGCACGAAGGTCTCGTCCAGCTCGAAGACGTTCCATTCCTTCGGCTTGGTGTCACCGCCGTCCACCGATCCGGGGGGAAGGGTGGTATTGGAGGTGAGCAGCTTGTCTCCCACATAATAGGAGAAATTCGCATCAATCTGATGATCGGCGTTCGTGCCTTGGGGAAGCCAGAGATACAGCTTGCCGTCGTTCAGGTTCGCCGGTGCCCCATAGCGTGGGTCGGAAAGCTTCTTGTCAAGCAGAAGCTCCCAGCTCTCCATCTTGGCGTTGAAGTCAGGCGTAACCCCGGCCTTGTCGGCCGCCGCCTGAATCTTCGACTTCACGTCCACGGTAATCATGCCGACCTTCTTGGTCTTCTCCACGTCGCCCCATGCAAAAGCGGTCTGACCCGGCGCCACGCCGTTGCCTTGGAAGCGCGTGCAGTAGACCGAGCCGCCGGTGATGATCACATAACCGCCGTCACCGCCGATCTCGAGGTAACCAGCGCCGTTGCCCCAATGGGGAAGCAGCGTACCGCCGGTGATGAGAATGGTCTTTCCTGCATTGGTGCCCGCGCAACCCTGGCCGAAGGCATTGCTGTGCTCGGCGCCAAAGGCCTCGATGAAGCCACCGTTAATGGTGATGTCGCCAGCCACCGTGGCGTGGGCGTTACGCGTTATGAGAGCATCCTGGAAGGGGAATGTGTACTGGGTTCCCAGGGACATGCCGCCCTCGTAGGTGCAGCCGCCACCGATGGCCGCCCCATGATAGGAGGCATAGGCTTTCACCTCGCCGCTGTTGAAGATAGTCTCGGTGCTGCCCGCTGCGTGGCCGCCGCCGATGCCGCAGCCGGCGCCGTTGCCAGTTCTGTCGTTTGCCTCGGCATGGATAATGCCGCCGTTGAACGTCATGTGACCCGAATTCTCCAGAGGGCCGCCGCCGATGGCCGCCGCACGAATGCCGCCATAGGCGTTCAGGGCTCCCGGGTTGCGGCTGTCGAGGTTCGAGAGGCTGTTGACCAGATCGGAGCCTTTGGCCGTAGCCGTCTGCGTGTCGCCGTCCTTATCGCGGTACTTCGTGCCTGCGGGAATCATGCCCTGCTCGGGAACAATGGCCCTGCCGGCCGTGTCCACGTTGCGGACCGCGTCGTCTACCACGAGGACCGAACCCTCGCCGCAGCGAAGGGCCGGGTACTGCTGATAGCGCGTGGGGTCGGTGGCAGTGTTCGCCGTCTTCGTAAGGTGCTGGTTGGCGTAGAGCGTGTTCACCGTGCCGTCAGCGAGGGTGAGGTGCACGGTCGTCTTGTTCTTCACATCGTCAGCAGACACCTCAGTTGTAAGGTAGGAGCCGTTATCGGTGCTGTTGGTGACGATGTTGAAGGGAAGTTCGCTGCGAATGTTCACGCCCTCGAAGGTGATATCGGCCTTCACGCCGGGCTCGACCCGGATGGAGGTGGCCACCGCCGTATCAACCCCCTGGGTATTCTTCAGACGATAGGTGCCGTCTTTCTTGATGACGAGGGAGGATATCGTGTTTTCGGCCTTGTACTGAGGGTACACCGTAATGTCGCGGCCGCTGTTCGAGCCAGCGGGACGCGTGCTGCTCCGACAGTAATGGGTATAGGTCACCGTCTCCAAATCGTAGTCGGTGCCGGGCGTGCCGCCCTGGATGGAGAGGCCGCCGTAGTCGGTGAAGCCGTCACCGTCGGCCTGGGGCGCGGGCTCGCCTTCCTCGGAGGCCGCGACGATGCCATCATCGGCTGGGGGAGCAGCGACAGCCGGGGCATCGGCAGAGTCGGCGGCATCGACAGCGGGATCGGCTACCTCTTCCTTAGAAGCGCCCCCCCCCGTGGCGTTTTCGGAGCCATCGCCGGGTGCCGAGCTGTCAGGCGCAACGCCATCGCCACCAGCGGAAGTGTCGGCGTGCTCATCAGATTCGGGCGGCAGGGCCTCGCCAGTGCCAGTTTCGCCGGCATCCAGAGGACGGTCGTTCACCGTCAGCGAATCGGAAGATGTTTCTTCAGGGCTTCCGTAGGCGAATGCACCCACGGACGGCAGGGTCAAGCCCGCCGCCAGGGTTACCGCCAGGATGCAGCGAAACAGCTTCTTTTGGGGTACGTTTTCTTTCATTGCTGCTCCCACCTGGCCTTCCACAGCCGATGGACCGAGGAAGACGCAAACGTAATCGTCAGTATAGGTGTCGCACAGTATACGCCAACCCGACGATTTTTCAACAAAGCGTCTTTGCTCGGGAACGAAACATGCCGTTAAGAGTCCCGCTGCACCGTTGGGCGGGAGCCGATGCAACTCCAGCAGCTAGCCCGCCAAATGATCGGTGGCGCCGATGGCCCCCACGGAAATGGCGCCATCATCCCACACCACCTCGGTGATAGAGGCATTCTCGATCTTGGAGGGAAAGGGCACGTCATCGCGGGCGTACAGGAACACCAACGCGCGGATGAGCAGGGCATGGGACACCACGAGCACATTGCCACCGCCCGCCTCCTCCACGGCGCGGCCGCATTCGTGCAGGAACGCCTCGATGCGGGCAGCTATGGCAGCGAAATTCTCAGCCCGTTCCATTGGATCGGTGGCATTCAGATAGTCGGCGATCTCGTTGAGGCGCCGATTCTGGGCTTCCCGGGGCAGATCCTCCCCGAACAGATCCCGCAGGCACTGGCGCATGGCCTCAGAGGGTTCTCCCTCCAGCGCCCCGAAGCACCACTCGCGCAGCCGTGCATCTTCGCGTACGGGAACGGGCGCAATAGCCCGTCCCTCGCAGGCACGCGCCTCTGCCCGGGCTTCCAAGGCCAGGGCCAGCGTATCGCGGGCCCGGGAGGCGTCGCTGGCATAGGCGGCCGCAAAATCCCGATCGGCCAAGCCCCGGCCGAGCAGGCGGGCATCGCGCACACCCTTCTCGGTGAGGGGCGAATCGCACCAGCCCTGAACGCGGTTCTCAACATTGAACTGGGTTTCCCCGTGGCGGGTGAAGTAGAAGGTGACGGCCATGACGTGCGGCTAATCTCGGTCGTAGTTCGCCAGGAAGGCCCGGGTGCGGTCGTGCCGGGGGTTGTTGATGACCTCGCTGGCCGGTCCCTGCTCTACGATAACGCCGCCGTCCATGAAGATGATCTGATCGGCCACGTCGCGGGCAAAGCCCATCTCGTGGGTGACGATCACCATGGTCATATGCTCGGCCGCCAAATCGCGGATAACCTTCAGCACCTCGCGCGTGAGCTCCGGGTCCAGGGCACTCGTCGGCTCGTCGAAGTACAGCACATCGGGGTTCATGGCCATCGCCCGAGCAATGGCCACGCGCTGCTGCTGGCCGCCGGACAGATCGCAGGGCACCATGGATTCCTTATCGGCCAAGCCCATCTTCGCCAGCAGATCGCGCCCCCGGGCCAAAGCCTCGTCCTTCGGCATCTTCTGCACGCAGATGAGGGCATCGGTCACATTCTGCAGCACCGTATAGTGCGGAAACAGGTTGAAGTTCTGGAACACGAGCCCATAGCGGGTCTTGGCCGTCGCGATGGTGGCCGCATCTCCGTACACGGCGCGGCCCTCGGCGTTGTTGGAGCACACCACCAAATCGCCGTAGGACAAGTCGCCCGAGTTCAGCGTTTCCAACAGCGCCAGGCAGCGCAGCAGCGTGGACTTCCCGCCGCCCGACGGCCCGATGACCGCCAGCACGTCGCCCTTATTCACCGTCAGCGAGATATCCTTCAGGACCTCGTTGTCCCCGAAGGCCTTCTTGCCGTGGTTCAATGTTACAACAGCGTTAGTCATGATAATAATCCAGCTTCTTCTCGACGCGGTTCAGGATAAACTCGATGACCAGACAGAACACCCAGTAGATGAGGGCGGCGATGGCGTAGGGGATCATGGACACCTCGCTGGCCGCGAGCGCCTTGGCTGCCGAGAACATCTCCATGATGCCGAGCACGAAGGCCAGAGACGTGTCTTTCACCAGGGTGATGATCTCGTTGCCCATGGCCGGCAGAATGCGCTTGATGACCTGGGGCAGCACAATCTTCGTGAAGGTCTGGGCCTTGGAATAGCCCAGCACCGTGGCCGCCTCGTACTGGCCGCGGGGAATGGACTGGATGCCCGAGCGGTAGATTTCCGCGAAGTAGGCCGCATAGTTCAGGATGAAGCCGATGGCGCAGGCCCAGAACTTCCAATCGCTACCCATGTTCAGGCCGAACAAATAGTAGGGGCCGAACATGATGGCCATAAGCTGCAGCATGAGCGGTGTGCCGCGCAGGATGGAAATGTAGAGCTGGGCGAGCCAGGCCAAGGGCTTGAACCGGCTCATGCGGGCCAGGGCCACCACAATGCCGAGGGGCAGCGACCCCACGAGCGTAATGACGAAGATTTGGGCCGTCAGCCCGAAGCCTTCCATGAGAATGCCCATCATAACGGGAAATTCCACGCCTCTCCACTTCCTCTCTAGCCGTCCGGCCTACACCCGGGTGCCCATGATACCGCACCCCAGCGCCACGGAGGGCGAAGCCCGTCAGGACTTCGCCCTCCCTCTATATATCTTTACCTACTTCTCGCTGGTTCGCCCAAGGAAGTCAGCGAGGTTGCGACCGGCTAGTCAGTCAGCACCCAGTTGTCGATGCTGATGCCGTACTCGCCCCACTTCTCGCACAGCTGGGCGATGGTGCCGTCGTCGTACATCTCCTTCAAGGTCTTGTTCACGGCGTCCACCATGGCGGTATCGCCGTCCTTCGCGAAGCCCACGGCGTAGTTCTCGGTGGACAGGGGCTCCAACTTCACGAACATGTCCGGCTTGGCAGCCATCTGGTAGTCGGCAATGGACAGGTCGCAGGCCACGGCATCCACGGCACCGGACTCCAGCTGCATGAAGGCGTTGTTGTAGTCGCCGATGGTCTGGGCCTTGCCACCGGCAAAGGTGTCGGCCAGGGCCTTTTGATCGCCTTCGAGCACGTCCAGGGCGGCGGAGTCGGCCTGGGTCATGACGTTCTTGTCGGCCAGATCCTCCAGCTTGTTAATGCCGGAGTCCTTCTTCACCACCACGACCTGCTCGTTGTGCATGTAGGGCTTCGAGAAGGCGTACTTGCCCTCGCGGCCCTCCATGGTAAATCCGTTCCAGATGCAGTTGATGGTGCCCTGGCCCAAGAGCGCGTCCTTGGCATCCCAGTCGATGGCCTCCAGCTCAAGGTTCCAGCCGTTGCGAGCGGCCACCTCGGTGGCCAGGTCGATATCGAAGCCGGTCAGGTTGCCGTCGTCGCCGATGAAGCCGTAGGGCGGGTAGGCGTTATCAAGACCCACAATGAGCGTGGTGGTCTCGGGATTGGCCGCAGCACCGTTGTCAGCGCTGTTGTCGGCCGCGCCGTTATCGCCGGAGCCGGCGCAACCAGCCAGCAGCGCCGCACCGAGGCACAGGGCCGCGGCCATGGCCGCGAGTTTCGTCAACTTCTTCATAGGTTCCTCCCTTGAAGGCGACGGACCGCTCGTCCGCCCCTTGTCCGTTGCTTCCGTCGCACCGCTTCTCCGGCGCGTCCGTTCACTTTACCTCTTTAGCGTACTAAAGTACCGAAGTGTTGGCAAGTATAACACGGGAAACGGCAGAACCCACTACTTTTTGCGGTTAAAGAGCTTGTTGTTGCCGCTCTTGGAGGCGGAAATCTCCACGAGGCGCGGCTCGAAATCGAACAGCTCGGCCATGGGAACCACGGGGATAATTTCGATGCACTTCTTCAGGCAGGCATCGGCGCACAGGTTGCACTGGGTGCAGTCGGCCATGGAGAACTCCACGTAGCCGCGGGTTTTGTCCGGGTGCACGTCGAGGCTCTTGCGCAGGGCGTCGGTGGGGCAGAACATCACGCACATGCCGCAGCCGTTGCATTTCTCCACGTCGATCTCGATGTCGCCGAAGATGCGCGTGAACATCTCGGGCACCTCCGGCTCGCCGATGCGGCTCATGGCATCGAGAATCTCGAGGTTGCGCTCGGCCTCGATGGTGGGCATCTTCCCCGCCCCGTTCTTCACGCCGAGCTTCTCCCGCAGGGACTGCTCCTCCTTCTGGAGTTTCAGCTGCTTGAGCTTCTCGTTCACCATCTTCTCGGCCGCCGTCTTTGCCACGTCCTTGGCGTAGTGGCCCGTGGAGGTGAAGAACTCGCGGCGGGCGGCCCCCACGGCCTTGTGCAGGTCGGCCACCTTCACGGTCTCGGGGAAGTCGTCGCTGCGGGTGATGACGGTGGCAGACCCCACGGCCTCCAGCAGCGTGCGGGCGGATTCCACGGTGTCGTCGATGTAGGGCACGGCGGCGCGGTACTTGCAGGTGCGGCAGGTGCCGTCGATGAGCTGGATGTCCTGGATGCCCCGGGCGGCCAGCTCCACCAGCAGGCGCTCGTCCATGCGGGCCAGACAGGGCACCACGGCGTACTTGTCCGGGTCGCCAGTCTGGCGGGCGGCCTTTCGGGCGCAGGCGATCACGGTCACGCCTTCCGCAGCGGTGGTCGTGGCGGCCACGGCGGCGGCCAGCTCCTCTTCCATGGGATCCACCGAGATGAGGGCGCTCGTGGGGCACACCGCGATGCACGCCCCGCAGGCCACGCAGGCTCCGGCGTCGATGGTTAGCTCGTTCTTCTCGATCAGGATGGCATCGGCCAGGCAGGCGTCGGCGCACTTGCGGCAGGTGGAATGGCGGTTGCGCACGGCCACGCAGCGAGTCGGCGCCGTGATGACCGCCTTGGTTTCCAGGGCGTCCACCATCTCCATGATGTCGTTCAAATTGGGCATGACGTCCGTTCCTTCCGTTTACAAGCGAGCCGTGTCCGCCGCGGGAGCTTAAGCCCCCGGCAGCGATGCGGGCCGATTTTTCGTGCGCTCCTATTCTCCCAGATAGGAATCTTCGATGCGAGCCAATTCTTCCGGCGTGTTCGCGTTGATGAAGCAGCCGCCGCGCGGTTCCACCTCGAGCACCTTGTCCTGGGTGTAGGGAAGCACCGTGAGCTCGGGGTCGTCGAAGAAGCTCTGCACCCGCTTCTCCCCCCGATCGGCGCGGCGGTGCACGGCGGGCATGCAGGTTTCCTTACGGTACATGGCATGCAGGGGCTCGAAGCCGTGCTTGTTGTGGGGAGCCACCACATCGGCGCCGCTCTCGTGCATGGCCAGGGCCTCGGCTACCACCAGACGGGCGCTGGCGAACACCATATCGCAGGCCACCACGGCCACATAGGGGTTCTGAGCGGCGGAAAGGGCCGTGTACATACCGGGAAGAGCCCCGCGCTCGTTGTAGGCATCGGGCACGAGGCGAATATCCAGGTCGGGGTACATATCGTGGAGGAACGCCAGGTTGGGAGCCTCGTTGGTGGTGATGATGAGCTCATCGGCCACGGGCGCGAGCCGCTCCACGAGCCGGCAGATGAGGGGGCGGCCAGCGAAGGGCACCGTGGCCTTCGAGCGGCCCATGCGCCGCGATTCGCCGCCGGCCTGGATGACCACGGTAACGCGGGGGCGCACGTAGTGCTCGGCTAGGAAGTCGGCGAGGGCCGCCGTGTCCTCCAGGTCCACGGCCGGAATGCCGTAGAGGGCCGCCGCCTCGCGGGCCGCGGGAATGTCGGTGACCACGGCCACGGTGGAGGCCGCGGGCATCTTCTCGCGCTCGTCGGCGGCGAAAGGAGCAGCGGCCGGGGCGGCAGCAGAGCCGACGGTGGCGGCCGGGATGGCGGCCGGGGCCAGACCGCCGGCGGAAGCGGCGGCCGGGGCGGCAGGGGCGTCGATCTTGGCCGCAGCCGCCCCGTCGCCGCGGCCCATCTGCACGTGATCGGCCCCCAGGGGCACACCCTCGCGGGCGCCCCGCAGGAACACCTCGGCCGTATGGGCGTCGGCGGCGTTGCCCGCTCGCATGATCTCAATGGTGGGCAGACCGCTCTTGCGATAACCCTCCACCACCACGATGTCATGGCCGGGCATGGAACGCACCAGCTCGTTGCATTCCGCCTCGCCCTCGATAGTCTTTATGCGCGCCACCTGGCCCGGAGCCGCAATAACAGTCTCGGAGGCACCGGCGGCGCGGTGGCGGTAGGAGTCCTTCCCTGGGTAATCTATGTCGAATCCGACATGAGAATGATGCTTGATGGAGCCCACGTCGTAGCCGCGGTCCACCAACTCGGCGATAAGCCGCTCAATGAGCGTGGTCTTCCCGGAATTGTGCCGCCCCACAATGGCAATGGCCGGGCTCGGTATATCGATCATAGTATCCCTCAACCTCTCTGCGAGCGCCCCGCCTCCCCAGGCCGCAGCACGAATACTGCCGGGTCGCGCCCCCTCGTCATAGTTCCGGGCCAGTATAGCACGAGCGCGCGGGCCCGTCCCCAGCGAGCTGCGGGGGCAAATCGCGGGCGCCGGTCAGTTTCCCTGCCCACGAGGAGGATCGCGAGCGCCGCCCAACGCCCTGCCCAAGAGGCGGATCGCGGGTGCCGCCCTGTGTTGCTGCGTGAGGCGAAACAAGCGGCGCACCGCCACACCGCCTCGGCGCGTCGTGAGCTTCACCCCCTTCCCTGCAACGAAAAGGGCCCGACCGCATGGCCGGGCCCGAGGGTTCCCTGCAAGCGAGGCCAGAGGTCCTCGCCAAAGAGAGGGGCTACTTCAAGCCCTCCACCTCGAAGGAGGCCGCCTCCTCGATGTACTCTTCCACCGGGTTGTCGCCGTAATCGGGCAGGTCGGCGGTGGTCCAGCACTCGCAAGCCGGCATACCGGGCACGCTCGAAGCCAAGAACACCGGGTCTTTGCCCTCCTCGCGCTGACGGGTGTAGTCGGCCAGCGCGGCCAGGGCCCACTTGCCCAGCAACAGGATGGCCACGAGGTTGATGATGGCCATAAAGCCCATGAAGATGTCGGCCAGGTTCCACGCCAGATCGAAGCTGTTCACGCAGCCGTAGAAAATGGCGGCCAAGCACAGCACGCGGAAGACCACCATGCCCCACTTGGTGTTCTTGAAGATGTAGCGGAAGTTCGTCTCGGCGTAGAAGTAGTTGCCGATGAGGCTGGAGAACGCAAAGGCGAAAATGGCGAAGGTGATGAAGTGGATGCCCACCTCGCCCACGGCGTTGTTCACGGCCAGCTGCACCAGCGGCATGCCGTTCAGGGCCGCGGCGGCCTCGGGATCCTGCACCCAGAAGATCATGACCATCATAGCCGAGCAGGTGCAGATGAGCAGCGTGTCGATGTACACGGACAGGCTCTGCACAAGGCCCTGCTTCACCGGATGCGACACCGAGGCGGTGGCGGCGGCGTTGGGGGCAGAACCCATGCCGGCCTCATTGGAGAACAGGCCGCGCTTGATGCCGAGCATGACCACCGAACCGGCGAAGCCGCCGGCAATGGACTGGAAGTTGAAGGCCGACTCGAAGATAACGGCGAACACGGCGGGCAGCTCGCCGATGTTGGTAACCGTGGTCCACACGGCCAGCACGATATAGGCGATGGCCATGATGGGCACGATGATGGAGGTGATGATGGAGATGCGCTTCGCGCCGCCGAAGATGACGAAGGCGGTGAACACGATGAGCACAATGCCCACGCCGATGGCGGTGCCGTTGGTGGCGTAGTCGGGGATGTAGTACTCCAGCGCCGAGGTCATGTTGAAGGCCTGCAGGCCGTTGAAGCCGAAGGCGAAGCACAGGATGAGCGCCCAGGCGAAGATGATGCCGAGCCAGCGCTGACCGAGGCCCTGCTGAATGTAGTAGGCCGGGCCGCCGCGGAACTCGCCTTCCTTGCCGCGGATCTTGTAGATCTGGGCGAGGGTGGACTCGATGAAGGCCGACGCAGCGCCAATGAGGGCCATGGCCCACATCCAGAAGATGGCGCCCGGGCCGCCGGTGGCCACAGCCGTGGCGATGCCGGCAATGTTGCCCGTGCCCACGCGGGAGGCAGTGGACACCATGAGGGCCTGGAACGACGAGATGGACTTCTCGCCTTCCACGTGCTTCTTCTCCGTCAGCTGGGTGAACATATCCTTGATGTAGCGGATCTGCACGCCCTTGGTGCGGACGGTGAAATAGATGCCAACGAACACGAGCAAGATCACCAGGATGTAGGTGTACATGAACCCGCTGATCTCGCCAGTCCAGGCAACGAGCATCTCATTCAAATCGGTCATAGATGCTTCCTTTCCGAAACGCGCCGAGCATCAGCCCAGCCGTTCCCAGACGGGGCCCGTCTTTCTGCGCGCGAATCATGGGCGCTGCGCACCGTCGGGCGGCGTCGGCGTGATTCGCGATAGGAAAACGGCCTCTTGGTCACGACGCGCCGGCCCCTACCGGCGCGAGATAGTGTTCCTATTTTACACGACGGACAACCCCAAACCCCCGAGGTTGCCCAGGTATTTCGGAGCAACCCCCTCATCGTGCACCTGATGGGAGCCCACGACGACTTGGGCGGGAACCCACGACGGCTCGGGCGAGGCTGGGTAACGACTGCCTGCGCCCCTCAAGTACGACCCAAGTGCGAATGGGGCCAAGTATCCTGTCGAAACCACAAGGCAAGCAGCAGCGTGGTGCATTTGGTAGTATAATAAAGTAGTACTAAAGGATACCGTATGCAAGACATCATCGTTCATCCTCACGCGCTCAAGCATGGTCTCAGCGTGGAAGCCATCGAAGCAGCCTGGGGAAACTTCGTGAGAAGAAGACCGCGCGGAGAAGACTGCTGAGTGACGATCGGCTACGACCGCGAAGGTCACGAAGTGGAACTGGTGGGACTGTCGCTGGCAGACGGTTCGACGTTGGTTATTCATGCGCTATCGCCAGCAACCAAGAAGATGAAACGCGAATTGGGACTGGGAAGGAGCCGATAATGGCAGAGTACAAGCTCAAAAGCGGCAAAACCCTCACCGATGAGGAGATTGAGGCCATGGCCGAGGCCTTCGAACGAGGTGACTACCCGGGCAGCTGGTCAGGCGAGGTGCGCGTGGGGAGGCCGCGCCTATCGCCTGAGCCCCTCGATGTCATCAGCTTCAAAGTGCCGCACTCGGCAGCACTGGCCATCAAGCAAGCCGCCGAGCGAGAGGGAACGTCGCGCTCGGCCTTCCTCCGCCAAGCCGCCCTCGAAAGAACCGAACGCATCCTCGCCGCTGGATAAAGCCCTAATAAGGCGCAAAACGTCGAGTATTCCCTGAAAACAACTGCTCACACCGCGAAAACGGGGTTGAAGAAGGCGTCTACGCACCCCGTTGGCAAAAATTGCAAAAGTTGCAAAAGTTGCAAAAAATGTCAAGGAACAACGACAGCCAGGGCCTCATTCGCATAGAACTTCCCCTGTTCAAGGACTACCTCCGCGAACAACTTCTTTAGAGCGGCCTCGGGGACGCGAACGACGCGATTGGCGGTAAGCGGCTGCTTCGAAAAGCCGGCGCGGTCTTACCGCAGGATAGGAAGAGCGAGGGAGGCCGTCCCGTGGGGCGACCTCCCTTGCTATGGCTCTATGGTGGAGCGTTACCGTCCTAGCGGCGGACGTGGCGGCCATGGCGGCCGCGCACACCGAGGGCGGCGAACACCGCCGCGCCGGCGGCGGCCGAGGCCAGGGCGATCAGCGCGAGCACGGGGGCGGCGTCCCCGGTCTGGGCGAGCGGCGCGCGGGAAGTGGCCTTCTCGCCGTCGTCGCCGGAGTCCGGGGCGGCAGCCGCGCCGCCGGCCCCGTCGTCGTCGGCCGGCAGGCCGCCGTCGGCCAAGGCGAAGGTGGACAGGTCGGTCACCGTGAAGGTGACGTAGCCGCCCTTCGCCACCGCGCGGGACGTGGTGATGGAGCCGTCCTGGTGGCGATGGTAGATCACGATGATGTGGCCGTTGTAGGCCTCAGGAACCGGCATGGAGATGGTCATCTCGCCGAAGCCGTCGTGTATCTCCTTGCCGTTGACGAGCAGTGTGACCTCGAAGATGTCGCCGATGCGGTCGGGGACGGCCGCGTCCAGGTCGTTGTAGGCCGCGCCCGAGGTCACCTTGGAGGTGCCCACCTCGATGTCGGCCCCCTCGGGGACGTTGGGCCCGGACAGCTTGCCGCTGGCCTTGATGCCGGTGCCCCCTGTGACGGTCAGCGCGGGAGCATCCTCGTCGGCATCTTCATCGATCTCGTAAGGGTCGCCATAGCCGTAGACAACGAGAAGGTCGGCAAGGTCGGTATCAGTGAAGCTCCAAGGGCTCTTGCCCACAAGCTCATTCAGACTGAGCGGGCCACCAGAGGGAACCGTGCCGCCCTGGCAGAAACCTGCCATTGAGTAAATGCCCATGAAAGATCGGTCGCCAGTGAACTGTTTTGCGTACTCCGTGAAGTATTCAAACATGTACTTCAGATCTGATTGGGTAAAGACATAGCCCTCGGGCACTACGAAGGTGTCAGGAGCGGCGGACGTGGTCGTATTGTCGGTTTCATTTTCTTGCAATGCCACCTCAAACACTATATATCGAAATTCCGCATGATGATAGACAGGGAAGAAGGATGCGTCCTCTTTGACCACCGTCCCCTGCGCCTCATAGCACCTACCGAGATCGCCATGACTTTCTGAAAGACTCCAGTCGGCATTCCCGTGCAGGGTCACTGCATTGCCCTCGGCCGTATCCAGATACGCCAACCCATTCTTGATTTCCCCCTTATACCAACCGACGAACGTACCTTCATACCCGCCCTCGAACCACACATCATCAAACTTGCAGGTTGCGGGCGCGGAAGGCAGGTCGGCGGCGGTGAGTACTGTTCCAACGGGGAAGGTTTTCTCGGTTTTGCTCGGACCATAGAAGGTAACAGTCACCTCGCCTTGCGGATCTTCAGCTGCGGGATCAGACGCACCCTCTGGAGCGCTTTCCCTTTCAACTTCGACCGTAGCGCCAGTGCCATCGGTCGTAAGCTCATCGCTGGACTGCCCTTCTCCGGGAACGGCCACTCCCGCATCGTCGCCGGCCACGGATCCACTGACCTCGGTGTCGGCCCCTCCCTCGGGCTCAGGGGCACCGGCCTCGATGCCAGCACCCTCGACCTCAGAGCCGTCTTCGGCAGAGTCGGCATCGCCCTGGCCGGCGCCCTCCTCAACCGCGGCATCCGCGGCCTCTTCCTCGGCGGCCGCGCCGCCCGGGGCCTCCCCGCCATCGGCCGACCCCGTCTCCGGCAGCGCGCCGTCGCCAGGGGCCGGCGCGTCGCTCACCTCCAGGGCGGGCTGCTCGACGGCCTCGCCCTCGGCCCAGGCCAGGTACGGCACGGCGGTGCCGAGGGCCAGGGCCAGGGCGCACAGGCACGAGACCGCCGCGTGGCGCCTCTGTCGTCTCTTCACTTTCTCGGGATGCATTCTCGCTCCTTCCTCACTCTCTTGGAAGAAGCCCCCCCCCGTGGCACTAAAATCGGATGGTCGCGAGAGAGGCAACGCCAGCCCAACCAGGGCATAGCACGGCTTAGTATAGCAGAGCATTCACTTATAGAAGAACTTTTCGAGCGACGGATTCAACTTAGAACCCGCGATTACCCCGTCGCGACGCGAGCGAGACTCCTTGCGTCTCCAGCGCGGTTTGCGGACGGCCCCCAACGGGACATTCCCGCGACAAAACTACGGTTCTTTGAGTGTACGGTTCCCCTTAAACCGTTCGGCTTCGCAGCGTGGTAGGTAAAGCAATATCATATATGATACTATGGAGGTGTTATGGGAACCTTTGAAAAGCAAGTGCGGGAGATCCTTGAGACCAGGGGGCCGCTCCCCTTTCCCGCCGTTAAACTCGTTTGCGACCGGCTCTTCGGGGCACCCAGAACAAGAGGGTCTCACTTGATTTACCGAACTCCCTGGCGGGGAGACCCTCGTATCAATATCCAAAATCGCAAAGGCTACGTTGCCTTTTACCAGGTGAGGCAAGTAGCCCAAGCGATCGTTCGATTGGAGGAGCTTCATGATTAAGGCCCAAGATTACGCCTATCGCGTGCTGTGGTCGCCTCGCGATGGCGCCTATGTTGGCACGGTGGCGGAGTTTCCCTCGCTTTCGTGCGTCGAAGAAGACCAGGGCAGCGCGTTCTTCGGCATTATCGACCTTGTTGAGAGCGTGCTCGAAGACATGGCCGCCACCGGAGAAGAAGCGCCCATTCCCTTCGCCCTGCGCTCCTACTCCGGCAAGTTCGCCCTCCGCATTCCACCTGAGAAGCACCGCCAGCTGGCCATCGAGGCAGCTGAGCAGCACGTCTCCATTAACCAGCTGGTGGTCTCTCGTCTGTAGGAGGGGAAGCCAAGCGCTCGGGATGGCACGCAGTCCGGATGGACCTCTTGCGGATGACGAACGGCCCCGACGGGCACCTCGCGGGCGGAGCACCTCCCCGACGGACCCCGCCGCACAGTACCCACGACTACCCCACGTGCGCCGCGCGCAACCCCGGACGGGCCCCACGCGCGCAGCGCACGCCCCGGTCGGCTGTCCCGCGGGCAGCCCCCCCCTACTTCAGGGCGGCGGCTACCTTGCGGGCAGCGGCGGTTATGGTGAGGTCGTTCACGTCCACGGTGATGTCGGCGTACTTCTCGTAGAGGGGCAGGCGCTCGTCGTACAGATCGCGCAGACTCATGCCGATGCCGTCGCGCATGACCACGCCGCGGTCGGAGAAGTCAGCCAGGCGGTGCTTCAGCTCGTCGAAGTTGATCTTGAGGTACACAATGCGCCCGATTTCGCCGAGGTGCTCCATGGCCGCGTCGCTGTAGACGGCCGAGCCGCCCGTGGCGATGACCGAGTGCTCGAAGCTCATCTCGGAGAGCACCTGGTTCTCGATCTCGATGAAGGCGTCGGGGCCCAGCGTGTCGATGAGCCGCTGGAGCGACTTGTCGCAGGACTGCTGGATGAGCAGGTCGGCATCGACGAAGTCCATGCAGAGGATCTTCGCCAGCACGATACCCAACGTGGACTTGCCGGCGCCGGGCATGCCGATGAGCACAACGTTGTCGCGGCCGGGATCGAAGGACTTCTCTTTCATGGGGCTTCCTTTCTTGTTGAGGCGGCTCGGCGCCGCCAAGGCAGATGGGGTCAGGACACTTCGGCGCGATGATGGGCCGCTCGCAGGGCATCCCCCAGAGCGCGGGACAGGCGCGGTGCCAGGTAGGCCAGGGTCGCCGCCAAGGTCGCGGGCACGAGGATACCGGCGGCCACGGGCTGGCCGGACACCGTGCTGCCCACCTCTTCCCCGTACTCGGGAACGCCGAACAGGTAAGCGTAGATGACCAGCTCGGGGCGATCGATCTCGGCCCGCACATCGCCATCTCGCAGCCAGTTGCGCAGGGCCTTGGCACGGGCGACGATGTTGTTCCCCTCCACGGAGCGGCGCATGGTGTAGTTACCGAGCACGGCCGTGGCGCCGGCGGCGGCCAGGGCCAGCAGGGCCGGCAACCACCCGAGAGTGAAGAAGGAGATCATTGCCAGCAGGGCCACCAGGGCAGCGGCCAGCAGCACCACGCGCTGGGCGCGGCGGCTCCCCTGATCGAAGAAGCGGTAGGGTTCCACCAGAGCCGTGAGCGACAGCTGCCACGCCTGCTCGGCCTGCAAAAACTCGCTCGGATGAGAGCGCGCGAAGGCAGCTGCGGTGCCCACGGAGAGCTCCTCGGCCCCTTCGGCCAGGGTGCGCAGCAGGCGCAGCGTGGCGCCGTCGAGGGCGGCCTCGGCCTCGGCCCGGGTCGCTTCGCCAGGGGCACGATCCTCCCCATCGGCCGCCGGAGCATCGCCTTCCGGCCCTGCGGCCACCACCGCGGACTCCCCGTCGGTCCGCTCCGCCTCGGCCCGGGACGTCGTTCGAGCGCCGAGGTCGGGCAGCAACACGAGGGCCGCCGGGCGCCCGTCGTCGTCGCGGCGCACCGTCAGGGCCCCGCGGCGCACCATATCGAGCACCGTGGCCACCACATCGTCGGGACTCTCGTGGTTCCAGCGCCACAGGCGTCCCATGACCGCCGGGGCAAGGCGCGCATCGGGCACTTCGTCCCCGTAGTCGCCGGTGAAGGCCGGCGGCCGCTCGCGGCCCCAGCGCCGATAGACGAGCAGCGCCCCCACGAGCACCAGCGCCGCCAGGCCCAGCAGCCCGATGATGAGCCGCAGCTGGATGATGGTACGGTAGGTATCGCGATCGACCCACTCGGCCTCGTAGCGGGGCGTCCAGGAATACTGGGGGTTGCCCTGATTCGCCAGCCGCGCCTCGTCGCTCAGGTTAGTGAGCCAGTCCACGGGAAAGAGCACCCGGGCCTCGGCGAACTGGGTGGGCTCCACCTCGGGGTCGGTGAACGTGATCGACCCGTCCAGGGCGATGGACACCGACCCGTCTGCCGGCCCGTGGCCCCAGGCGTACACGTTGTCCTCGGCCCGCACGGTGTCGTCGGCAGCCAAGGGTAGCACCACCTCGGCCGTCACGCTATCGAGGGCCACAGCGTAGTCCCGCGGCACGTACAGCCATTGGAAATCGGCGGCATCGTCGTAGGCCACCACGGCATCTTCCACCCGATAGGCCACCTCGAACACCACCCGGGAGGGCAGATGCCCCACGAAGGCGTACAGCCGATGCTGGAAGCGGTCGTAGGCCCAGGCATCGTTCTCGGGACCGCCCCCTGAGCGCCAGGGAAGCTGGAAGGTGGCCTCGGAAAGGTCCACCCATTCCCCGTCCACGGCCCCCTCGGCATTGGCCGGGGCCATGCGCACCCGCTCCACCACCAAGGTGGCGTCCTCGGGAAAGCCCTCGTAGAGCCACTTGAGGGTCTCGCGCTCGGTGCCGTCAAACTCGAAGATGCGCTGGTCGACCACGGACACGGAACCGTCGGTCTGTACCTGGGCCACGAGGTCCACCTCGGTGCAGCGGTAGTCGGCCGCCCAGGCCGCAGGGGGCGCCACGGCTATCCACAGCAGGGCGAGCACCACAGCGCCCAGGGCGCCGAGAAACCGCAGACTATGTCGCGACCGCTGACGCACTACAGGCTCCGGAACGCCTGCCGCACGTCGTCGAGCACGTCGTTGTCGGCAACGACGATGGCCTTGTCCCCGGGATACAGCAGCGTGTCGGCGTTGGCCACTTCCACGTCGCCGCCGCTGGACACGGCCGCAATGAGAGCGTTCTCCGGCAGGGGAATCTCCTCGATGAGCACACCGTCCTCGTTGGAGAAATGGCGCATGCGCGGCACCGTCACCTCGGCGAGGGCCACATTGCCGTGGGTAAGCGATGAGACGACCGACACCGAGCCCAACAGGGCTTCCTCCTCGATGAGGTTCGCAATGAGGGTCGTGGAGGACACGCACTCGATGCCCACCTCGCGGAAGATGCGCTGGTTCTTCGGGTTGTTCACGCGAGCGATGCAGCGGGGCACGTGGAATACCCGCTGGGCGATCTCGCAGGACACCAGGTTGGAGTCGTCCTGGCCCGTCGTGGCCACGAACACGTCGGCACCGCGAATGCCGGCGTCCTCCTGGTAGCGGGAATCGCAGCCATCGCCATGGATGACCAGGTAGCGGCCTTCTAACTGTACCGAAAGGCGATCAGCCGTGGCCAGCTTCTGCTCGATCACGGCCACTTCGTTGCCGCTCTTCAGCATGATGGAGGCCAGGTAGGAACCGATTTTGCCGCCGCCGGCAATGACAATGTACATGGGGCGTCCTTAATCCAGAATATAGCGCGAGAACTGGGAGATCACGTCGTGGCGCACGCAGGCGAGGATGGAGTCGCCGGCATAGAGCAGGGAATCGGCCGTCGGGATGGACGAGGCCGAGCCGTCGGCCCGCTCGAAGGCGATGATGCGCACCTCGTGGTCGCGCTCAAGCTCGGACACGCGCACGGTGCGGGCGTTGTCGCGGCTCGACAGATCCAGGGTGAAGCGCAGCACCTCGAACTCCCCGAAGGTGTCGATATGGGAGCCGTGGCCCGACACGATCTTCGAGAACACGTCCTCGGCCACGAGCGACGTGCCGCACACGTAGTCGATGCCGAGCTGCATGTAGGCCCGCTCGTGATCGGGGTTGTAGAGGCGGGAAATGACATGGGGCACGCCGAACAGGTGGTTGGCCACCTCGGCGCACATGAGGTTCGCGTTGTCGAACTGGGTCACGGCCGCCAACACGTCGCACTCCTCCACGCCGGCCCGCAGCAGCACGTCCTCGTCGAAGCCCACGCCCTGCACGGTGCTGCCGTTGAAGTTGCGCCCCAAGTTCGCGAAGGCGTCGGCGTTCTTGTCGATGACGCAGACGTTGCTGCCGTTGTCGGACAGCATGTTGGCCAGCTGCGACCCCACGCGCCCGCAGCCCACGACAATGACGTTGCTCATAGCCCGCAGTCCTCCCTTACCAAGCCGATAGTGAACTCATTATAGGCCCGCGAGCGCCCGTGGAATGCGGCAGCGCCCGCGACCGACCATGCCCCTATACAAGAAAATGGCCGAAGCCATTTTCTCATTCTTTTAGATCTGCTGCATCTGGCCCAGCGTATCTCTGTACCAGTTGTCATAATTCGGGGGGCAATAGCGCATGGCGTAGGAATAGCTGATGGTGAAGCCGTAGCCGCGGGCCAAGCCGGCCACGTGGGCGCGGATGGCCGTGTCCCAATCGGGCCAGTGGGTCTGGTCCCAGCCCCAGGCGTTGTGGGACTTGAAGCACACGCGGCCCTTGGTGGACTCGGTGTTGGAAATGGCCGGCGACCAGCGCGGATCGATGCCCGCTTCCCAAGCGGCCTCGGCGAAAGTGGAGCCGTGGCCGGCCAAGGGGCTGCCGAACAGGTAATCATCGATGCGCTCGGCCCATTCGGCGATGAAGGCCTCGCGACCGACGGAGAAATCGACGTCGCCGGCGGGCAGGGAACCGAAGGTGGCGTAGTATTCAGAGCGGGTGGCGTCAGCCCGGGCGATGGCGCGCTGCTCGGCAGCGCGGGCCTCCTCCTCGGCGGCGATGCGGGCGGCCTCTTCCTCGGCGGCAATCTCGTCGACACCGGCGCTCACGTCGCGGGAGGACGCAGTCTGGAGAGAGGCGGCCTCGGCCACGTCTTCCACGGCCAGCATATCGGCATTGGATTTATCCTGCACCGTTTCGGGAGAAACCTCGCCCTCGGGGCGGTTCTCGGAGCTCATGCGCTCCAGACCGAAGGTGGTGGCGTTCGTATCATGGGAACCTGCAGAGGCCCATCCGAATCCGAGGAAGCCCACGGCCAGCATCGACAGCACGCAGGCGGAAACCATCGTCAGAACGACAGCCCCCCGATGACTCTGCTTGCGACGAGTAACCACTTACTTCCTTTCATGACAGCACGAAATCAGCCGCAGAAGCGGCAGCAGCGTGTTGGATTAAGGTAGGTGGTTTGCTGCAAGATGTTGCGCTCTATATTGTTTTCGACAGGGGCTATTTTAGCGTAGTTGGCCGCTGGCGCAAAAGCGGCAACGGCCGATGTTCACGTTTTGTTCGCTTGACAAAGCAGGCCCCTCGGGTTCCCGCAGGTGGAACGCGCGGACGCCCTAGGCAGTTGCGGAGGCGTCTCCACAACTTTCGTCGGCGATTTTGCGCACCCGAATAAGGGAGATGCGGCTGCGGCGCATCTTCTCCACTTTGAAGGAGAAGCCGTCCACGATGAACTCGTCGCCCACCTTCGGCACGAAGTCCAGGGTGTGGATGAGCCAGCCGGCCACGGTCTCGTAGGCGTCGGACTCCTCCATGGGCCAGCCGAGCTCCACGGCGTCTTCCACGGGAAAGCGGCCGTCGCAGCGCCACTGGTCGGGGCCGAGGGGAACCACCAGGTCGCGGTCGCGGTCGGTCTCGTCCACGATCTCGCCGATGATCTCCTCCACGATGTCTTCCATGGTGATGAGGCCGTCGGTGCCGCCGTACTCGTCCACCACGATGGCCATCTGCATGCGGGCCTCCTGCAGCTCGGAGAGCAGGGCCAGCACGTTCTTAGTCTCGGGCACGTACAGCGGCTCGAACATATAGTCGGAGACGGGGCCTTCCATGCGGCCGTCCATGAGCGGGCCCATGAGGTCCTTGTAGTTCACGATGCCGATGACGTCGTCCACTTCCTCGTGGTACACCGGCAGGCGGGAATAGCCAGTGCCGCGCATGCGCTCCAGGGCGGTGCGGGCCGGCTCCACATCCTCGGCCATGATCATGTCCACGCGGGGTTTCATGATCTCGCGCACGGTCATGTCGGCGAGGTCGAGAATGTCGTTGATCATGCGCTTCTCGTCGTCGAGGAGCTCGTCGTTGTCGGCCACCATGTCCTTGATCTCGTCCTCGGACACGCTGTCGCGACGGCCCGGCTTCAAAAACTCGAGGAAGCCCGGCTTGGGTGATATGTCATCTGTCTTAGCCATGGCGGCTACTTTACCACATTTCGGTTACAAACCAGCGAGGACGACCCGGGGCCGCCCTCGCTGGTTTCGCTTTCGGTTGCTCGCCGACTGGTGCTTGGAACCACTGGCCTACTGGTTGCCGCCCGGCTTCAGCCAGTCGAGCCACACGGCGGCATCTTCCACCGGCACGTCCACGAGGGTCGTGGTGGTGCCCCCTTGGCCGGCGGCCGTAGTGGCCAGCAGCGTGCGGGTGCCGGCGCGGCGCTGGAGCGGATTGCTGCGGGCGCAACCGAACTGGATCTTCTGACGCGGAAAGCTGATGGTGGTGCGCGACAGGCCGCCGTTGCTCACCTGCATGAAACGGCGGTTGAAGGCGAAGCTGGACTCGCGAGCCCACAGCACCGCCCCCACGATATCGATGACGAAGAGGATAGCAGCCAGGACGAACAGGCCCGTGGCCACGGCCGATCCCATGGCCAGAAGGAACAGCTCGTCACTGTCGAGATACAGCAGGCCCGACTCGATGGCAGCACCCATAGCCGCGATGACCGCCATGAGGGCCGCGGCCACCACGGCGCACCAGAAGCCGCCGCCCTGCACGATGCCGCGACGAATGAGGGCGCGGCGCAGGGCCACCTTCGCCACGGGAATGGAATCCTGGGGCAGGTCGGCGAATTCCGGAATGAGGCCGCCCAGAATCTCCGGCACGCGGCTCACCTTCACGAAGGGGTGCACCACGAGGCCCTTGTTCAGCAGCTCGTTGGCGTTCTGGCTGTTATTGGCGTTCTCGCCCTCGGCGGCGTCGATCTTCCCCAGGGAGATCTCGCAGTAGCCGAGCAGGCGGCGGATGAAGGTCTGGTTGATGCTGACCGACTGCACGCGATCGACGGCGAGCCCCTGGAAACTGTGCTTGAGCAAGCCGTATTCTACCTCGATGCGGTTATCGCGGCGTCGGGCCTTGAAGCCGCCGTAGCTCACGCAGGTGCCGAGGGCCGACAGCAGCCACATCACGAGCACTACCACGATGAACGCCACGGCCGCCAGACCGACGAAGGCGCCCATGGCCTGGGAGGTGGCGTAGCTGACGGCGCTGGCCACCACGGTGTTCGCCGCGTCGCCGAACAGCTCGAAGGCATTGCCCACCAGCTGCAAGAGGCCGACGATCAGGCCGAGCAGAATGAGGCCGGCCGAAGTGGAGCCCGAAAGGCCCGTGAGGAAGAGCTCCTTGTTGGTGAGGCCGTACTCGTAGGTGACGCGGCCCGTGTCCACGCCGGCGCCGGCGAACAGGCCGCCCACCTCGTCCCATGCCTGGGAGCCGATGTCGAGCACGTTGCCAAACGCGGGCTGGCCGGCCGGAGCCGGAGCGCCGGGAGCTGCCGGGGTGGCGGGGGCAACTCCGGGAGCGGAGGCAACCGCGGGGCTGGCCGCGGCGGGGGCGCCCGGGATGGCGGCCGCAGCGCCCGGGACACCGGCCGCGACACCAGTCGCGCCGGCAGCCACTGCGGCCAGGTAGTTCTTGCGGTTGTACAGTTCGGTCCGCAGCCATTCCGCCTGCTGCTTGGTCACATAGGGCACGGTGATGGCCTTGTTCGAGGCACCGCCGGCCGTGTCGATGAGCACTGTGCACACCCCGAAGATGCGCTGGAGCAGCGTGGCCCGCTGGTCGATGGACTGTACGCGCTGGTAGGGCACGTGCACGCGCTTCTTGCTGAACACGCCGGAGCACAGAGAGAACTCCTCGGGCCCTACGATGAAGTACAGATGCTTGTAGCTGATGACCCGTGTGGCCACCACAATGCCGAAGACTACGAGGATGACAAGCAGCGACCCGCCGGCCACCAGGGCCAGGGCCATGCCCGTGGGAAAGCCATCGAGGCCGCCGTCGGCGACGACGCCGACAATCGTGGAGAAGTTCGCCACCAGAATGGCCACCGCAACCACCACGAGCGTGCGGATGCTCTCGAGCCACATGTAGCTGTGGTGGACGTGGTGCTTCACCGGCTCGCCCTCTGCGGGCTGAGGCGCGACCTGGGGCGCGGGCTGCGGCGCGGGGGCATTCGCCGCCCCGGCCCAGGCGGCCTGGGGCGCACCGGAAACCGGCGGCTGCGAGCCCGGCGCGGCGGGCGTTTGAGGCATCGGCGCCTGCGGTTGCTGCGGCTGGATGGGGGCCTCCATTAGACGTCCTCTCGGGCCAGGCGGGCCAGCTCGGCGGCACGGTCGCGCAGCAGATCGGCCTCTTCGTTGCCAAGGCCGGGAATCTCATGCTCGCCGGCAGCCGTGGCCACGGTCACGCTGGACAGCCCGAAAGCGCGCAGCACCGGTCCTTGGCGGGTATCGGTGTTCTGCACGCGAATGAACGGGATGATGAAACGCTTGCGCCAGAAGATGCCTCGGGCGATGTCCAGGTAGTCGTCGGTCAGCTCGTAGCGCCAGCGAGCGTAGCGAACGGGCGGTAGCACCACGACGAAGAACACGAACAGCACCGCGAAGACCACGGCCACCATAAGGGCCACGAATCCCGCCCACGTCTCCGAGGGCTCCACCGCCGCAATGATGGCGAACGGCGCGAAGCAGCACAGAAACACGATGACGATCCAAATGGCATCGCTGATGCGCCAGACGTTCTTGATGCGCGGATTCAGCTGGTTAGTGGGCATCTCTCTCATATATATATCCTTCCGTTCCGGAAACCTACCGGCGCCAAGCGTCCGAGAATATCGTGACCATACTACCCCACTTTCAACGGTTCCCGTGAAAACTTAACACTTGTTAAGGCCTACCAACTGCTCGCCAACGAAGCGAGGCCAACTTCGCCCAGCGCAAACCCTCCCATGGGCGCAAGATCTTGAGTTATGAGCGTCGTCCGGCCCTTCTGCCGAGCGATATTTAATGAATTTCGATAAAACTAGCCGTTTTTCCTTTCCGAAGACGCTCATAACTCAAGATCTTGCGCAAAATTCAAGCACCGACTTGACCGAGACTGCCCGCGAACCCCTTACGCTCTTGTAAGAGTGCGCTGCCGCCGTTCCCGCCAGGGACACGGCGCGGTAGAATGGCGGCGGCAAGAAATCGCCCGGCGATGGCGGGGCGGCGGGCACAAAGGAGGCCGTGACGGTGACCCAGCGCATCTATATCATCGAAGACGACGGAACCCTGCGCACGGAGCTGGCCCACGTGCTGGAGCTGTCCGGCTACGCCGTGGGCGTCTACGAGGGCACGTGGGCCGACACCGCCGCCCGGGCCCTGGCCGCCGAGCCCGACTGCATCGTGCTCGACCTGAAGCTGCCCGGAGCCGACGGCCATTCCATCTGCCGCGATATTCGGGCGAAAAGCTCGGTGCCCATCCTTATGCTCACCTCGTCGGAAAGCGAGTTCGACGAGGTGATGGCCATGAACCTGGGGGCCGACGACTACGTGACCAAACCCTACCGCCCCGCCGTGCTGCTCGCCCACATCCAGGCCCTGCTGCGGCGCAGCGCGGGGCCGGCGGCGCAGATGACCATCCAGCACAAGGGCGTCACCTTGAACATCGGCGCCGGCACCGTCTCCTTCGGCGACCGCACGGCCGAGCTCACCCGCAACGAGATGCGCATCCTGCAAACGCTCATGCGCAACCCCGGCATGGTGGTGGCCCGCAGCGAGATCATGTGCGCGCTGTGGGAGTCGGATGCCTTCATCGACGACAACACCCTCACGGTGAATGTGAATCGCCTGCGCAAGACGCTGGCCTCCCTTGGCGTGCCCGACGATTTCCTCGTAACGCGGCGCGGCGTGGGGTACGCCGTATGAGCCAACCGCCCCACCGTTCCCCCGCTGGCAGCGATTTCTCCATCGAAGACCTCGCCGCCTTCACACCCGCCGCCTATGTGCGCGACAACATGCTGGGGCTGGCGGCGCTTGTGCTGAGCCTCACAAGCCTCGTGCTCATCCTGCCCGCGCTCGGCGTGAGCACATCGGGCGTGCTGTTGGCGGCCGACATCCTCACCCTGCTGGCTGTGGGTGCCGGCTTTCTGGACTACCGCCGCAAAGCCGCCTTCTACCACGAGTTGCACAGGTTGCTCGTCTCGCTGCGGCAAGCCCGCGTACTGCCGGCACTCGTCGCCGAACCCGCCTTCCTGGAAGGACAGATTACCTACGGAACCGCGGCCCGCATCAGCTCGCTTGCCGCCGCGGAAACCGACAAGCTCCAGGAAGACGCCGCTGCCTACCGTCGCTACATCGAGCTGTGGATCCACGAGACGAAGACACCCATTGCCGCGATAAAGCTCATGCTCGCCAGTGAGCCGAGCGCCCAGTCGGCGAAGATCGCCCGTGAGCTCGAGCGTATCGAGGCCCAGGTGGATCAGGCGCTGTACTATGCTCGATCGACCTCGGTGGAGCGCGACTATGCCATCCGCGAGGTGAGCCTGGGCGAGGCAGCGCGCGAGGCGTGCAAGCGCAACACGCGCTTCCTCATCGAACGCGGAGTGCTCCCGGCCTTCGACATTCCCGAGACCATGACGGTGCTGGCCGATGAACCGTGGCTCGTGTTCATCCTGGGACAGCTGATCACCAACGCCGCCAAGTACGGCGCCACGAGCATCGAGTTCACCGCGCGCGAAGAAGAGCCCGGCACCTCCCGCGGCCGCACGGTGCTGGAAGTGCGCGACAACGGCTGCGGCATTCCCGCCGCCGACGTGCCCCGTGTCTTCGAGCGGGGCTTCACCGGCCAGGTCGGCCGCGCCCACGGCTCGGCCACGGGCATGGGCCTGTACCTGGTGGCGAGCCTGTGCGCCTCCATGGGCCTGCACGTGGGTCTGGCCAGCGAAGAGGGCACCGGCACCCGCGTCATCCTCACCTTCCCCCACGACCGCACCCGCAAAGAACTCTACAGCGCCTGAGGGTCGCGAGCAAAACCGCCCCCGCTGCCCCCGTAGGGCGAAGGCCGCGGCTTCGCCGCGGCAATGACCCGGGTAACCTTCACCCCGCAGGTAGTATCCGGCAGAAGCCGATAGAGCCGGCCCCTCCCCAACCTAACAACGTCGTAAGGTAAGTGTAAGGCTTATCGATGGAGGGCGATGGGGCCTTTCTTTAGGATGGAACTATGCTCGCGATCCGTGCAATGCCGAAGACGGATTCAGGGTGTTCCGACCGAGCGAGTTCCACAGCGAGGACTGTTTGAGCGAATCGGAATACCGCGAAGCCATCTCCGGCGGGATGGAGAGCGAGCCGCACGTTCGAGAGAAAGGACCATTGTGAAGACGTCAGGGAAGATTCTGCTTGCCCTTGTTATCATCGGCGCGGTGGGCGCGCTTGTCGCCCGCCAACTGCCCCAGACCGAGAGGAGCTACGCATGACGGAAGTGTACACCGAGCCCACCCCCTCGGCCTTCGGCCCCAAGCCCCTGGATCCGGGCACGCCCCTGCCGCTTGACGCCCACGACCGTGAGGCGCTGGAAGGCCTGGCCGTCACCTTCTCGCGCGACGCCTACGCGCCCGGCGCCTCCTCGGCTGCCGCGGGCCGCGCCGCCCACGCCGCCGGCTCTCACGATGCCGCCGCAGCCCCCGGCGCTCCCGCCCATGCGGCCGCCCCGCGGCCGGGCGGCGGCTCTCCCATCCTGTCGGTGCGCTCCGTCGAGAAGATCTTCGGCAGCCGCGATTCGGTCACCCACGCCCTGGCCGGCGTCAGCTTCGACGTGGCCGCCGGCGAGTTCGTCGGCATCATGGGCCCCTCGGGCTCGGGCAAGACGACGCTTCTGAATTGCGTCTCCACCATCGATACCGTCACGAGCGGCCACATCATCGTGGGCGGCCGCGACATCACCGGCATGTCCCGCCGTACCCTGGCGAAGTTCCGCCGCGATGACCTCGGCTTCATCTTCCAGGACTCCAATCTGCTGGACACCCTCACCGGCTTCGAGAACATCTCGCTCGCGCTCACCATTAAGGGCGAGCCGGCGCGCAGCATTCCCGGCAAGGTAAACGCCATGGCCGCGCGTCTCGGCGTGGACGGAGTGCTTTCCAAGTACCCCTACCAGATGTCCGGCGGCCAGAAGCAGCGCGTGGCCGCGGCCCGGGCCATGGTGTGCGACCCGAAGCTCATCTTGGCCGACGAGCCCACCGGCGCGCTCGACTCCCGCGCCGCCACGGTAATGCTCGAGATCATGGAGATGATGAACACGCAGATGGGCGCCACGATCATGATGGTCACCCACGATGCCTTCGCCGCCAGCTACACCAACCGCGTGCTGTTCATCAAGGACGGCGCCGTGTTCAACGAGCTGCGCCGGGGCGACGAGAGCCGCGATGCCTTCTTCGCCCGCATCATGGAAGTGGTGTCCTTCCTCGGCGGGGAGGCCGGCCATGTATCTTAAGCTCGCCTTGCGCAACATCCGCCGGTCGGTGCGCGACTACGCCATCTACTTCATCACGCTGCTGTTCGGCGTGGCGGTGTTCTACGCGTTCAACTCCATCGGCAGCCAGCAGATCCTCTTCGACATGGAAAGCTCGGCCTCGGCTTCGGTCTTCGAGTCGACCACCCAGCTGCTCGGCATGTTCTCGGTCGTGGTGGCCTGCGTGCTGGGCTTCCTCATCCTGTATGCGAACCAGTTCCTCATCCGGCGCCGCAAGCGCGAGTTCGGCACCTACCTGGTGCTGGGCATGACGCCGGGCCATGTGTCGCGCATCGTGCTGTACGAGACGGTGCTCGTGGGCCTCATCTCGCTGGCCGTGGGCCTTATCTGCGGCGTGCTGCTGTCCCAGGCGCTGTCGTTCTTCACCGCGGCGCTGTTCGGCACCACCATGAGCAACTACCAGTTCGTGTTCTCGCCTGACGCGCTCGTGGTCACCCTGGCATGCTTCGCCGCCATCTATGTGGTGGTGGCCCTGTTCAACACGTTCACCGTGAGCCGCTGCAAGCTCATCGATCTCATCCGCGCCGGCGAGAGGAACGAGCGGGCCGGAGTGCGCAACCCGTGGGCGTGCCTCGTGGTGTTCGTCGCGGCCATCGCCGTGCTGGCCTACGCCTACCAGCAGCTCATCGCCAATGGCCTGGTAATGCTGGACCAGCCCGAGTTCGTGCGCGCCACCATCGCCATGCTCGCCGGCTCGCTCATGTTCTTCTGGTCGCTGGCCGGCTTCGCCATCGCCGTGCTCACGCGCCTGCGCGGCGTGTACCTGCGGAAACTGACCTTGTTCACCGTGCGCCAGATTGCCAGCAAGGTGAACACGGCGTTTCTGTCGCTGTGGACCGTGTGCGTGCTGCTGTTCTTCTCCATTACCGTGTTCTCGTCGGGCATGGGGTTCGTGGAGGTGTTCGTCGGCGGCGTGGAGAAGGCCAACCCCTACTCGGCCACCTTGAGCGCCGGGGTATGGTACGGCCCCGATGGCACCACGGGTTCATCGGCCGGCGAGCGCGAGCGCCGCGCCGAGATGGAAGCCGACGCCCCCGACCGGCTGGCGCTGGCCGAGGAATACGATTGGAACATGGCCGCCGCTCTGGAAGCAGGCGCGCCCGAGCTGTGGGCCGAGACGATAGGCGAATGGGCCCAGGTGACCATCTGGTCGCTGCCCGATATGACCTACGACCCCATCATTAGCGCCGCCGAAACCGTGGCGAGCCCCGATGACATGCGCATCGACGACTTGGGCAAGGTGCGGGATACCGCCGTGGCCGTGATGTCGCTGTCCGACTTCAACGCCACCCGGGCCCTGCAGGGGCAGCCGGCCGTGGAGCTTGAGCCGGGCACCTGCGGCCTGGTGAACAACATGGAGATCGTCAAGCCCCTGGCCGATGCCGTGGCGAAGGCGGCCCCGACCATCACCGTGGCGGACCAAGAGCTCACCGTGGCCGGCCCCATCTACGACACCCAGCTGGAAGACAACGCCATGGCCGCCACCGCCCTTATCTTCGTGGCGCCCGATGAGGTAGTGGAGGCCCTGCGCACCGAGGGGCTCATTCCCACGACCCAGACACTGAACGTGATGTATGCCGACAACGGCAAGACCGCCGCCGAGAACGATACGGCCCTGGGAGATATCGTAGCCGCCACGCAGCCTTCGGATATGGGCGGCTTCGAGCAGGGGCGCAGCGGCGCCGGCAACGCCTACGCGAACCTGCTGTGGCCGGTCACGCGCATCATCACAGCCCACGAGATGATCGACCAGTCGGCCGGCATGCGACTCATGATCACCTACCTGGCCCTCTACATCGGCTTCATCTTCCTCGTGTCCACCGCAGCCATCCTGGCCATCCAACAGCTGAGTCAGGCCTCAGACTCGGCGCCGCGCTACCGCATCCTGAGCAAGCTCGGCTGCGATGCGGGCATGATCTACCGCTCGCTTCTGATCCAGGTGCTCGTGTACTTCCTCGTACCGCTGGCGCTGGCAGTGTGCCACGCGGCCTGCGCCATCGGCGTGCTGTCCGATTCCATGTTCGATGCCATCGGCGTGAGCACCTTCACTCCCATCATGATGGCCGCCGGGCTCACCATCGTCATCTACGGCGGCTATATGCTCGTCACCTACCTGGCCGCCCGCGGCATCGTAAGAGGCGCTCTGCGGGAGGGGTAGTTCCCCAGGGCCGGACATCCCACTCCGCCCCTTTCCTTCCCCAGCCCGTGCAAAGTAACGTCTTTTTGCGGCCGAAACGTACAAAGCGCCCCCGAATAAGCGGTTTCTCGCCACGGGGGCGTTACTTTGCACGGATATGGTGAGGCCGCCAGAAGAGGAGCGCGGGGGCGGTATGATGAGGGGGTACGACGTGGGACTTGAGTGGAAGGACTCTCTATGGAATACCAGCAGCTTCAAGATGAGATCAAGGCGGCCATGAAGGCGCGCGACAACCACCGCCGCGACATTCTGCGCCAGGTGCATACCGAGCTGAAGGCCATCGAGGTGAACGAGCGGCGCGACGTGACCGAGGCCGATGTGGACGCCATGCTGAAGCGCGTCATCAAGCAGACGAAGGAGACGCTGGACGGTTCCATCAAGGCCGGCAACAACCAGGAGCGCACCGACGCCCTCACCGCGCAGGTGGCCATTCTTGAGGAGTACCTGCCGAAGCAGGTGGCGGGCGACGAGCTGGCGGCGCTCATCGACGCGGTGCTGGCCGACACCGGCGCCACGTCCAAGAAGGAGATGGGCCGTGTCATGGGCGAGCTCACGAAGCGCACCGGCGGCAACTTCGACAAGGCAGCCGCCGCCCAGCAGCTCGGCTCCAAGCTGAACTAGAGCGCAGCCGCTCGTGCCGTCGCATCAGAGGCACCTCTTCGCAATGTAGGACAACCAGCGGTTGCGCGGCAAAGGACTACGTAGCAGCCGCTGCAAAACAAAGGACTACGATAGCAGCCGCCGCAGCGCCTCCTCGAAGGAGGAATGGGACGCAGCGGCCAGAAGGGCGTCCTTCTCGTTGCGGGACAGTTGCTTGAAAACGTATTCCGCGTGCATGGCATCGTGCTTGGTGGCAAACTGCGCATAGGCCAGCAGGCTCACGGGCAGCCGGGCCCGCGTGTACTTCGCACCCTTGCCCGCATTGTGCACCGCCAATCGCGCCTGCACATCCACCGCATAGCCCGTATACAGCGACCCATCAGCGCATTCCAGCACGTACATATAGTGACTTCTCTGCTCCATCTTCACCTCATCACCGGATCGCCCGAGGGAGTCAGCGAGGCTTCGGCAGGTCCGTTCGTCCCGTCAGGGCGAACGGACCTAGTAGTACCGATAGTACGCCGCGCAGCTGCCTTCGCTGCTTACCATGCAGGGGCCCACGGGGTTTTCCGGCGTGCACACGGTGCGGAACAGGGGGCAGTCGTTGGGAGCCATGATGCCGCGCAGCACGTCGCCGCAGCGGCAGCCCTTGTGCTCGCGCACGGGCTCCACCTCGGGCCTGAAGCGGCGCATGGCATCGAAGTCGGCGAACTCTTCTCGAATGCGGTAGCCGCTGCCGGGAATCTCGCCCAGGCCGCGCCAAGTGGCGGGGCAGGTCTCGAACACCTCGTCGATGGCGGCCAGGGCCACGGGATTGCCCTCGGCCATGACGCCGCGGGCGTAGGCGATCTCGATCTCGGCCCGACCCTCGTGCAACTGCCGCATAATCATGGCGATGCCCTGGAGCACGTCCACCGGCTCGAAACCGGTGATGACACCGGGAATGCCGTACTTCTCGGCCAGGAATCGGTACGGCTCCACGCCGATGATGGTAGACACATGGCCCGGCAAAATGAGGGCGTCCAACTTCAGAGCCGGGTCGTTGATGATGACCTCCAGCGCCCCCGGCATATTCTTGTGGGCACCGTACACGGTGAAGTTCTTAAGCCCCATGGCCTTCGCGCGCTTGATGGCCATGGCCACGAGCGGCGTGGTGGTCTCGAAGCCCACGCCCACGAAGACGATCTGCCGATCGGGATTGTCGGCGGCCAGGCGCAGCGCATCCAGCGGCGAGTAAACGATCTCCACCGATCGTCCGGCCGCTTGCTCGGCCAGCAGGCTGGAGGTGGAGCCGGGCACCCGGGTCATGTCTCCGAAGGTGGCGATGGTCACCTCGGGCACGCGGGCCAGGGCGATCACCTTGTCGATGTCGTGGTTGCTGGTGACGCACACCGGGCACCCCGGCCCCGAGGCCAGGCGTACCCCTTCGGGCATGAGCCCGCGAATACCGTTGCGTGCAATAGCCACGGTATGGGTGCCGCACACTTCCATCAGCGTAGCCGACGCGGGGGCCAGCGCCTGGATGGACTCGATGAGCCCGCGAGCCAGCTTCGGATCCTTGAACGCTTTCAGTTCTTGTTGCATGGCGTCCATGCTTGCAACCACTCCTTCAGGGATGTACAATACGGACAAGCGGAATGCCCGAGGCACCGGGCACGACTGCTTCACATTACCAGTATTAATGTGATGAAGAGCCGTTCTTCCTATGCGAGGGGCGGCTTTTTCATTGCCGGCTGCCCTTCTAAATCGGCCAGCTCGGGGAACTGCTTGATGAGCTCGATGGTCTCCTGGGCGAACTGCTCGTCCACCACTTCGATGGCGAAGCCGGCGTGCACGAGCACGTAATCGCCCACTTGGGCCTGGGGCGTCAAGTCGACGGAAATCTCGCGGCTCACACCGAGAATGTCAACAGTGGCCAGGTTGCCCTCTTCGAGCGAAGCCACTTTCGCGGGAATTGCCAAGCACATACGCTACCTCCAATGCCTATCTCATTGATGCATTGTCGCAGGTTCGCCCCAGGAAGTCAGCGAGGTTTCGGCCAGACTCCCTACTTGCCCGAACGGGAGGAGGCCACCACCGCTTGCCCGAGGCTGATACAGCCGTCGTTGGGCGGAAGATCGCGGTTGATGGCGGCCGTGAAGCCGGCGGCAGCCAGATCGGCCAAGACATACTCCACCAGGTAGCGGTTCATGAACACGCCGCCCGACAACACCACGGTCTCAATGCCGTACAAAGCCCGCACTAGTTCCGCGGCCATCACGATGGCGCTGACCATGGCATCGTGGAACCGCCGCGCGATGATGGACACGGGCACACCAGCGGCCACGTCGTCCAACAGAGCGCGGAACGGAGCCTCGGCATCCAGCAACAGCACCGAGGTGTCTTCGGCCGTGCTCGTCTCGGTGGCGGTGTTTTTCTGGGCCGTCACCGCGTAGCGCTCGCGGGCCACCAGCTCGTCTTCCCCGGCCACACCGGCGGCCTCTTCGGCGGCCGCAGCCCCCGGCTCGGCAGCGCCGGCTAGCTCCATGGCCGCCTCCAGCAAGATGGCGCCTTCTCCCTCGTAAGAGGGCTCGGTGCAAATGCCGAGCAAGGCACTGGCGGCATCGAACAAGCGCCCGACCGACGAGGTCATGGGCGTGTTTAGCCCCCGCTCGATCATCCTATCGCATACCTCGGCCTCCTCACCCAAGGACGCAAGGGCCGCCTCAGCGGCCGGATGTTCCAGCAGGTCATAGGCCCACAACACGCCGTAGGCCATGCGCAGGGGATGCTTGATGGCCGCCGCACCCCCCGGCATGGGCACGTAGGCGAAGTTGGCGAAGCGCTCGAAGGCCTGGCGGTTCGCGAGCAGCACTTCGCCGCCCCAGATGGCCCCGTCGGCCCCGAAGCCCGTGCCATCGAAGGCGATGCCGCACACGGCGTCGGTCAGCCCGTGCTCGGCCATGGCCGACACGATGTGCGCATGATGGTGCTGCACCTCGGTCACGGGCAGGCCCTGGTGGTGGGCCCACTTGCTCGTAAGGTACTCGGGGTGACGGTCGCAAGCCACGGCAGTCGGGGTCATCTCGAAGAGGCTCTCGAAGCGATCCTTCGTGGCCAGCCATGCATCGTAAGTCTCGGCATTTTCCACGTCGCCGATATGCTGGGACACGAACCCATCAGTGCCGCGCAGCAGCGTGAAGGTGTTCTTCTGCTCGGGCCCAGCCGCGAAGACGATGCCCTCGGCGGGATCCACTCCCTCGGCAGTCACCGACACGGGCACGGGAGCATAGCCCCGGGCGCGGCGCAAGAACTGGATAGCGCAGTCAGGCTCAGCGGCGCCCTCGCTCCCTGGCACGCGAATGAGCCGCACCACCGAGTCGTCGAAACGCGTGAGAATGGGACGGTTATTCCCCAGGAAGGCATCGGCAATGCCGGCCAGCTTCTCGCGAGCCTCCTCGTCGGCGATGCAGATGGGCTCGTCGTGCACGTTGCCCGAGGTCATGACCAACAGGGGAACCCGGCGTCCCGGCGTGTCCGGCGTCTCGCTGCGCACCGCCGCTGGCTCGGCCGCCTGCCACGCGGTAGCGAAGTCGTGCATCAGCAGATGCTGCACCGGCGTGTAGGGCAGCATGACGCCCAGCTCCGACAGTCCGTCGGCCAAACCCGCGCCGATGGCCGCACCGGACCGCTTGCGCAGCAGCACAATGGGCCGCGTGGAACCGGTGAGCACCGCTTCCTCTTCCTCGCTCACCAGGCACAGCGCCCGCGCATCATCCAGGGAGCCGGCCATTACCGCCAGGGCCTTTCCGTCGCGGCGCTTGCGGCGGCGCAGCTCGGCCACGGCCTCGGCATTGTTGCCATCGCACACCAGATGGAAGCCCCCCAGCCCCTTCACAGCCAGAATCTTCCCCGCCATGAGCATATCCACCGCTGTCGCGAAAATGGCATCGGACTCCTCGCGAGTCTTTCCCCACACAATATTAAATTGAACTTCTCCCTGGTCAGTATCTGTCAGCGAGGTTTCGACCGGTACCTGTAATTCGCTTGAAGAGCGGCCGAGCGGCCTTTGCGCCGCGAGGGAAAGCGCTGAACGTGAAGGGCAGGCGCCCGTCGGAACCGCAGCATCGGCCTCGTTCGTTTGCCGCCAGGCAAACGAAACAGACGGCCCGCATTCAAAGCACGCATCGGGCTGGGCGTGGAAGCGGCGATCCAGCGGGTCGGCGTATTCCGCGGCACAGCGCTCGCACATGGGAAAGGCGGCCATGGACGTAGCGGCGCGGTCATAGGGCAAGTGATCGATGATGGTGAAGCGCGGGCCGCAGTTCGTGCAGTTGATGAAGGGGTAGCGATAGCGGCGGTCATTCGGGTTGAAGAGCTCGTTCACACAGTCGGCGCAGGTGGCCAGCTCGGGCGACACCAGGGTGGTCTCGGCCACGGCCTCATCGTCGGAGAAGCGAATCTCGAAGCTGTCGAAGTCCTCCAGGGGCACTTCCTTGATATCGATCTCTTCCACGCGCGAAGCCGCCGGCGGATTGTCGGACAGTTCCATGATGAACTCGTCCACCAGCTTGCCCTCGCCCTCGGCGTGGATGTACACCCCATCGGCCGCGTTCAGCACCCAACCGTTGATGAGGTACTTCTTCGCCATGCGATAGACAAAGGGGCGGAACCCCACCCCTTGTACAATGCCCTTCACATGAATGTCAACCGCGTCGATCATGAGCTGCTCCCTTGCTTTGCGCGTTGTCGCGCGATATACTACGGACAAGCGGAAAGCCCGCTGCAACCGGGCACGACTGCTTCACATTACCCTATTTAATGTGATGAAGAGCCGTTCTTCCTATGCGAGGGACGGCTTTTTCATTGCCGCCCGCTTGTCGCGGCTACTGCCGCAAGCGCACGGCCAACTCAATCACCGCTACGATAACCAAACAAAACGTCAAGAGCTCCATCCAGCTAACGTACATAGCTGCTCCTTCCTGCGAAGGAAGCAGTCCGCTTGTCCGTGCGCGCAAGTGTAGTGTAATACAACGCAGCTTTCAACTCAGGCAGTGCGCAGCCCACCAGACTGAATTGTCACGTTAAGGGGCAACGGGAAACGCCCTACGCCGCAGGAGGCGCCTACCCGATGGCCGGCTCGCCCGGCGTCTCCTCGTCGGCGGCCACTGCTTGTGCCTCGATGGCTTCAGCGCCGTTGCCGTCATCGGCCCCCTCGCCGGCCTCGGGCTCGTCGGCGAACTCGACCTCCACGGCAGCCTCGCTCGCTTCAGCCGCCTCCACCACCACCGTGGCCTCGGTCAGTTCCTCGTCCTCAGCTGCTGCGGCGGCCTCGGCCAGCGCCCGATCGGCCAGGATGTCGGCGATCGCGTCCTCCACCACCTGGGCCAGAAGGCGCAGAGTCACGCCCGAGTTGTCGGGCAGGTGCAGGTGCACGCAGCGGCGGCCGCGCTTCGCCAGGGTCACCAAATCGCCGGCGGCCTGGGCCTTCGCCAGGTCGCCCAGGCTGGCGGCCGGGCAGCCCTCGGGCAGGGGGATGTCCTTCAGCTCGTCGGCCGACAGAATGAGGAAGACCCCCATGTTCGGGCCGCCCTTCTGCAGCTGGCCCGTGGAATGCAGGTAGCGCGGGCCCACCTCCAGGCACGACACCACGCCGAAGGCCTCGGCCACACCATGGCGGATGGTCTCGATGGCCTCGCGGCGCCCCTCGCCCGTGAAGGGCAGAAACGCGTTCAGCGCGAAGAAGTCGCCGGGCTGGATGGAGGACAGCAGCGCGTAGAGCGTCTCGTGCAGATCCTCGCAGCCCTCGAACATATCGCCGTAGGTTACCTCCACGCGGCCCATGTCCACGGCCTCGGTAAACACCTCGGTGAAGGACGGCTCGGGCTGGCCGTTCTTCAGAATCTCCAGCACCTCGGCCTTGGCGGAGGCCACGTCGGGCTGGTCGAAGGGGCACACGCCCATGAGATAGCCGCACATGGCGATGGCGTACTCCCACATGACGAAGTGCTCGGCCAGCTCGTAGACCGACTCGATGCGGTAGTTCAGGCGCGGGATGGCGTTGTCGATGTAGGCGAGGCTCATCTCGAAGTTGCGGCTCTCGTCCCACAGGTCGGTCTTGGTCTGGTACATGATGACCGAACGGTCGCCGGGGTCCTCGGTCAGCAGCAGCGAGTCGATCTCGATGCTCGGCAGGATGCCCTGGCCCTCCTTGCCCAGCGACTCGGCCACCAACTGCTCGATCCACAGGCCCAGCACGCGGCCGCGGCGGGGGGTGAGGAACGAGAACTTGTTGCGGCCCTTCAGGTAGTTGTCGTAGAGGAAGGCGGCCAGGCCGATGGCCGGGTTGTCGATGGCGTCCTCGGAGCAGGCCTCCTCGGCGGCGCAGGCATGGGCCATGAACTCGTCCAGGTCGATGCCGGCCAGGGCCGCGGGCACCAGCCCGAACACTGACAGGGCCGAGAAGCGGCCGCCCACGGTGGGCTCCCCGGGGAACACGGCGCGCCAGCCCTCCTCGCGAGCCACCCGATCCAGTTCGCTGCCGGGATCGGTGATGGCCACGAGGTGCCGGACGGCCTCCTCCTCGCCCAGGGCCCTCGCGAACTCGGCCCGCACGGCCTCGAACAGCATGCGCGGCTCGATGGTGCCGCCGCTCTTGGACGAGATGATGACCAGGGTATGCTCCGGCTTGCAGACGGTGAGCATCTCGCGCACGCGCACCGGCGAGTCGGAGTCGAGCGTCTTGAAAGACACGCGATTGGAGTCCGGCTTGTTGTACTTGGTGATGGTCATGGGGGCCTGGGTGGAGCCGCCCTGGCCGATGAGCATGACAGTGTCGATGCCCTCGGCCACGGCCTCGTCGGCGAAGGCCTGAATCTCCCCCAGGTCGCACAGGGGACTCGTGGCCAGGTCGGCCCAGCCCATGTACTCGGCGGCGCACTGCTGCGCGGCCTCGGAGAACTCGTACAGCGTGGCATCCTTGGCGTGGATACGGCTCGCGGCCCGGGCCTTCACCAGGGTCTTCGCGGCGGGGTACAGCTTCTCGATGTCGACGGAGAGCATGGCGCTCCTCTTCTCTCTGGGCAATTTCCGCCAGCCAGCAGAATTGCAAACGGGCCCCTTGCGCCTGGCACCGGGGCCCCTCCTCGTTAATCTAGTGGAAATATTCTAGCAAAGGCCGCCGAAGCGCGCCCGTTTTCCCACAACCCTATGGCGGTTCTGTGAACGGGAGAAACAAAACGGACCCCCGTCATGTGAGAGTCCGTCAGTTTCTTGATGGAGAATGCCCCTCTTACAGGTTCAGCGCCTTCTTCAGCGAAGACACGCGGCGGCGAGACACGGGGATCTTCTCCTCCACGCCATTCAGGGTGAGCAGCAGCGTGCCGCCGGAAACCGATTCGATCTCCTCCACCATGGACAGATTCACCAGGTAGCCGCGGTGTACGCGGAAGAACCCATGGCCGTCGAGGCGCTTCTCCAGCTGAGCGAGGCTCACCGTAGAGAAGTAGCGGTCGGCGTCGGTCTGCAGATAGGCGTAGTCATCGCGGGCCATGACGAAGCGGATCTTGTCAATGCCGATGAGAATCTTCTTGCCGCCCTTTTCCACGGGGATGCGCTCGGACTTGTGAGCCTGCATGTGCAGGGCCACATGCTCACGCACCCGGGCGATGGCCTGGGCCAGACGCTCGGTCTCCACGGGCTTCACCAGGTAGTCGATGGCGCTGACCTTGAAGGCGTCCAGCGCATGCTCGGAATAAGCGGTCACGAACACCACCGCCGGCGGGAACTTCAGGTGCTGCAGGGCCTCGGCCAGCTGCAGACCCGTGGCCTCGGGCATGTTCACATCCATGAACATGACGTCGCAGGGGTACTCTTTCAGCTTCTCAATAGCCTCGCGCACGTTGGCGGCTTCAGCCGTCACCTCAACCCCGCCAACCTCATCGAGGAGGAAGCGCAGTTCAGAACGGGCAGGCGCCTCGTCGTCAACGATAATCGCGTTAAGCACAGTGTCCTCCAATATGAACCCTCGGTTAAATTCCAGCCCATTCTATAGCACAGCTGACGGCCCGTCATCCCCGACCAAGAATAAACCACGGCTTTATCCCTCGTCGGGGCATTGAAATTACCGATGGCCCCGAACTGCAAGCCCGATAATGGAGCCCCAGACGCAAAAAAGGCGGCTCCCGCTCTCGCGGGAGCCGCCCTCAAACCGTCCCTCAGCGGGCGCTTTACGGGGGGGGCGTCGAGCCGAGCGTCGCGACGGGTTACTGGATTTCCAGCCCCTGCAGCTCGGCCAGAGCCAGCACGTAGATCTCGAAGGAGGTCTTCAGCAGGGCCTCGGACACGCCCTCGTCGGGGCCGTGCTCGCCGCCGACCCAGGCCGGATTCTCCACCCAGGGCATGTTCACGCCGAAGGACGCGCCCTTCTTGAACTCGCGAGCGTAAGTGCCACCGCCGATGGTGAAGGGCTTGTGCTCGGTGTCGCCGGTCACGAACTGGAAGGCATCCTGGAGCACCTGGATCTCCGGATCCTCCGGCTTCACGAGGAAGGGCACCATGAGCAGGGTGTTCTCGAAGGTGGCGCCGATGTCGTCGGTCAGCTTCGTGAGCGCCGCGGTGATCTCCTCGGCCGTGATGGACGTGGGCCAGCGGCTGTCCATGGTCTGCACGAGGCGGTCGCCCTCCTTGGCGATGGTGCCGCCCACCACGGTGAGCGGGCCGAAGTACTCGTCGGCCGTGGCAATGCCCACGCCGGCGCCCGTGGTATCGGACACCAGGCTGCGCACCAGCTCCAAGAACGTGCGCTCCTGCTCGTTGACGAGGCCGTTCTCCAGCAGGTAGTTCGCCAGCAGCATGATGGCGGAGATGCCGCGCTCGGGCCAGGCCGCGTGGGCGTTCACGCCCGCCGCCTCGATGCGCACGGTGCCGTCGCCGGCATCGGTCACGGTAATGCGCTCGGCCGCGGGGAGCGCCGCCGCGTCGCCGCGCACGATGGCCCAGGCCTCGCCGGGCACCGCGTTGGTGACCACGCCGCCGGAGATGTCCAAAATCACCGGATCGGTAATAGGCGCGCTCGTGATGCGACCGTCGTAGCCGCCCTTCTCGCCGTAGCACACGGGGAAGTCGGCGTCGGGCGTGAACAGGAACGCGGGGCTCTCGTAGTTCTCCAGGTACCAGAGCACATCGGCCATGCCGGTCTCCTCGTTGGCCCCGAAGATGAAGCGCATGGTGTAGGGGCGCTTCACGTCCAGACCGGCCACGCACTTCACGGCGTGCAGGGCCACCACCGAGGGGCCCTTGTCGTCCAGGCAGCCGCGGCCCATGAGGTAGCCGTCCTTTTCCGTCACCTTGAAGGGCTCGAAGTTCCAGCCGGGACCGGCGGGCACCACGTCCACGTGGCCGATGATCCCCAGCTGGGCATCGGTCTCACCCGGCAGGTCGGCGAAGCCGATGTGGCCCTCGCAGTTGGTGGCGGCCATGCCCATGCCCTCGGCGATTTCCAGCGCCGCGGCCAGGGCGGCGGCGGGGCCAGGGCCGTAGGGCGCTCCGGGAGCGGCCGCAGCCAGATCCTCCGTAGAGGGAATTTCCACGAGCTTGGCGATGTCGGCCACGATGGCGTCACGGTTGGCATCCCAGTAGGCACTGGCGGCGGCCACGATTTCCTTGCGATCCATAGGTCGCTCCTTTCATATCTGCGTTTCCCCTGAAAGCGCGGGACACCATAGCACGGCTCGCGCCTCGGTGGAGCCGCAATCGCACTTCCACACAGCTTCGGGGCAAACGTCGCCACGATGGTATCGTTGCCATTATGGCCCTTCCCCGACACCACCGCGTCACGTTCCCCATTTTGTTGCGCGGCCGTTAGATCGCCACGGCTGCCACCTGGTTTTCCTTGGCAATTTGCTTATAATGGGGACGTTCACGCATTCATAGGGGAAAGGACTCACCGTTATGGCCGACGACGCCACCGTGCAGCCTGCCGCCGATCCCGCCCTCGGGGACGGCGCGCCTCGCGACAAGAAGGACAAGCCCTGGTTCAAGCGCCTGTCGCTGACCACCTGGATCTTCATCGCCCTCATCCTGGGCGTGCTGGCGGGCCTCGCCCTCCAGGGAGCGCCCGACATCGCCGACACCTACATCAAGCCCTTCGGCACCATCTTCCTGAACCTCATCAAGATGATCGTCGTGCCCCTGGTGCTGTTCTCCATCATCGCCGGCGTCGTATCGCTCGACGATGTGAAGAAGGTGGGTGCCATCGGCGGCAAGACCATCCTGTTCTACCTGGTCACCACCGGCTTCGCCGTCACTCTCGGCCTCATCTTCGCCAACGTGATGAACGTGGGCGCCGGCTACGTGATGGACACCGGCGACCTGTCCTACGAGGCCACCGATCCGCCGTCGTTCATCGACACCATCGTGAACATCTTCCCGAGCAACTTCTTCCAGCCCATGGCCGATGCCACCATGCTCCAGGTCATCGTCATCGCCGTGGTGTTCGGCTTCGGCATGATCGCCGCGGGCAAGAAGGCCAAACCGGTCATCGACATCTGCAATGCCCTGTCGGACGTGTGCATCGCCATCATGCGCGGCATCATCCTCGTGGCCCCCTTCGGTGTGTTCGGCCTCATCTGCCCGGTCATCGCCAACAACGGCATCGACGTGCTGCGGCCGCTGCTGTGGCTCATCGTGGTGGCCTACGTGGCCATGATCGTGCAGATCGCGCTCGTGTACTCGGGCATCATCAAGCTGTTCGCCCGCATGAGCCCGCTCAAATTCCTGAAGGGCGAGATGCCCGTCATGGGCTTCGCCTTCGCCTCGGCCTCGTCGGTGGGCACCCTGCCCATTAACATGGAATGCACCGAGAAGATGGGCGTGTCGAAGGAGGTTACGTCCTTCGTGCTGCCGCTCGGCGCCACCATCAATATGGACGGCACCGCCATCTACCAGGGCGTGTGCGCCATCTTCATCGCCCAGGTGTTCGGCATCGACCTGACCGTGGGCCAGCAACTCACCATCGTGATGACCGCCGTGCTCGCCTCCATCGGCACCGCCGGCGTACCGGGCAGCGGCATGATCATGCTGGCCATGGTGCTGCAATCGGTGGGCCTGCCCGTGGAGGGCGTGGCCCTGGTGGCCGGCGTGGACCGCATCCTCGACATGATGCGCACCACGGTGAACGTCACGGGCGATGCCGCCGTGGCCACCTGCGTGGACGCCATGGAGAAGCGCGCCGCTGCCCGTCGCGCCAAGAAGGCGGCCGCCCTCGAAGGCGAGATGGCCGTTTCCTAACCGCTGGCTAACCACCAGCCAGCGATCCTTACGACCGGGCCCCCCGGGGTATACTCGCAGTGTTTCGTACCCATGCGAGCAGATACCCGGGGAGGCCCGTGCTATGAACCTAGAGAAAGCGCTGGAAAAGCGCGACGAACTTGACGAGGACTTCGGTTCGGGGCTCGCGGACACGACACCCGCGGAGCGCAAGGAGGCAGCCGAGGCCGACGAGGCGCGGGAGCAGGCCAAGCGCACATTCCTGGCGGCCTTGGAGGTCGACCCGTCCCTCATGATGACCACGGCCGCCAGCTCCTTCGAGGGCTGGCGCGTCGTCGAGTACCGGGGAACCCTCTCCACCGACGCCGTCGTGGGCTCGGGCATTCCCGCCCAGGTGGACGCTATCGTGTCCGATCTCACCGACCAGCGCTCGCTCTTGCTCGGCAGCAAGATGGAACGGGCGAAGCGCATCGCCTGGAACGAGCTGCTGTTCCGCGCCCACGAAGCCGGCGCCAACGGTCTGGTAGCCGTGCGCTACAACGTGTACATGCTGCCCAAGAACCTGTTCGGCGCCTCGGTGACCGCCACGGCCATCAAGCTGGAGAAGCTCGCCCGCGCCCTGGACAAGGACCTCTTCGACGGCACCGCCGCAAAGATCGAGAAAGCGTAGGAGCCCGTAGGGCAAGGGCATGGCCCTTGCCCTACGGGGAAGCGCTCCGAGCTGAGGCGGCAAGGGCATCGCCCCGACCGTCAGCCCCTTACGGGATCATGCGTGTGAGGTCGCGAGCCCCGTAGAGGAAGCGGCGCACTTCCATCACGTCGTCGATGACGACGTAGAAGACCATGTAGTTGCCGACATCGAACCAGTAGTAAGGTAACGGACGCTCGCGGGTCGTCTTGTAGATGGGGGCGATGGTGGGATGCTCCACATAGGTGAGAATGCCCGCTTCGACCTCATCAATCAAACGTTCGGCGGCCATGGGCGCCTTCAGCACCTCGGCGATGTAGGTGACCGCCTCGTTCAAGTCGTCCCAAAACAGCGGCAGATAGCACAGCCTATAGCGCTTCGGTGCGGCACCCACGGTGCAATCCTTCCCGAATGGAGCCGAACACTTCGTCGTGGGTGTAGCGAAGCGATGTCGTAGCCGCTTGAAGGTCGGCAGCATCGAGGGCCGTCTCCACCGTACCGTTGATATGCTCGAACTGGTCGATGCTCATCACCACCATGGAACCGTAGCCATTCTTGGTGAGGAACACCGGGCCCCCCTCCAGCACATCCTGCTCAACGGAAGCGTAGTGATTGCGCAGATCCGACACCGGCCTAATGTTCATGATGCCCCATTTCGCTCGGTTTATCTATCAAAATTCTATCATGATTTTATCAAAGTGAGCGCAACGATTGCGGAGCCGTTGCGTTGCCACTCCCACGCACAAGCGCCCCCGGCTCAACCATGGCCGGGGGCGCTTACTGTGAAAGAGGTTGCGTAGGGCCTCTTCCCTCACTGGTCGTTCGTAACATCAGCGAGGGTCCGACAGGTGCCTGCCATTGCCTTGAAGCGCGGCCGAGCGGCCTTCGGGCCGTGAGGGAAAGCGCTGAATGGCAAGGGCAGGTGCCTGTCGGAAGCCGACGCGCGGAGGGGCGGGAATCTCGCCCCTCCTTTTACTAGGCGATGGGATCCTCGCCGAGGTCGCCGTCGCTCAAGTTGTCCAGATCCTGCAGGGCCTCCTTCGGGGCGGCACCGGCCGTGAGGAAGCTGGGATCGTCCAGGTTCAGGCCGTCCAGATCCATGGGGCCCTCGATGCGGCAGGCGTAGTTGCCCTCGGCGTCCAGGTCGATCAGCACGTGGCTGCGGTCGCGCAACTCTCCGGAGATGACCTTCTCGGCGATGCGGTCCACCACCTCGCGCTGGATGAGGCGCTTCAGGGGACGGGCGCCGAACACCGGGTCGTAGCCATCGATGGCCAAATGCTCCATGGCCGCCGGGGTCACGTCCAAGGTGATGTGGCGCGCCTGCAGGCGGTCGCGCACGGCTTCCAGCTGCAAGTCCACGATGGGCTCGATGGCCGAGATGGACAGCTCGTTGAAGGTAATCACGTCATCGATGCGGTTCAGGAACTCGGGGCGGAACGTGGAGGACAGGGCGTCCTGAATCTTGTTCGCGAACTCCTGCATGCGCTTGGCGGCCTGCTCGGGAGTCATCTTCATCATGGCCTCGGCCATATCTCCCATGGTCTCGCCACCAGTGGCCTGGCCCTCGTCGAAGGCGCGGCTCTCGGCGGCATGATCGCGGATGATCTGGCTGCCCACGTTGGACGTCATGATGATGATGCAGTTCTTGAAGTTCACCACGCGGCCCTGGCCGTCGGTCAGACGACCGTCATCGAGCACCTGCAACAGGATGTTGAACACGTCCGGATGGGCCTTCTCCATCTCGTCCAGCAGCACCACGCAGTAGGGGTTGCGGCGCACGGCCTCGGTCAGCTGGCCGCCCTCGTCGTAGCCCACGTATCCCGGAGGCGCTCCGATCAGGCGCTGCACGGAGAACTTCTCCATGTACTCGGACATATCGATGCGCACCATGGCCTTCTCGGAATCGAACAGGTACTCGGCGAGCGTCTTGGCCAGCTCGGTCTTGCCCACGCCGGTGGGGCCGAGGAACAAAAAGCTGCCGATGGGGCGGTTCGGGTCGGACAGGCCCGCGCGGTTGCGGCGAATGGCACCGGCCACCACGCCCACGGCCTCATCCTGGCCGATGACGCGGCCCTTCAGTACCTCTTCCAAATCCACGAGCTTTTCCATCTCGCCCTGCATCATCTTGGTCACGGGAATGCCGGTCCAAGCGGACACCACCGAGGCGATCTCCTCCTCGGAGACCTCCTCTTTCAGGATGGCGCCGTCCTGCTGCTTGGTCTTCACCAGCTCCTCGGCCGCATGCAGTTGCTGCTGCAGCTGCGGAATGCGCGAGTAGCGAATCTCGGAGGCTACCTGCAAGTTGCCCTCGCGGGTGGCGCGCTCCTCGTCAAGCTGGGCGCTTTCCAGCTCGGCTTTCAGGTTCTGCACGCCCACGATGGCGTCCTTCTCGTTCTGCCACTCGGCCTTCTGCGCGTCGAGCGCCTCGCGAGCAGCGGCGATGTCGTGGCGCAGCTTTTCCAGGCGCTCCTGGGAGGCCATGTCGGACTCCTTCATGAGAGCCTGCTCCTCGATCTGCATCTGGATGAGCTTGCGCTCGGCGGCGTCCACCTCCTCGGGCATGGAGTCGATCTCGATGCGCAGGCGGCTGGCCGCCTCGTCCATAAGGTCGATGGCCTTGTCGGGCAGGAAGCGGTCGGTGATGTAGCGGTCGGACAGCTCCGCCGCGCTCACGATGGCGCCGTCGGTGATGCGCACGCCGTGGTGGATCTCGTACTTCTCCTTCAGGCCGCGCAGAATGGCGATGGTGTCCTCCACCGTGGGCTCGCTCACAAGTACCGTCTGGAAGCGGCGCTCCAAGGCGGCGTCCTTCTCGATGTACTTGCGGTACTCGTCCAGCGTGGTGGCGCCGATG
>CANSQM010000010.1 GCA_947649205.1 uncultured Enterorhabdus sp.
CACGAGCCCATCGACGTGAAGGAGATGGGCATCGATATGCTGTCCGCCTCGTCCCACAAGATCTACGGGCCCAAGGGCGTAGGCCTGCTCTACATCCGCAAGGGCGTGAAGGTGGAAAACTTCATCGACGGCGGCCAGCAGGAGCGCGGCCGTCGTGGTTCCACCGAGAACGTGCCCGGCATCGTGGGCTTCGCGAGGGCGGCCGAGCTGGCTGCGGCTGACATGACGGCCGAGCACGACCGGCTGCTGGCCCTGCGCGATCACACCATCCGCCGCATTCTGGACGAGATTCCCTCGGCGAAGTTGAATGGCAGCTGGGAGAGCCGCCTGGCCAACAACGTGAACTTCTCCTTCGAGTTCATCGAGGGCGAGGGCATGCTGTTGCAGCTGGCGGCTCGCGGCATCTGCGTGTCGTCGGGGAGCGCCTGCACCTCCGGCTCGCTGGATCCGAGCCACGTGCTTCTGGCCATCGGCCTGCCCCACGAGATCGCCCACGGCAGCCTGCGCATGACCATCGGCCGCGACACCACCTTGGAGGACGTGGACTTCGCCGTGGACTCCCTGAAGGCCACGCTTCAGAACCTGCGCATGATGAGCCCCCTGTACGAGGACTTCCAGCACGGCAAGGTGGCCTCGGTCATCGCGCGCCTGAAGGAAGGCGGCTTCCCTTACGCGAGCTAGCCCGGGCGGCACGGAAGGCGCGGCCCGTCCGGTGGTTCGCGGTCGCTCCGTCTGACGGCTCCCGACCCGCGCCCTGTACCCGAATCCCACTTCAACGACGACATTTTCAACGAAAAGAGGAACAACTATGGCAATGAACTACTCCGATAAGGTGATGGAGCACTTCACCAACCCCCAGAACGTGGGCGAGATCGAGAACGCGAGCGGCTGCGGCACCGTGGGCAACGCGGTGTGCGGCGACATCATGCGCGTGTACCTGGACATCGACGAGGACAACGTCATCCAGGACGCGAAGTTCAAGACCTTCGGCTGCGGGGCCGCCATCGCCACCAGCTCCATGGCCACGGTGCTCGTGAAGGGCAAGACCGTGCAAGAGGCCCTGGAGGTGACCAACAAGGCCGTGATGGATGCGCTGGACGGCCTGCCGCCGGTGAAGGTACACTGCTCGCTTCTGGCCGAGGAGGCCATCCACGCGGCGCTGTGGGACTACGCCGAGAAGAACAACCTCGTCATCGAGGGCCTGGAGAAGCCGGTGACCGATATCGGCGAGCACGACCATCATCACGACCTGGTGGAGGACGAGGACTAAGGGCCTGGGGACTCTGCGGAAGAGGGGCGGCCGCCTGCCGAGGGCGGTTGCCCCTCTTTGCGTTCAGGCGGCCACGACGATGATGTTGGTGGCCCCGTCGCCGCTACAGGTTTGCAGGACGATGGACTCCCCATAGCCGGTGACGCGGGCGGCGATGGTCTTCCATGTGGCGGTGACTTCTGCGGTGAATACCGTGCGCACGGTATAGGTGCGGCTTCTTCCCGCGCTGTCGCACAGGATGACGGCGCTGCCAACGCCGAGGCCTTTTACTGGGGAGAACGATCCGGGGTTGTGGCCGACGAAGTAGCCCCAGGAGCCGTCGGTGGTGTCGTCCGAGCCGAGCCAGAGGCCGGCTCCGCTGTCGGGGGTGGTGCCCCCGCGCACGTCGCGGTAGGGGATGATCGCGCCCCCGATGTTCAGGCTGCGGGCAGCCATTCCCGGCTCGGGGGCTGCCGGCGCCGGGGGCTTCGGTTCCGAGGTGCCGTTGCCGCCGCCCGCGTCGTCCTCGCTCCGATCATCGGCGGTGCCGGAGTCGGCGGGGTCGCCCGCTGGGGGCTCGCTGGTGCTGCGGTCGGGGGCCGGTGCAGGAGAGGTGCCGGCCCCTTCATCGGCTGAGGGGGATGGCCCTGCGGCCGGGCTGGCGGGGGAGCCCGCTGAGGCGCCATCGGCCAGGTCGGTGGGGCCCGGCTCATCCCCGTCGGCCATGGACGGGCCGGGATGTTCGGATGCAGCGCTGGCATCCAGGGTTGCCGGTCGGGCGGCGCGGCGCACCTGGTGGGCGGTCCCAGAGCCGCGGGCAAGGCCCCGCTCGGCGAGGCTGCGGATGTGGTCGCGCACTGCTGCGGCCACGACGTCATTGTCGCTCCCGTTGGGGGAACGGCTTTCCGCGGCGGGGGTGCCCGCTGTGCTTTCCGGTGCGGCCACGGCCTCTTCAAGGGCCCAGGCGAGGGCGCCTGAGGCTGCGAGCCCCAGGACGAGGGCTGCGGCGATGGCCCATGCGGGGATGGCTCTCGGCTTCTTCGCGTTCTCCATGGCTTCTCCTTCGGTTGGGTGCTCGGGGTGCACGAATCCAAAGGACCCTTGCCCCCTGTTTCTGTCCTATAGCGAATATTTGTTCGCATTTTAGCGAGGTATTTGAAGAATGTAAATAGCAATTCCCATTAAATGATCACCGTTTTCTCTTCAAAATCATTTTGCTGTCATAGTAGTGTCCCCTCGATACCTCCCGCATGGCTCCTCTGCGTCGCCCGGGCATTTCCCCCGAACCGCGCTCCCGTCGCTGGGGGACTTCGCGCAAACCGCCCCGTGTCGTTTCCACACCGCTCCCCATTCGGCTACGGTTCGCGGCGCCGTTCCCGCACCGCTCTCCATTCAGCCGTGGTTCGCCGCGCCGTTTCGTGCCCCGGCCTTTTGCCTTGGAGTGGGGATAAACTTGATGACAGTTCTCCTGAGGTGCTGTCGGGGGGTGTATGATGGACGGCACGGATAGAAGAGGCCCGAGGGGAGCGCCCATGGAGGACGAAGGCAGGAAGTACTGGCTGTCAGTGGTGGCCTTCGTCGTCGTGTTCGTGGCCGTCATCATCACGTTCTCCATGTTCATGCAGCAGACGAGCAACCGCATCGTAGCCCAGACGAGCCAGTACGTCTCCGATGCCACCGATCAGACGGCCAAGCTCGTGTCCACATTCATGCAGAACACCCAGAAGGACATCGAGACCATCGCGGCCCTGGCCTCGGAATCCCCCGATGCCGCCCAGGTGGCTACGAGCGAGGAGTGGCTGCGCTCCGTCGGCGAGATCGCCCCCTTCGATTCCATCGACTTCGTGGATGCCGACGGCATCCAGCACTCGCCCGGCCTCGGTGCTGTGGACGTGAGCGATCGGGTCTACTACGAGCGGGCCATGGCTGGCGAGTCGGGCATTGAGTGCGTGTTCAACACCCGCCTCACCCATGAGAACCTCGTGTACTTCTATGCCCCGGTGCGCGAGGGGGCTGACGGCCCTATCATCGGGCTCCTGCTGGCTCATTACGACGAGGAGCGCCTGACGGGGCTGCTTCAGAACAGCTTCTTCGGCTACGAGTCCCATGTGCTGCTGTGCTTGCCCACGGGCGAGGTGGTGGCCTCTAGCGGCGAGTTCGTGGGCATGAACCTGCTGGCCGAGGCCGAGGCCGCCTCCAGTGTGAGCGCCCGCCAGATCGAGCTGGCCTTCGAGGGCAGCCAGGGGGCCACCTTCACCTACGAGGCCGGCCACGGCCTCGGTTCGGCCTGCGTCAAGGTCGTGCCCGGCTTGAACTGGATGATCGTCGAGACCTTCCCCTCGGCCGCCACCGAGCAGATGATCAACGCCGCCAACGAGGGCGGCTGGAATGCCCTGTTCGTCATCGTGCTGGTGTTCCTCGCGGTGCTCGTGGGCATCATCGCCTTCAACAACCACCGTCATCGCACCCTGGCCCGCTCCATGCGGGACCGCATCGATGTGCAGACCGGGGTGGGCAAGCTCACCGAGCGTCTGGTGCTCATCGATTTCCCCGCGAACCATTTCCGCTACATGAGCGGACCGGTGACGTCGGACGACCCCCATGCGACCGAGGGCGACTACGACTACATGGTGCGGCGGCTCGAGCGGCTCGTGGTGGGCGAGGAGGCGAAGCGCGAAGTGGTCGAGCAGTTCAGTCGCGAGGCCGTCATAGCCGCCATGGTCGATGGGGTGGACAATCTCGGTTTCGAGTATCAGATCAATCGCAGCGGCCGGTTGAAATGGGAGAACATCAACCTCATTTGCGTGGAGCGCGACGGAGAGGGACGGGCATCCCGCGTGGTGTACACCACTCAGGACGTGACGGCGATGAAGGCCCGCGAGAAGCGCCTCCAGCAGGCCATGGAGGATTCCTATCGCGCCGCTGTGGCCGCCAACAGCGCCAAGAGCGACTTCCTCTCCCGCATGAGCCACGACATCCGCACCCCCATGAACGCCATCATCGGCATGACCGAGCTGGCCCGCATGAGCGAGGGCGATTGGGAACGGGTGAGCGATTGCCTTGGGAAGATCACGCTGTCGAGCAATCATCTGCTCGGGCTCATCAACGAGGTGCTCGATCTGTCCATGATCGAGAACGGCCGGTTGGTGCTGAATGTGGCCCCCGTGGATCTGCGGGAGCTTGTGGCCGAGACCGAGACGGTGTTCGCTGCTCGCTGCCAAGAGGCGGGGGTGACGTTCTCCGTTGCCGTCGAATCCCTGGTTCACCCGGTGGTGGAGGCCGACGACCTGCGTTTGCAGCAGGTGTTCATGAACATGCTCGGCAACGCCGTGAAGTTCACTCCGGCCGGGGGACGGATATCCATGGTCCTCATCGAGCATCCGGCCCGCGTGGAGGGGACGAGCGACTACGAGTTCATCTTCTCCGATACCGGCTGCGGTATGGACCCCACCTTCGTCGAGCACGTGTTCGAGCCTTTCACGCGGGAGCATGACTCCCGCACCGAGCGGGTGGAGGGCACGGGGCTCGGCCTCTCCATCGTCCAGAGCGTCGTGTCGCTCATGGGGGGTACCATCGAGGTGGAGAGCGCCTCTGGGGCGGGGAGCACCTTCACCGTGCATGTGAACCTGCGCCACGACGAGGGGGCCGCCGATGTTCCTGCCGGCGCGGGCGATCCCAATGCCGCGCTCGACGGCTCCGAGCGCGGGGCGACCCCGCTGCCCGAGGCTCCTTCTGCCCCGGCGGGCGCCCTGCCCGCGGCCCGCGTGCTGCTCGTAGAGGATAACGAGCTGAACAGCGAGATCGCCGCCGCCCTGCTGGAATCCCTCGGGCTGACCGTGGAGTGCGCCTTCGACGGCCAGGAGGCCCTGGACAAGCTTGCTGCCCACGAGCCCGGTCACTTCGCCGTGGTGCTCATGGACATCCAGATGCCGGTGATGAACGGTCTGGAGGCCACCCGCCGCATCCGCGCGAGCGAGCGGGCCGACTTGCGAGCGCTGCCCATCGTGGTGCTGTCGGCCAACGCCTTCACCGAGGACGTGCAGGAATCGAAGCGGGCCGGTGCCGATGACCACCTCTCCAAGCCCATCAGTGTGAAGGACCTGGCCGCCACCCTGCGCGGAATCCTCGGGTAGCGCGCTCCTTCCCAGTGTTAAGATAGCCAGCACGTATATTCGAGGGAAGCGGCGGCGTCATTGGCCGCCCGTCTTCCGGATAGGAGCATCGATTCCTCATGGCTAAGGGAACCTTCGGCGTCACCACGCCCATCTACTACATCAACGCCGCGCCCCATCTGGGCACCGCCTACACTACGGTGGCGGCCGACACCATCACCCGCTACCAGCGCATGAACGGCTACGACGTGTCGTTCGTCACCGGTACCGACGAGCATGGCCAGAAGATCGCCGAGACCGCCGAGAAGAACGCCATGACCCCCCAGGCCTGGTGCGATTCTTTGGCCCCGGCCTTTACCGACGCGTGGAAGACGCTGAATATCGACTACACGAACTTCGTGCGCACCACCGAGGATCGCCAGACCCGCGCGGTGCAGAAGTTTTGGGGCGCCCTCCACGATGCCGGCTGGCTGTACAAGAGCGCCTACGAGGGCTGGTACTGCGTCCATGAGGAGACCTACTACGCCGAGAGCGACCTGGAGAAGAACGACGAGGGCGAGTTCGTCTGCCCCGACTGCAAGCGCCCCGTGCGCTACGAGGCCTCCGGCGAGGAGAACTGGTTCTTCAAGCTGTCCGAGTTCCAGGACCGTCTGCTGGCCTTCTACGACGAGCACCCCGACTTCATTCGTCCCGTCACGCGTCGAAACGAGATCGTCTCCTTCGTGAAGGGTGGCCTGAACGACCTGTCCATCTCCCGTTCCAGCTTCGACTGGGGCATTCCCGTGCCGTGGGATGAGGGTCACGTGTTCTACGTGTGGGCCGATGCGCTCATCGCCTACCTCACCGGCATCGGCTACGGCGACGACGAGCGCGAGGCCGAGTTCGACGGCCGCTGGCCCATCCAGTACCACTTCGTGGGCAAGGACATCACCCGCTTCCACTGCGTGATCTGGCCGGCCATGCTCATGGCCGCCGGCATGCCCATCACCCACACGGTGTTCGGCCACGGTTTCCTGCTCACCAAGGGCGAGAAGATGTCGAAGTCCAAGGGCAACGGGCTTATGCCCGCCGATCTGGTGAAGGTCTTCGGTGTGGATGCCTACCGCTACTACTTCATGAGCGATGTGCAGTTCGGCCATGACGGCTCCATCTCCATGGAGCGCATGGTGCAGGTGTACAACGCCGATCTGGCCAACACCTGGGGCAACCTGGTTTCTCGCGTGACCAACATGACCACGAAGTACTTCGAGGGCCGCGTGCCCGAGGCACCGGCCGCCGCGGCCGAGAACCCCCTGCGCGAGATCGCCGATACGCTGTACGCGGACTATGACGCCTGCATGGCCGAGGTGGACTTCACCGGGGCGGCCGCGGCTGTGCAGAAACTCGCGAGCCGCGTGAACCTCTACGTGGAGGAAAGTGCCCCGTGGGCCCTGGCCAAGGATCCTGCGCGTGCCGATGAGCTGGCCGGCGTGCTGTACAACTGCTTGGAGGCCATCCGCATCATCGCGCTGTACCTGGCGCCGTTCATGCCCAACACGTCGGCCGAGGTGTTCCGCCGCCTGGGTCTGGGCGACATCGCGGAGGTGACCGACATTAAGGACGCCACGGCCTGGGGCCAGCTTCCCGCCAGCGTGGCCGTGGAGGTGGGCGAGCCCCTGTTCCCGCGCCTGGACGTGGACAACCTGCCGGAGCTGTAAGAAAGTAATACGTTAGTTTGTATGCTATAATGAGCGAGCACTAGCAAAGTCCGACTGCGGGCGGCGCTTCGAGAGATTGGAGTACCGCCTATGTTTGAACAGGTTCTTTTTGCCGCAGCCGCGGCCGCCACCATAGCAGGCTTCCTTTTGGAAGTCTGGCGAGAAACGAAATCAATCGTGCAGGAGGATGACGAGGGGAGAAACAGAAAAGGCCAGCGCTAACTGACCTTTTCCGAATCGATAACACCCGCGCCGCCCGCCTAGGCTCACAACCACCGGGCTTTGCTGGTGCAACCATTATAGCAGCTTGGGAAGCGGATTGCTAGGAAACTGCATGGATAACGACGAGCCGATATTCTACGACGGGAAGTTTCGCCAGAAGCGCAAGCACGGGGTGTGGCGCGAGGTGGAGGCGCCGGTGCTCGAGGGGCCGGTGGCCGACACCCACGCGCACCTGCAGATGCTGCGCGACCCGGCGCTGGAGCTGGCCCGCTGCGCGATGCACGGCGTGACCTTCGTGGAAACCATCGTGGATCCCGCCGATGACGGCTTCGCCACCTTCGAGGCGCTGCCGGGCTGGCTTATGGAAGCCTCGGCCGACCTGCGGGCCATGATGGCCGCCGAAGGGACCGCCGAAGGAACGGGCGGGGGAGAGCGCCGGGCGCTGCCCCCGCTTCCTGCCGTGCGCATTGCCGCCGGCGTGCATCCGCACAACGCCAAGGACCTCACGGACGATCTGGTCGCGGCCCTGGGTGAGCGCCTGCGGGATCGCCGGGTGAGCGCCGTGGGCGAGATCGGGCTCGACTACCACTACGACTTGTCGCCCCGCCCGGTGCAGCGCGAGGTGTTCCGGACCCAGATTCGCCTGGCGAAGGCTGCGGGGCTGCCCGTCGTCCTTCACATGCGCGAGGCCCACGACGACGGCTTCGCCATTCTGGCCGAGGAGGGCTTTCCCGAGGCCGGCACCTTGCTGCACTGTTTCAACTTGGATGGGGTCGAGGTGGCCCGCTGGGTGGAAGCGGGCTGCTTCATCGCCTTCGGCGGCCCGCTCACGTTCAAGCGCGCCGAGGAAGTGCGCGAGGCGGCCCGGATAGTGCCGGTGAACCGCCTGCTCACCGAGACCGATTCCCCCTACATGACCCCCGAGCCCCTGCGCGGTACCTTGTGCGGGCCGGCCCACGTGGTGTGGACTGCCGACGTGCTCTGCGCGGTGCTCGGCGCCGATACGCCCGAGGCCCGCGCGACCCTGCTTGCCCAACTGTACGCCAATGCCGAGGCGCTGCTCAACCGCGTCCCCACCCCCTGGCAGAAGGAGCCCTCCCATGCATAGAGTCATCCTGCACGGATCGTGCCGTGCCGACGGTCGCAGCGCGGCGCTTGCCGACGAGCTGTTCAACGTCTGCATCGAGGAGTGCCCCGACGACGGCGTGTCCATCGTGTCGGTGTCCTCCACGGACGTGGGGCCCTGCATCGGCTGCGACGAGTGCCGCGCCCTCTCGGAGGAGCCTATCCACGTGTTCCAGGAGGGCGATCCGCTCCTGCCCCAGGAGGCGGTCGTGGAATCGGAGGCGCTGTTCCATCATTGCGTCATCGACGACGACATGGACGAGGTGCGCAAGCACCTGGATGCGGCCGACGAGCTCATCGTGGTGTGCCCGGTGTACTTCGCCGGCGCCCCGGCCCAGATGAAGGCCCTGCTCGACCGCTTGCAGCCCTACTACTTCACCGATCTGCGCACGCGGCCCAAGCGGCCGGCGGTGCTGCACGTGGTGGGCGCGGGAGGCGATCCCCACGGCTTCGAGCCGCTTATCGGCAGCCTGCGCTCGGCCCTGTCCGTGACGGGCTTCACCCTGGAGCTGGTGCTCGACTGGGTGGGCAAGATTCGCGCCGACGGCGAGATCACCGCCGAGGCCGAGGAGTACCCGCTGCCCCCGGTGGGCGGCTTCGGCGCCCTCGGGCTCGATGGGGAGGATTGCGACGAGGCGATGGCGGATGGCGGGGAATCCCCGGCATCTTTCGTAGGTTTTGCCGAGGAGGAATTCGCGGCGGCCTTTGAAGCGGAAGACGACGATGGCGGCCGGGATGACGACTGGGGTGGCGGTCGAGGCGAGCGGGTCGGCTCCAGTTCCGGTTCTGGATCCGGCCCTGATTGCCGCGGTCGCGCCAAGCTCTCGGTGAGCTCGCCGACGCCCGCGGTGAAGGACGAGGCCGCGAAGGGGTCGGGCGGCGCACGCGGTTCCCACGGGTCGCGCAAGTCCTCGGGCAAGGGGGGCGGTCCCGCCTACGGCAAGAAGAACGCCAAGAAGAAGGGCAACGGCCGTGGCGGCCGCCGCTAGCGGACGGGGCCGGGATGACCTCGCCGGTGACGGTGGGCGCCTCTCGCCCCTTTCCACTCCGAGTGCCACGCGGCTCGTGCTGGAGGCCCACGGCATCGGCACCAAGTACACTCTGGGCCAGAACTTCCTCGTGAACGACGACGTGCTGAAGAGGATCATCGCCCTAGCCGAGGTAGGGAAGCGCGACCGCATCCTGGAGGTGGGCCCCGGCATCGGCACCCTCACCATCGCGCTTCTGAAGCACGCTGCAAGTGTGGTGGCCGTCGAGCGCGACCCCGACCTGCCCGCCGTGCTGGTCGATACCCTGTACCCCTGGCGCGAGCGGTTCGCCCTCATCGAGAAGGATGCCCTCGATGTGACCAGGGACGATATTGCCTCAGCTATGGAAGAGCTTGGCGAGCCCCTTCCCAACAAGCTCGTTGCCAACCTGCCCTATGCGGTGGCGGCCACGGTGGTGCTCGACTACTTCCAGAAGTTCCCCTTCCTGGAATCGGCCACCGTCATGGTGCAGAAGGAGGTGGCCGATCGCATGGCGGCGGGGCGCGGCACCAAGAACTACGGGGCCTACACCGTGAAGCTCGGCCTGTACGCTGAGGTCGCGGGTCGCTTCGCGGTGGGTCCGGGCAATTTCTTCCCGCCGCCGCGGGTGGATTCGGCCGTCATTCGCCTGAACCGACGGGTGCCGTCCATGGCCGATGGCACCCCTGCGGTACCGGCCGTCATCGCCGCAGCGGGGCTCATGGCCGACGCCGCCTTCGCGAACCGCCGCAAGACCCTGGCGAATTCCTGCAAGACCTACTTCGCGGGACGCGGGGGCATTGTCCTGTCGCCGAGCGGCGAGCCGGCGGAGGCGGCCGATCCCGTGACGTTGGACGGCCCCACGGTGGCGGCCCAGCTACCGGCCCTCTTCGAGGCCGCTGGCATCGACCCGCGGCGTCGCGGCGAGACCCTCGACCAAGGGGAGTTCCTCGCCTTGGGAGCGGCCCTGCTGGCTCTAACGGGCGCGAGTGACGGAGCGGCGACCGAATAAGGTACAATAGCGGGTCTCATTGACCCTATGGCAGAGAGGGGCGAGCCCGATGGCCGCACAGCAGCGTGAGAAGCATACGGGGCGCGCGAAGCGCCTGGTGGTGGCCGCGGCGGCCCTGGTGGCCCTCGTGGCCGTGGGCATCGCCCTGGCCTCGACGGCCGCCAATACCGAGGATCCGGACTATTCCGGTCTGGCGGTAGAGGCGGAGCCCAGCCGGCCCCAGGCCCCCGAGCCGAAAGAGGAGGAGCCGGCCGAAGAGCCCGCCCCGGCTCCCCAGGATCCTGCCGAGGAGCCGGCGCGGCCCGTGGCCTCCCCCTCCCAGAACGGGGCGCTCCATGTGGAAGGATCCCAGCTCGTGGATGCCGCCGGCGATCCCGTGCAGCTGCGGGGCGTTTCCACCCATGGTCTGGCCTGGTACCCCCAGTACGTGAACCAGGATTTCTTCAATGAGCTGCGCCAGGACTGGGGCGCTAATGCCGTGCGTTTGGCCCTGTACTCCGACGAGGAGGGGGGCTATGCCACCGATGGCCGCCGCGTCGAGTTGAACGACCTGATCCTGGAGGGTGTCGAGTACGCCACGGCTGCCGATATGTACGCCATCGTGGACTGGCACATCCTGTCGGACGGCAATCCGCGTACCCACGCCTGGGCCGCCAAGGAGTTCTTCAAGCTCGTATCGGGCCGCCTGGCCGACCACGACAACGTGATCTACGAGATCTGCAACGAGCCCAACGGGAAGACCACCTGGGCGGATGTGAAAGCCTATGCGACCGAAATCATCCCCGTCATCCGCGCCAACGATCCCGATGCCGTCATCGTCGTCGGCACGCCCACCTGGTCCCAGGACATCCAGGATGCGGCCGCCGACCCGCTCTCCGAGAGCAACATCATGTACGCGCTGCACTTCTACGCCGCCACCCATCAGGGCGAGCTGCGCGACCGCCTCGAGACTGCCGTGGAGGGCGGCCTGCCGGTATTCGTCACCGAGTTCGGCATCTGCGAGGCCTCGGGCGCTGGCGCGATCGACTACGAGTCGGCCGATGAGTGGCTCGCTCTCATGGACGAGCTCAACGTGAGCTACATCTGCTGGAACCTGTCGAACAAGGAGGAGACATCGGCCCTGTTCAAGTCCGACGTATCGAAGACCTCCGGCTTCTCCCTGGACGATCTGAGCGAGGAGGGGCTGTGGCTCGTGGACGCCCTGCGCGGCCCCGGCTTCGATCGCAAGGAGGTGCAGCTGGCCCGGGCCGACAAGAAGCCGAACACCACGGGCTCGGCCATGATGGCGTTCTCCAGCGACACCATCCAGTGGCAGCTGAACGTGACCGAGACCTGGGAGGAGGGCGACCGCACCTTCTTCAAGTACGAGATGGCCGGCAGCAACTACAGCGCCGCCACGAAGAAGTGGTCGGTCACCATTCCCTTCAACGCCGACGTGCAGCTTGAGGACAGCTGGAACTGCAAGGCGAGCGCCGCGGCCAACGAGCTGACCGTCTCCAACGACAGCCACAACGGGAAGGTGGGCGCCGGCGATTCGGTGTCCGATATCGGCTTCATCGTCAGCGGTCCCGCCAAGCTGGCCGTCGTGGATCTGTAGCCATGGCGCCGTCGTCCCTTGAGGCTGCCCGCTCGGTGCTGAGCCGGCAGTTCGGCTATGCCGATTTCCGCCCGGGCCAGGAGGCCGTGGTAGCCGCCGTGCTCGGCGGTCGCGATGCCCTGGCGGTCATGCCCACGGGCGCGGGGAAGTCCATCTGCTATCAGGTGCCGGCCGTGGTGCTCGATGGCCTGACCGTGGTGGTGAGCCCCCTCGTCTCGCTCATGGCCGACCAGGTGCGGGCTTTGAAGGAGGCCGGCATCCGTGGGGCCTACCTCAACTCCACCCTCACGCCGGCCCAGCAGGCCGAGGTGCTCGCCCGGGCGCGCTCGGGAGCCTACGACCTTATGTACGTGGCTCCCGAGCGCCTGGCCGACCCGCGCTTCACTGCCTTCGCCGCCGAGGCTTCCATTCCCTTCGTGGCTGTGGACGAGGCCCACTGCGTGTCCCAGTGGGGCCAGGACTTCCGCCCCTCCTACCTGGCCATCGGCGACTTCATCGCGGCCCTGCCTGCGCGCCCCGTCGTGGCGGCCCTCACGGCCACGGCCACCGAGCGGGTGCGGGCCGATATCGTGCGCCTGCTCGGCCTGCGCGACCCGGCCCTCACGGTGACCGGCTTCGACCGCCCCAACCTGCGCTTTGCCGTGGAGCGCTGCGAGCCGAAGCGCAAGGACGCGCGGCTCGACGCCTTCATCGACGAGCGCCGGGCAGAAAGCGGCATCGTCTACTGCTCTAAGCGCGCCTGCGTGGAAGAGGTGTGCGCCCACCTGCGGGAGCGGGGCATTGCCGCCACCCGTTACCATGCGGGCCTCTCGCCCGAGGAGCGCCAGCGCAACCAGCGGGCCTTCGTGGCCGACGACGCACCGGTCATGGTGGCCACCAACGCCTTCGGCATGGGCATCGACAAGTCCAACGTGAGCTACGTGGTGCACTACAACATGCCCGGATCGGTGGAGGCCTACTACCAGGAGGCGGGCCGCGCCGGCCGCGACGGGGCGCCGGCCGAGTGTTTGCTGCTCTGGTGCGACGGCGACATCGCCACGGGCCGCTTCTTCATCGAGCAGGAGTCGGCCAACGAGGCCCTGACCGCCGAGGAGTCCGAGGTGGTGCGGGCCGGACGCCGCCGCATGCTGGAGGCCATGGTGGGCTACTGCTACACCACCGACTGCCTGCGCCGCTACCTGCTCCGCTATTTCGGGGAAGACGGGGAAAGCGGGGAAGACGGGAAAGGCGGGGAAGGTGGGGAAGGACCCGCGTCCGACCCCCGTTGCTGCTCCAACTGCGCCGGCGAGATGGAGGCCGTGGACGTGACGGCCGAGGCCCGGGCCGTCATGCGCTGCGTCCACGAGCTGCGCGGCCGGTTCGGCAAGACCATGGTGGTGGACGTGCTGCGCGGGGCCGATACCGAGGCCATCCGCTCCCGGGGCCTGAACCGAGCGGCCTCCTACGGCAGCTGCGACGCCAAGCGCCCGCTGCTCATGGAAGTGGTGGAGCTGCTGGCGGCCGGCGACTACCTCACCATCACCGAGGGCACCTACCCGGTCGTGTGCGCTGGCGGCCGCTACCGCGAGGCGGCGCGGGACGATTTCTCCCTCTGCATGAAGCGCACGGCCTCCAAGGCGAAGCGGGGCGCGGCAGTGCGCTCGGCCGGTGCCGCGGGCGTTGCCGCGCTGACCGCATCCGACGAGGCCCTGTTCGAGCGCCTGCGCGCCCTGCGCAAGCGCCTGGCCGACGAGGCGGAGGTGCCGCCCTACGTGGTGTTCCCCAACACCACGCTCACCGCCATGGCCCAGGCACGTCCCGCTACGGCCGCCGAGTTCCTGGCCGTTCCCGGCATCGGCGAGAAGAAGCTCGCAACCTACGGCGAGCCCTTCCTCGCCGAGATCGCCGCCTTCCAAGCTGAGGCGGGCGCCTAGGGCCGTCCCCGCAACTGGAGCCTTCTCCGCTCGCCCATGGGGCGTCGGGGAACGCGCCCCTTCCGCGTTACATCCTTGTTTCTGGGCGAATTGCGGGGCGCGGCGGTCAGGTTTCGCGGTAGCATAGGCCCGTGCAAGTTCGAGCCGAAGGAGGCCCCGTGACGAAGATTTCAATGACCACGCCCCTGGTGGAGATGGACGGCGACGAGATGACCCGCATCATCTGGCAGATGATCAAGGACGAGCTGATCTGTCCCTTCGTGGATCTCAAGACCGAGTACTACGACCTGGGCCTCGAGCACCGCAACGCCACCGACGATATGGTCACCATCGAGTCGGCCGAGGCTACCCAGCGGCTCGGCGTGGCTGTGAAGTGCGCCACCATCACCCCGAACGCCGCCCGCATGGACGAGTACGACCTGAAGCAGATGTGGAAGAGCCCCAACGGCACCATCCGCGCCATGCTGGACGGCACGGTGTTCCGCACCCCCATTATTGTGAAGGGCATCGAGCCTTGCGTGCGCAACTGGGTCAAGCCCATCACCATCGCCCGCCATGCCTACGGCGATGTGTACAAGAACGCCGAGATCCGCGTGCCCGGCCCCGGCAAGGTGGAGCTGGTGTACACCGGTGAGGACGGCACCGAGATCCGCGAGCTCGTGCACGAGTACGACGGGGCCGGCGTGGCCCAGGGCATGCACAACCTGGACGCCTCCATCGCCAGCTTCGCCACGAGCTGCTTCGAGTTCGCTCTGGATACCAAGCAGGACCTGTGGTTCGCCACGAAAGACACCATCTCCAAGAAGTACGACCATCGCTTCAAGGACATCTTCCAGGAGATCTACGACGACCAGTACGCCGAGCGCTTCGAGGCGGCGGGCATCGAGTACTTCTACACCCTCATCGACGACGCCGTGGCCCGCGTCATGAAGGCCGACGGCGGCTTCATCTGGGCCTGCAAGAACTACGACGGCGACGTGATGAGCGACATGGTGTCCTCGGCCTTCGGGTCGCTGGCCATGATGACCTCGGTGCTCGTGAGCCCGGCCGGCGTCTACGAGTACGAGGCGGCCCACGGCACCGTGCAGCGCCACTACTACAAGCATCTGGAAGGCAAGGAGACTTCCACGAATTCCGTGGCTACCATCTTCGCCTGGTCCGGAGCCCTGCGCAAGCGCGGCGAATTGGACGAGCTGCCCGAGTTGGTGGCTTTCGCCGACCGCTTGGAAGCGGCTACGCTGGACACCATCGAGGCCGGCGAGATGACCGGCGACTTGGCCCGCATCACCACGCTTGAGAACCCCGTGACCCTTTCCACGGGCGACTTCATCAAGGCCATCGCCAAGCGTTTGGCCGCCTAAGGGCCTGCCGCGCTGGCACGAATCGCCGTATGGCCCCTGGCTGCATGAAAGCAGCTGGGGGTCTGCATTTGGTTTTTTGGGAGCGAGAAGAGGTCGATGTAGAGACTGAGATGCATGGCGTGGTGCAGTACGACAATTTGATGTATTCGGTGGTTGGAGGTGGCGAGGGCTATCGCAACTGTCTGTTTGAGCGATCCGTATATCTAGGGTTTTCCGTCTGATCTGCCAAGAGAATGCCACGGTTTGCTCATCCATAAAAAATTATTATTCGAACTTGTATAATTAGACCAAAGCAATTTCCGGTAAAGCTAGTGCATTGTTTGGGGTAAATCTAAGTGGGAAAAGGGGATGGCGTTCCCGCCTCGTCCCGTAAAGTGAGGTGAATATACCCATGGCGCTGGTGTATTTCGCTGATGATGACTTTGACGCTCGCTCTCTTGTGAGAGGATGCCTCTCGCTGGATGGGCACAATGTAAAGTGCTTTGAGACGGGCGAGGCGCTTCTGGGCGAATTCTTAAATAATCGATGCGATCTAGTTATCCTCGATGTCATGATGCCCAGAGTCGATGGTTTTGAAATCCTGAGGAGAATCAGAGGGTTTTCCTCGGTTCCTGTCATATTGCTGACAGCAAAAAACGGAGAGGGCGATTACTTTAGCGGCTTTGCCAAGGGCGCTGATGACTACATCGAAAAGCCTTTCAGGCCAATTCTCCTACGTGGAAAAGTACATGCGCTGCTTTCTCGGATTCAATTATCAGCAAGTGAGAAAACCGTTGCCAGCCGACTGAAAAACATGACTTGTGTTGACCTCAGATTTTCGGGTAACAATACCACATTTTACATCAACGACAGACACTTTAGGCTCACTCCTGTCGAAGGTAAGTACCTCCATTTTATGATGGAGCGGTTTAACACTCCTGTTGCGCGAGAAGATATTTTGAAAGGCGTATGGGGCTTGGAGAAGTCGAGCAGCAGGGTGGTTGATGAGACGAATCGCCGTATAAGAATAAAGCTCACAGAAGAAGGAGCTCATGTAGTTCTTGAAAGTATCTGGGGGTATGGGTACATCTTAAAGGAAAAGGAGTGATTGTCGCCATGTGCGTCTTGAATCGCCTTTCCTGGAGGCAGTGCTTAAGGATCGTAATTCGTTCGATCGGAGCAGGGGCAGCCCTTTTTCTTGTCTGCGCTCTCGCGCTTGAATTTACGATAGGGGCAAATGCCGGTAGGGCGTTGCGCGAGTACTACGATGATTCTGCCGACTCTATCATACGACCCCCGATACCGGTATATGAGCTCGCGGTGTCCAAGGATCGTACTTATCCGGGGCCCTTTCTTTTCGACGTATTCATCAATTCGTCTTACTGTTCGACCCCAGAAGCTCAGTCATCGGAAGCCGTGGGAACGAGCGTTTTCCATTTCTTTAATTGGGAATATGATGGATATTGCCTTCCAATGGGAAGAAACGAGGTCGGTGACGAGATTCTCTGTTTTGTCGACATGACCTTCGCTCGTTTTGCAACTCTTTCTTCATGTGGTTTAGCTTGTCTTCTCCTAACTATAGTGATAGGCGTACTGCAATTAAGAAGCGAGCAGTATTCCATTCGCCGTGATCGAATCGATGAAAACCTGGAGGCGGCTTTTGCCAACGCATCCCATGAATTGAAGACACCGTTAATGGCTATCCGTGGATATGTGGATGCCTTGCAATGTCATGCTATTGACGAGGACTTTGCTCTGGCAAGGATTGCCGCGGCATCAGAGCGAATGTATGAGATGATTGATGGTATATTGAGGATTAGTCGTTTGGATTCGGGTCTGAAAAAACCTGTGCTTGCCATGTGGGATGTGAGGGAAATTATCTATGACGAGGCTCGCATGATCGAGGAAGATTGCAGAAAAGATGGCGTAGACCTTATCATGGATCTGCCTCGCCCGCTGTGGTTTCCCTGCGATCGAGCGATGATATCGACGATAGTTCTCAATATTCTGAGCAATGCTTGTCGTCATGCGGAAAATTTCATTCACATTTCTGAGGGTAATTCAGTAAATGGCGAGATTGAATTATTTATCGACAATGACGGACATCCTCCTTCACAGAGTACGGTTGCCCACGCTTTTGACCGGTTTTATAAAGGAGACGGCGGAAACACAGGTATTGGGCTCGCCCTTTCGAAGGAATACGTTGAGTTAATGGGCGGAGAAATAGAGATTCAACCTTTGAGTCGAGGGACTCGAATCCGGATAAGGTTGTAGTTGGTTCATGACGGTTAGTTGCGGGGAGCAACAATGCCAACAAAATGCCAAAGTTTATGGTTGAGGTAATAAGTCTCCAAGTAAAGACAGTAGACTTATCCTTGCTTCGGAGCAACACCTGACAGATCCTTATCTAGGAGGTCGACATGACCAATTTAGATGGTAATGTAAGGCTGACTCATCCAAATCTTTCACGGCGTTCCTTCATCGCGACATCTGCCCTTGTGGTCTCAGGACTGCTTGTGAACCCCTCTTCAGCATTGGCCGATGCGAGTGCGGGTGAAGACTATTCCGAACTCTTCAAGTACATGACAGAGGCGGGAATTTTCGACTTCTCTGGTCTTTCTGAAGAGGAAATCAACCGAATGCTCCTTCTTCAGGCACAGTACGAATCGTCGCAGTTGCTTTTGACGCTCGATGTTGACGGGAGTGCGCAACAGAGCATTGCTAGGGCTCGACCCGGCTACAGCAATGTCTACTCAAGTCCTGTGAAGAAGAGCTCTGGATTTCGTGATGTTGGAAACCAGCCACGGGATGGATTTAGCTACAACACTTCAGGCTCTTCGGTGACAGTTTTGACAAGCGGTGGCCCGAGTATCAGCTTGGCATTTGGATTCCCCGCACCTTGGGGGACGATCACCATCGGGGTTTCGTTTGCCACCTACAGAAGTGGGGCGGTCGGTGGATACAACGTGGGTATTCCGGGCGACGGCAAAAGGTATAAGGTGCAGGCGAATATTGTATATGAATCAACACCTTATACCGTTTACTATACGGACTCCGCTGGGAAGAAAAGCGTATATAAAAGAACGCACACAACTCCAAGTATAGTCGGACGAGATTTTCGTGCGTATCGCATCTAATGTCGGTTCGACTGCCTAGGGGCCTGCTGAACAGAATAAATGGCAAAATACGACGTTCCGTCGGATGATCGGACGGCCTTCCTACCGTAAGATAGGGAGGCCGTCTCTATGGAGGCGGCCTGCTGTTGTGTGACCTGCGGGCCTTGCGCCCGCCTGAGGGAAGGGGAATGGAATGGGACGCATCGAGCTGTCCATCTACACGCCTCATTACGTGCCGACCGGCACCGAAATTGCCGTTATCGAGACTGCCAAGGGCACCGTGCGCGCGGAGCTGTTCGGGTGCGAGGTGCCCGTTACCGTGGGGAACTTCATCGAGCTGGCCGCCAAGGGCTTCTACGACAACCTGAAGTTCCACGCGAAGAAGCCCGGTTCCGTGGTGCTCGGCGGTTGCCCCACCACCCGTTCCATGGGTCCGGCCCAGGTGCTGGCCGCCGCCCAAGGGGTCATCCGCGGCATGCACCCCGGCACCGGGGACGCCCGCTACACCATCATCGACGAGTGGGAGGGCAACCCGAGAAACGTGCACCGGTTCGGGAGCCTGTGCATGGCCCACAAGTCGGCGCCGAACTCCGGCAGCTGCCAGTTCTACTTCTCGTTGGGCGAGCAGCCCGAGTTCGACGACCAGTACACTGTGTTCGGCCAGGTAGTGGAAGGGCTCGAGGTGATCGAGAGCTTGGCCATCGGCGATGCCATCAAGTCCGTTGCCATCGAGGGGGCCAACGAGGAGGCCCTGGCCGCGGCCATCGCCCAGGATACGCCGCGACCGCCCACGCCCCAGGAGGCCCTGGCCGCCATCGAGGCTGAGCGCGCCGAACGGGCTGCCGCCAAGGCCGCCGCTGCTGCCGAGGTTGCGGAAGCTGCGGAATAGGCCGCCCGTCGCGGACATAACGGGACGCCCCGTAGGGCAAGGGCCGTGCCCTTGCCGTTCAACCGGCCGGAACATTCCGGATCGCGCGAGCGGCGAGGGCGCGGCCCTTGGGTTTGTTGGGATGTTCCCTACCCCTCGTGGCTTTCCACGAGGTCGATGAGCTCTTGCTGCTTGTGCACGTCGAGCTTGCGGTAGATGTTCTCGATGTGGGTGCGGGCCGTGCCCTGGGCGATGTGCAGGTCGCGGGCGATGATGGCCAGGGTGCGCCCGTAGGCCAAAAGCACGATGACCTCGCTCTCGCGCGGGGTGAGCCCGAAGTCGCGGGCCACGGCGGCGCAGTGCTGTTCGATGCGGCCCGGAGCCGTTGTACCCTCTTCCGCCGTCGGTGCGGCCTCGCCGGCCGCCGCATCGGCCTGGGCAGCTTCCTCGGCCTTTTCCCCATGGCCCTCGCGGCGCGACAGTTGGGCCACGGTGCCCTCGGGCAGCACGAGGAATGCCACGATTACCAGGCAGAGGATGGCGGCCATGGCCACCACATTGGCCTGGAGGTTCCCGCCCACAAGCAGGCTGTTCACCACGTGGCTCGCCGCATTGCCGAGGGCCATGCCGCAGAACATGAAGGCCACGCCCAGACCGAAGATGTACAGGGCGTTCTCGTTGCGCCGCCGAGCGGCGTCCACGAACAGCACCCAGGTGAGGATGTCGAAGAACTCGTAGCCCACGTTGATGATGAGCAGCGATATGGCCGCGTGGGTGTCGAACAGCAGGGCGATGGCCACGTAGCCCGCCACCATGATGGGCAGCGAGAGCCGGTAGATGAGCGTGGGGTTGAAGCGCTCCCGCACCTTCGCCACGATGGCGAAGAAGGCCACTCCCACCACCACGAGGGCGAAGATGGGGCTGCCGCCGAGGAAGGAGAGGGGGTCGTCGCCCTGGTTCATGGTGTCGAACATGCGGCAGAGCAGCGAGAAGGCCATGATGGAGAACATGAGCTTGCCCACGCCGAGGGGCATGCGGCTGCCCGCCCGCAACCCCAGGGATCTTCCGACGGCCGGGGCCGCGGGCGCCGGGGCGGCTGCCGGGGCCGGGCCGGCGGCCTCGTTGTTCTTCGAGGGCCGCCCCATGAGCTCGTGCCAGGGGTGCCCCGTGCGCCCGGCATGGAAGGCCAGCAGGGCGAAGGAGAGCAGGGGCACCACGATAAACCCCATGAAGCTCGTCTGGCTGGCGGACAGGGCCGCCATGATGGCCGTGACGATGGCCGCCACCGGCGAGGCGAAGGCGGCGAACTGCACCGAGTGGTGGGAGAAGCGGTCGCCCCAGAGCACCTGGAGGGGCCCCGCGCCGATGCCGCCGGCCACAAAGCCGCACACCATGAGGGCCTCGCTGTTGGTGCGCACGGCCAGGGGGATGAGCACGCCGCTGGCCAGAAGGGCCGCGGGCGTGATCTTGAAGAGCAGCCCGCGCACGGCCGCGATGGCCGCGCCGCCCCGGCGGCACACGAGGGCCACGGCCGCAGAGCACAGGGCTCCGGCGGCCAGATACACCCAGTGGGTGGGAGAGGCGGCCGGAAAGGCAAGGGGCGCTCCCAGACAGAAGACGATCCAGGCGCGGCACAGACCGAAGCCCAGCACGATGATGAGGAAGTCCAGAATGGCCGAATCGCCCACAGCGCCCAGACTGCCGCGCCCCGTCCGCTCCTCGGGCTCTGGCATTGCCGATGCGGGAGACGCGCCGGCGTTTGCGGCCCCTGCGGTCTTGTCGGTTGCGGCTGCTGCGGTCTCGGTATGCTCACGCGCGTGCGTATATGCTGACACGGGCTCCCCTCCCAGGCTGTGTCGTCTGCGGCGGCGAATAGGTGCGGCCCATTCGCCCGTCTCTGTGCTTCCGATCATAGCCGAACAGGGGGGTTTACGCCTATCGGATGCATAATCCTAGACGCTCTGAGCAGGGAAATCATCCCCGTCATCCGAAAAATTTTCCAAAAATCCGACGGATGCTCAGATGTGCGGCGCTCCCGTTATCCGTAACCTGTTGCCTCGCAAACGCGGAGAAGCGCCGCAAGGGGAGGGGCCTGCCGACCACGGCGGGCAGCTTTCGGGAAGGTTCTCGGGAGTGCCCTTGGGCATCCGCATAACCAGAGGAGGAAGGATCTTTCCATGAAGAAAGACGCGAATCTCGGCGTATCCCGCCGCTCGTTCCTGAAGGGCGCGGGCCTTGCCGCGGCCGCCATGGCGGGCACTGCGGCTCTGGCCGGCTGCTCCACCGAGGGCGGCGCCGACAGCCTCGCCAACACGGGCGACTGGATGCCGGCCAACTGGGACTACGAGTGCGACCTGCTTGTCATCGGCTACGGCGGCGCCGGCATGTGGGCGTCCCTCATCGGCGCCGACGAGTGCGGCCAGCAGGTGCTCGTGCTGGAGAAGGCCCCCGAGCGCGGCGGCGGAAACAGCTCCATCAACAACGGCGAGTGGACCATCGTGGAGGAAGGCGACAAGCAGCGCTTCAAGGACTACATCCGCGCCTTCACCAAGGGCAAGACCCCCGATCCGATGATCGAGGCCTGGGTCGAGGAGTGCGCGCGCAACACCGAGTACGCCGACAAGTACGGCATGACCTACGAAGTGGTGGAGCAGGCGCTCGCCGGTGCCATCCCCGAGTACTTCTTCCTGGACGACAACGCCTACGAGGGCTCCTGCAAGCTGTCCTCCGTCGACGGCTTCGGCATGCTGTCCTTCCACGAGCTGGACGCCCAGCGCGAGGCCCTCGGCATCGAGGTGCTGTTCGACTGCCATGACGAGCGCCTCATCCAGAACCCCCAGACCAAGGAGATCGTGGGCGCCTACACCATGATCGGCGACGAGGAGAAGACCGTGAAGGCGCGCAAGGGCGTCATCATGACCCTCGGCGGCTTCGAGTTCAACGAGGAGCTGAAGAACGAGTACCTCAAGTGCTCTCCCTTCAAGTTCGAGGGCTGGCGTTTCAACACCGGCGACGGCATCAAGATGGTGGAGGACGTGGGAGCGAAGCTGTGGCACATGGATATGGCCATCTCCATGTACTCCATGTGGACCCGCGATCCCGAGTACGACTTCTCCATCCTGTACTTCATGCCCGGCTTCAGCTACTTCAACGTGAACCGCCTCGGCCGCCGCTTCGTGAACGAGAACAACATGGGCTCCCCGCACAACGGCTGGCACACCCTGCTCTCCTTCGACGACGGCATCGCCGACTTCGATCGCATCCCGTCCTGGGGCATCTTCGACCAGACCTGCTTCGACGCCGGCAAGCTGTCCACGAGCCAGGGCGACTTCTTCGAGTGCGGCAACTTCGCGAGCGACCTGCCCGACTCCGTGCGCGACTGGGACGGCTGGAGCCAGGACAACAAGGCCGAGCTGGAGCGCGGCTGGATCCTGACCGGTGCCACCATCGAGGAGCTCGGCCAGAAGATCAAGGAGTTCGACCCGCTCATGGACATCGACGCCCTGAAGGCCACCTTCGAGGAGTACCAGGGCTTCGCCGCCGCCGGTAAGGACGCCCGTTTCGACCGCGCCGCCGAGACCCTCGTGACCCTGGACAACGGCCCCTACTATGCCGTGTCCATCTACCCCGGCTCCTGCTCCACCCTGGGCGGCCCCATGAAGAACGAGAACGCCCAGGTGCTCGATCCGGCCCAGAACCCCATCCCGCGCCTGTACGCGGCCGGCTGCTTCGGCAACTTCCAGAGCCACACCTACGGCATCACCGGCGGCAACAACGCCGAGAACCAGGTGTGGGGCCGCATCGCCGCCCGCCACGCCTCCGGCCTGGAGAACTGGGACGCCGAGTAATACCTGTTCGACCTGGGTGGCCGCCTTCGCGTGGAAAGACGCGGGGCGGTCGCCCTTTGAGCGCCGCGGTTTTCTGGCCGCGGGGCGAGATGAGAGGAGAAACCCATGGAAAGTGAAGTGAAGCGGCCCCGCCGTCTCGCCCTTGCGGCCACCCTCGGCGCGGTGCTCGCCGTGGCGGCCCTCACCGGCTCGCTCATGGGCTGCGCCCCGAGCCAGCCCGCCCCGGCCGCCGATGGGGCGGCCACCGAGCAGGAGGCCGCCGGCGATGAGGCCATGGCCGGCCAGCCGGTGAATTGGACCATGGAGTCCGATTGCGGCACCTGCCACACCTCCGAGGCCGAATCGGCCACCGACACGGCCTGCCCCCAGGGTGTGGCCCACGAGGCCGCCGGCGTCACCTGCGTGACGTGCCACACCGACGAGGCCGTGCTCTCCGAGGAGCACGCCGAGGTGACCTTCGACGACAAGCCGGCCACCAAGGCCACGGTCATCACCGTGGACGAGGCCACCTGCATCGCCTGCCACGGCGAGCTGTCCGAGCTGGCCACCAAGACGGCCGACTCCGCGGCGCTCACCGACGACAAGGGCACCACGGTGAATCCCCACGAGCGCCCGGCGGGCGCCAAGCACGAGGAGAACCCGGCCACGTGCACCGACTGTCACAACAATCACTCGAAGGACCTGCCCAAGGACGCCATGAAGTACTGCGCCCAGTGCCACCACCGCGGCACCTTCGAGTGCGGCACGTGCCACGAGCTGCGCGAGCGCTAGGCCGCCCGCAGCCCGCTGACGAACCTATCCCGCGCCGGGGCGGCACCCTCCCGTTCGCCCCGGCACCTCTCCCAAGCCCGACCGCCCCCCAGCCCGCGGTCGGGCCTTTTTTGTTGAGTGGGGGGCGTGGTGTGGCACCGATAGGGCGCTCCGCCGTTTCGCCGTTTGCCGCTACCGCGCCAGCACAGCGGGCAGGACCGCGGGGTTCACGCAGGCCTCGGGGGCACGGCCGAGCACCACGTCGATGGCGTTCTGCGTGCAGCGCTGCCGCAGCTCCACGGCCGATTCCTCCGACCAGTAGGCCGCGTGGGCGGTGAGCACCGTGTGCGGGGCCCGGCATATGGGCGCGTCGGGACTGACGGGCTCGGTCTCGAACACATCCAGCCCTGCGCCCCACAGTCGCCCCGACTCGAGGGCCGTCGCCACGGCGTCGGTGTCGATGACGGCGCCGCGGGAGGTGTTCACCACGATGGCGCCCGGGCCCAGCAGGGCGATGTTGTCGGCGTTCAGCAGGTGGCGGGTCTCGGGGGTGAGCGCCGTGTGGAAACTGACCACATCGGCGGCGCGCAGGGCCTCGTCGAAGGCGAGGTAGGGAAAGCCCTCGGCCGTGACGGTGCCCGGTCGGCCGTGGCGGTCCCATACGACGACGGAGAAGCCGAGGGCGGCCGCCTTGACGGCCGTGGCCCGGCCGATGTTACCGTAGCCCACCACGGCGAAGGTGCGGCCCCGCACCTGGCCCAAGGGCCGGCGGCGCGCGAAGTCCCACACACCGGCGCGCATGTCGGCGTCGATCTCGTTGATGCGCCGCAGGCATGCCAGCGTAAGCGCGATGGCATGGTCGCTTACTACCTCGGTGCCGTAGGCCGGCACGTTGCACACGGCGATGCCGCTGGCCGTGGCCGCCGCCACGTCGATGTTGTCCACCCCGGTGCCGGTTTTGCTGATGACCCGCGCAGCGGGCAGGGCGGCGATCACCTCGGCCGTGAAGCGGCCGTAGGAGGTGATGATTCCGTCGGCGCCGGCGGCATGGGCGATGATCTCGTCGGCGGTGCAGTGGCGACCGTGGCTGAAGCTCGTGAACCGAATGCCCGCTGCCTCCACCATGGTGCGCTCGAAATTGCAGTCGTCGAAATCGAAGTCCACCATCGCAATGGTTGCCATGGGCCCTCCCTTCCGCAGGTTCGCTGTTCCGTTGAGAACGCCATTGTAGCCTCCGTGGGCCGTCCTGCTGGCGCACCGGGCGCGGCAACCCTTATACTGACAAGCCCTGTCGCCCAACGGCTCGGCGGTCTTCCCGTCCGAACATGCGGGGCAGGGTGCACCTATCGGTAGATCGAACAGATGGGAGTTCCATAATGAAGAAACTTGAGGGGCGCGTCGCCATTGTGACGGGAGCCAGTTCGGGCGTGGGCCGCGGCCTGGCCAAGGTGCTCGCCGAGAACGGCGCGAAGATCTGCGCCTGCGCTCGCCGCGTCGAGAAGCTCGAGGAGCTGAAGGCGGAAGTGGAGGCCTTCGGTGGAGAAGTGCTGCCCGTGGCCTGCGACGTGACCGACGTCGACCAGATCAACAACGTGGTGGCCCAGTGCGTCGAGCGCTTCGGCGGCATCGACATCCTCATCAACTGCGCCCAGGGCGCCATGCAGTACCGCGAGATCAACGATGTGGACGAGACCTATGCCCTAGAGGCCTTCGAGAGCGGCCCGCTCGCTTCCATGATGTTCATGAAGGCCTGCTTCCCTTATCTGAAGGAGAGCGGCCACGGTCGCATCATCAACACCGCCTCGGCGGCCGGCTACGACGGCAACGCCGGCTTCGGTGCCTACGGCATGGCCAAGGAGGCCATCCGCGCCATCACCCGCACGGCGGCCAACGAGTGGGGCAAGTACGGCATCACGGTGAACGTGTTTCTGCCCATCATCGCCACCGACTTCTTCCGCGAGACCCAGGCGGAGGCTCTGAAGAGCCTGGAGTCGAAGACGCCGCTCGGCTTCATCGGCACCACCGAGAAGGACTGCGCCCCGCTCATCGTGCTGCTCGTCAGCGACGAGGGCGGCTACTTCACCGGCCAGTCCTACATGGTGGACGGCGGTATTCACAAGCACTCGTAGAACGCGGGCGAAGGGGCGGCGCGGCAACGCGGTAGCGCTCGCAAGCCGCCACAATCGCAGAACCCCTCCAGGGCGCCCGGCCACAAGGTTGGGCACCTTTTTCATGGGAAAGGGGGCGGCGCAGGGCGGGAAGAACTCTTGGAGCCGTCTTCAAAAACAGGGCCCGTTAGGGGTTGCGGATATTCCCGCGACCGAAAAAAGTTGCGGGGCTTGACAAACGTGGTATGATATGGGGCTGTACTTGTACCGTCAGCACACGTGAGGAAGTTAGTCAATGGATTTGGCCAAGCAGGCAAAGATCGTCGATGGCATTCATGATACCTTGAATGATTTCGTCGGTCAACGACTGAAGGTGCGCGCCAACATGGGTCGCTCGAAGATCGTCGAGAGCGAGGGCGTGCTCACCCAGGTTCACCCGCAGCTGTTCATCATGGAGGTCGATCGCAAGCGCGGCCGCACCGCCCGTCAGTCCTACCAGTACGTGGACGTGCTCACCGGCATGGTGGAGCTGTCCCAGAACGGCGAGCCCCTGTTCGCCCCCTTCGTGGACGAGTCCATGGAGCTGATCGATTACGTTATGGAGGAGCGTGTCGTCTCCTAAAGGAGAGTTGACAATCGCTTCCAAATGGGGCAAACTACTGCCTTGCGCGAAAGCGCTTAACTTCGTGGGGATGTAGCTCAGCTGGGAGAGCATCACGTTCGCAACGTGGGGGCCGAGGGTTCGAATCCCTTCATCTCCACCACAGAAGTCACGCGACCCTGGGAAATTCCCGGGGTCGCTTTGCATTGGGGCGCGGAAAGGGAGCGGCGATGGATGCGACGGCGGAGAAAGATAAGCTGCGGAAGCACTTCCGAGCGCTGCGGACCGCGCTTTCCGAGGCTGAGCGCCGGGCCGTCGATGGGGCCATTGCGGCGTCCGTCCAGCGCCTCCCTCAGTTCGCCGCAGCTGACGGGGTGTTCACGTATTTGAGTTTCGGCGCCGAGGTGGATACGCGCCGGCTCATCGAGGCGGCTCTGGAAGCGGGAAAGACCGTGGCGCTGCCTCGGGTGGTGTCCGGCACGCGGTCCATGGACTGGTACGCGATCGATTCCCTCGACGGTCTTGAGCGCAGCCCCTTCGGCATGGAAGAGCCTCCCGCCGATCCGGCCCGCGCGGTGCGCCCCGCCGATTTCGCGCGCCCCGTGGCCCTGGTGCCCGGCCTCGCCTTCGACGGCGCGGGCTTTCGCCTCGGCTACGGCGGCGGCTTCTACGACAGCTTCCTGCCGGACTTCCCGGGAACGGCAGTGGGTCTGTGCCGCGTCGCCCAGCTCGTCGACCGCCTTCCGCACGATGCCCACGACGTGCCTGTGGGCCGTATCGTCACCGAATTGGAAGCCGTCGACTGCTCCGAGCGGTAGGTTCGACAACCCATGGGGCGGCGCCGATGGGTTGTCGAAAGCCCCTAGCCGAACCAGGCCCCGGCCAGGGCGCGGATGCCGGGCTCGATGTCGTCCTCGGCGATGGAGGAGAACCCCACGAGCACCGTTGAGCTCACGTGCCCCGCCGGATCGAGCCAGTACTTCCTTGTGGGGTAGACGGCCACGTCGGCCGCCCGGGCCTGGCGCACGAGTGTGTCCTGGCCGCGCCCGTCGCGCACGCGTACGAGCAGGTGCAGTCCCGTGCCGTTCTCCAGCATTTCCACGTCGTTGCCCATGGTCTCCCGTATCACGCGGGTGAGCGTCTCGTACTTGCGGCGGTTCTTCGCCTGCACGCGGCGCAAGTGCCGGTCCCACGAGCCGTCGGTCATGAAGCGGGCGAGCACCCGTTGGTTGAGCCACGGCACCGGCGAGTAGGAGTTCGCGAAGGCCTCGCGCCACCGGTCGCGCAGGGGCTCGGGCAGCACGAGATAGTTGATGCGCAAAGCCGGCGAGAGCGATTTGGAGAAGGTGCCCATGTAGATGACCCGCCCGCGCCGATCCATGGAGGCCAGAGGCGCCAAGGAGCGCTCGCGGTAGCGGAAATCGCGGCAGTAGTCGTCTTCCAGGAGGTAGGCGCCGGTCCGCTCGGCCCAGCGCAGCACCGCCTCGCGGCTATCAATGGGCATGACGCGGCAGGTGGGGAACTGGCTGGAGGGCGTGAGGTAGGCCAGGCGCGCTCCCGAGGCCTCCAAATCGGCGCGGAATACTTCGGCTCCCGCACCGACCCGGCACGGTGCCAAGGTGAAGCGGGCCCGCTCGATGACGGTGCGCACGCCGTCGTAGCCGGGGTCTTCCATGGCCACCGCGTCGCGGGAACCGTCGAAGAGCGCGAGCAGGTTCTGCACGCTCGTCTGGGTGCCGCCCTGGATGATGATCTGGCTCGGGGTGCAGTCGATGCCCCGCTGGGTCGCAAGGCGCCAGGCGATGGCCGAGCGCAGGCTCTCCTCGCCGAACGGATCGTTGTAGGCGTCGCAGCCGGTGCTTTCCACCGACAGCAGGATGTCGTCGGTGATGGCCCGCCACGCAGCGGCGGGGAAGGTGCCCGGCTCCAGGTTCCCATAGGTGAAGTCGTAGCGGACGCGGTCCTCGTCGGCCCCCAGCAGCCCCTCGCCCGGAGCCTGGGAGTGGTCGGCATCGGCCTGGAGGAAGGCGACGTTCTGCACGATGTAGCCCGAGCCGGGGCGGCTCTTCACGTAGCCCTCCTGGACGAGCAGCCCATAGGCGCTCTCCACGGTGTTGCGGGCGCAGCCGAGATCGGCGGCCAGGGAACGGATAGGGGGCAGGCGCGACCCTTCGGGGTGGTCGCCCTCTTCGATGCCACGGCGCAGCTGATCGAAGAGCTGCTGGTACAAAGGCGTAGGAAGGCGGTCGTCCAAGAGCATGGGTCTCCCTTTCTGCGGGCGTCATCGTGGCCCTATGGTACCAGAATGAGGATGTTGCGTGGAAGCATCCCCATGGGAAGGGAAACCGTCCCCGATAATTTCCGAAAAATTGTCCCCATTGAAGGGGATTGTCCCCTGATATTTGCTGAACACCGTCCCTTTTTCGGAAGATTGTCCCCATTGTATGCTGGCGCCGGAGGGGACGGAGCGCATCGCATCCGCTCCCGAAGACGCATCGCATCCGCTCCCGAAGAGACCGTTACCCTGTGCAGGAAGAGGTGGCCCTATGAGGATCATCGCCACGGCTGCCGCCGCCCTTGTCGGAGCCGCCGGCGCCGTGCTGGCCGCGGTGCCCTCGCCGCTGCCCCTGCTGCGGCCGCCGGGAGCCGGTGAGGCCGCCTTCTTTGCCGCGCGCTGCGTGCGTTGCGGCCGCTGCCTGGAGGCCTGTCCCTATCAGGCGATCCACGCCGCGCCCCTGAACGCGGGCCGGGAGGCATCTACCCCCTTCGTGAACGCCCGGTCCCAGGCGTGCCGCCTATGCGCGGAATTCCCCTGCGCCGCGGCCTGCCCCACCGGCGCCCTTACGGTGCCCGAGGAGCGCGGCGGCGCCGCCATGGGCGTCGCGGTTATCAACGAGGATACCTGCCTGTCGTTTCAGGGGATGCGCTGCGAGGTGTGCTACCGCGCCTGCCCCCTCATCGACGAGGCCATAACCATCGACTACCGTCCCCGCGAGGGCGATGCCATCCACGCGGTGTTCGCGCCCCAGGTGATCGCTGAGGACTGCGCCGGCTGCGGTTTGTGCGAGCAGCGCTGTCCCGTGGGAGAGCCGGCCCCGGCCATCATCGTGGTGCCTACGGGCGCTGACGAGGTGACCTACCAGGCCCTGCGCAACGGAGCGGCCTAGGCCGTGGTACCGGCGCCGTCGGGCGCCGCTGTTTCGGGAACCCGGGGCCGCGAGCCCCTGACCTTAGGGAGGAATGCTATGGAACTCACTCGACGCTCGTTTGTGAAGTCCACGGCCGTGGCCCTCGCCTCGGCCGCGGCTGCGGGCACCCTGGCCGGCTGCTCGTCGCTGGCCGGCACCGGCGCCGATGCGGCCGCATCCGGCGAGGGCGTGAAGACCGTCGGCGTCTGCCGCTTCTGCGGCTGCGGCTGCGGGGTCATCGTGGAGGCCAAGGACGGCAAGGTGGTCTCGGTCACCGGCGACCCGGAGAACGGATCGAGCCGAGGCCTGAACTGCGTGAAGGGCTACTACCTGGCCGGTGCCCTCTACGGCGAGGATCGCCTCACGGTGCCGCTCATTCGCGACGACAAGGCCACCAAGGGCACGCCGGATGGCCTGCGCGAGGCCACCTGGGACGAGGCCCTCGACCTGGTGGCGGGTAAGCTCCGCGACACCTGGAAGGCCGACAAGAGCCGCCTGGCCTTCTGGGGAAGCGGCCAGCAGCCCATCGTGGAGGGCTACTGCACGGCGAAGTTCTGGAAGGCGGGCCTGCTTTCCAACAACATCGACCCCAACGCGCGTTTGTGCATGGCCAGCGCCGTGGTGGGCTTCATGAACGTGTTCCAGACCGACGAGCCGGCCGGCTGCTATGCCGACATCGACGAGACCGACGTGTTCGTCACCTGGGGCGCGAACATGGCCGAGGCCCATCCCATGCTGTACTCGCGCCTGACCGCCCGCAAGCTGGCCGATAGCGCCGTGCGCCACTACGACGTGACCACCATGACCACCCGCACCTCGGCCTCGGCCGACAAGGTGATCACCTTCCGTCCCGGCAGCGACATCGCTATCGCGAACGCCATCGCCAACTACCTCATCGTGCACGACAAGTACGACCACGACTTCGTGGCCGACCACGTGCAGTTCAAGCAGGGCACCGAGAACATCGGCAACGCCACCGACGACGGCTACGACAAGTCCGACATCGGCCAGGCCGTGGACAACGTGGAGCCCATCACCTTCGAGGCCTTCGCCGCTCGCCTGGCCCCCTACACCCTGGAGTACGCCAGCGAGCTGTCCGGCGTGCCGGTCGAGGATATCCAGGAACTGGCCGAGGTGTTCGCCGACAAGAGCCGGCGCGTGCTGAGCCTGTGGACCATGGGCGTGAACCAGCACAACCGCGGCACTTGGATGAACCACTGCATCTACAACATCCACCTGCTGTGCGGCCGCTATGCCCTGCCCGGCGACGGCGCCTTCTCGCTGACGGGCCAGCCCACGGCCTGCGGCACGGCCCGCGAGGTGGGCACTTTCTCGCACCGCCTGCCCGCCGACCTGGTGGTGAAGAACCCGGATCACCGTCGCTATACCGAGGCCGTCTGGGACCTGCCCAACGGCTACCTGGATGCCATCGAAACCCCTGGCTACCACACGGTGAAGATGTTCCGCGAGCTGTCGAAGGGCGGGATCGATTTCCTCTGGAGCGCCCACAACAACTGGGCCGTGTCCATGCCCAACCTCACCCGCTTCCTCGGCCGGGGCGATTTGAAGGGCATCAACGACGCCTTCATCTGCGTGGCCGAGGTGTACCCGACCCTTTCCACCCAGTACGCCGATGTGGTGCTGCCCGCGGCCATGTGGGTCGAGCGCGAGGGGGCCTTCGGCAACGGCGAGCGCCGCACGGCCGTGTTCGAGAAGGCGGTGGATGCACCGGGCGACGCGAAGTGGGACCTGTGGATGCTCATGGAGATCGCCAAGCGGGTGCTGGCCGGCGAGCAGATCGGCGGCGAGGACGCCTTCGACCACCTGTTCGGCGCCTGGTACGACGCCGACGCGGCCGCCTTCAAGGGAAGCGACCGCGAGGTGTGCGCGAGCATCTGGGAGGAGTACCGTACCTTCTCCAACCCCGACCTGAACCCCGATGCCGCCGCCATCAACACCGAGGCGAAGCTGAAGATGGAGGCCAAGCAGCTGGCCCCCTACGAGGAGTACATCCACAACCACGGCCTCACCTGGCCCGTGCGCGAGGTGAACGGCCAGTGGCTGCCCACCCTGTGGCGCTTCTGCGACGGCAAGCAGGAGGACGGCTTCGACCAGTACGGCATCGAGGCCTACGGCGAGCATGACAAGGCCGGCGGCGTGAGCTTCTACAAGTCGGCCGACAAGAAGCCCTCGGTGGTGTTCCGTCCCTGGGAGCCGCCGGCGGAGGAGCCCTCCGACGAGTACCCGTTCTGGTTCTGCACGGGCCGTCTGCTGGAGCACTGGCACACCGGTTCCATGACCCGGCGCGTGCCCGAGCTCGACCGCGCCCTGCCCGAGGCCCTGCTGGACATGAATCCCGCCGACTGCGAGCGGCTGGGCGTGACCGACGGCGACCGCGTGCGCGTGACCTCGCGCTTCGGCACCTGCGATATCACGGTGTCCACGGCCGGCCGCACCCGGCCCCCGGCGGGCATGGTGTTCGCGCCGTTCTTCGCCGAGGAGACGCTCGTGAATCTGGTGGTGCAGGACACTTACTGCCCGCTGTCCAAGGAGCCGGACTTCAAGAAGACCTGCGTTTCCATCGAGAAGATTGAGGGGTAGACCGATGAAGAAGACCAATGTGATGGCCGCTGCGGTGCTGGCCTGCGCCCTGGGAGGCGCGGCCCTGGCGGGCTGCTCCGGCGCCGCTGAGACCGGGCCGGCCTACAACCCCGGCGAGCCGCCGCTCATGACCGCCAGCCACGAGGGCCGCTTCGAGCGCTTGGGGGCGAAGGGCTGCTACGGCTGCCATGGGGTGAACGGCGCCGGCGAGCCGATGTTGGCCGCGGCGAGCCCGCTGCCTGCCGACCACTATGCCGGCGGCGATACGGCCAGCCGCGAGATCGACGGCCCGCGAACCGAGTGCCTGACCTGCCATCCCGTGGCCCAGGAGTAGGCCATGGAAAATGAGAAGGTGGTCATCTCGTCGCTCGTAGTGGAGGCGCGGCTTGCCGAGGTGGAGGCCGTGGCCGCGACTTTGGCACAGATGGAGGGCGTGGAGGTGCACGAGGTGAACGGCTACAAGATCGTCGTCACCATCGAGGCTTCCTCCACCGGCGCCTCCCACGAGATCTCGAGCCGGTTCATCCAGATTCCCGGCGTGCTGAACGTGAACTTGGTGTACGTGAACTTCGAAGACGAAACACTCGGGTAGAAAGTCGCCCAAAAGCGGAGCTACGGGGTACCTTGATTCGCTCAGACAGTCCTCGCTCGGCGAAACAGCCCACTGGGCTGTTTCGTTCGCTGCGGAACTCGCTCGGTCAAGGCACCCCGTATCTCCTTTAATCATTACCTTGGTTGGGAGGAATGACCTGTGACTCGTTCCATGGGGAAGATAACGCTCGTGCGGCGGATTGTGCAGGTGTTCATGCTTGTGCTGTTCTGCTTGCCGCCGCTTTTGGCCGGGTGGGGGCTCGCGGGGTTGTTCGCCGGGGGCGACGGGGAAGTGCAGACCCCGGCCGAAGGGGTGTTCTTCGGGAGTCTCTCGTCGTCTTCCGTGGGCGGCGTCACGCTGTTCGACCCGCTGGCGGCCCTGGAGGTGACCGCCGCCTCGCGCGGGCTGCTGGCGGCTTCGGCGCTTTCAGGGGCGCTGCTTATTGCGGTGGTCTACGGCCTCGTGCGCGGGCGCGCCTTCTGCGGGTGGGTCTGCCCGGTGAACCTTCTTGGGGAGGGGGCCGATGCCGTGCGTCGTCGCCTCGGCATCGCGGTGCCGGAACGCACGGTGCCCCGTCGCGCGAAGATCGCCGTGGCCGCCGGCGTCGTGGCGCTCTCGGCTCTGGTGGGCTTTCCCGTCTTCGAGCTCGTCTCGCCCATCGGCGCGGTGAACAAGGGGCTCGTCTTCGGTGGTCTGGCGGGGTCAGCCACGCTGGTGGCCGTCGTCATCGCCGAGCTGCTCGTGAGTCGGCGGGTGTGGTGCCGGGCGCTGTGCCCGCTGGGCGGCATCTTCCAAGGGCTCGGCCGCGCCGGTCAACTGAACGTGGCCATCGACCACGGAGCCTGCGTCCACTGCGGCGCCTGCGAGGCGGTCTGCCTTGCCGATCCGATCATTCTGGCCCCGGCCCTTTCCGGTGAAGATACTCTAGTGCGGGCCGGAGATTGCATGGCCTGCGGCGCCTGCGTGGATGCGTGCCCCACCGGCGCTCTCCGCTTTCGCCTCGGCCGCTCCCGCCGCCCCGCCGGGGAGTGACCGTACGGCCTTGCCCCGGGGATTTCGGGGTCTGGCGACCGGGACTGTTGCGCGCGCCGAAGGAGCGGCCAACCGTCCCCCTTACATTTATGGAAACCGTCCCCACCGGTCCCGATCGTCCCCTCGTATTTGGAACGCACTGTCCCTGTTCGGGGGAAGGCGGGACGAGGTAGGCTGGCATCAACGAGGGGTGCGTTCTCGCGAGAGTGGAAAACGCGCCGATACACCGTACTAAGGAGGGATCATGAAGAAATCGACGTTGCGCATCGCCGCCACGGCCGCTTGCACCGTGGCGCTCGTGGCGGGCCTTGCCGCCTGCGCCCCGGCCTCACCGCAAAACGCTGGGAAGGAGGGCGCCGCGCCGGCCGCCGCTCCGGTGGAGACCCCCGAGGCCGACGAGTTCGGCGTCGTGCTGGCCGACAGCTGGAAGGACATCTACCCCGGCCAGTACGCCACCTACAAGGCCAACGAGGCCAACAGCCCCGAGGGCAAGATGAACTATTTGGAGGAGTATCCGGAGCTCACTACCATGTACTCCGGCTACGGCTTCGCCAAGGGCTACGACGAGGCCGCTTCCCACAGCTACACGCTGCATTCCATCTCGGAGACGCCCCGCGTGAACGACAAGACCCTGGCCAACTGCATCACCTGCAAGACGCCGCAATTCACGGCCATGGTGAACAGCGAGGGCGACGAGGCCTACGCCCGCCCCTTCGCCGAGGTGCTCGCGCAGATGAACGAGCCCATCAGCTGCTACAACTGCCATGAGAACGATCCCACCCAGGTGGTCGTCACCCAGCGGCACTTTGCCAACGCCATGGGCTCCGACGCCGAGCAGGTGCCCGTGGAGGCCCAGACCTGCGGCCAGTGCCACAACGAGTACTATTTCGATCCGGACACCAAGGCTACGATGAACCCCTACACCGGTCTGGCCGCCATGGACGCCGAGGCCATTCTCGCCTACTACGATGAGATGGGCTTCAAAGACTGGGAGCATCCCGAGACCGGCGCCCCCATGCTCAAGGCCCAGCATCCCGAGTTCGAGACCATCTACGGCGGTGAGCAGTCCTCCATGGCCAAGCAGGGCTACAGCTGCGCCGATTGCCACATGGCCCCCGTCTCCGACGAGAACGGCGAGTACAGCTCCCATGAGCTGGTGAGCCCCTTGGAGAATCCCGCGATCACGGAGCAGTGCGGCAGCTGCCACAAGGACATCGCGGGCGAGGTGCGCGGCTGGCAGAAGGAGGTTACCGACCGCGAGCACGCTATCGCCGCCGACATCAAGCGCTACACCGACGAGCTGGCCGCCCAGAAGGACAGCCTGGATGCCGACAAGCTGGCCCAAGCCCAGCAGATTCAGCGCCATGCGCAGTTCTACTGGGACTACGTGATGGTGGAGAATTCCGAGGGCGCCCATAACTACAAGGCCGCCCACGCCAACCTCGACAAGGCCGAAGCCCAGCTGGAAGAGGGCTTCGCCCTGCTCGGCATCGCCTAGGTCCGGTTCGTTCATCCCCTCGCGCGGGAACCCTCCCTCCCGCGCCTCGGCCCGGCGCGCATCCCCCAGCGGTGCGCGCCGGTGTTTTTTTGTGGGGCGGCGGCCGGGTGGCCCATCTCACGCTGGGCGCCTCCACCGTGGCGAGATCGGTGGTGCGTGCGGGGCTCGGGTGGCTCACGGTCGGTCGGCGGGACGGTGCCGTCGCGCCCAGCCCATTGCGAAAGTGTTGCGTTTGCGCTGATCTGCTGGTTTCGGCGGAGTTTTCGCCCGCGCCCGCGCGCGTTTCGGCGATACTGGCCGATGGTATTTTTCAGACCGTCGGGGAGGCCGGTCTGGCTCATCGACGGAAACAGGAGGATTATGAACGCGAAGATGAAGAAGAGGATGATCGCCGTTTCCGGCGTCATCGTCATCGTGCTCATCCTGGTGCTCGCCTTTGTGGGCGGCAACACCGCGGCCGCCACGCTCAGCGTGGCCGAGGCCGTGGAGAACCCCCAGGCGGGCCAGAAGGTGCAGGTGTCGGGCAACGTGGTGCAGGACTCCTTCGCCACCACCGACAACGTGCTCACCTTCAAGATCTACGACCCGGCGGGCGACCCCGCCACCCAGCTGGAAGTGCGCTACGACGGCGCCGCTTCCTCCACGTTCGGCAACGATGTGACCGCCATTTGCACCGGCAAGATCAACGATGCCGGGGTGCTGGAGTGCAGCAACCTGGTTACCAAGTGCCCCTCGAAGTACGAGAACGCCGACAACGCCCTTCAGGTGTCGCAGCTGCTCGGTTACGGCGACGAGGTGATCGGCAAGGTGGTGAAGGTGACCGGCACCGTGGCCGAGGGCACCCTGACCGCCGCCGGCCAGGGCGACCGCTTCGTGCTGGCGGAGTCCGACGACAAGAGCGTCGTGCTGCCCGTCACCTTCGATGGGGCCCTGTCGGAAGAGGTGACCGATGGCGCCACCGTGGTGCTGACCGGTGCCGTGACCGACGACGGCAAGTTCGCCGCCACCGACGTTGCATTGGAGGGTTAGGCCATGGGTGTCTCGATGATCGGCCTGCTCGGCCTGTTGGTGGCCTTCGCGGGCTGCGTGATTTCGGTGCTGTGCCTGGGCGTGGCCCACGTCCTGTACAAGAAGCGCTCCTTCGAGCGCTCTGAGACCTTCGCCTGGGGCGGCCGCCTTGCCGCCGTGCTCGTGGCGGCGGCGCTCACGGTGTGCTGCGCCGTGCTCGTGTGGTGCTTCTTCGCCGGCGACAACTCCATCCAGTACGTGCTGGACAACCGCTCCAACTCCGTGTCCGACATCGCCTGGCTCTACAAGCTGGCGGGCCTGTGGGCGGGGCGCCAGGGGTCGCTCCTGTTCTGGGCGTGGCTCATCGCCGTGTTCAACTCCGTGCTCGTGTTCGCCACGCGCAAGGACACGCGCCCCCTCGATAACGGGGCGCTGTGCATCGCCCAGCTCGTGCTGACGGCGTTCGTCTCGGTGCTGCTGTTCTCCGAGGCCAACATGCCCTTCCTGACCACCGATTCCCGCTACTTCGCCGAGAACGGGGTTCTGAACGCCGCTGCCTCCATGCGCTCCATGAACGCGCTGCTGGAGCACTGGGCCATGGCCATCCATCCGCCCACGCTGTTCATCGGCTACGCGGGCCTGACGCTGCCCTTCGCCTACGCCGTGGCGGCCCTCGTCGTGAACGACGACTCGGCCCTGTGGGTGAATCGTTCCACCGGCTACCTCATGTTCTCCTGGCTGCTGCTGGGCATCGGCATCGGCCTGGGTGCCGTGTGGGCCTATGTGGTGCTCGGCTGGGGCGGCTACTGGGGCTGGGACCCGGTGGAGAACGCGAGCTTGCTGCCCTGGCTCGTGGGCGTGGCCCTCATCCACTCCTTCACCGTGTACCGCCAGCGCGGCGCCTTCAAGCGCTGGAGCGTGTTCTGCGCCTGCCTCACCTTCTGCTTCGTGGTGCTGGGCACTTTCATCACCCGCTCGGGCCTCGTGCAGTCGGTGCACGCCTTCGAGGGCGACCCGGTGTCGCTCGTGATGTTTGGGGCGCTCATCGTGCTGTCGCTGCTGGCCGGCATCGTGGGTCTCATCGTGCGCCGCAAGAGCTTCGGCGCGGCCAATGCGGCCGACGACGACATCGAGTCCATGGCGTCGAAGGAAGCGGCCTACTACGTGAACAACCTCATCATGGTGGTGTTCGCGGTGCTGCTGGCCTACATGACCGTGTCCTCGGCCCTGCCGAGCTGGCTGCCCTTCGGCGGCCAGTCCCTGTCTGCGGGCACCTACAACGCCATCGCCCGGCCCTTGGGCATCGCCTATCTGGCCGTGCTGGCCATCTGCCCGCTTCTGGGCTGGCGCCGCACCGACAAGCAGGCCTTCTGGCGTGCGGCCCGCGTGCCGGGGCTGTGCGCGCTCGTGCTGTTCATCGTGCTGATGGTGTACTTCGCCACCTACCTGCTGCCGAGCTACGACGCCATGATCGCCATGGGCGGCACCACGGCCGAGGGGCTGCTGGAGCAGGGGGCGCCGCTGTACTACAACGGCCTGACCGTCGTGGGCTTCGCCGTGGCGAGCCTGCTCATCTTCAACGCTCTGTTCATGGCCGTCCGTTCCCTCAAGCGCGTCTCGGCGGCCACGGTGCGTCGCCGCCTGGCCCTGTTCGGCGGCTCGGTGGCCCACGCGGCCATGGGCATCATTCTCGTGGGCCTCATCGGCTCGTCCATGTACGTGACCGAGGTGACCGACTACGTGCCCTACAACGAGGACGAGGACGCCACCGTGGAGCCCTTCGTCATCCAGGACTTCGAGTTGCAGTACACGGGCAACAACATCGAGGAGCTGGGCAACGGCAACGTGAAGTACACGGTGTACTTCGATGCCTACCGCGACGGCACGTTCGTGGGCGCTGTGGCCCCGGCCGTGCAGGTGGTGGGCGCCACCCAGCAGCAGAAGCTGGAGGCGAGCGTCATCAGCTTCCCGCTGGAGGACCTCTTCGTGGTGTATCGCGGCGTGAACGAGAACGGCGACTTCTCCATGGACGTGCGGGTGAACCCGCTCATCTCGCTCGTGTGGGTGGGCTTCGGCCTGCTCATGGTGGGCTGCCTGATCCCGCTGTTCGCCAAGCGGGCCGCCAAGCGCGAGGGCGATGAGGGCGACGACGAGCCGGCCCGCGCCCTGGCGGCCGAGACCGAGACTGCTGCCGACGAGGCCGCTACGGCCGAGCGCCCTGGTATCGTGGAGGCGACCGTGGCCGAGGAGGTGGCCCTCGTGGAAGACGCCGAGGGCGACGGGGCCGCTGGAGCCGACGAGGCCGCCGCTGCCGATGAGGGGGAAGGCAAGTGAACCCCGCCATTACGGTCGAGCATCTGACGAAGTCGTTCGGGGGCCGCAAGGCCGTCGACAACGTGTCCTTCGCGCTGCCGCAGGGGGCGTTCCTGTCGGTGTTCGGTCCGAACGGCGCCGGCAAGACCACGCTTCTGCGCATGCTGGCCACCTTGGCGCGCCCCACCGAGGGCACCGTCACCCTGGCCGGTATCAACTTGAAGGAGGAGCCCGAGCGGGCACGGGAGGCCATCGGGCTCATCTCCCACAACCCTATGCTGTACCCCGACCTCACGGCCGAGGAGAACCTGCTTCTGTACGCGAAGCTCTACGGGGTGCGCGACCCGCAGAGGCGCGTGATCGAGCTGCTGGACGCCGTGGGGCTCAAGCACCGCCGCCTCGATCGGGTGCGCACCTTCTCCCGGGGTATGACCCAGCGCGTATCCATCGCCCGGGCTTTGGTGAACGACCCGTCGGTGGTGCTGCTGGACGAGCCCTATTCGGGCCTGGATCCCCACGCCATGCGCATCTTCGACGAGCTCATCGCATCGGTGCGGGCCGACCGCACCTTCGTCATGGTGAGCCACGACTTGGACAAGGGCCTCGCCCTGGCGAGCCACGTGTTGGTGCTGGCCCGCGGCCGTGTGGTGCACTTTGGCGAGAAGGACCAGATGAGCCCCGACGAGTTCGCCGATCTGTACCGCACCACCGTGGGAATGGGGGTGAGCTAGATGACTGATCGCGAAGGGATGCGCAGCGCCCTCTGCAAAGCTCCCAGCACGTGGACGCAGTACAAGACCCTGCTCGCCAAGGACCTGAAGGCGGAGTTCCGCACCAAGGACATGGTGGTGTCCATGGGCATCTACGCCTTCCTGGTCATCGTGGTGTTCGGCGTGGCCCTGTCCTTCGCCCGTCCTGGGGCGGAGTTTCTGGAAGTGTCCGGCGGCCTTCTGTGGGCGCTCGTGGTGTTCACGTCGCTGCTGGGCCTGAATCGCTCGTTTGCCAAGGAGACGGAGAACGGCTGCTTGGAGGGCCTGCTGCTGGCACCGCTCGACCGGGGCGTGATCTTTCTAGCCAAGGCGACGTCGAACCTTGTGTTTCTGGCCTTGGTGGAAGTGATCGCCGTGCCGCTGTATTGGATGTTCTTCTCCAGCTTCGCAGCGCCGGCCGAGACGGGCTGGCTGCTCGTCGTGCCGCTCGTGCTCGGCAGCATCGGCATCGCCGGCATCGGCACCATGCTGTCCACCATCACCGCCGCCACCCGCGGCAAGGACGTGATGCTGGCCCTGCTGTTCGTGCCCGTGATCTTCCCGCTGCTGTACGCCTGCGTGTCGGCCACCACCTGCGCGCTCGTGGGCGGCGATGTGTTCGCCGACGGATTTCTCACCTCGCTGGCGCTCGGCGCTGGCTACGATGTGGTGATGATCCTCGCATCGTGGGTTCTCTACGATTTCGTCGTCAACTGAAGGAGACGACCTGATGCTGCGGTTCCGACAGGCACCTGCCCTTCGCGTTCAGAGCTTGCCTTCGCGGCACGAAGGCCGCTCAGCCGCTCTTCAAGCGAATTGCAGGCACCTGTCGCAACCTCGCTGACTTATGCTCAACCGGTACTATGGGAAATAATTTTGGAGAGGAGAACGAGTGTCAAGTAAAACGTTGAAGCTGCCCGAGGCGGGGCAGTGGCCCGATAAGCTGGTGGCACCGGCGCTCATTGCGGGTGCGGTGCTGTCCACCATCGGGTTCCTCATGGCGTTCTTCTACGTGGCCCCCGTGGGCGGTGCCACGGTGAACGGCGCCGAGCTCATCGGGGACGTGATGGTGTCCCAGAAGATGCTCCTGTCCCAGAAGATCTTCTACTTCCACATGCCCGTGGCCATCACCTCGTTCATCGCCCTGGGCTTCGGCTGCTACTATGCCGTGCGCTTCCTCATGACGAAGAACCAGCGCTTCGATACCTGCTCGCGCCTGTGCCTGGAGATCGCGCTGCTGTTCGTGGTGCTCACCATGATCACCGGCGAGATGTGGACCCGCTTCGAGTGGGGCGTGTGGTGGAGCTGGGAGCCGCGCCTGACGACCTACCTCATCCTCATGCTCATCGTGATCGCCTACTTCGTGCTGCGCAGCTCGGTGGACGAGCCGGAGCGCCGCGCCACCTTCGCCGCCGTGGTGGCCATCATCGCCACCATCGACGTGCCCATCTGCTTCATGATCACGCGGCTGATTCCATCGTCTATCCACCCGGTGGTGCTGCGCGAGGGCGGCATGAGTCCCGAGATGGGTATGTGCGTGGGCCTGTGCGCCCTTGGCATGATGCTCATCGGCTTTGTGCTGTACCGCGCCCGCTTCGGCCAGGTGCGCCTCACCCAGCGCGTTGACGCGCTCAAGGAAACCCTCGACGACGAACGCTAGGAGATAGCCATGAACCCCATTCTCGCTGACATCTACTCCACCATCCTGCCCTCGGCCCCCTACATCATCGCGGCCTATGCCCTGCTGTGGATCGCCCTGCTCGTGTACGTGCTCATGATCTACCGCGGCACCAAGAAGGCCACCGCCCAGCTCATGCTGCTGGAGGAGGCCGTGGCCGACCAGCAGAAGAAGGCGGAGTAGCCATTTACCTGAGATAGCCCGTTTGGGCGATACGGAAACGGCAGGGGCCGCGTAGTATGGAGGTGGAAAAGTCCGCCGCCTGCGACGCGGCCCTTTTGAGATGAGGAGCCTGTCGTGAACATCATCGTGCGCTATATCATTCTCGGGTTCGCGTGGCTCTGCGTGGGCGCGGCCTGCGTCGGCATCTTCGTGCCGGTGCTGCCCACCACGCCGCTCTTGCTTCTGGCCACCTTCCTGTTCGGGAAGCTCTCGCCTCGCTGCCACGCCATCATCACTTCCAGCAAGGTGTACCGCTCCTATGTAGTGCCCTTCAAGGAGGCCGGCGGCATGCCCGTGAAGGCGAAGATGCGCATGCTGCTCATCTCGTTCACGGTGCTGGCCATCTCGGCGGCCCTCGTGCAGAAGCCCTTCGTGTGGGCCATCCTGGCCGCTGTGGCCCTGTTCCTCGTGTACCTCATGGTGGTGCGCATTCCCACGGTGGGGGAGGACGCCGTCGCGCGCGAGGCTGCCGACGTGGAGGCTGAGGCCTAAGACCGGCTTCCGTCCCCGTCGCCCCAATACTTGGGGCCCCTTCCGACCAATGTTGGGCAGAAGGGGCCGCACTCCCTTTCTATACTGGGCTCATTCGGCGCTTCGGCGCCGCAATCAGGAGAGAAAGAGGAGGACTATGGAAGAGAACGAGCGTTTCGCTCCCACCGAGTTCGTGTCCGAGGGGAAAGTCACCCGTCGCACCTTCGTGAAGGGCGCCGGCTGGCTGACCATCACCTCGGCCCTGGGGGCTGCGGCCGTGGGCTGTGCCCCGGCTGAGAAGCCGGCCGAGGAGGAGTCGTTGGCCGAGACCGGCCCGGTGACCGATCCGGAAGAGGGCTTCACCTACAAGAGCGCCTGCTGCTCGGTGAACTGCACGTCCCGCTGCCATCTGCGGGCCCGCGTGAAGGACGATAAGATCTACACCGTCACCCCGGGTCAGATGCCCGGCCGCGACGACTACGCCAACTGCTGCCTGCGCTCCATCGGCCTGGGCACGCGCACCCATGACGAGAACGTGCGCGTCATGCACCCCATGAAGCGCACCGGCGAGCGCGGCAGCGGTGAGTTCGAGCAGATTTCCTGGGAGCAGGCCATCGAGGAGATCGCCGAGCGCATGGAGGCCACCAAGGCCACCTATGGGGCCAAGTCCTGCGGCTTCTACTCGTTCACCGGCAACCTGTCGAAGCTCTCGTGGGAGGCGCCTACCCGCTTCGCCGGCACCTACGGCGGCACCACCTTCGATATCGAGGGCATCATGGGCGACCATGGCGCCACCATGGGCATGACGCTGTGCTTCGGCCAGGGTCGCGGCGCCCATGACACCCGCGACTACCTGAACTCCAACCTGGTGGTGCTGTGGGGCCGCAACGTGGCCGACACCCACACTTCCGAGTTCCGCTACCTCGTGAAGGCCCGCGAGAACGGCGCCAAGATCGTCGTGGTGGACCCGCGCCTGTGCGCCACCGCCGCCATTGCCGACGAGTGGATTCCCCTGAAGCCCCAGACCGACCCGGCTTTGGCCCTCGGCATGATGAACGTCATCATCGGCAAGGATCTGCACGCCAAGGACTGGCTCCTCGCCAATTCCGTGGCTCCCTTCCTCGTGCGCGAGTCCGACGGCGCGCTCCTGCGCGACGGCGAGGGCGATGAGGCCCCGTGGCTCGTGTGGGACGAGGCCGCCGGTAAGGCAGTGCCCAACACCACCGAGGGCGTGAAGGCGGCCCTGTCCGGCACCTTCGACGTGAACGGCGAGCAGTGCCGCACCGCCTTCGACCACCTGTGCGACGAGGTGTCGAAGTACACGCTGGAGTACACCGCCGAGATCACCGGCCTGGCTCCCGAGGTCATCGAGAACTTCGCCCTGGAGTACATCAACGCCAAGCCCGCGGGCATCCGCATGGGCCAGGGCATGCAGCGCGTGTACAACTCCCATTCGCCCTTCCGCACCGTGGCCACCCTGGCCGCCGTGGCCGGCTACATCGGCGTGGAAGGCGGCGGCGCGTCCCACGCCGGCGGCACCGCGTCCATCCGCTCCACGCCCGGCATCACCATCCCGGCCTTCAACTACGACGACTGGGCGAACACCGGTGAGAACGAGGGCACCATGGCGAAGAGCTCCACCCTCTACGAGCAGATTCTCACGGGCAAGCCCTATCCGCTCGACTTCATGTGGTTCGCCAACTCGAACTTCATCAACATGAGCCCCGATGCCAATAAGATCGTGGGCGAGGTGTTGCCGAAGATCTCCACCATCGTGACCGTGGATCCCTACTGGACCTGGACGGCGAAGTACTCCGACTACGTGCTGCCCGCCTGCAACTACTGGGAGAAGTGGGACTTCCTCGATCGCTCGCCCTGGGTGTTCTTCCAGAGCCCCGCGGTGACGCCGGCCGGCGAGAGCAAGTCCGACGTGGAGATCATGTCGCTGCTGGCCGCCAAGGTGGGTCTGGGCGACCTGTGGAGCAAGACCGACGAGGAATGGGTGCGCAGCTTCGTGAACGAGGAGCATCCGGCCTGGGAGGGCTTTAACTTCGACACGGCCGTGGCCGACGGCATCTGGGGCCGCCCCGACGGCATCTACGACTCCCAGATCGTCTTCGCCGACGGCGTGTTCGCCACGCCCTCCACGAAGTTCACCTTCTACAACGACGACCTGGTGGAGTTTCAGGAGGAAGTGCCCTGCTACAAGCCGATGCTCGAGGATCCGACCGGGCCGCTCGGCGAGAAGTACCCGCTTGTGTTCCTGCAGTACCACGACCGCATGAACGTGCACACCCAGCACATCGGCATCCCGGCGCTCGCGGGCATTCAAGACGAGCCGCTGCTGGAGATGAACCCGGTGGATGCCACGGCCCGCGACATCGCCGACGGCGACGTGGTGAGCATCGTGAACGACCGCGGCGCCTGCAAGATGAAGGTCTTCCTCACCGAGGGCATCGTACCGGGCGTGGTGGCCACCCAGAGCGGCTGGACCCCGGACTACACCATCGAGGGCAACTACCAGACCCTCACCCACTTGACGTTGAACCCCACGGAAGAGCACATTTCCCAGACCTGCACGGCTTTCTACGACGTGCTGGTGGAAGTAGAGAAGGCGTAGGTGCGACATGGCTAAGCAATACGGAATGGTGATCGACACGACGCGCTGCATGGGCTGCCAGACCTGTGCTGTGGCCTGCAAGGTGTCCAACGACGTGCCCGGCGAGCTGTACTGGGCCCATGTGGAAGGGCTTGACGGCGAGCTGTACCGCCCCGTGGGCACGTTCCCGGCCGTGAAGATGAACTTCCGCCCCACCCTGTGCAACCACTGCGCCGAAGCCGCCTGCGTGGCGAACTGCCCCACGGGCGCCATGGCCAAGCGCTCGGACAATGGCGCCGTTGTGGTGGACACCGAGGTCTGTATCGGCTGCGGCACCTGCGTGACCGCCTGTCCCTACGGCGTGCCGCAGATCGACGAGGAGGCGGCTGTGTCCTCGAAGTGCACGATGTGCTTCGACCGCCAGGACCACGACCATCGCCCCTGGTGCGTCCAGGCCTGTCCGGCCGAGGCCCGCATCGTCGGCGACCTGAACGATCCGGAAAGCGCGGTGTCCCAGTACATCGCCGAGAAGGGTGCCAAGCCCTACTTGGAGGAGCACGGCACCCAGCCGTCGGTGTACTACGTGTAACGAGAACGGGGCGGCCGCCGGAAGAGGCGGCGGGCGCCTCGGGTGCTGCCGGGCCTGCGGACCGCGGGGTGCCACAGCCAAGAGCCCTCCCTGACGGGTCGCGTCCCCGGTCGTTGTCGGCCGGGGTCGCGCCCGTTTGGAGGCACTCGTGATAGGATGGGGGCTGCAAAGGCCACCGAGGGGAGGGGAGCCCATGAGTTGGACGGGAAAGAACGAGGTGCTGCAGGAGCCGTTGGGCCGCGACGAGCTGGAGGCCATGCTCGACGGCATCGACGCCACCTACACGGTGAAGCGCGTGCCGGCAGGGGCCATGATCTTCTGGCTCGACGAGCCGAACGGCAACCACTACTACCTGGCCGAGGGCTCCGTGGAATGCTTCCGCGTGGATGCTGCCGGGCGCACCAAGGTGATCGACCGCTACGGGCCCGGGTGCTTTTTCGGCTACCACATCCTGCGGGACGACAACCTGCCCATGTCCACGGCCCGCAGCTGCGACGACAGCCGCATCATCTCCATTCCCAAGGAATCGTTCTTCCGGCTGCTCCACGCCTACCCCGAGTTCACCGACCGGGTGGTGCGCTACTTGTTCGGGCTTCTGTCCATGCAGACCCGGGAAGTGGTGAGCCAGTCGTTCTACGGGGCCGGCCAGCGGGTGCCCATGCTGCTGGCCGAGCTTGCCCGGGAGCGCTGTGACGGGGGAGGGACCGCGCCGGCCCGGCCGACGGTGCTGCCCTACAGCAACAACGACCTGGCCGATATGCTGGGGCTCTCGCGCAACTCGGTGACCACGGCCCTGTCGCGCCTGCAATCCCAGGGCATCATCGAGAAGCAGCGCAACTGCATCCATGTCCTCGACCCCGCCAAATTGGAAGACATCGCCCAAATGGAAGGGGAGTAGAAAGGGCCCGCGACGGCGATCATCGCGGGCCCTCGGCGTTTCGGGCAGGTTATGGGAGGGGCTGTTGCGACGCTCCCGTCCTCTGCGCGGCTACTTGCGCTGGGGGATTTCGGTTTCTTCCACGGCGACGTAGACGAAGCCCGGCTTGCCCTCGGCGGGCAGCTCGTTGTAGGCCACCATCTCGGCGATCTCGGCCGGAGTGGCGGAAGCGGGCTCGGTTTCCACGAGGTAGGCGGTGGAGGCGCGGCGCTTCATGGCGGCCACGAAGTCCTTGGTGCCCACGAACACTTCCTGCATCCACGGGTTCACGCCCAGCTTCTTCGCGCGGTACATGATGTAGGCGAAGGCGGCGATGTTGGCGCCCAGGGCCAGAAGCGACACCACGAGGTTCACGTTCGGGTCGTTCACGGAATCGGCGGCGAAGATGGAGTCGTTGGCGAACATGGGCACCATCTGGCAGAACATGCACCACATGGACAGCGTGAAGGCGCGGTTCTGGATCCAGCCGCCCTTGTTCCAGATGAGACCGGCAATGGTGGGGGCCAAAAGCAGGGCCACGCCGCAGTACCAGGAGTGGGTGGGCAGGTTGTTGTAGGTGTAGCAGAAGTTCCACAGGTCGTAGGCGATGATGAACACCCAGGTCATATCCGGCCACAGCATGTCCTGGCGCTTCTTGGAGATGTAGATGCCGAACCAGCCGGTCATGCACGCGATGTTGATGATGCCGGCGATGCCGTTGAACACGTTGTGCCAGCCGCCGTACAGGGTGACGCCCTCGGAGGATACCCAGGTGGTGCCGAAGGCGCGGATGGCGCTCTCGAAGTCGCTCACCACGGCGATGAGGATGTTGATGGCCACGATGACGAAGGGGAAGGCCTTGAACCAGTGGGCCCGGCCGATCTTGCCCCAGGAGTACTTGATCATCATGAAGCCGATGCAGCCAGCGGTAGCGGCGTACACCTTGGCGTAGTGGAACCAGCTGTTCATATCGGTGTGGGTGGGGTTGGTGAGCGCCCACTCGGCTCCGGCGGCCGCACCGATCTCCACGGCCAGGCAGTAGACGGTCATGGCGCCGCACACGCCGAAGAACATGAATATGCCGCCTGCCTTGGTGCGACGGGCGAGCTCGTTCAGCAGGATGAGCAGGACGAGGACGAGAACGAGACCGAGCCATTGGTAGGCGGCGTTGGGGCCGTACACATCGAAGAGCATGGGTATCCCTCCTTATTAGATACCGGGTAGGGAAGCTCGTCGCGGCCGGGGCGGATCGGCGGGCGCGGGTGCGCCTTCCGGTCCGCGTCTCCGACTCGGCCGCGACGGCTGCGCAAGGGATGCTTGCGGTCGTTGCCCTGTACCTTACTCGCCTTCGTATCTTCAGTCAATATCCATAAATTATCAAATTGGTAGTAGTTGACGGAACGTCAAATTTCGTCAATATATCCTTGCTATACGGGTAAAACGCTGATATGCTCCGCAGCAATAAGTTCATGAATGTAAATAAAAGAAAACTTTCATGAAGAAATATCAGTCCAACAACGGCGAATGATTGGAGGGACTATGAACGGCGTGAGGACAACGGCAGCGCTCTGCGGTGCCACGGCGCTCGTGCTGGGACTTTCCGGATGCGGGGCCAGCTTCGAGGGCTCTGGTTCCAAGGATGCGGCCACGGCCGAGCAGCTGGCCCTGCGCACCGAGGACCCTTGGGCGGCCGAAGCGACTGCGACGGGGCCGGCCCGGGCCGAGGGCGATCTGCATGATGGGGTGTACACGGGCCGCGGCCGCGGTATGGAGGGCTGGATCTCCGTGACGCTGCTCGTGGACGACGGACGCCTGACGTGTTTGGAGACCGCCCAGGACGGCGAGAGCCAGAGCCGCGGCGGCTACGAGGCCATCCGCGACGGGCGCTACGCCGCCATGATCGAGGCGGCCCAGGGCGCCGATATCGATGCCATCGCCGGGGCTACCATCACCACGGCCGGCGTGAAGCAGGCCGTGGAAGACGCCCTCGCCCAGGCCGAGGCGGGCGCCGCATCTGCCGAGGGTGCCGCCGCGGCCGACGCCGCCACGGCTGCCGATGCTGTTGCGTCCGGTGCCGCGACGACCGAGAAGGAGGCTGGTAGCCGTGAGTAAGCTCAATCAGGGCGCGGGCCTGTCGCGCCGCGACTTTCTGACCGGGTCGGCCCTGGCCGCGGCCGGGGCCGCTGCCGCAGGACTGCTCGCTCCCGAGGCGGCCCTCGCCGCGAGCGCCGAGCGCCGGGGCGACTGGACGCGGGAGGGCGACCCCGTGGCCGCCTCCGACCCGAGCCATGCCACCAACGCGAGCGCCGCCGACGGCACCTTCCGGGAGCACGACGCCGCGAGCTTCCCCGCCAACGACGCCACGCCCATTCCGCCCCGGGCCGTGCCCGCAGCGTGGGACTACGAGTGCGACATCTGCGTGGTGGGCGCCGGAGGCGGTGGCCTGAACGCCGCGGCTCGCGCCTGCGAGCTGGGGGCCGAGGTCATCTGCGTGGAGGCCATGGGGCTTCCCGGCGGCAACGCCCAGGAGGCGGGCATGTGCGGCATCCTCGGCGGCTACTCCGGCCAGGAGGAGAAGAAGTTCGCCTTCCCGAGCTACCCCTTCTCGCCCCAGGCCCTGACCGACTGGGCCATGGACGAGTACCACTACGCGGCCGACCCCAAGCTCATCTACAAGATCGCCGAGGAAGGGGGCAGGAGCCTCGACTGGATGGCCGACTGCGGCGTGCACTGGCGCCTCGGCGAGGTGCCCGTGTACGTGGCCCCCAAGCGCTCGACGCTGGACCACCACGTGCTGAAGATGAAGGATGCCACCGATGCCATGTTCAACTACGGCTACAAGCACGGGGTGGAGTTCCTCTTCCAGAGCCCGGCGGTGGCGCTTGTGCAGGACGGGGACGGGCGCATCGTGGGCGTCGTGGTGAACGAGGACTACGGCGCGGAGAAGTTCATCCACGCGAAGCGCGCCGTCGTCCTCACGGCCGGCGGCTTCTGCAACAACAAGGCGCTGCTCGACAAGTACATCCCCACGGCGGCCATGGGCTGCGCCTCCAGCTATCTGACGGCCGGCGAGACCGGCGAGTGCTTCCGCATGGGGCTCGGAGTGGGGGCCGATGTGTCCGGCTTCAACAGCTCAGCCTCCTTCGACGGCGGTGTGGACTGGCAGGCCGAGGGCGGCACCTGGGCGCGGTTCCTCTACGACGGCATGACCCAGCTGTCGCGCCAGCCGTGGCTGACCATCGACCGCTGCGGCAACCGCCTGCGCTATATGGACTCCCGCGTGGCCGAGGACGGCGCCAACGCCATCTACGCCCTGGGCGACTTGGCCACCATCCAGATGACCCCGCCGGGCCACCGCTCCTACATCGTCTTCGACGCGAACTACGAGGATCACTTGGCGGGCTTCGCCCAGGAGCACTGCCGCAAGCTGCTGACCCCGGACCTGGAGCAGATCGAGAAGGTGCCCGAGCACTACCGCGACTGGCACCACGGCGTGGCCGATGCCATCGAGGCCGACGTGCTGAAGCGCCGCGACACCTTAGAAGAGCTGGAGGCCGACCTGGGCCTGGCCGAAGGGGTGCTCACCGAGGCCGTGGAGCGGTGGAATGCGGCCTGCGAGCGGGGCGAGGACGACTTCATGTACCCCATGCCGTCCGAGTGGCTGCACGCCATCACCACGCCGCCCTTCTACGGCTGCCGCATCGGCGGCAACCTCTACGGCACCAAGGCCGGCCTGCTCATCAACGACCAGATGCAGGTGGTGGGCACGAGCGGCCGCGTCATTCCGGGGCTCTACGCCGGCTGGCACACCGCGGGCGGCGCCTGCGGCGAGAACAGCTACATCGGCGATCCCATTCTGGGATCGCTCATGGGCGATGTGGGCTTGGCGTTCTGCGGCGGCTACCTCTGCGGTACCTCGGCGGTGGAAAACGAGATGGGCGAGGCCTAGGGCCGCGCTCGGAACGCGCGGGGCGCAGGACGTTCCGCGGGATTGCTTCGGAAGGAGCTGACTATGAACGATATGAAAGCAATGGCGCGGCCGTTTCTCACGCTGTACGCCATGGCGCTCGTGATGGCTATTCTGGCCCGCATCGGGCTTGCCGTGGCCGGGGGCACCGGCGTGCTCGCCTTCGACTACATCTCGGCGTCCGGCGTGCCCATTCTGGATGTGATCTGCTCCATCCTCACGGGCTCGGCCTTCGTGGCCTTCCTGTTCGCGGCGGGGCTCGCGCTCGTGGTGTCCACGGCCGGTCCGGTGCTCTACGGGGCGCTTGCGGCCCGCGGCGAGGGGCGGCCGCGCCCGGCAACGGCGTTTCTATGGGGCTGGGCCACGGCGCTGGTGGCCATTGTGTGCCTGGTCGTGGTGGTGCTCGGCATCCTGTCGGCGGTGCAGGTGGGCTCCATGAGCTCGAAGTTGCCGGGGCTGCCCGTCATTGTGCTGGGCGTTATCGCCTTCGCCGCTTTCCTGGGCACGCTGCTCGGCGCGGCATCGATGGTGGTGTGTGCCTGTGTGGCCCGCGCCCGTGCGGGGCACAGCTTGGGGACGAGCCTTGTGGCGGCCGCAGCTGGCTGCGGCGCGGTGGTAATGCTGCTCACCGTGGGCACCTTCTCGGCCCTGAACGTGGCGACGGTGAGCCTGCCGGTCCTCGGCGGCTGGGCGGCGGCCGACCTGGTCGTGAATGTGGCCCTGCTGTTCGGCTCCGCGGCCCTTATCCGCAAGCTGGAAGGCACTCCGGCGCCGAAGGCGAGCGTACCGGTGCAGCCAAAGGCGGCGCTGTCGTAGCGGGTGGCGAAATACCCTAGATTTCCTGGAGCAGGTCGTAGGCGGCCTGCTCCTTTGCTTGGCGGCGGGCGTCCAGCTCGGCCACCACGACGTGGCCGACGCGCTCGATGGCCTCGCGCTGGCCGGGGGTAAGGTGGGCCCACAGCTTCGTGGCGGCCAGCTCATTTACCGTGGCGCTGATGAGGAACCCCTGGTAGACGCCCTCGTCGGTGAGGGCTACGTAGACCGCCTTCTTATCGGCGGGCGACTTCAGGCGCCGCGCCCAGCCGCGCCCGACGAGGCGCTCGGTGGCCCGGGCGGCGTTCACCGGGGACAGGTGCAGGGCCGCCGCCAACTCGCCGACGCGCTCGGGGCGGTCGGTCTCGCTCAGGCGCTGCACGATGCGGCACTCGTTGAACGAGGCACCCGTGGCCTCGCGCAGGGTGCGCTCGGTCTCGGCCCGCAAAAGCTCGATGGACACGAGGGAGCGGGTGGCGGGGAAGCGGTTGGCCATCTCCGAATTCAGCGGCGGCTCGATCTGGGCCGCCGCTGCCACGGCCGCCTCCAAAATGGTGCGGTAGGTGGGGTTGGCCGTGGGGAAGTGCTCGTAGAGGCTCTCGACGAGGGCCTCGTTCACGGCGGCGACATGGGCCGCGCCGGCATCGGTGACGCGCAGAAAGCGGGTGCGCCCGTCGGCCCGACCGCTCTCCCGGGTTGCGAGCCCCCGGGCTTCCAGCGCATCCACGGCCTGGGTGATGCCGTTGGGTTTCATGCCGAGGAGTTTCCCCAGGGCGCCCTGGTTCACGGCCTCGCCGGCTTGCAGCAGCTTGGTGAGCACCCGGTACTGGGTGATGTTCAGATCGCTGGCAGCGGCCAAGCCCCGGGCCAGGGCCTCGTGGGCCATCTCGAAGGCCACGAAATAGGTGGAGTCCAGGTTGAACTTGTCTTTTTCGGAAGTGGCGCCCACGGCCCGGCTCCTTGCCTCGGGAATAGTTCATTACTGTAACAATTATAGCGCTCCGGGCGGGCGGCGGAAACGGCTCGGGCGAAAGACCACAGAGGTGCGAGCGGCCCGCTGCGCAGGGTGGGAAGACCCCAGGGGCGCGTGCGGGCTGGCGGTGCGAAAGGCTACAGGGGTTCTAGCGGTCCGGGACTGAGGGCGCGAAAGACCCGGGGGGCTTTAGCGGGCCGGGGTGATGCGCCCCTCCCGGTCCACGAAGAAGGCTTGCTGGATTTCCGGGTGCCGCTGCACGAGGGCACGACCGCGCTCGCTCCCCAAGGCGAGCAGGGTGGTGGAGAACCCCTCGGCGTCGATGGACTGCTCGCAGATGACGGTCACGCCGGCCACGTCCGTCGCGGCGGGCATGCCGGTGCGCGGGTCCAGGATATGGTGGTAGAAGGTGCCGTCGGGGGCGGTGAAGCAGCGCTCGTAGATGCCGCTCGTGACCGCCGAGCCCGCGGCCAGGGGCACGGCGCCGAGCAGGGTGGCCGGGTCGGCCGGGTTGCGCACCCCGATGCCCCAGGGCTCGCCCGAGGGCTTCGTTCCGCGCACGGCCACGTTGCCCCCCAGGTTCACGATGATGCCGTCGAGGTTATGGGCGGCCAGGGCCTCGATGAGCCGGTCGGCGATCCAGCCCTTGGCAATGCCGCCCGCATCCACGGCGGCTGCCGGGTCGGCCAGCTGGGCGTGGCAGGTGCCGCCCTCCTTCCACAGCTTCAGCTGGCGCCAGTCCACATGGCCCACGGCCTCGGCCAGGGCGTCGGGGTCGGGCACCGTGCCCTCGTGGAAGTTCCACAGGCCCACGGCCGGCCCTACGGTGATGTCGAAGACGCCCTCGCTGGCCGCGCAGTAGGCGACGGCGCGCGAGAGCAGGTCGTAGGTGAGGGGGTCTATGGCCACCGCCGCCCCGTCGGCGCCGTTCACGCGGGCGATATCGGAGTGGGGAAGCGTGCGGCTGAACAGGCGCTCGTAGGTGCGGCAGAGGGTGCGGGCCTCGTCGAAGGCGGCCGCGCAGGCCCCGTCTTCGCCGTAGGCCTCGATATCCACCACGGTGTTGAAGGCGAGGAAGCGCACGGCGGCCGGCTTGCCGGCTTCGGCGGCGCGGTACCGGACGAAGGCCTCGTCGGGAATGGGGTCGGTATGTTGCCCGTTTTCGTTTTCCATGGCCCCAGTATAAATGAAGGCCGGCGCTTGGGGCGGTGTGGCTTGGAAATGGAGGTTGTGCGACAAGATCGGCCCCTCGGGTGAGGGGTGCGCGATACCGCCCGGGCATTTCCCCTGGTGCATCATGGCCAGGAAGGGGCCGGCAGTCCCGAAGCGTCGCACAACCTCGATTTTCAAGCCACGGGGGGTCGTGCGGGAGCAGGCGGTGGTATCATGGGCCGACGATATGCGAAGACACGGGGCCCGCCCGGTGCGGCCCCCTCAGAGAAAGGCGCCCGATGAAGGCTCTCATTCCCGCGGCGGGGCTCGGCACCCGCTTCCTGCCGGCTACGAAGGCCCAGCCCAAGGAGATGCTGCTGGTGGTGGACCGCCCGGCCATCCAGTACGTGGTAGAGGAGGGCCTGGCCTCGGGGGCCGACGGGGTCGTCATCATCAACAGCCGCGAGAAGCGCGCCATCGAGGAGCACTTCTCCCCGAACCCCGAACTGGTGGCCCTGCTGCGCGAGCGCGGCAAGGACGCCTACGCCGATGCCGTGGAGGCCGTGGGCAACTACCCGGTGAGCTACGTGTACCAGGAAGAGGCCCTGGGGCTCGGCCACGCGGTGCGCTGCGCCGCCGAGGCCTGCGCCGGCGAGCCCTTCTACGTGCTGTTGGGCGACGTGCTCGTGCCCGACAACAAGATGCTGCCGGCCATGAAGGCGGTATCGGACGCCCACGGCGGGGCCAGCGTCATCGCCGTCATGCCCGTGCCCGACGACCAGGTGAGCCGCTTCGGCGTCATCGCCGGTGCGGCCGTGGCCGACGACGTGTGGAAGGTGGACTCGCTCGTGGAAAAGCCGGCGCTCGAGGACGCGCCGAGCAACCTGGCCGTGTTCGGCCGCTACCTGCTCTCGCCCCGGGTCATGGAGCTGCTCGCCGACGGAAAGCCGGGCGTGGGCGGCGAGATCCAGCTGACCGACGCCCTGGATGCGGTGCTCGCCGAAGAGGAGATGTACGCCCTCGTGGTGGATCCGGCCGACGGCTTCGACACCGGCACCGTGGAGAGCTGGCTCGAGACCAACAACATTCTGTTCCAGCGGAAAAACGGCTAGGGATCGCCGGCGCGGCCCGCGACGCCTGCGCCCCGCGACCCCCGAGGGCGCCGCGCGTTTCCGGGGGTCGCGGGTGAAGCTCGCGACAGCGGTGCGCTGCCGGTCTGCCGAAGCCGTGCGCAGGCTTTCCGGAAGCATCGCGCCGTCGGCCCTTGGGAGAGGCGCCTGCGTCCCGCTTCCGCGACCGTCGCGACGGCGTTGACGGGTTGTTACCGCTGATGGGAATTCTTCTCAATTCTGAAGAATTGCTTAAAGATGACCCGTTGAATCCACAAGTTCCCCACCTTCGCGTCATAGGGAATTCAAGGGCGGTTGTTATACTGAGCCCAGCAAGTGAGACAACCCCCTCCGATCACTTGCCTGCTTTGTCTCTGAAAAGCAGAAAGCGGCTCCTGAGAGAGTCGCATCCCCCCTCCTTCTGGCCCGGCTGGCCCCCTCCAGCCGGGCCGCTTCTTTTCTCGCCCTCGCTCTCGGAGCCCGCGCAGAGCCCGTACACGGGCCTTTCGCCCGAAAGTCAATGAAAAGCGGCGAGGTCGGCATTACACTGAGCGCTTAGGCTGGCAGACGGAAAGGCATTTTCCCTTCATGATTTGGCATTGCGGTCGCTTCGACTTCGATACATCGACGCCCATCGTCATGGGCATTCTGAACATCACGCCCGACTCGTTCTCCGACGGAGGCCTCTATCTCGATGCCGACGCGGCGGTGGAGCACGCCCTGGCCATGGTGGACGCTGGCGCGGCCATCATCGACGTGGGCGGCGAGTCCACCCGCCCCGGATCCGACCCGGTGGATCCGGCCGAGGAGTGGGAGCGCATCGGGGCCGTGATCGCGGCCTTGGCCGAGCGCGAGCTGTGCGTGTCGGTGGACACGCGCCACGCCGAGGTGGCCTCCCGGGCCCTGGCCGCGGGCGCCTCCATCGTCAACGACGTGTCCGGCTTCCGCGACCCGGCCATGGTGCAGGTCGTGGCGAAGAGCGGCTGCGGCTGCGTGGTGATGCACATGGCCGGCGAGCCGAAGACCATGCAGGACAACCCCGTCTACGACGACGTGGTGGCCGAGGTGCGCGACTACCTGCGCGACGCGGCCGCCGCCCTCGAGGAAGCGGGCGTCGACCATTCCCGCATCTGCATCGATCCGGGCCCCGGCTTCGGGAAGACCCCCAAGCAGACCATCGAGCTCATGCGCAACCTCCACGAGCTCGTGCACCTGGGCTATCCGGTCATGGTGGCCGCCTCCCGCAAGAGCTACGTGGGCTACGCCTACGGCGTGGAAGAGCCCCACGAGCGCGACGTGGCCTCGGCCGCCGAGGCGCTGCTCGCCTGCGAGCTGGGGGCGAGCGTGGTGCGCACCCACAACGTGCCCCTCACCGTGGCGGCCCTGGGCGACCTGCGCCCGGCCGTGGTGCTGGGCCTGGGCTCCAACGTGGCCCTGGTGGCCGAGCCCGGCGAGGAGACCGAGGCCAAGATCGCCCAGATCAATCTCGCCGTGGGACAGCTCTGCGCCCTGCCGGACACTCAGATCATCGACATGGCCCCCTTCTACGAGAGCGAGCCGGCCTACTACACCGACCAGGACGCCTTTGTGAACACCGTGGTGCTGCTGCGCACCGGGCTGCCCCCCAAGGAGCTGCTCGGCTACCTCCACGGCATCGAGAACTCCCTCGGCCGCGTGCGCACCGTGGAGAACGGCCCGCGCACCCTGGACCTGGATATCGTGGACTACCAGATGTACGTGGCCTCCGACGACGAGCTCACCCTGCCGCATCCCCGCGCTGTCGAGCGCGACTTCGTGGTGCGCCCCTTGCTCGATATCCTGCCCGGCTACGAGTTGGCCGACGGCACGGTCGCCGATGCGGTTCCGGCGGCCGAGCGCGTGGGGAAGGCGAGGCGGTTGTAGATGAAGCTCACGGTGATCGACGAGGTGACCTCGACCAACGAGGTGGTGAAGGAGGCCCTGCGCGAGGGCAAGGCCGAGGGGCTCGTGGTGCGGGCCCGGCGCCAGTCCGGCGGCTACGGCCGCCAGGGCCGCGGCTGGGACAGCCCCGAGGGCGGCCTGTACATGTCGCTGCTGCTGCGCCCCGACGTGGCCGGCAGCGGCCTGGCCACCTTAAGCCTGGTAGCGGGCCTGTCCGTGCAGCGGGCCCTCGCTTCCATGGCCGATCCGTCCCTCGAGGACGGCATCCAGCTGAAGTGGCCCAACGACGTAGTGTACATGCCCGCCGACTGCGAGCGGGCCGACGAGTACCGCAAGCTCTGCGGCATCTCGCTGGAGGCCTGCGGGGGAGGGGTGTGCGTGGGCATCGGCATCAACGTGTTCCCGCCCGATGTGGAGCGTCCCATCGAGGGCCGCAACATCCCCGAGTACCTGGCCGATCTCATGATGGATCCCGCTTCCGCCCCCGGCCATCCCGTCACCGTCCGCGCGGCCATCGAGGCGCTCGACGAGCCGGAGCAGGCGGCGCGCCGCGAGGAGCTCATCACCGACGTGCAGCGCGAGGTGCTCGCCCGGGTGCTCGTGAACTACGGCCGCTGGCGCGAACTGGGCTTCCAGCCCTCCCTGGCCACCTACGAGGCGGTGTCGTTCTTGGATGGGCGCCCCCTGCGCATCGAGACCATCGGCGGGGCGACCACGGTGGAGGGCGTCGGCGCCGGCGTGGACGAGCGCGGTCGGCTGCTCGTGCGCACCGCTGACGGCATAGTGCCCGTCGCCTCGGGGGAGGCCCACGTTATCCCGCTGCCCTAGGGGCTACAATGGCGCTCGGCGTTTTTGAGGAAAGGCACGAGCCCCATGGATGAACCGAAGCAGAGCGAACCGACCGAACCTATGACACCTTCCGACCGCACTCCGGGAGCCGACGGCCCCGGCGCGGGCGTTGCCGCGGCCGAGGACGGCTCCGGCCGCTCTTCGGGCGACGCGGCCCTGGACGACCGGGGAGAGGCGCTGCACGGCCGCTCGGCCGGCGACGAGAAGGTGCTCCGCATGGGCACCGCCTCCATCCCGCGGCTCATCACCGAGTTCGCCATCCCCTCGGTGGCCGGCATGCTCATCAACGGCTCCTACGCCATCATCGACTCGGTGTTCCTCGGCCACGCGGTGGGGGAGATCGGCCTGTCGGCCATGACCGTGGCCAACCCCATCATGATCGTGTTCATGGCCCTGGCCATGCTCATCGGCAACGGCGGCAACGCCCTGGCGGCCCTGCGCCTGGGGGAGGGCCGGCGCGAGGACGCGGAACGGGCCCTGGGCAACGTGGTGTCCCTGAGTCTCGTGGCCGCCGTGGTGGTGCTGTTCATCGGTTGGAACCCCCTGCTCGTGAACGGGGTGCTCGACCTGGCATCGGCCACCGAGGAAGTGCGCCCCTACGCCCTCACCTTCATCCAGATCCTCTGCTCGGGCTTCCTGTTCCAGTGCATCGGCATGGGCGTGAACAACTTCATCCGCACCTGCGGCGCCCCGAACCGGGCCCTCGGCACCATGGTGGTGGGCCTCGTGAGCTCGGTGGCCTTCAACTTCCTGTTCGTCATCATGCTCGGCTGGGGCGTGGCCGGCAGCGGCCTGGCCACGGTGCTCGGCTGGGCCTGCTCCTGCGCCACGGTGCTGTGGTACTTCTGCGGCCGGACCGATGTGCCCATGCGCCTGTCGGTGCGCTCCATGGTGCCGAGCGGGTCCCTCATCGGCACCATTTTGGGCTACGGGCTCCCGAGCTTCTGCGTGCAGGCCGGCATGGCCGTGGTGAACTTCGTCATCAACTTCCAGCTCGTGAAGTACGGCGCCCTCACCCCCATCGGTGCCGACGATGCCCTGGCGGCCATTGGGGTGGTGCAGCGTATCGGTCAGTTCACCGTCATGCCCCTCATCGGCATCGCCATCGCCCTGCAGCCGCTGCTCGGCTTCAACTACGGTGCCCGCAAGGTAGCCCGGGTGCGCAAGACGCTGTGGTACGGCATCGGGGCCGCCACCTCCATCGCCGTGGTCATGTTCGCCGGGGTGGAGCTGTTCGCCGCCCCCATCGCCCACGGCTTCGGCATCAAGCACGACGGGCTCGTGGACTTCACCGCCTTTGCCATCCGGGTGCAGTTCATCGTGCTGCCCTTCGTGGGCTTCCAAATCGTGAGCGCCAACTACTTCCAGGCCACGGGCCAGCCGGCCAAGTCGGTGTTCCTCACCCTGACGCGGCAGATCCTGTTCCTCGTGCCGCTGCTTTACCTGTTGCCCGAGGTGCTGCCCTCGGTGGCTTCGGGGCTCACGGGCCTCGATGCCCTGTACTTCGCCGCCCCCATCTCCGACCTGCTGGCCACCATCGTCACGGCCGTCTTCATCGGATGGGAGATGGCGCGCCTGCGCCGTCTGGCCCGGCTGTGCGCCCGGGGCGAGGAGGCCTGAGGCCGAGGCATTTTCATATTTTGTGCATTTGCTCAAAACTGAGCAAATCGCTTTCCATTGGCCGCTCAAGCGCGACTCTGGCGCCGGAAGCGCGCGGCGTCCCGTAGTATCTCCCTCGTCGAAAGGAGATATGACCATGGAAACTGTACGCACGAAAACCAGCGCTTCCGCGCGCACCCGTTCCGTGGCCTTTGTGGGCCTGACCATCGCCATTATGGCGGTATCGGCATGGGTGACCGTGCCGCTGGGGCCGGTGCCCTTCACGTTGCAGATGTTCGCCGTCACCTTCGCCATCGTGGTGCTGCGCCCCAAGGAGGCCATTGCCGCCATCGCGGGCTATCTGCTGCTCGGCGCCGTGGGCGTGCCGGTGTTCTCCGGCATGCGCGGGGGCATCGGGGTGCTGGCGGGCCCCACGGGCGGCTTTCTGTGGGGCTACCTCCTCGGTGTGAGCGCCGCGGTGCTGTTCCTGCACCTGGTGCGCACGGCCCGGGGCTCGGGCGCGGGGAGTGCTTCGCGCCCCACGGCCGCCGAGCGGGCCGCCCTCACCCCGGCCCAGCGGGCCGTGGCGTTCCTGCGCACCTTCGGGGCCGATCTGGCGGCCGGCCTCATCTTCACGGCCGTGGCCTACGTCTGCGGCTGCGCCCAGTATATGGCCGTGGGCCAGGTGGACCTCATGACGGCCTTCCTCACGGCCGTGGCCCCCTTCATGGTGGTGGACTTCTGCAAGATCGTGGCCGCCGTCATCTGCGCCGACGCCGTGAAGGCCGTGGTGAAGTAGGGCGGTTCGGGCGAATCGGCACATCCGCCGCTCCCGACCGAGAGGCGCGACCATAAGAAAGAGGCTCCCCGACGGGAGCCTCTTGACGTTCAAGATGGGTGTGCAGCGGTTACGCCTTGAAGCGGTAGCCGTAGCCGCGGACGGTCTCCACGAGGCCGGGATCGTAGCCGGCGGCGTGGATCTTGTCGCGCAGGCGCTTGATGTGGGTGTCCACGGTCTTGGTCTCGGTGAGGTACTCCCAGCCCCAGGCATCGCGGAGCAGGTCCTCGCGGGAGACCACCTTGCCGGCGCTCTTCATGAGGCTCGCGAGCAACTCGAACTCGCGCGGGGTGAGGTCGATCTCGCCGTGGTCGCCGGCGGCGGTATGGGCATCTTCGTCGAGCGTGATGCCCGAGGCGGTGATGGAATTGGAGGCACCCGGGAACTCGCCGCCCTGGCCGCGACGGAGCAGGGCGCGCACGCGGGCGATGAGCTCGCGGACACCGAAGGGCTTGGCCAGATAGTCGTCGCCGCCGATTTCCAGGCCGACGACCTTGTCGAGCTCGGTATCGCGGGCCGACAGGAACAGCACGGGAGCCGTGGTCTTGGAACGAAGGCGGCGGCACAGCTCGTAGCCGTCCATTCCCGGCAACATGATGTCGAGGACGAACAGATCGTAGTTGTTCGCGCTCGCGAGGGCGAAGGCCTCCTCGCCGTTGTCGACGATGTCGGCGTCGTAGCCTTCCTTCCGCAACGCGTAGCTGACGAATTCAGTGATCGATGGCTCGTCGTCAACGACAAGGATTCGGCTCGGTGTCTCAATCATAATCTTGCCTTTCTCTCGTCATGTCGACGATTGCCCCACGGGGGCAGATCGTTTAATCCTTGATATAATCAAGCACCGTGTTCACTATAAACACTGTGTCATATTTTACTGGAAAACTGAGGAAGATTGTCATAATTATGTTACTTGCTATTGACATAGGGAATACCCATACCGTTATCGGGGCCTACGACGGCGAGCGGCTCGCTGCCATGTGGCGCGTGGCCACCGATCGGTTGGTGACCGCCGACCAGCTGCGGGTGACCCTTTCCTCGCTTTTCGCCCTGGACGATCTCGCCCTAGCCGAGGTGCGGGCCTCGGCCGTGGCCTCGGTGGTGCCCCAGCTCAGCCGCGCGTGGATACAGGCCATCGCCGATGCCACGGGCACCGCGCCGCTCGTGTGCTCGGCCGAGACGGCGGCCGGGCTCTTCGAGGCGGACTACCCGCATCCCCACGAGATCGGGGCCGACCGCGTGGCCGATGCCGTGGCCGCCCGCAGTCTCTACGGGGCTCCGGTCGTGGTGGTCGATTTCGGCACCGCCACCAACATCGAGGTGATCGACGGCGAGGGGCGTTTCCGTGGCGGCATTATCGCGCCGGGCGTGCAGACCTCGGCCAACGCCCTGTTCACCCACGGGGCCCAGCTGCCCGACATCGCGCTGGTGGTGCCCCCGGCCCCCATCGGCACCTCCACGGTGGAGGCCATCCAAGCCGGCATCATGCTGGGGGAGGCCGATCGGGTGGACGGCCTCGTGCGCCGCATCTTCGCCCAGCTGGGCTACGAGGCCCCGGTCATCGCCACGGGCGGCCTGGCCCCGGTGGTGGCGCCCCATTCTGCCACCATCTCCACGGTGAACCCGGAACTGACCCTCCACGGCCTGCGCCTCATCGCCGAGCGGGCCCAATAGGGAAGAAGCCTCGGGGCCGTATCGGGGGGAAGTTGCGCCCTTGGGGGAACGGTGAGGGTCGCGGGGCGGTTCCATGGCTAGAATGGGGGCTGCGGCCCGCACGGGTGCGGGCGCATTCGTCAGAGGAGGCTGCCAGGACGTTCCCGGCGCCGTGACATGAGAAAGAGGGCCCGACGTGTTGACCGACATTGAAATTGCCCAGGCGACCGAACCGAAACCCATTGGCGAGATCGCCGCCATTGCCGGCGTCGACGAGAAGTACCTTGAGCTGTACGGCAACTACAAGGCCAAGGTGGATTTCAACCTGCTGCGCGAGGAGGAGCACGCTTCCGGCAAGCTCATCCTGGTGACCGCCATCAATCCCACGCCGGCCGGCGAGGGCAAGACCACCACCACCGTGGGTCTGGCCGACGCCCTGGCCCAGCGCGGGAAGAACGTGGTCGTGGCCCTGCGCGAGCCGTCGCTCGGCCCCGTGTTCGGCATCAAGGGCGGCGCTGCCGGCGGCGGCTATGCCCAGGTGGTGCCCATGGAGGACATCAACCTGCACTTCACCGGCGACTTCCATGCCATCGGCGCGGCGAACAACCTGCTCGCGGCTTTGCTGGACGCCCATATCCAGAACGGTAACGAGCTGAACATCGATGTCCGCAAGATCACCTGGAAGCGCGTGGTGGACATGAACGACCGCCAGCTGCGCCACATCGTGGACGGCCTGGGCGGCAAGGCCCACGGCGTGCCCCGCGAGGACGGCTTCGACATCACCGTGGCCAGCGAGGTCATGGCCATCTTCTGTTTGGCCACCTCCATTACCGACCTGAAGGAGCGTTTGGGCCGCATCGTGGTGGGCTACACCTACGACGATAAGCCGGTCACGGCCCACGACCTGAAGGCCGAGGGCGCCATGGCCGCGCTTTTGAAGGACGCCCTGAAGCCGAATCTCGTGCAGACCTTGGAAGGCACCCCGGCCTTCGTGCACGGCGGCCCCTTCGCCAACATCGCCCACGGCTGCAACTCCATCATGGCCACCCGCATGGCCATGGCCCTCGGCGACTACTGCGTGACCGAGGCCGGCTTCGGCGCCGATCTGGGCGCGGAGAAGTTCCTCGACATCAAGTGCCGCCTGGCGGGGCTTAAGCCCGATGCCGTGGTGGTTGTGGCTACCGTGCGCGCGCTCAAGAACCACGGCGGCGTGGCCAAGGCCGACCTGAACGAGGAGAACCTGGAGGCGCTGGAGGCGGGTCTGCCGAACTTGCTGCAGCACGTGGAGAACATCACCAACGTGTACAACCTGCCCTGCGTGGTGGCCATCAACGCCTTCCCGACCGACACCAAGGCCGAGCTGGACCTGGTGGAGGCCAAGTGCCGCGAGCTGGGCGTGAACGTGGCCCTGTCGGAGGTGTGGGCGCGCGGCGGCGAGGGCGGCCTGGCCCTGGCTGACGAGGTGGTGGCCCTCTGCGAGAACGGCGACGCGGCCGGCCGCTCGGCCGAGACCTTCGCGTTCTCCTATGAGGACGACCTGTCCATCGCCGAGAAGATCGAGGCCATTGCCCGTCGCGTCTACCGGGCCGACGGCGTGGTGTTCGAGCCCGCGGCGCAGAAGGAGATCGCGCAGCTGGAGGCGCTCGGCTTCGGCGATATGCCCGTGTGCATGGCCAAGACTCAGTACTCGTTCAGCGACGATGCCACCAAGCTCGGTGCCCCCCGCGGCTTCACCGTCACGGTGCGCCAGGTGAAGGTATCCGCCGGTGCCGGCTTCATCGTGGCGCTCACCGGCTCCATTATGACCATGCCCGGCCTGGGCAAGGCCCCGGCCGCCCACAAGATCGACGTGCTAGAAGACGGTACCATTGTGGGGTTGTTCTAAAGAACAACCCCACGCAGCTGCCGCTGCGGCTCCGACCGGCACCTGGCCTTGCACCTCACCGCTCTCCCTCGCGGCGCGAAGGCCGCTCGGCCGCGGTTCGGCCCAATGCCAGGCACCGGTCGAACCCTCGCTGACTTCCTTGGGCGAACCAGCGATTTTTGATATCTCGATTAAAAGGCCCGCAGCTTCAAGCTGGGGGCCTTGTTTGTTGCTAGAATAAAAAAAGAAAGCCCGGCGGCAACCGGGCTTAATCATTAACACCGCGCCGCCCGTACCAGGTCTAGCCACCTACGGGCTTTGCCAGTGCCCTTGTAGTATAACTGCTTCGGCGCCCTGGCGCAAGGAGGCGCGACCGCTCAAAGGGAGGAGCGAATATGGTAGATACCGAGTTCATCGACGCGCTGGCATCGAAGGCGCCCACGCCGGGCGGCGGCGGGGCGAGCGCCTACGCCGGGGCCCTGGCGAGCGCTTTGGCCTCCATGGTGGGCAACCTCACCGTGGGGAAGAAGAAGTACGCGGCGGTAGAGGAGCGCGTTCAGACTGAGCTGGCGGAACTTGAGGATACGCGCATCCGCCTGCTGGAGCTCATCGACGAGGACGCCGAGGCCTTCGCGCCCCTGGCGGCGGCCTACGGGCTGCCGCGGGGTACCGAGGAGGAGGCCGCTGCCCAGCGCGCGGCGCTCCAGGCGGCTCTCGTGGGTGCCTGTGAGGCGCCCCTGGCCATTATGGGCCAGTGCGTGCAGGTCATCGAATCCTGCGTGTTTTTGGCCCGTCACGGCTCGGTGCTGGCCGTGTCCGACGCCGGGGCCGGGGCGGTGCTGGCCAAGGCGGCCCTTCTGGCGGCCAGCCTGAACGTGCGCATCAACATCGGCTCCATGGACGACGAGGCCCGGGCCGCCGCCTACCGCGACCAGATGGAGGATCTCATCGCCGCTGGCAGCGCCCTGGCCGACGATGTGTACGCCGATGTGGTGGAGAGGTTGGGATAATGGCGAAGCTGCTTACCGGTAAGGAAGTGTCGGCGGCCCTGGCCGACGATCTGGTGCCGCGCATCGAGCGCCTCGCCGCGGCCGGCATGACCCCGACCCTGGCCATCGTGCGGGTGGGGGAGCGTCCCGACGACCTGTCCTACGAGCGCACCGCGCGCAAGCGGGCCGAGGCTCTCGGTATCGCCGTGCGCCGCTTCGAGCTGGCCGCTGAGGCGTCCCAGGCCGAGCTCGAGGCTGTCATCGAGGCGGTGAACGGCGACGAGGCCGTCCACGGCTGCCTGCTGTTCCGCCCCTTGCCCCCCTCCATGGACGAGCGCGCCGTCTGCGACCGTCTGGCTCCGGAAAAGGATATCGACGGTATCGGCTCCGCGTCGCTGGCGGGCGTGTTCGCCGACACGGGGGAGGGCTTTCCGCCGGCTACGGCCCAGGCCTGCCTGGAGATGCTGGACTTCTATGGCATTCCCGTGGCGGGCAAGCGGGTGGTGGTGCTCGGCCGCAGCCTGGTGATCGGGCGCCCGGTGGCCATGATGCTCTTGGCCCGCCATGCCACGGTCACCCTGGCCCATTCCCGCACCGAGGATGCGGCGGCCCACACGCGCGAGGCCGACATCGTGGTGTGCGCCACGGGCCGCGCCCGGGCCTTCGGGCCGGAGTTCTTCGCGCCGGGCCAGACGGTGCTCGACGTGGGCATCAACTTCGACGCCGACGGCAACCTCTGCGGGGACGTGGACTTCGACGCCGTGGAGTCCGTGCTGGGGCCCGAAGGCGCCATCACCCCGGTGCCCCGGGGCCTCGGCGGCGTGACCACGACGGTCACCATGGCCCACGTCGTGCGGGCTGCCGAGGCGGCCTGTCGGTAGGTCGTACCGCTGCCCGATTCCTCTGGGAGCCCCGTCTTTGGCGGGGCTTTCTCGTGAAATGATATGTCTTTCGCTGATATTCACGAGAAGGAGAGCGACCATGTCCATCTTCACGCCCACCGAGATCACCGATAACTACATGAAGGCTTCGGTGGGAAAGGCGGCATCGCCGGCGTGGCGCCTGTTCGTCCTCGCCGTGGCCGCGGGCCTGCTCATCGGCCTGGGCGGCGTGACCTCCTCCACGGCGGCCCACGCCCTCGACAACGCCGGCATGGTGCGCCTCGTCTCGGGCCTCATCTTCCCCGTGGGTCTCATGATGGTCATCCTCATGGGCACCGAGCTGTTCACGGGCAACGCCCTCATGATCACCGCCGCCCTCGACGGCAAGATCACCTGGGGGCGCCTCGGGCGCAACTGGGCCATCGTGTTCGCCGGCAACCTGGTGGGCGCGGTGCTCCTGGCCGCCTGCATGGCCTTCTTCGGCCAGCTGAACATCGGCGGGGGCGACTTGGCGGTGTACACGGCGAAGGTGGCCGCCACGAAGAACGGGCTGCCCTGGCTGAACGCCTTTGTGCTGGGCATCTTCTGCAACCTCATGGTGTGCATCGCGGTGTACCAGGCCAACACCGCCCAGGACACCGCCGGCCGCATCCTCGGCATCTTCTTCCCCATCATGGGCTTTGTGCTGGCCGGCTTCGAGCACTGCGTGGCCGACATGTACTACGTGCCCGCGGGCATCTTCGCCTATATGAACCCGGCCTACACCGGCATGATCGACGCGGCGGGCGTCAACACCGCCCTGCTCACCTTCGGCGACTTCATCACGGCGAACCTCATTCCCGTGACTCTGGGCAACATCGTGGGTGGCGTGGCCGTGGGCGTTGTCATGTACGCCTGCCACGCCACGAAGAAGCGGAAGTAGGCAACCGCTGACGAAATCGTCAGGGATGTCGGGGATGTGTGGGTTATCTGGTCAGGTTTTGCGGCTTCGGCCGTTTCGACTGATCAGCGCCGCGCGGGCGGGCTATGATAGCCCTATGGCCAACGGACTGACATACCAGCGCACAACCACCACCCCCGAGGCGACCAAGCAGCTCGCCTCCACCCTGGCGCCCTATCTGCACCCGGGCGACGTAGTGGTGCTCGACGGCGACTTGGGCGCCGGCAAGACCCAGTTCGTGCAAGGGGTGGCCGCCGCCCTCGGCGTGCGCTCGCCGGTGACGAGCCCCACCTTCAACATCCTGCTCGAGTACGGTGAGGGGCGCATTCCGGTATACCACTACGACCTGTACCGCCTCGACGATCGCTTCCAGCTGGAGGATATTGACTACTACAGCGCCATCGACGGCGATGGCGACGGGGTGGCCTTCGTGGAATGGGCCGAGAAGTTCCCCGAGGACATGCCCTACGACTACCTGGAGCTGACCGTCACCGTGGAGGGTGACGGCGCCCGCCGCATCGTGGCCCATTCCTACGGTGCCCGGTCGCGCCAGCTGCTCTGCGTGTGGGCCAACGACTCGAAATCCCGCCTGGGGAAGTGCAAGCTGTAGCCTCGCGCAACCGTCATTTTTGTCATCTCGCAGCGGCCGACGACCGCGCGCGGGGGCTGCGGTACAATACCGGGACGATATACCGACACGGCATGGAAGAGGTTTCCGTGAGTACAGCTGCGCGCTCCTTCGTTCTCGCTTTCGATACCGCCAACGAGGTCATTGCCCTGGGGCTCGGGCAGCTGTGCGCCGACAGGTCCGCGGTGACGGTCGTGGCCTCGGCGGAAGTGGAGGCGCGGCGAGCCTCGAACACCCAGCTCATTCCCCGCATTGACCGCCTGTGCGCCGAAGCGGGCGCGGCCCGCGACGAGATCGCCTGCGTGGCCGTGGGCCGCGGGCCGGGGTCGTTCACCGGCGTGCGCATTGCCCTCGCCACGGCCAAGGGCATCGCGAGCGCCCTGGGCGCGGCCCTTGTGGGGGTCTCTTCCCTGGATGCCGTGGCCTGGGGTCTGTGGGACGCGGGCCTGCGCGGCACCGGTGCCGTGGTGGCCGACGCCATGCGCCGGGAGGTATACCCGGTGCGCTTCGCGCTGACCGACGGCGGTGCGGTGCGCCTGACGGCCGACCGGGTGGTGAAGGCCGCCGAGGCCGCCGAAGAGCTGGCCGCGGGCGGTTCCCTGGATTTCGTGGCCGGCGATGGCCTGCGCAAGTACGGCGAGCTGTTTGCCGCGACGGCCCCCTGCGCCCCCGAGGCCCTCTGGGCGCCGACGGGCCGCGGCCTGCTCCAGGCGGTGCAGGCCGCTTGGCGGGCGGGGGAGTGCGACCCCCTCGACCGGGAGCGCCACGATCCGGGGCTGCTGCTGCCGGTATACACGCGCCTGTCCGACGCCGAGGAGAGCGAGCGGCAGCGCCTGGCCCGGGCCGATGGGGCTCTGGCGGGCACGCGCGGGTCGAGGCACGTGACCATGAACGACACGGCCATCGCCAACGCCCGGGCCAACGGCGAGGGCATTGCCTACAAGCCCCTGGACGCACGGCACGTGGCCGCCGTGGCCGCTTTGGAATCCCAGGTCATGGGATCGGATGCCTGGAGCGAGGCCCTCGTGGCCGACGAGCTGGGCCGTCCCGACCGCCTCTGGTGGGCCGCCTACGCCGCCGACCCGAAGATGCCGCTTACGGCCGACGCGCCCCTGGTGGGCTATGCCGGCGGCTGGGTGGTGGACGGCGACGTGCAGATCCTGAAGGTGGGGGTCGATCCGGCCTGGCGCCGCCACGGCATTGCCCGAATGCTGCTGGCCCGCGTGGCCGACGACGCCCGCAACCTGGGAGCCCGCACCTGCTCGCTGGAAGTGCGGGCGGCCAATGCGGGGGCCCAGGCGCTCTACGGGGCCCTCGGCCTGACCGTGGCGGGGAAGCGCCCGCGCTACTATTCCGACGGGGAAGACGCCGTCATCATGGCGGGCCCCTTGCCCACCCTGGCCCTGGCGGCCCTGCCCAACGGCGAGCCGGCCGCATCGGTGCCCGCGTCCGAGCCGGGATCGGGAACGGCGCCCTGCGGAAGCGCCCCGGAAGGGGAAGCAGCGGCCCCGGCGCACCCGCTCATCCTCGCCATCGAGTCGTCCTGCGACGAGACCGCCGCCGCCGTCATCGACGGTGCGGGCGTGCTGCGCAGCGACGTGGTGGCCACGCAGGTGGACTTCCATGCCCGCTTCGGCGGGGTGGTGCCCGAGATTGCCAGCCGCAAGCACATCGAGGCCATCTGCGGCGTGTGCGACGAGGCCCTGGACCGGGCCGCGGGAAGCCTCGGCCGGGGTGCCCTGGCCTGGCGCGATCTGGACGCCGTGGCCGTCACCTACGCCCCGGGGCTCGTGGGAGCGCTCGTGGTGGGCGTGGCCTTCGCCAAGGGGGCGGCCTGGGGCGCCGATCTCCCCTTCATCATCGTGAACCACCTGGAAGGGCACCTCTACGCCAACCGGATCGGCCTTGCGGACTTCGCGCCCCCGGCCGTGGTGTCGCTGGTGTCCGGCGGTAACACCATGCTCGTGTACATGGCCGGCTGGGGCGACTACCGCGTGCTCGGTGCCACCATCGACGATGCGGTGGGGGAGGCCTTCGACAAGGTGGCCAAGGCCCTGGGGCTCGGCTACCCGGGCGGCCCGGTGGTGTCGAAGTTCGCCGCCGAGGGCGACCCGGACGCCATTCCCTTCCCCCGAGCCATGCTGCATTCGGGGGATTTGCGCTTCTCTCTCTCGGGCCTGAAGACCGCCGTGGTCACCTATATCAACGGCGAGCGGGCCGCCGGCCGGGATCTGAACGTGCCCGACATCTGCGCGAGCTTCACGGCCGCCGTGGTGGACGTGCAGGTGGCCAAGGCCCGGACAGCTCTGGAAGAGACCGGGGCGCCGACGTTCTGCCTCGGGGGTGGCGTGGCGGCCAACCCCACGCTGCGGGCGGCCTACGAGCGGCTCTGCGCCGAGATGGGGGTGCGTCTCGTTATGCCCCCGCTCGCCTCCTGCGGCGACAACGCCGGCATGATCGCCGAGGTGGCCCTCGACCGCTACCGCGCCGGCGCCTTCGCCCCCCTCGACACCGACGCGGCGGCCCACGGCGATCTGGAAGAGCCCTACTAAGCCATCAATCCCATACCGATGACATCCCGCTGCGGAAGGGGAGGGCCCGCGGCGGACGTCTGAGCGCCCCTTGGAGAATGCGGCCGTTAAGAAGCAGATTCCACTTCAGCAGCAATGATGGCGGGATGGTACCGGCCTGCGTGCATCATCTTCTCTGCTTCTGTTGCCGCATTCGGAAAGGGACCAGCGCGAAGTCGGCCGCCGCGGGTCCTCCCCTTCCGCGATGCCGGGGCGGTCGGCTCTTTCCCATCTTAATACTCCCTTAATGCCCGAGCGCGAACCTTAAGGGCGCGTTTATCTCCCTTTTCCTAGACTGAGTTCATCCGGTGCGGAAGGCCGAGAGCGGCACCGCACCGTCGGTGACGGCGCGGCCCTGCGGGGCCCTGGACGAAAGGGGAGCGCCATGGCGTATGTGACGGCGGCGGTGGGCATGCTGGCCCTGGCCGCGATGGCGTACCTCGCGGTACTGCTGCTGAAAGACGGTGACGGGCGATGAGCGCGGAGGTGAGCGCGGCCCTGTTCACGGCGGCGGCCTACGGGGCCCTGCTGGTGGCCTGCGCGGTGCCGCTGTCCGGCTACCTCGTGAACGTGATGGAGGGCCGCCAGGCCCGGGCCCGGCGCATCGTCGGCCCGGTGGAGCGCGGCGCCTTCCGCCTTCTGCGGGTGAACCCGGACGACTCCATGGGCTGGAAGCGCTATCTGGTGTGCGTCGTGGCCTTCACGGGGGTGTCCATCGCGGGGCTGTTCGTGCTGCTGGTGGCCCAAGGGGCCCTGCCCGCCAACCCCGAGGGCTTCGGGGGGCTGCCCGCCGATACGGCCCTGAACATGGCCGTGAGCTTCGCGACCAACACCGATTGGCAGGCCGTGGCGGGGGAATCGCACCTCAGCTATTTGTCCCAGGCCGCGGGCCTGGCCGTGCAGAACTTCCTGTCACCGGCCGTGGGCATCGCCGTGGCCTTCGCCCTCATGCGGGGGCTGTGGTCGGCCGGCGACGGGCGGCTCGGGAACTTCTTCGCCGATGTGGTCCGCGTGACACTCTGCGTGCTTTTGCCCCTCTCCCTCGTTCTTTCCATAGCCCTGGCCTCCCAGGGCGTGCCCCAGACCTTCCAGGGCTACGAGACCGTGCAGCTGCTGGAACCTGTGGCCGTGGACGAGGCGGGCACCGTGGTGGCCGCCGACGATCCGGCGGCCGTGGAGGAGGTGACCGAGGCCGTGGTGCCCCTGGGCCCCCAGGCCTCTCAGGTGGCCATCAAGCAGCTGGGCACCAACGGCGGCGGTTTCAACGGGGCGAACTCCGCCTCGGCTCTGGAGAACCCCACGCCCTTGGCGAACCTGCTCGAATGCCTGGCCATTTTGCTTCTGCCCTTCACCCTCATCCTCAGCTTCGGGCGCATGGTGGCCGACCGGCGCCAGGGCCGGGCTCTGCTGGCCTGCGTGCTCATCCTGCTGGCTGCCGGCACCGCCGTGCTCGTGGGGGCGGAGTTCCAGGCCACGCCCCAGCTGTCTCAGGACGGGGCCGTCTACACGGGCTCCCTTTCCCAGGCCGCCGGCAACATGGAGGGGAAGGAGTGCCGCATCGGCACGGCCGGTTCCGCCATCTGGACCGCGTTCACCACGGCGGCGGCCAACGGGTCGACCAACGCCTCTCTGGAGGGGCTCACGCCCATCGGCACCCTGGTGCCGCTCGTGTTCATGGGGCTCGGCGAGGTGGTGGGCGGCGGGGCCGGCACGGGCCTGGCGGCCCTGGTGGGATTTGCCGTGCTCACGGTGTTCATCGCGAGCCTCATGGTGGGCCGCACCCCCGAGTACCTGGGGAAGAAGATCGGCCCGACCGAGATGCGCGCCGCCGTGGTGATGGTGACGGCCCCGGCCCTCGTGATCCTGCTCGCGGCCGCCGGGCTCTGCCTGGCCCCGGCCGGGGCCGTGCCCGTGGGCGAGGGCGGTCCGGCCGGCTTCGCCGAGGTGCTCTACGCCGCCGTGTCGGCCGGGGCCAATAACGGCTCGGCCCTCGCCGGGCTGGACGCCGATGCTCCCCTCGTGAACATCGTGCTGGCCGGGGCCATGGTGGCCGGCCGCCTCATTCCCGTGGCCTGCGCCCTGGGGCTGGCCGGCTCCCTGGCCCGGCGCGAGCCGGTGGCCGCCGGCCCCGGGTCGCTCTCCACAGCGAGCCCCCTGTTCGTGTTCCTCCTCCTGATGATCATCGTGCTCGTGGGCGCCCTCACGCTGCTGCCGGCCTTGGCCCTGGGGCCTCTGGCCGAGCAGCTCGGCACCCTCGCGTAGGAAAGGCAGTGCGCTATGACGACGTTGGCAAAGAGCGGGAAGGATCTCCGCGCGGCGGTCGAAAACGAGCCGGGCACGGGGAATGAAGCGGGCGCCGGGGCCACCCTCGACCCAGGTGCGGAAGCTGCCCCCGTCGGGGGGCGCCGGGGGGCGCCGGCCGTGGGGCCGTCCCCGGTGGGGCGGGCCCTGCGCGGGGCCGTGGCGAAGCTCTCGGTGCGGGACCAGGCCAAGAACCCCGTGATGTTCATGGTGTACCTGTCGGCCCTCTTGACCACGGCGCTGTTCCTGCTGGCTTTGGGCGGCATCTCCGATGCGCCGGCGGGCTACATCGCGGCCGTTGCCGCCATCCTGTGGGCCACAGTGCTCTTCGGCAACTTCGCCGAGGCCCTGGCCGAGGGGCGCGGCAAGGCCCAGGCCGATGCCCTGCGCTCGGCCAAGCGCGACGTGCAGGCTCGGCGCATCGACGGGGCCGTCCTCGCTGCGGCCGAGGGGGCCGACGACCCGCTCGCCCTGCTGCGGGATGCCTCCTCGGTCGTGTGCTCCACCGATCTGGCCCGGGGGGATGTGTACCTCGTGTGCGCCGGCGAGGCCGTGCCCGCCGATGGCGAGATCCTCATGGGCGCGGCCAGCGTGGACGAGAGCGCCATCACCGGCGAGTCGGCCCCGGTGGTGCGCGAGAGCGGCGGCGACCGCTCGGCGCTCACCGGGGGCACCACCGTGCTCTCCGACTGGCTCGTGGCCCGGGTGGCGGCCGAGGCCGGCCACAGCTTCCTCGACCAGATGATCGCCATGGTGGAGTCGGCGGCCCGCAAGAAGACCCCCAACGAGCGGGCCTTGGAGCTGCTGCTCATCGCGCTCACCCTGGTGTTTCTGACCGTGTCGGTGGCCCTGTACGCCTTCGGGTCGTTCACGGCCGGGGAAGCCGGTGTGGCCAACCCGCTGGGGCTCACCTCCCTCGTGGCCCTGTTCGTGTGCCTGGCGCCCACCACCATCGGCGCTCTGCTGTCGGCCATCGGCATCGCCGGCATGAGCCGCCTGAACCGGGCCAACGTGCTGGCCACGAGCGGCCGGGCCGTGGAGGCGGCCGGCGATGTGGACGTGCTGCTGCTGGACAAGACCGGCACCATTACCCTGGGCAACCGCCAGGCCGCGGCCTTCCTGCCCGTGGACGGCATCTCCGAGCGCGACCTGGCCGATGCCGCCCAGCTGGCGAGCCTGGCCGACGAGACCCCCGAGGGCCGCTCCGTGGTGGTGCTCGCCAAGGAGCGCTTCGGCATCCGCGAGCGCACCCTGGCCGGCGCGGGCTTTTCCGTGGTGCCCTTCACGGCCCAGACGCGCATGAGCGGGGTGGATTTCGGCGGTCACGAGATTCGCAAGGGGGCCGCCGATGCCGTGCGGGCCTACGTGGAGGAGCGCGGAGGCCGCTACAGCGCTCAGACCGCGGCCATTGCCGACGGCGTGGCCCGGGCCGGCGGCACCCCGCTCGTGGTGGCCCGGGACGGCCGGGTGCTCGGGGTCATCCACTTGAAGGACGTCATCAAGTCGGGCATTCGCGAGAACTTCGCTGATCTGCATGCCATGGGCATCAAGACCGTCATGGTCACCGGCGACAACCCGCTCACGGCCGCGGCCATCGCCGCCGAGGCGGGGTTGGACGACTTCATCGCCGAGGCCACTCCCGAGGCAAAACTGGAGGCCATCCGCCGCTACCAGGCCGAGGGGCACCTCGTGGCCATGACCGGCGACGGCACCAACGACGCGCCGGCCCTGGCCCAGGCCGATGTGGCCGTGGCCATGAACTCCGGCACCCAGGCGGCCAAGGAGGCGGGCAACATGGTGGACCTGGATTCCTCGCCCACCAAGCTCATCGAGATCGTGCGCATCGGCAAGCAGCTGCTCATGACCCGCGGCAGCCTGACCACCTTCTCCATCGCCAACGACCTGGCGAAGTACTTCGCGGTCATCCCGGCGCTGCTCGTGCCTTTGTACCCGGGCCTGGAGGCCCTGAACATCATGCACCTGGCCAGCCCCGCCTCGGCCATGCTGGCGGCCATCATCTACAACGCCCTCATCATCGTGGCCCTCATCCCGCTGGCCCTGCGCGGCGTGAAGTACCGCGAGGGCACGCCGGCCTCGCTTTTGGCCCGCAACCTCACGGTGTACGGCCTCGGCGGCGTGGCGGTGCCCTTCGTGGCCATCAAAGCGCTGGATATGGCCCTCGTGGCCCTGGGCGTGGCCTAGGGAAAGGAGAGAATCATGCATGGAAATCAGTGGGTGCGCGCCATCCTGCGCTCGGCGGTCCTTCTGCTCGCGGCCACGGCGCTGCTCGGGGTTCTGTACCCCCTCGCCGTCTGCGCCGTGGCCACGGCGGCCTTCCCCGCCCAGGCCACGGGATCCCTCATCGCGGTGGACGGCGTGACCTACGGCAGCGCTCTCGTGGGCCAGCCCTTCCGTGAGCCCGGCCATCTGTGGGGGCGCCCCACCGTGGCCGACGCCTCCACGTTCACCACCGAAGACGGCGAGCGGCTTCTGTGGTACGGCCCCGAGAACCTGAGTCCCGCCAGCGACGAGTTCGCCGAGCGCGTGGCCGCGCGGGTGGAGGCCGTGCGAGCGGCCCATCCCGACCAGGGCGACACACCGGTGCCGAGCGAGCTGGTGACCGTGTCCGGCTCCGGCTTCGACCCGCATATCTCGCCGGCCGCCGCCGAGTACCAAGTGGGACGCGTAGCTGTGGCCTGCGGCCGCACCGAGGAGGAGGTGCGGGCCATCATCCGCCAGTGCACCGAGCGGCCCCTACTCGGCGCCATCGGCGAGGCCCGGGTGAACGTGCTTAAGGTGAACCTCATGCTGGACGGCATCCTGTAACACGTTCGCCCTGACGGGGCGAACGCATTACGCCGACGCTGCGGCTCCGACCGGCGCCTGGCCTTGCACGGCACCGCTTTCCCTCGCGGCCGCGTTGGCCGCTCGGCCGCGGCTCAGCACAATGCCGGGCACCGGTTGGAGCCTCGCTGACTTCCTGAAGTGCTTCCCTGCCATTGGGTAACTGTTGAATGAACGAAACCATCGGGGGCCAGTGCGGTGATAGGATGAGGGAAACGGTAAGCAATGGAGCGGAAGGAGGGTGCGGTGACGCTGGGGCGCGACAACGGGGAGGCGGCTGAGGCGCGCCGCGATCCGGAGGCCATCCTGCACCGCCTGCGCGAGGAGGAGGCCGCCGCTCCGAGCGGCCGGGGGAAGCTGAAGGTGTTCTTCGGCTATGCGGCCGGGGTGGGCAAGACCTACGCCATGCTGAGCGAGGCCCATCGGGCCCAGGGCGCCGGCGCCGACATCGTGGTGGGCTACGTGGAGCCCCACACCCGCGCCGACACCCTGGCCCTCGTGGAAGGGCTCGAGGTGCTGCCCTGCCGCGAGCTGTCCCACCGCGGCATCGCCCTGCGGGAGTTCGACCTGGACGGGGCCCTGACCCGGCGTCCCCAGATCGTGCTCGTGGACGAGCTGGCCCACAGCAACGCGCCGGGATGCCGCCACCGCAAGCGCTACCAGGATGTGGAGGAGCTGCTCCGCGCCGGCATCGACGTGTACACCACGGTGAACGTGCAGCACCTCGAGGGGCTCAACGACAAGATCGCCGCCATCACCGCCGTGGCTCCCTCCGAGCGCATTCCCGACCGCATCTTCGACGCCGCCGACTCGGTGGAGCTCGTGGATTTGGAACCGGCCGACCTCATCGAGCGCCTGCAGGCGGGCAAGATCTACGCTCCGGAGCGGGTGGGCACGGCGCTGGCGCACTTCTTCTCCCGCACCAACCTCGCCGCCCTGCGCGAGGTGGCCCTGCGCCGGGCGGCCGATCGCCTCACCCGCAACGCCCCCGCCTCGGCGGTGCCCCACGCGGCCGGGGGCGAGGACGTGCTCGTGCTGGTGAGCGGCGAGGATGCCGCTGCCCGGGTCATCCGCACGGCGGCCTCCCTGGCCGAGGCCGCCCACGGCACCTTGACGGCCCTCGTCGTGGAATCGTCCGAGGAGGCCGCCGCCCCCGATGAGGTCGAAGGGCGCAAGCGGGCCGTGGCCCTCGCCGAGGAGCTCGGCGCCCGCGTGGTCACCCTCGCCGGCGACGATCCCGTGCAGCCCCTGGCCCTCTACGCCGCCACGGCCGGTATTCGCCGCATCGTGGTGCCCGCCGGTACGGGCCGCTCCCGGCTCTTCGGGCGCGGAGAGGTGGCCTGGCGGCTCATGCGGGCTGCCCCCGAGGCAGTGGTCACGGCGGTGCCGGCCGTGGACGCCCCCTCGGTGCTCAAGCGCCTCCATGCCTCCACGGGGTTTACGCCCACGGCTGCCGACGGGGTTCGGGCCTTGGGGGCCGTGGCCCTGGCCACGGCCGTGAGCGCGGTGGCCTGGGCCGTGAGCCCTGCCACCTCGGTGGTGCTCATGGTCTATCTGCTCGTGGCCCTGCTCGTGGCCACCCGGGCCGACGGCTTCCTCTACGCGGTGCTGGCGGCCCTGGGCAGCGTGGTGGCCTACAACTTCTTCTTCACGGCTCCCCGCTTCACCTTTCACGCCTACGGCCTGTCGGCGCCGGTGATCTTCGCCTTCCTGCTCATAGGTACTCTGGCGGCCTCGTCGCTGGCCATCCGCCTCAAGCGCCAGGCGGCCCAGGCGGCCCGCCGTTCCTACCGTACCGAAGTGCTCTTGGAGAGCAGCCGCAAGCTCCAGGCCGCCTCGACGCTGGACGGCTGCCTCGAGACGGCCGCCGCCCAGGTGGTGAAGATCCTCGACCGGCCCGTGGTCATCTACCGCGCCGACGATCTGGCCCCCTCGGGCCTGGCCGCCCCCCGGGTCTTCGACGTGCCGGGCACCGGCGGGGGCGATGCCGAGGCCGCCGCGCTCACGGCCCCCGGGGAGCGGGCCGTGGCCGCCTGGGTGGCCGCCAACGGCGAGCCGGCCGGAGCCACGACCGATACGCTGCGGGAGACCCGCTGCCTGTATCTGCCCATCCGCTCGGCCGAGCGCGTGTTCGCCGTGGCCGGCCTGGTCATGGAACGGGACAGCGGCGATTTCGGCTCCTTCGAGCGCAACCTGCTGGCCGCCCTTCTCGACGAGTGCGGCCAGCAGGCCCAGGCCCTGGTTCTGGCCCGGGAGCGGCGCAACCTCTCGGTGAAGGCCGAGAAGGAGGCCCTGCGGTCGAACCTGCTGCGGGCCATCTCCCACGATCTGCGCACGCCGCTCACGAGCATCTCCGGCGACGCCGATGTGCTCCTGACCGCGGGCGATGCCCTGGACGGCGCCCAGCGCCGCCGTCTGGCCGCCGACATCTACGAGGACGCGACCTGGCTCATCGACCTCGTGGAGAACTTGCTGTCGGTGACGCGCCTCGACGACGGAGCCGTGGAAGTGGCCCGGGCCCCCGAGCTGGTGGCCGACGTGCTCGACGATGCTTTGCGCCACGTCAGCCGAGCGGCGGCCGATCACGCCGTCGTCGTGGAAGTGGAGGATGAGCTGCTCATGGCCTCCATGGACGGCCGGCTCATCGTGCAGGTGGTGGTGAACCTCGTGAACAACGCCGTGGCCTACACCCCGCCTGGCTCCACTATCCGCGTGACGGCCGCCCGGCAGCGCTCGGGGGCGGGCGAGGCGCTCGTGGCCGTGGCGGTGGCCGACGACGGCCCCGGCATCTCGGACGGGGAGAAGGCCCGCGTCTTCGAGCTGTTCTACCACGGCTCGGCCGCCGGCGAGGGGCGGTCCGGGACTCCGGGCGAGGGGGGCGACAGCCGCCGCGGCATGGGCCTCGGGCTGTCCCTGTGCCGCTCGATTTTGCGGGCCCACGGCAGCGACATAACTCTGGCCGATGCGGTGCCCCACGGCTGCGTGTTCTCCTTCACCCTGCCCGAGGCCGCGGTTCCGACGATGGAGGGAGGCGAGGGCCATGGCAGTTCACGATGAGGGCGTCATCCTCGTGGTGGAGGACGACGGGGCCGTGCGCAACCTCGTGGCCACGGCCCTCGATGTGCACGGCTATGCCCACCGCGAGGCCGCCACGGCCACGGCGGCCCTCATGGAGCTGACGAGTGCGACCGACATCAACCTCGTCATTCTGGATCTGGGCCTGCCCGACCGCGACGGCGTGGAGGTCATCGGTGCCCTGCGCGGCTGGTCCCGCATGCCGGTCATCGTACTGTCGGCCCGCCAGGAGGACGCCGACAAGGTGGCCGCCCTGGATGCCGGGGCCGACGACTACCTCACGAAGCCCTTCTCTGTGGAGGAGCTCTTGGCCCGGGTGCGGGTGGCCCTGCGCCGCCTCGCCTACGACCAGCCGGCGCCCGAGGCGCCCGAGCGGTACCGCAACGGCGGCCTGGAGATCGATTTCGACGCCGGCGTAGCCCTCCGCGATGGAACCGAGCTGCACCTCACCCCCATCGAGTACAAGCTTCTGGCCCTCATGGCCCGCCATACGGGGAAGGTGCTCACCCACAACTACATCCTCAAGGAGGTGTGGGGCGCCGCCCTGGCCTCCGACCTGCCGAGCCTGCGGGTGTTTATGGCCACCCTGCGCAAGAAGATCGAGCCCGATCCCGCCAATCCGGTCTACCTCCAGACCCACGTCGGCATCGGCTACCGCATGATGCGGGTGGAATAGGGGAGGCGCCACATCCCGGCCCTCGGCTCCATAGGTAAACATTTGTTCGATTTCCTGTGGCTATTTGGGCGGCGCCGTGGTAGGATAGGTCCATGGATACTTTGTTTACAGCCATGGAGAACGATCGGCGGGCCACGGTGGCCCCCCTGGCCGTGCGCATGCGCCCCCGCACCCTCGACGAGGTGGTGGGCCAGGGCGAGGCCGTGGGCGAGGGCAGCTGGCTTCGGGCCGCCATTCAGAACGACAGCCTCAGCTCCGTCATCCTCTTCGGCCCCGCCGGCACGGGGAAGACCTCGCTCGCCCATGTCATCGCCGAGTCCACCCGCGCCACGTTCGTGGAGGTCTCGGCCATCGGGGGCACCGTCTCGGATTTGCGCCGCGAGATCGACGCGGCGGAGAAGCGGCTCGTCATGGGTGGCCTGCGCACCATCCTGTTCGTGGACGAGATTCACCGCTTCAACCGCAGCCAGCAGGATACGCTGCTCCACGCCGTGGAGGACCGGCTGCTCGTGCTCGTGGGGGCCACGACCGAGAATCCCTTCTTCGAGGTGAACTCGGCCCTCATCTCCCGGTCCCGGGTAGTGGAGCTGCACTCCCTGTCCGACGACGAGATCGCCGAGCTCGTGGGCCGGGCCGTGGCCGACGAGCGGGGGCTGGCGGGCCTCTATGTTCTGGAAGACGCCGCCCGCGACGCCATCGTCACCCTGGCCGGGGGCGATGGGCGCGGGGCGCTCACCACGCTTGAGCTGGCCGCCGGCATGGTGGCCCCCGGTACCCTTGAGGCCCCGGTCGCCATCACCGAGGCCATGGTGCGGGCCGCCACGCCCCATCGGGCGCTGCCCTACGACAAGAACAAGGACATGCACTACGACATCATCTCGGCGTTCATCAAGTCCATGCGCGGCAGCGACCCCGATGCCGCGGTGTACTGGCTCGCCCGCATGATCGACGGGGGAGAGGATCCGAAGTTCATCGCCCGCCGCATGTTCATCGCCGCCTCGGAGGATATCGGCAATGCCGACCCCCAGGCCCTGCTCGTGGCCGAGGCCGCCTTCCGCGCCGCTGAGGTCATCGGGTACCCCGAATGCCGCATCAACCTGGCCCAGGCCGCCATCTACCTGGCCCTGGCCCCCAAGTCCAACGCCGCCGAGGCCGCCATCGACGCCGCTCTCTCGGAGGTGCGTCACGGGCCGGCCCGCAAGGTGCCCGACTACCTGCGCGACCGCCATCGCCCCGGTTCCGAGAACTACGGCCAGTACCGATACCCCCACAACTATCCCGGCGGCTGGGTCGACCAACGGTACCTGCCCGACGGGCTCGAGCGGGGCTGCTTCTACCAGCCGAGCGAGCGGGGCTGGGAGGCCTGGCGCATCGATGCCGCCGCCCGGGATCGCGGGCAGTAGGCCCCGCGCCGGGCACGGTTGACGCGGTGTCTCCATCCGTTTACGGAATGGCTACTGTGTGGGAGCCTTCTGTGGAATGGGCCGGGCGCCTTATTAGAATGAGCGCGGTAATAGTATAGTCTGGTCTTCGGAACTATAAGGAGGCTCATCATGGAATTCGCCGCTCTTGTGGATATCGCGCTGCCGGTCGTCTACGTGCTCGTAGGTGCCGTGCTCGTCTGGTTCGTCGTGGAACTCGCCCTCACCATTCGCTCGACCCGGGCCACCATCGACGACGCCCACGAGGAACTGGTCCCCACCCTGCAGCATGTGGAGAAGATCACGGCTCAGGTGGAGCCCCTCGTCGGCAACGTCAATACTCTCATCGTCGAGCAGGTCACGCCCCTCATGGAGAAGGCGAACGTCCTGGCCGAGGAGGCCCGTCCGGCCGTGGGCCGGGTTGATCCCCTCGTGGAGCGCCTGTCTCTCACGGTGGACGCGGCGAATCTGGAGCTCATGCGGGTCGATCAGATCCTGGAGGACGTGACCCAGATCACCGATTCCGTCTCCAAGGCCGCCGGTGCCGTCGATACGGTGACGAGCGCCCCCATCGATCTCGTGAACACCCTCACGGGCAAGCTGCGCAGCAAGTTCAAGCCCCGCTACGCCTCCGATGAGTCGGTGCGCCTCGGCGGCGGCCCGGCGGCCCCCGAGGCCGGGCGCTCCGCTACCGTCGCCGATGCCGTGAGCGCCGTGGGCGACGCGGCCAGCGCCGTGGTGTCCGAGCAGAAGGCCCGCCATGCGGCCCGCAAGGCCGAGACCGCCTCCCGCGCTTCCCGCTCCGAGGCCTTCGAGAGCCAGCTGACCGATACCGCCGCCACTCTCACCAACGCCGCCGTGGACGCCGCCGGCGCCGATACCGAACCTGCGGGCGACCACGCCCGTGTGGTATCCCCCAACGCCGCCGCGGCCGAGGCCCCTGCGGCACCGGTCGGCCGCGATCCCTATTCCGTCCAGTAGCCCGATCTTCGAGGAACCATCTATGAGCACCGAGGTACCCGCTGACAATAACCCCCGCGCCGCGGCCGACCGCAGCCTGACGGCGCGCCAGGCCAAGGCCCGCATCCGCTTCCTCGACCTGTGGTCGGTCATCGCCGCCATCGTGCTGCTCGGGGGCGTCGTGTGGCTCATGGGCATCCTGTCGGTGCCCGTGGCCATTCTCATCTGGACGCTCATCATCGTGTTCTGCCTGCGGGGCATCGTGAACGGCCTCGAGCGCGTCCACGTGAATCGCGCCATCGGCACCACGGTGGCCTACGTGGTCATGGCTCTCGTGGTCGCCGTGGTGGGCTTTTTGCTGTTCTCCCCTATGTTCGGCCTGAACGCGCAGTTCAACGACTTGCTCACCAGCATGCCCCACTACGTGGACGCGGTCATCGCCTGGGGCAACGACATCTACGCCCGCTATGCGCCGGTCTTCGAGGACGATACGGTGAAGAACCTCATCGCCGAGGCCCAGAAGGCGGCCGCGTCCTGGGCCGCCGGCATCGCCCAGGGCAGCGCCAACGGCGTGGTGGCCTTCGGCACCACCCTCGCCAACGGGCTCATGGCCTTCGGCTTCGGCCTCGTCATCGCCTTCTGGGTGCTTATGGAGTTGCCGGCCATCGGCCGGGAGACCCGCCGCCTCATCGGCCCCAAGCATGCGGGGGACGCCGAGTTCTTCCACGCCACCTTCACCCGCGTTATGGGCGGCTACATCAAGGGGACGCTGTTCCAGTGCGCCATCATCGGCGTGGGCTGCGGCGTGCTGTTTGGCTTCATCGGCGTGCCCAACGCCGCCGTGCTGGGCCTTATCACCGGCGTCATGAACATCATCCCCATCATCGGCCCCTGGATCGGCGGCGCGCTCGCGGCCATCGTGGCCATCTTCTCCGGCCCCATGACCGCTGCCATCGCGCTGATCGGCACCATTATCATCCAGCAGCTCGTCTACACCTTCATCTCCCCGAAGATCATGGCGAACTCCGTGGACATCCACCCGGCCCTCACCCTGTTCGCCCTCATGGTGGGCTCGGCCCTGGGCGGGGCCATGAGCGGGCTGCTCGGCTCCCTTGTGGGCATGCTCGCCTCCATCCCGCTCGTGGCCGTGGCCAAGTCAGTCTTCGTGTACTACTTCGAAAAGCGCACCGGTCGCCATCTCGTGGCCGAGGACGGCGTGTTCTTCAAGGGCACGCCGGCCAACGCCGAGGAGGTGAATCCCATCGCCGACGCCACGGCCCCCAGTACCACGGGTACGCTGCGGCCCATTCGCCTCGACGGGGTTCCCGGCCTGAGCGGCCGCCTTCCCAAGTTGCGCCCCCCGAGTTCCGGCGGGGTGCCCCCTCGGCACTTCCGCGACGGGGACGAGCCCCGACGCAAGAGGTAGCCGTCCTGCCATAAATGTCCCCGGGCCCCGCCGACGCTGTGGGGCCCGTTTGCGTCTGGGGAGGGGGAGGGGTCGTGGCATCGATGGGCTGTGGGGCTCTCCAACGATGGAAGCACCGGCCGACGATGAGGGTGCCTGCTGGCGGAGGGAGGCCCAACGAAGAAGGGCGCTAGGTCCGTCCCTCCGGCCGCTTGCGTCTGCGGGCCGTCCCGCTCGGGATGGCGTTTAGAGGGAGGGGGCCCGTTTTCGGCCCGTTGCGCTATAATGCTCGGTTGGATATTTACGACGTGCCGTAAAGGACGGATAGGACACCTATGCAGTACATGACAACCGCTGAGATCCGCGAGAAGTACCTCGCTTACTTCGAGGAGAAGGGCTGCAAGCGCATGCCCTCGTCCTCCCTCATCCCCGACGACCCGTCGCTTCTGCTGACGAGTGCCGGCATGGTGCAGTTCAAGCCCTACTTCCTCCAGCAAAAGCAGCTGGAGGCGCCTTACATCGGCACGACCACGGTGCAGAAGTGCGTGCGCACCAACGACATCGACATCATCGGCACCACGGGCCGCCACCTCAGCTTCTTCGAGATGCTCGGCAACTTCTCCTTCGGCGAGTACTTCAAGGAGGAGATGTGCGCCTGGGCCTACGACTTCTCCGTGAACGTGCTGGGGCTGCCCCCGGAGCGCCTGTACTTCACCGTGTTCGAGGACGACGACGAGACCATCGAGATCTGGAAGAACCTGGGCGTGCCCGACGACCACATCTCCCGCCTCGGCGAGGACGACAACTTCTGGCGCGCCGGCCCCACGGGTCCCTGCGGCCCCTGCTCGGAGATCTACTTCGACCAGGGCCCCGACTTCGGCTGCGGCAGCCCCGACTGCGCGCCGGGCTGCGACTGCGACCGCTTCCTGGAGTTCTGGAACTGCGTGTTCACCCAGTACGACGGCCAGGAGGACGGCACGCTTTTGCCCCTGCCCAAGAAGAACATCGACACGGGCATGGGCCTGGAGCGCATGGCCGCTATCATGCAGGGGGTGCAGTCCAACTACGAGACCGATGTGCTGCGCAGCCTCGTGGCCGTGGGCGAGCGTTTGTCCGGCCGCACCTATGGGGAGGACGCCGAGGTGGATCTGGCCCTGCGCATCATCGCCGACCACTCCCGCTCGGTCACGTTCATGATCGCCGACGGCATTCTGCCGGGCAACGAGGGCCGCGGCTACGTGCTGCGCCGCCTGCTGCGCCGCGCCATCATGAAGGCCCAGATCATCGGCATCGAGGGCCACTTCCTCAACGAGTACGTGGACGAGATCGTGCGCCTTATGGGCGATGTGTACCCCGAGATCGTGGAGAACCGCGAGCTGGAGCGCGGTCTCATCATGGCCGAGGAGGATCGCTTCGGCGCCACCCTGCGCCAGGGCCAGGCCTACCTGGAAGAGGCCCTGGGCAAGCTTACGGGCGACACGCTCTCGGGCGAGGAGGCCTTCACCCTGCACGACACCTACGGCTTCCCCGTGGAAGTGACCCAGGAGATCGCCGAGGGCCGCGGCGTGAAGGTGGATATGGAGGGCTTCGAGCGCTCCATGGCCGCCCAGCGCGAGCGCGCCCGTGCCGCCGGCGCCAAGGACGCCGAGGCCGCCTGGTCCACCTACGGCGGCGTGTACGCCGATCTGCTGCGCGAACTGGGCCCCACGGCCTTCGTCGGCTACGACGCCACGGCCGCTGAGACCACCGTGGTCGCCCTCGTGCGCGACGGCGAGCGGGTGGACGCGCTGGCCGCCGGCGAGACCGGCGAGGCGCTTCTGGCCGCCACCCCCTTCTACGCCGAGATGGGCGGCGAGGTGGGCGACACCGGCCTCATGGAGAACGGCGCCGGCCGCGTGGCCGTGCTGGACACCCGCGCTCCCGAGGCGGGGCTGTTCGTGCACGCAGTGCGCGTGGACGAGGGTTCTCTGGCCGTGGGCGATACGGTGGTGGCCCGCGTGGATGCCAATCGCCGCGCCGCCATCGAGCGCAACCACACGGCCACGCACATCCTGCACGCCGCCCTGCGCCGCGTGCTGGGCGATCACGTGAAGCAGGCCGGCTCCTATGTGGGCCCCGACCGCCTGCGCTTCGACTTCACCCATTTCGAGGCCTGCACGGCCGAGCAGCTGGCCGAGGTGGAGCGCGAGGCCAACGACCACATCATGGCCGCCGTGCCCACGACCATTTACGAGACCTCTCTGGAGGAGGCCCGCGCGGCCGGCATCACGGGGCTGTTCGGCGAGAAGTACGGCGAAGTGGTGCGCGTCGTGGAGGCGGGCGACAAATCCCGCGAGCTCTGCGGCGGCTGCCATGTGGGCAACACCGCCGAGATCGGCTTCTTGAAGATCACGAGCGAGTCGTCCGTGGGCGCCAACGTGCGCCGCATCGAGGCCGTGACGAGCTTCGGGGCGCTCGCCTATGTGAACAAGGTGGAGGCCGAACTGAAGGAGGCCGCCGCCATCCTGCGCGTGCCCCCCTTCGACGTGTCCGAGCGCGTGGCCGCCGACCAGAAGGCTCTGAAGGACTTCCGCAGCAAGGGCAAGCGCGCCAAGGAGATGATCGGCGGCGATGTGTTCAACGAGCTGCTCGCCCAGGTGCAGATGGCCCCGGCCGGCTACCCGGTCATCATCGCCCGCACCGAGGTGCGCGAAGGCGGCCAGCTGCGCAATTTGTGGGACGTGCTCAAGAGCCGCATGGAGGCTCCGGGCGCGATCGTCGTGGCGGGCGTGAAGGACGGCAAGCCCCTGCTCATGGCCGCAGGCACCGACGAGGCCGTGGCCGCGGGCTTCGACGCCGGCGCGCTCATCAAGGCCATGGGCCCGGCGGTTCAGGGCGGTGGCGGCGGCAAGCCCACCATGGCCCAGGCCGGCGGCAAGAACGCCGAGGGCATCGACGAGGCCCTGGAAATCGCCCGGAACATGGTGCTGTAAAAGTATCGCTTAAACGCGCAATTGCCACGAGTGAGGGCGGCCCAGGGCCGCCCTCACTCGTACTGCACCTCGCTCGACTCTACAGATTCTCAATGATCGCTGCGCTTGTATCGTTGCTTCGGACTATTCGGCTTTTCCGGGATAGTGCGCTCAATGAGTTTTGCCTCAAGGGCTGGCTTAAGGTACTCATTGTTGAAATTGTTCCTGTCGGTGAGCTTCAGCCGGTCGCGAAGGTCTTGTGCGGAGCACTCTTCTGAGCCCAAAGCATCAAGAAGAGCCCTTACCTGCCATGAAAGCTTGCTGGGTACTTGCTGGGTACTTGCTGGGTTTTCCGTATCCTGGGGAGTGGCGTCAACCGTTTCTTCTTGAGCGGAAAATGTTTCGGCGAGGGTCTTCTCTATCATGTCAAGCATGAACTCTACGAATGCCGCCGAATCGCCTCCTGAGGAGCCCGCATCGCCAAGCGCCTTATAGTACTCTTGCTGATGCTGGGCAACGAGGCTTTCGATGGGAAGCCATGCGAAAACCTTCTGCCAATTTTGCAGTAAAAGGGAATGCCACAGCCTGCCAGTTCTGCCATTGCCGTCCGAGAAGGGATGGATGAATTCAAACTCATAGTGAAATACACATGATGCAATAAGCGGGTGAAGATCGGTGTGCTTGATCCAATCGAACAGATCTTGCATAACTTCGGGGACGTAGCGTGCGGGGGTTCCTGCATGAATCAATCTCTCGCCATCGAAAACGCCGACGTTGCCCGATCTGAAGCAGCCGGCATCCCTTATCAGGCCGCTCATCATGAATTTATGGGACCTGAGCAAATCGCTCAGGGAATAAGGATCCATCTGGGAAAGGGTTTCGTATGCTTCGTAAGCGTTCTGCACCTCATGAATGTCCTTTGGCGGTGCTAGAACTCGTTTGCCGTGAAGGACGGCGGTAACTTGGTCGATTGTCAGAGTGTTGGCCTCAATGGCAAGCGAGGAGTGTATGGACTTCAAGCGGGAGATGCGTCTTAGCTGAGGGCTTGGAGAAAGCTTGTCAAAAGCAGAGACCTGACCGACAAGCTGGCCGATTTCCACAATGCTGCTCATCATACGGTTGGTGAGGGTGAACAGGGGGGTGTAGGCCATCAAATCCTCCCTCTCAGCAATATTCTGCCCAAGCGCCCTTGATATTTTCGGTAATTCTATCTTACGTTGATGAGGGGCAGCGAAGGAGTCGGACTTTTCCATCAAGGACGCAATTCGCCTCGGCTCTCTGTTGCGGGAGCGGGTACGATGGCGTCGGAAAACCGTAGCCTCGTTTTCTGCGACTTTTTCGAGGAGGATAGTTGCTCCGCGTCTGCAGTCGCCCCCAGCTGTGCTCGCTCTTTCGCCCTTGCTGATTGCGTGGGATGGGGCGGGGTGGGGGCGGCCCGTGGTAAGATGGCGGGGAATTTGACGGGGGCGCGGCCGAAGGGTCGTGCCGGCACAGTGGGAGTTTGTCGCATGAATCCGCAGAGTTCGGGAAGTGCGGGGCCGCAGCGGCCCCAAGGCAGCGGGGGAGGGCCGCAGCGGCCCTACAACGGCGCTGGCCGGCCGCAGCAGCCGGGTGTTCCGCAGCAGCCCGGGCCCGAGTACGTGTACGAGACTCCCGACGAGTTCCAGAATGCAGGCGGTGCGGGCTGGGGAAATCCCGCGGGCGGCGGTGCCTCCAACGGCGCCGGCTCCGCAGGCTCGCCCGGCGGCGCGAAGGCATCGGGCCCGGGTTCCGCCTCGACGGGGCCGTGGGCGACGCGTCCGGGCGAGAGCCCGGTGCCTGGCATGTCTGCCAAGGACTTCGAGCGCCTGTGCCACTCGGTGGACAAGGCGTTCTCCCAGTTCGCCAAAGCGGTGGAAAAGGGTGCGGGCGAGGTGGCCGAAGCTCTGGGATCGAAACCCGAGGACAATCTGCGGGCCTACGAGGAGATGGCCCGCAAGCGCCAGGCGAAGGCGCGGAAGCGCCAGGCCAAGCGGGAGCGCAAGGCGGTCGAGGCCCAGTACCGCGCCGCCCAGGCCCAGGCGGCCGCCCAGGCAGCCTGGCAGGCCCAGCAGGCCCAAGCGCAGGCCCAAGCTGGCAGGGGCCGGGGCGTTCCCACCGCTCCCGCCCCCGCGCCGGCCTACCCCGGTCCCACGGCCCTTGCCAAAGGGCGGTTCCGCTCCTCCGGCGGCCTGACGGCGTCCGGTGTGATCATGACAGCCATCGGCGGCGCGTGCACCTTCGCCTTCGGCACCTTTACGGCTGTGGGCATCGTTGCGGGGCTCGCCACGGGTCCTGCCGGCGTGGTGACGGCGGTGCTGTTCGGCACGCTCACGGCGGCCGGAGCGGCGCTGCTCGCCGGAGGCATCGATCGCTTGCGCACCGCCTCGCAGCTCAAGTCGTTCCGGCGCATCTTCGGCGACCGCGAGGCCTGCACCTTCGATGACATTGCCGCCCGCGCTCTGATCAGCCGACCCAAGGCTCTGGCCCGGGCCCGCAAGCTGCTCAAGCGCGGGCTCATTCCCCACGGGCGCATCGACGACGAGGCCACCACCCTCATGGTGACCGAGAACGCCTACCGCCAGTACTGCACGTTGCAGCAGCATCAGCGCCAGATCGCCGAGAACCAGCGGGCCGCCGAAGCGGTCGCGGCCGCCGAGGTCGCCGCGCGCCAGGACCGCGAGCGTGACCTTCGCGACCGCCTCACGCCGGATCAGCGCGCCTTCGTCACGGCGGGTTGGGACTACCTGGGCCAGCTTCGCCGCTTGGACGAGGCCATCGATGACGAAGCCGTGAGCGAGCGCATCGTGGCCATCGAGGAGGTGGTGGGCCGCATTCTCGCCCGGGCCGAGGAGGCGCCCGAGGTCATCGCCGGCCTCGATCGCCTGACCGCCTATTACCTGCCCACGACGGTGAAGCTGCTCGCGGCCTACGAGAGCCTGGAGGAGCAACCGGTCCAGGGCGAGAACATCTCCTCCTCGCGCCGCGAGATCGAGCACACCTTAGGAGTGCTCCACAGCGCCTTCGAGAAGCTCTTTGACGATACCTACCAGGATCTGTCCCTCGATGTGTCCGCCGATATCACGGTGCTCCAGGCCATGCTGGCCCAGGAGGGGCTGGTAGAGGGGCCCTTCGATGTGAAACCCTGATAACCTATCGCGCCGCCGCGCCCATCGCGCGCCGCGGCCCCGTTCCGTTTTCGACCCCGCCCGAAAGGAATTCCCATGAACGACGAGCTGACGAACCTCACGAACATTCCCGCCCCCACCCTCACCCTGGACCCGGTGGCCGAGGACACCACCGTCAAGGCGTCCATCATCGAGGTGGAGGCCCCCGCCGCTCCCTCCCTCGCCGATTCGCTCTCGGCCGAGGAGCTGGCCCAGGTGGACGCCTTCGCCCAGCAGATCGACATCGCCAACTCCCAGCAGGTGCTCACCTTCGGTTCCGGCGCCCAGAAGAAGATGGCCGACTTCTCCGAGACGGCCCTCGAGCGCGTGCGCACCCAGGATCTGGGCGAGGCCGGCGATCTGATCGCCGGGGTGGTGACCGAGCTGAAGAGCTTCGATGCCGATGAGGAGAGCAAGGGGCTGTTCGGCCTGTTCAAGCGCCAGGCGAACAAGATCGTGGCCCTGAAGGCCCGCTACGACAGCGCCGAGGCCAACGTGGACAAGATCGCCCGAGCCCTGGAGGCCCACCAGGTGACCCTCATGAAGGACGCCGCCACCATGGACAAGCTCTACGAGCTGAACCTTACCTATTTCAAGGAGCTGACCATGTACTTGCTGGCCGGCCGCCAGCGCCTGGCCGAGGTGCGCGAGGGCGAGCTGGCCGCGCTGGCCGCCAAGGCCCAGGCCTCGGCCTCCACCGAGGATGCCGAGGCAGTGCAGAAGCTGTCGGCGGCCTGCAACCGCTTCGAGAAGAAGCTCTCCGACCTGGATCTGTCCCGCACCGTGGCCATGCAGATGGCCCCGCAGATCCGTCTCGTGCAGAACAACGAGATGCTCATGATCGAGAAGATCCAGACGACGCTCGTGAACACCATCCCGCTGTGGAAGAGCCAGATGCTTCTGGCCCTGGGGCTCGCCAACAACGAGGCGGCGCTCAAGGCCCAGTCTGCCGTCACCGACATGACCAACGAACTGCTGCGCAAGAACGCCGAGAAATTGAAGCAGTCCACGGTGGAGGTGGCCCGCGAGTCCGAGCGGGGCATCGTGGACATCGAGACTTTGAAGGCCACCAACGAGAACCTCATCCAGACCTTCGACGAGGTGATGAAGATTCAGGCCGAGGGCCGCGCCAAGCGCGCCGAGGCCGAGGTGGAGATGCGCCGCATGGAAGCGGAGCTGCGCCAGAAACTGCTGGAGGTGCGCTAGCCGTGCGGGTCATGGCCCTCGATATCGGAGAAGTGCGCGTGGGAGTGGCTGTGAGCGACCCGGGCGAGCGGGTGGCGAGCCCCGTGGCCGTGCTGCCCGCCGTCGAGGTGACGGGCGCGGCCAAGCCCTTCCGGCGCCTGCTGGAGGATTGGGAGCCGGAGCTGTTCGTCTGCGGGCTGCCGCGCACCCTATCTGGCGAGGAGGGCCCCCAGGCGACCTGTATCCGCAAGGCTGCCGCGTGCATTAGCGATGCCTGCGGCATTCCCCACGTTTTCGCAGATGAGCGCCTGAGCTCGGCCGAGGCCAAGCGGAGTTTGCGTGAAAAGGGCCTGAGCGAGCGCGAGATGCGCGGAAAAGTGGATATGATAGCCGCGAGTTTGTTTCTGCAATCGTGGCTCGACGAGCGCGCTCGCGCCGAGGGGAGGCGCTGAGCCGCCAGGCGCTTTCGGTCGGGCTGAGGAGAGAAAGGCTGTTCTGTGGCCCTTCATAAGAAGACGGTAACCTATTCCTCCCGACCTACCCATGCGGCCCGCGCGGCCCATGCCAAGGGCGATCGGGAGTTCCGCACCTACGACACGAGCGCCATCATGCCCAAGCGCGATCCGAAGCCGGCCATCTTCCTCGGGGTGTTCGCGCTCATCGTGCTCGCCGCGGTGTGCTTCTTCGCCTTCAAGGCCTGCTCGGGCACCGAGCTCTTGCAGCCCGGCGAGACCGTGGAGGTGACGATCACGGAAGGGGAGAGCGCCACTTCCATCGGCGATGCCCTGGCCGCGGCGCACCTCATCGGCAGCGCCCAGGATTTCACGAACGAGGTGACGCGCCTGGAGGCCGCCGCCGCGCTCATTCCCGGTACCTACACTTTCGAGGGCGGCAGCACCCCCGAGGCCCTGGTGCGGGCCATCATGGCCGGCCCGGCCACCGTGGGCGATACGCTCGCCGTGCCTGAGGACATCACCCGCGCCGAACTGTCCGATCTCGTGGCCAGCGCCACGGGCGGCCGCATCACGGCCGAGGCCTTCCTGGCCGCCTCCGAGAACGCGAGCGCCTACGTTGCCGACTATCCCTTCCTGGAGAGCGCCGGGGAGAACTCCCTCGAGGGCTTCCTGTTCCCCAAGACCTATGCCGTGACCGAGGAGATGGATGCCGAGGCCGTGGTGCGCATGATGCTCGATCAGTTCGGCGCCGAGACCGCCGGCATTTTCGGCGACTTCGCCAACAGCTATCCGGCGAGCCAGGGGCTCTCCCTCTATGAGGCGGTGAATCTGGCCTCCATTGTGGCCAAGGAGTCCACGGGCGACCAGGAGATACGCGATCATGTGGCCGGGGTGTTCTACAACCGCCTCGCCTCCGACCGCCCCTATCTGGAATCCGATGCCACCACGGCCTACGAGGTGGGCCGCGAGCCTACGGCCGAGGAGGTGCACGCCGAGACGCCCTACGGCACCTATGCGAACCCGGGGCTGCCGCCGACCCCCATCTGCTCGCCGGGCATCGAGAGCCTCATCGCCGTGTGCGAGCCGACGGATACTAAGGACATGTTCTTCTACTTCTATTCCGATGCCGACGGCAACATGCAGGCCGTCTTCAGCCAGACCTACGAGCAGCACCAGCAGGCCATCGCCGACAACTCCGGCACCTCCGCCGGCGACGGCGACGCCGAGGCCGCCTAGGTCCTGGGCCCTGCCGGTGCGGATGTGCCCATGGCGCTGCTGACCCCCGACCGCTACTTCTCGCGCATCACCGCCATCGATATCGAGGCCGACTTGCTCGGCCACGGATATCGGGCGGTGCTGCTCGATATCGACAACACCATTCGGGCTCGGGATACGCATCAGGTGCCCCGTGATGTGGGCCTGTGGCTCGGCCGCGCCCGCACGGCCGGGGTGGATTTCTGCCTCGTGTCCAACAACTGGCACAGCGACGTGTACCAATTCGCCGGCGAGCTTGAACTGCCCATCGTGGCCAAGGCTATGAAGCCCGTGCCCGCTTCCTTCATGGTGGCCCTGCGGAAGCTGAAGGCGCCGCGGAGCGAGGCGGTGGTGGTGGGCGATCAGCTGGCCACCGACGTGCTCGGTGCTCATCTGGCCGGCCTTCCCGCCTATATGCTGCAGCCCCTGGTGGAGCAGGATCTGCCCCATACGCTGCTGTTGCGCAATGCGGAGCGGGTCATTCTGGGAGACCGCAAGCCGGAGCCGGCCGTGCATATGCGCCAAGCTGGTGACGAGTTGGCCGCCTCCTGCGCTCCAGCTGCCGCGGGTTCTCCCTCATCGTCGGAATAGGAGTGAAAGGAGCGCGGCTGTGACCGAGCATCTCTATATTTTGGGGCACCCCATTGCCCACTCGAAGTCGCCCGTCATGTACAGCGCCGTCTACGAGCGGGCGGGGCTGCCTTGGCACTACGGCACGGCTGATCTGGCGACCCGGGCTGAGGCCGAGGCCTTCTTGGCGGCCCGCGACTTTCTGTCCATCAACATCACGACCCCCTATAAGCCCGAGGCCTTCGCCGCCGCCGATGTGAGGGCCGCCTCGGCGAGCCTTGCTCACGGGGCCAACGTACTCGTGAACAAGGGCGGCGCGCTCATCGCCTACAACACCGACGGCCAGGGATGTGTGGCCTATCTG
>CANSQM010000011.1 GCA_947649205.1 uncultured Enterorhabdus sp.
GGCACCGATGAGGTGGACTACGCCGACTGGGACGCAGTGCTCGAGGCGGCCCAGGGCCAGACCGTCTCCTGGTACGGCTGGGGCGGCGACGAGGCCCGCAACACCTGGATCAACACGGTGCTCGCCCCGGCCCTCAAGGAGAAGTACGACATCACCCTCGATCTGGTGGGCATGGACATCAACGACATCCTCACCCAGCTCTCCGGCGAGATGCAGGCCGGCGTGACCGACGGCACCATCGACTTCATCTGGATCAACGGCGAGAACTTCTACTCCTGCAAGGAGAACGGCTACCTGTGGGGCCCCTTCACGGAGTTCCTCCCGAACTTCAATGACTACATCGACGGGAACAGCTCCGAGGTGCTCTACGACTTCGGCGCCCCCACCGAGGGCTACGAGTGCCCCTACGGCAAGGCCCAGATGCAGATGTGGTACGACAGCGCGAAGGTGACCGATCCGCCGACCACCATGGAGGCGTTCAAGGCCTTCTGCGAGGCCCATGCCGGCCAGGTCACCTATCCCGAGCCGGGCGACTTCACCGGCACGGCCTTCATCTCCTGCCTCATCGCCGGTGTCATCGGCAAGGAGGCGTTCGAGCAGCTGAACGCCATGGACGACCCCACTGAGGAGAGCGTGCGGGCCATCGTGCAGCCGGGTCTGGACTACCTGAAGTCCCTGAACCCCTACCTGTGGAAAGAGGGGGCCACCTTCCCCGCGGACTCGGCCACCATGGCCGCCATGTACGCCGACGGCGAGCTGGTGATGAACATGGGCTACGGCGCCCCGCAGGACCTCGTGAACACCGGTCAGCTGCCCGAGACCACCCGCTCGTTCATCTTCGACACGGGCACCGTGGGCAACTCGAACTTCATGGCCATCGCCGCCAACGCGCCCCACAAGGCCGCGGCCCTCGTGGCCATCAACGAGGTGGTCTCGCCGGCGATGCAGCTGTCCATCTACGAGGAGCTCGGGAACATCTCGGTGCTCGCCATGGACAAGCTTCCCGAAGCGGATCGCGCGGCCTTCGCCGATGTGCCCCTGGGATCCACCCAGATTCCCCTGGACGAGCTGCTGTCCCACCGCATCGCCGAGGCCGCCGGCCCGGTCATCCCCCTGCTGGAGAAGCTCTGGCTCGCCGAGGTGGCCGGGGCCTAGCAAGGTTCCCGCGGCGGGGCGTCCCGGGCGGGCGCTCCGTTGCGGGAATCGCACGGGTTCGGAGAGGAAGGAGGAGGCGGTCCATGGCGCACGATGCTCTCGCACTGCGGCGCGCGCGGCGCGCCCTCGCGCCCTATCTGCTGCTGGCCCCGGCTCTCGTGCTGGTGGCGGTGTTCCTGTTCGGCGTGGTCAACGGCCTGCTGCAGGGCTTCGGCATCATGCCGTTTCTGGGGATGACCACCTTCACCCTCGACTACTGGGCCCAGGTGCTCACCCGGCCCGATCTGGTCGAGTCCGTGGGTTTCAGCCTCTACCTCGCCCTGGTCTCCTCCCTTATGGCGCTGCTCGGCGGCATCGGACTTGCCGCGGCCCTCGTTGCCGTGCGCCAGACGCGCCTCGCCGCCCTCATCGACGTGCAGATTCCCCTCATGTGCGCCCATATCCTCGTGGTGCTGTTCATGGTGTCCCTGTTCGCCGGATCGGGCCTGGTGCCCCGAATCCTCTCGGGGCTGGGCCTGGTGCAGGGCCCCGCCGACTTCCCCTCCATCGTCGGCGCCCCCTCCGGCTGGGGCATCATCGCCGTGTACGTGTGGAAGGAGGTACCGTTCGTGGCCTTCTGCACGGTGACGCTCATGGACCACGTGTCCGACCGCTTCGGCGAGGCGGCCGCCACGGCGGGGGCGAGCCCGGTGCGGGCGTTTCTCTCGGTGACGCTGCCCTTGTGCCGGGGCGCCCTCGCGAAGGCGTTCCTCGTGGTGTTCGCCTTCGCCTTCGGCGCCTACGAGGTGCCCTTCCTCTTGGGGCCCACCCTGCCCAAGGCCCTGCCCGTGCTGGCCTACCTGGAGTTCCAGAACCCCGACATTCTGAACCGCTGCGTGGCCATGGCCCTGAACGGCGTGATGGCCGTGGTGACGAGCGCGGCCGCCATCGGGTACTTCGCCGTGCTCAAGCGGGAGGGGAGGGCCCGATGAGCGCGCGGCGCCGAGGCGGGGCGCGCTGGGCCGCCCGGGCCTTGGTGGCCCTGCAGGGGCTGTGCGTGCTGGCCCCCCTGGCGGTGGTGGTTCTCTGGTCGGTGACGGCCTCGTGGCCCTGGCCGGCCCTGCTGCCCGAGAGCTGGTCGGCCCGGGGCATCGAGGAGCTGTTCGGCCCGGGCCGGGACACCGGCTCGGTGCTCGCCGGCTCCATCGCCCTGGCCCTGGCCTGCGCCCTTCTCACCACGGTCGTGGCCACCTTGGCCGCCCGGGCGCTCTCCCGCTATCGGTTCCGGGGCCGGGAGGCGGTCCGCTTCGCGGTGCTGCTGCCCTTCCTCATTCCCTCCACGGTGTTCGCCATGGGGGTGCAGGTGGCCTTCCTCCGGGCGGGGCTCGCGGGAACGGCCGCGGGGGTCGTGCTCGCCCATGCCATCGTGGCGCTGCCCTATGCGGCCCTCATCATGATGGATGCCCTGGACGCAGTGGGTACTCGGCTTGAGGAGCAGGCGCGGCTGTGCGGCGCGGGGGCCGTGCGCACCTGGATTCACGTGACGGTTCCCCTGCTGCTGCCGGCCATGCTCTCGGCGGCCTCCATGGCCTACATCATGTCGTTTTCCCAGTACTTCATCACCCTGCTCATCGGGGCGGGGAAGGTGAAGACGCTCGCCTTGGTGATGTTCCCGTACCTGTCGAGCGGCGACCGAACCATCGCGAGCGCCTACGGCGTGGTGTTCCTGGGCGCCACGCTTCTGGTGTTCTTCCTGTTCGAGGTGCTGCTGCGCAAGCGGACGGCCCAAGAGATCGATTACTTCGAGGGGTGAGTGCAGTGAAGGTGGAAGTGCGCGATCTGACCCTGGCCCTGGGCGAGCGCAAGCGCGACCGGCGCGCGGTGCTGCGGGAGGTGTCGTTCTCGGTGCCGGACGGCGCCTTCGTCTCGCTGCTCGGCGAATCGGGGGCGGGGAAGTCCACGGTGCTCAAGGTGATCGCCGGCATCCTGTTGCAGGATAGCGGCGCGGTGCTCTTCGACGGCCGCTGCGTGGACGGCCTGCCTCCCCATAGGCGCGATCTGGGCTTCGTGTTCCAGGATGTGCGGCTGTTTCCCCACATGACCGTCGCGGAGAACGTGGCCTATCCGCTGCGCATGCGCGGTGTGGGGCGCCGCGAGCGCACGGCGCGGGCCGCCGAGCTGCTCGAGCGGGTGCAGCTTCCCGGTTTCGGGCCGCGCGAGCCCCGCACGCTCTCCGGCGGCCAGGCCCAGCGCGTGGCCCTGGCCCGGGCCCTGGCGGCGCGCCCCGCGGCCCTGCTCATGGACGAGCCCTTCTCGGGCCTCGACGAGAGCCTGCGCGACGATATGCGCTCGCTCGTGCTGCGGCTGCAGCGGGAGGAGGGCTGCACGACCCTCATGGTCACCCACGACGCGAGCGAGGCCCTCATGATGTCCGATAGGGTGGTTGCCCTGGATGGGGGCGCCGTGGCCCAGGCCGCTCCTCCCGAAGAGCTGTTCGCCCGTCCGGCCACGGCGAAGATCGCGGCCTGCTTCGGCGACTGCTCGGTGCTCGAAGGGCAGGTGCGGCAGGGAATCTTCCACTTGGCCGAGGTGCGCCTGCCGGCACCGGGCGTGCCTGACGGCGCGGCGCGGGCCGTAGTGCGCCACGGCCGCTGCGCGGCGGCCGAGGACGCCCGTCGGGCCGTTGCGGGCGGGGCTGCGGCCGTCGGGATCGGTTCGGTCGATGCGGCGGGGGAGTGTCAGGCCGGACCGGGGGCGATACCGCCCGCGCTTGCCGGCGAGGGCGCCCCGCTGGGTGCGGATGCCCTCGTGGCCGCGGGCAAGGCCATGGTGCGCTGCAACGTGTACGCGGGGGCGACCTACCTCGCCCGGCTCGACTGCGCGGGCCAGACGCTCACGGTGCCGGTGCCCGCGCCGCTCACCCCCGGCGAGACGGTGCCCGTGGCCGTGGCCCCGGACGGCTGCTTCGTATTCCCCGCCTAACGCCGCCGGTCGTTCGGGCCACGGCCCGGGCTCTTGCCGCCGATCGCTCGGGGCACTTGCTTTGTTCTGGTCGCAGGCCCCCGTAGGGCAAGGGCCATGCCCTTGCCGCTCAACCGCGGATCGCCCTGGGGCTTCTCAACAACAAAAAGCCGGGAGCGTGACGCTCCCGGCTTTCGTGCTTCAGACAAGCCATAGTATAGGTCAATACCAACTATTAGACAAGATCAAATATCAAGAAATTGCGGCGGTGCCGCGGGCTTCCGCATCGAGCGCGTCGGACGGCTCGTCGTTCCGGGTCGTCCCCTTCGCGCGGCTGGAGAGGCTTGGCAAGGAGGTGCCCATTCCGGTGGCCGCGGGCTACAGCGGGATGGTCAGGCCGTCGGCGGCCACGCGGATGCGCCCCTCCCACGGGGCCAGGTAATCCTCCAGGGCAGCTAGGGTGACGGGGGCGGCGTAGTGCATGGCCAGGTGCGTGAGGTAGACGGTGCCCGCCTCCAGGGCGAGCCCCTCGGCAATGGCCTCCTGCACGCTGTGGTGGTGGGCCGGGCTCCCGTTGCGGCCCCAGAAGGTGGCGTCCAGGATGAGGGTATCGCACCCGCGCACCCGCTCCGCCGTCTCGGGCGGCAAGGGGCCCGTGTCCGAGGCGTAGAAGGTGCGGCCGCGGGGCGTCTCCATGAGGTAGCCGTAGGTGCCCGGGGCATGGGCCACGGGCAGAGCCGTGTAGGTCACTCCGTCGAAGGCCACCTGAGCGCGGGGAAGCAGCTCGTGGAAGGCGAGGATGTCCTCCAGATAGTGGAACTCGGCGAGGATGCCCTCTCGGGCGCCGGGGCTCGCGAAGCAGGGCAGGGGCGCCCCCGAGCCGAGGCGCACCGCGTACTCCAGCTCGCCGAGGCCTCCCAGGTGGTCGAAGTGGGCGTGGGTCCACAGCACACGATCCACGGCGCGGATGCCCTCGCGCTCCAGTTGGTGGCGCAGATCCGGCGGCGTGTCGATGAGGGTGGTCTCGCGATGGCGCACGGCCACGCCGCAGTCGCCGCGGCGTGCTCGGGGGTCGCGCCGGGCCTCCTCGCAGGCGGGGCAGGTGCAGAAGAAGGCGGGCACGCCGCAGCCGGCCCCCGTGCCGAGGAAGGTGAGGGTGGGGCCTGCGAGGGCCTCGATGCCGGTTGTGGGCCTTTCGGGGTGCCGGTCGGCGCGCGACGGTCGGGACGCGGGGGCGTTGGCGTCGGTGGTGCAGCGGCGGTCCATGGGCGCTCCCTCCGGGCTAGCGGGCCAGGCCCAGTCGGTCGCAGGCCCGGGACCAGCCCGCCACGGCATCGGTGAGGTAGGCGGCCGGGTCGGCGATGACCGGCGTTGCGATGGTCGCCTGGGGCGCGGCAGCCGTCGCCCGTTCCAGGTAGCCCGCGGCCAGGAAGCGCCGGTTCAGGGTCACGGGGAAGGCCTGTTGCTCGAAGAGTTCCGGCTTGATGACCATCGCCGCCGCCACCTGGTCCCATACGGCGAAGCCGTCCCAGGCGTAGCGTCCCTCCATGTCGGCGAACCAGTAGTCGATGGCCCGCATAAGCCAGCTGTCAGCCGCGAAGGCGCCGGCGAGGGCGGCGCGGGTGACGTGGGCCGCCAGGCAGGCCTGGGCCGTGGTCACCGCGACGGGCGCTCCCGAGGCGAGGATGGCGAGGGTGGCCTCTGGATCGCAGGACAGGTTCAGCTCGTCCATGATACGGCCGTTGATGACGAGGCTCTCGGTCACCCCGCCCATGAGAACGATCTCGGCGACGTTGTCGAAGAAGTTGCTGTCGGCCCGGGCCGCCCCGAGCAGATTCGTCGTGGAACCGGTGACGAGGATGGAGAGTTCTCCAGGGGCCGCGGCAGCGGCCTCGGCGAGGAAGCGGGCGGCCTCGGTGACGGTATCCCCCGGCTCCGCAGCGCCCCGGAAAACGGGGATGTCGAGCCCCAGCTCGGCGAAGAGCCGCCGCGTGTTGCCGTCCACCGTGGCCAGATCGGCGTTGCCGTAGGAGGTGCACGCGGCCTCGACGGAGCAGCGCTCGGGGTTTCCGAGCAGGTACAAGAGGGCGAGCCCGTCGTCCACGTCGCAGCCGCGCACGCCCAGGGTGTTGTCGAAATCGATGATGACCTTCTTCACGGGGAATCCTTTCTCTGTGGGAGAACGCACGGCGGGATGGCGGGGCCGGAGCACCCCCCAGGGGCCTTGTCGCGTTTCGGGCGTTCCGCAGGTTCTCTTCTCGGTATAGTATAATGCAACAACTATTAGATATAGTCTACTAACGAATCGGAGAGGAGCCGCCATGGGGGAGCCGACGAGTGGGGAAGAGGCCCGCGCCTATGTGGAGGGCAACGCCGACCTGGCCCGCGCTCTCGGGCTCGCTTCCGACGCGGAGCTGACCGTGGAGCCTTTGGCCGCCGGGGAGCACAACGCGAACTTCCGGCTCACGGCGGCGGGGCGGCTCTTCGTGCTGCGGCTGAACTACGCGAGCCAGCTGGGGCTCGCCGACCAGATCGGCTACGAGTACGGAGCCCTGCGCGCCCTGGCCCCGAGCGGTCGGGTGCCGACGGCCCTGTTCGTCGACAGCGCCGGGACGGCGGCCGGCCACGGGGTGCTCGTGGAATCCTTCGTCGAGGGGGCCTGGCTCGACTGCGCCGATCCGGCCCAGGTGCGCGAGGCGGCCCGGGTGCTCGCCGACGTGCACAGCACCCCCGTTGCCCCCGCGTGCCCGCTCCTGCGACCCCGGGATCCGCTGGCGGCCCAGCTCGCCGCCTGCGAGGGGCTCTTCGCCGCCTACGAGGCGAGTGACCGCGCCGCGCCGGTTGTGGTCGCGCGGGTGCGGCGTCTGGTCGAGCGGGCCCGCGCCGCCGTGGCGGCGGCACCGGAGCCCGGAGCGGACGCCGGCCGCATCCTCAATACCGAGGCCGTGCCCTCCCACTTCCTCATCGGCCCGGACGGCCGCGGCACCATGGTGGACTGGGAGAAGCCCGTGATCGGAGAGCCGGCCCAAGATGTGGCCTACTTTCTCTCGCCGACGAGCACCATTTGGGACACCGACGTCATCTTCGACGGGCAAACGCGGGCCCGCTTCGTCGCTGACTACTGGGAGGCCGTGGATGGCCGTTTCCCGCGGGGCTCCTTCGACGGCCGCCTGCCCGCCTACGTGATGGTGAACGCCCTGCTCGGGGTCGTTTGGAGCTGCAACGCCCTTGTGGAGTACGACGACCCGGCCCGGCCGCTCAAGAGCGACAAGACCCGCGCGAAGCTGCCGATCTACATCTCCGACGACTTCCTCGACCTCCTCGAGCGCGACTGCTTCGCGCGGGGCTAGGGCCCGCGCACGCCCGACGGCTGGGAGCGCTTCCCGAGAAGGGAAATGGCGGCCGTGTTCGTGCGCGCGGGGGGTGCCCGGCCGCTGCGGGCCGTGCGGGTCCTCCTAGGAGGCCAGCATTTCCAGGATGAGCTGGCAGCGGGTGCCGATGGGGGTGGTGCTGCCGTCCAGGAAGGGGCGGATCTCGTCGGGGGCCAGAATGAAGGGCTCGATGAGCTCGCCGGCCTCGGGCGCCGCCTCGCCGGCGGCCTCCACCTGGGCGAAGACCACCTGCACGTTCTCCTCGGCCATGCCCGTGGAGGAGAAGCCGGGCTGGGGGAGGGGTCGCAGGGGCTCGGCCACGTCGGTGCGCAGCCGGTAGCCGGTCTCCTCGGCGAGCTCCCGGGCCACGGCCGCGGCCAGATCCTCCCCGTCGTCGATGAGGCCGGCGGGCAGCGAGATGCACCAGGAGTTCAGCGGATAGCGGAATTCCCGGATGAGCAGCACCGAGCCGTCGGGCAGGATCGGCACCATGCACACGGCGTCGGGCACCGGGGCCGCCCCGGCTCCGAGGGCCGAAAGCGCCGCGGCGTAGGCCGCCGGTCCTTTGCGGGAGACGCCCTCGTAGGCGTAGGGGCGCCCGTCGGGCAGCGTGTAGCGCAGGTGGTACTTGTTGATCCAGCCGGTCGAGACGGTCTCGATGGAGGCGAGCCGCGGGGCGTCTGCCGCTACGGGCAGCTCCGCGCCCGCTCGGTCGTCGCGCCGGGCGCTGTCGGGTGAGGCGGGGGTCGTCGCGCCGGCGGGGGCGCCGTGGTCGTCGCCGGCGGGGTTCTTTCCGGGTACCGGGCTCGTCGTCCGGCTCGGTCCCACGGCTCGGGCCACCGCCCCCTCGGTGTCGCCCAGGCACTCCGGGCCGCCGCCGGCGAACTCCTCGGTCGAGAGGATCTGGATGCCCACCGTTGCCATGTCGGCGAGGTTGGCCCGTTGCGCCTCGGGGCTGCGCGAGGAGGTGGCATCGCCCAGGACCGCCACATTGAAGCCGAGGGCGAGCCCGTCGTAGGCCGTGGAGCGCACGCAGTTGGGCGTCGTCGTTCCCGCGAGGACGAGGGTGGCGATGCCGCGGCGGCGCAGCTCGGTCGCCAGGTCGGTGCCGAAGAGAGCCGACCAGCTCGGCTTCGTGACGACGGGCTCGCCGGGGGCGGGCTCAAGTTCCGGCGGGCAGGCGAGGCTGTCGGGCCACGCCGTCGAGAGGGGACGGCCGCCCTCGGCCCAGGTGCGGTAGCGCACCGCTTCCACGTCGCTGCCGTCGGCGGCATACTCCCGCCGCACATGGAAGACGGGCATGCTGTGGGCCCGGGCGGCCTCGAGGGCCCGGGCGCAGGCGGGCACGGTGGTCGCGGCCCCGGCGATGCACAGGGGCGATTCGGCATCGATGAAGCCCCTCTGCATGTCGATGAGGACGAGGGCGGCGCGGGCGGGATCGGTCATGGGGCCTCTTTCTCTCGGGTTCCAATGGTATACTGCCACCAATATCCCCATCGCGCAACTGAGAGAAAGAGAGGCCGCCCATGATCCTCCTTGGCATCCTTATCGTCCTGCTCGTCCTGCTCGCACCGCAGATCTTCTTCATCGTTCCGCAGCAGAACGTCTACATCATCGAGCGGCTGGGCAAGTTCAACCGCACCGTGGGCGCGGGCCTGAACATCAAGATCCCCGTCTTCGAGGTGGTGGCCGCCAAGGTGGACATGCGCACCCGCCAGGAGCAGTTCACCATCGACGCGAAGACCCGCGACAACGTGACTGTCACCATGGCCATCGCGGCCCAGTACCGCGTGAGCGCCCAGCCGGCGGTCCAGGGGCAGCCTTCCGGCGTGTGGCGCAGCTACTACATGCTGGCCAACCCCACGGCCCAGATGCGCTCCTACCTCATCGACGCCCTGCGCTCCAGCGTGCCCCAGTACACCTTGGACGAGGTGTTCGACCGCAAGGACGCCATCGCCTCCGACGTGAACCAGACGGTGTCCGAGCTCATGGCCGCCTACGGCTACGACGTGGTGAGCACGCTCATCACCGCCATCGACCTGCCCGCCGACGTGGAGCAGTCCATGAACCGCATCAACTCCGCCCAGCGGGAGAAGGAGGCGGCCCAGTCCCTCGCCGAGGCCGAGCGCATCAAGGTGGTCACCGAGGCCCGGGCCCGCGCCGAGGCCATGGAGCAGGCCGGCCGCGGCATCGCCGCCCAGCGCAAGGCCATCGCCGACGGCATCTCCGAGTCGCTCGCGGTCATCAAGAGCTCCGGCGTGTCGGCGGCCGAGGCCAACCAGCTGTTCATCTTCACCCAGTGGACCGACATGATGAGCGAGTTCGCCCGCAACGGCCGCCAGTCCACCGTGGTGCTGCCGAGCGACTTCTCCCAGACCGCGTCCATGTTCGAGCAGATGCTCGTGGCCCAGGAGAGCGAGGGCGACGAGGAGTTCGTCATCGTGGAGGAAGAGGCTCCCCGTCACGCCTAAGACCGCGCCCGCCGCGTCCGACCGGCGCCCCTCGACCGTTCCCGTGGATTTTCGCGGAATGGCGGGGAAATTTTCCTTGCGCGGGCGCACTAGTGGCGATATACTGTCAAATCGCGTCCATAACAAGATGAAATCGCAAGACCACTGGAAGTATAGAGTAGGAAAAGGCAATGGATATCATTCGCGCTATCGAGCAGCAGCAGATCAAGCAGGACCTCCCCGAGTTCAACGTGGGCGATAACGTCAAGGTCCACTATCGCATCAAGGAGGGCAACCGCGAGCGCATCCAGGTGTTCCAGGGCGATGTCATCCGCCGCCAGGGCGCTTCGGTCCGCGAGACCTTCACCGTGCGCAAGATCAGCTTCTCCATCGGCGTCGAGCGTACCTTCCCGGTGCATTCCCCGAAGATCGAGAAGATCGAGGTGACCCGTCGCGGCGATGTGCGTCGCGCCAAGCTGTACTACCTGCGCAACAAGGTGGGCAAGGCCGCCAAGATCAAGGAGAAGTCGTTCCGCTAGGGCGCAACTTCCGTGTACTGCCAAGGGCTCCTTCGGGGGCCCTTTTTCTTGGGCGGACCCGCGGCCGGCGCGGGTCGCAGCCCTGCCGACGATGAGAGGAGAGCCCGGTGATCGACCTGACCGTCCCCGAGATACGCGCCAAGCTCCAGCACGCCGACGCGGCTGCCTTCGCCGTGTTGGAGCGCTCGCTGGTGGCCGACACCCGCAAAGGGGTGCGCCAGGCCGTGGAGGTGGCGCGCCGTCGCCTCGAGGCTGAGGCCGCCGAGGCGGAGCGGCTGGCGGGTATGTACGCCTTCGAGCGGCAGCTGGCCGCCGAGCGGGGCGGGCGGGTGGTCCTCGGCCTCGATGAGGTGGGGCGCGGTCCTTTGGCCGGTCCCTTGGCCGTGGGCGGCGTCGTCCTGGGGGAGGAGGTCATCGCCGGGCTCAACGACTCCAAGCAGGTGCGGCCGGAGGACCGCGAGGCCATCGCGGGCGCCGTGCGCGAGCGGGCCCGGGCGTGGACGGTGCAGTACGTGGAGCCGGCCGATATCGACCGCGACGGTATGACCGCCTCCCTGCGCCGGGCGTTTCGGGCCGCCATCGCCGCCGTGGAGGCGGCCGGCGTGGCCGTGGACGTGGTGCTTCTGGACGGCAATCCGCTCCATTTGGACGAGCGGGAGGTGAACGTGGTGAAGGGCGACGGGAAGTGCGCCTCCATCGCCGCGGCCTCCATCGTGGCCAAGGTGGCCCGCGACGGCCTCATGGAGGCCTACGACGCCGAGTACCCGGGCTACGGCTTCGCGGGGAACAAGGGCTATGGGTCCGAGGGGCACTTGGCGGCCATTCGCGAGCGCGGGCTCACCCCCATCCACCGGCGCAGCTTCTGTACCTCCTTCACCCAGGAGAGCCTCTTCTAGCGGCCCCGAGGGGCGAGAGCGCGGTCCGGCGGATGGCTCGCAGGTGTGTTCGGGGCGGGGTCGTGGCGGCTCGCGGGCGGCGTGGGAGCGGCCCTTCGGGGACGCGGCGGCGGCCTGCGGGCGGTTCGGCGACGGTGCCGGGGCGGTGCGCGGCGGGAGTCATCGGCGGTTTTCCCGCGACATAAGTGCGACTTTGGGAGAGTAGGGTGCTCCTACCGAGAAAGGAGCACACCTCATGGTCACGATAGAGGAAGCGGCCGCCGGCCGCGCTGCGGCGCCCGTGAAGAAGCGCCGCCAGGCCAAGCACGCCGACGCAGGGAAGCACGCCGCCCCGGCCGAGGGCGAGAATAAGCCGCGGAGACGCAAATCCTCCCCGCGGAAGGCATCGCCGGGGGCTGCGGGGTCCGCCGTCCGGCGGTCGTCGTCCAAGGGGAAGACGACTGCGAGCGGATCGGCGGCCGCCGCGGCCCGGGAGCCGCGCGGGCGGCGCAACCGGGCCCTCGGGGCTCGGGGGGAGGATGCGGCCGTCCGCTTCCTCGAGGCCCGGGGCTACCATATCCTCGAGCGCAACTGGACCTGCTTCGCCGGCGAGGCGGACATCATCGCCGCCGACGAGGCGACCCTCGTCTTCATCGAGGTGAAGACGCGCCGCGATGATTCCCACGGGCTGCCCTCCGAGGCCGTGGGCCGGGCCAAGCGCGAGCGCTACGAGAAAATCGCCCTCGCCTATGTGACCGACCATTTCTTCGACGAGGCCGTGGTGCGCTTCGACGTGGTGGCCATCACCGTGCTGCCCGAGGACCGCGCCTTCGTGAGCCACCACGTCGGCGCCTACTCGGCGGGCTGAGTCATGGCCTTCGGACAATGCGCGGTCATGAGCGCCACCGTGCGCGGAGTCGATGTGGTGCCCGTCACCGTGGAGGTGGTGGTCTCCGGGGGCCTGCCGGGCATGGCCATCGTCGGTATGCCGGACGCGGCCATCCAGGAGGCCCGGGAACGGGTGCGGGCGGCCATCCGCGCCGCCGGCTTCAAGATGCCGGGGGAGAAGATCGTCGTGAACCTGGCGCCGAGCCATCTGCGCAAGACCGGCTCGGGCTTCGATCTGCCCATCGCCCTGGGCATCCTCGTGGCCACCGGCCAGATCGATCCGGCTTGGGCCCGGGACACCCTCTACGTGGGGGAGCTGTCGTTGGACGGCACCGTGCGCCCTGTGGCCGGAACCCTGGCCTGCGGCATCTGCGCCCGTTCCCGCGAGCTCGATTTCGTCTGCGCCCGGGACAGCGACCCGGTGCCCCTGGAGGGCGTGCGCATCCTCGCCATCGACCGTCTCGATGCGGCGGCGGGGGAGGGCGGGGCGGCCCGGTGCCTGTGTCTCCACCGTCGCGGCCGGGGCGCTTCGGAATCGTCGGGGGCGGCGGACTATCGCGAGGTGTCGGGCCATGAGGGGGCGAAGCGCGCCTTCCAGATCGCAGCCGCCGGCGGTCACGGCCTGCTCATGATGGGGCCGCCCGGCGCCGGCAAGACCATGCTCGCCTCCCGGATGCCCTCTATCCTGCCGCCCCTCGATCCCGATGAGGCCCTCGAGGCGGCGGTGGTGCACTCGGTGGCCGGCGAGCCCATCGCCGCCGTCATCGCCGGCGAGCGCCCCTTCCGCAGCCCGCATCATAGCGCCTCCCTCGCGGGGCTCGTGGGCGGGGGCAGCCCCATCCGCCCCGGGGAGATCTCCCTGGCCCATCATGGTGTCCTCTTCCTCGACGAGCTGCCAGAGTTCCGGTCATCGGTGCTCCAGGGCATCCGCCAGCCGTTGGAGAGCGGGGCGGTCACCATCACCCGGGCCGACGGCAACGTGGTCTTCCCGGCCCGCTTCATGCTCGTGGGCGCGGCGAACCCCTGCCCCTGCGGCTACTTCGGCGACGACCGTCACGAGTGCACCTGCACCGTGCCCCAGATACGGGCCTACCAGAATCGCATCGGCGGTCCGCTCATGGATCGCATCGACATTCACCTCGATGTGCGGCGCACGCCGCCGAGCGTCGTGCTCTCGCCCCAGGGCGGCCTCGATTCGGCCACCCTGCGGGAGGGGGTGCTCCGTGGCCGCGCCTTCGCGGCACGGCGCGCGGGCGGGGCGACGGGCCGTCGGGCGCCGCTCAGCGTCGAGGGATGCGCCCTGGACGACGGGGCGCGGTCGTTTCTCGTGTCCGTGGCGGAGCTGCACTCCATGAGCGGCCGGGCCATCGTGCGCACCCTGTCGGTGGCGCGCACCATCGCAGATATGGACGAGGCGGAGACGGTGGGGTGCGAGCACCTGGCCGAGGCGGTGAGCTACCGCGTCCGCGACGGAATAGGAGGTTGCTGACATGCCCGTGTTATCCATGAGGCTCTCCGGCGAGCGCTTCGAGCTCGCCAGGGACGACGGGGCGTTCCCGCCCCTGCTCAAGGCTTGTCCCCGGCCCCCCGAGCGTCTCTACGGGGTGGGCGATCCTGCGGCTCTGCGCCCGGGGCTCGCCGTGGTGGGGGCGCGCCGGGCGACGCCCTACGGCCGTACGGCGGCTCGGCGCTTCGCCTCGGCCGCTGCCGCCCGGGGCATTCCCATCGTCTCCGGGGGCGCCCGGGGCTGCGATGCGGTGGCCCACGAGGCGGCCCTGGCCGCCGCTTGCCCCACCGTGGCCTTCCTCGGGGGCGGCTGCGACCAGCTCTATCCCGCCGAGAACGCCGGCCTGTTCCAGCGCATCGTCGACGGCGGCGGGGCCGTGGTGTCCGAGCGCCCCTGGGACTTCCCGCCCCAGCCCTACACCTTCCGCGAGCGCAACCGGCTCATTGCGGGGCTCGCGCGCGCTACGCTCATCGTGGAGGCCGGGCTGCCCTCGGGCACCTTCTCCACGGCCGACGAGGCCCTGGCCGCCGGACGGGAGGTGTGGGTGGTGCCGGGGGCCATCACCTCTGAGAATTCCCGCGGTGCCAACCGCCTGCTCTACCAGGGCGCCCTGCCCATCATCGACGACGACAGCTTCGCCGACGCCCTGTTCCTCACCTACGGGTGCCTGAGGGAGCCAGAGGCGGAAGGAGAAAAGAAGGAGGGTTCCGATGGGGCGCCTCCGGGCCAGAGCGGCGAGGAGGCCCTGCTCGCCGCTCTGGCCGCCGAGCCCCTCGGTATGGAGGAGCTGCGATCTCTTGCTCGGGCCCACGGTCCGGCGGGAGGGGAGCTTCCGTGGCTCATGGTCTGGCTCGCCACGGCCCAGCGGGACGGCCTTATCGCCCAGTACCCGGACGGCCGCTACGGGCCGCGGGTGCCCGCGCCGGAAGGAGGCCGCCCATGAGCCGCGCGATCGCGACGTCCTGGGGGAGCGCCGCCGGATTGACGGGGGTGGCCGTGCCGTTATTTGGTATCCTGTTGAGCCATGACGTACCATGTGAACATAGTAGGCGGCGGTCTGGCCGGCAGCGAGGCGGCTCTCGACCTGGCGGATCGCGGCATCGCGGTGAGCCTGTGGGAGATGCGCCCCGAGCGCCGGACCCCCGTGCACCATACGGGGGGCCTGGCCGAGCTCGTCTGCTCGAACTCCCTCAAGAGCACCAAGCCCGACAGTGCGGCGGGACTGCTGAAAGAGGAACTGGCGGCCCTCGGCTCGCCGCTCATGGAGGAGGCCCGGGCCACGGCCGTGGCGGCCGGCGGTGCCCTGGCCGTGGATCGGACGCTGTTCAGCCGGGCGGTGACCGAGCGCGTGGAGGCCCATCCCCTCATCGAGGTGGTGCGGCGGGAGGCGACGGACATCGCCGCGCTCGCCCGCGGGGCCGACGCGGTCGTCCTGGCGAGCGGCCCGCTCACCTCCGACGGGCTCTCCTCGGCGCTCATGGCTCTGACCGGCCGCGGCGCCCTGGCCTTCTACGACGCCGCGGCCCCGGTGGTGATGGCGGACTCCATCGATCGGGAGCGCGTGTTCCGCCAGAGCCGCTACGAGGATGCCAGCGCCGGCGGCGACTACCTGAACGCCCCGTTCTCCCGGGAGGAGTACGAGCGCTTCGTCGACGAGCTGCTCGGCGCCGAGCGGGTCATCGCCAAGGACTTCGAGAGCCGGGAGCTGTTCCAGGCCTGCCAGCCCATCGAGGAGATCGCCCGGGCCGGCCGCGACGCACCGCGCTTCGGGGCCCTCAAGCCGGTCGGCCTCACCGATCCGCGCACGGGACGCCGCCCTTGGGCCGCCCTCCAGCTGCGGGCCGAGGACGCCTGCGGCCAGAGCTACAACCTGGTGGGCTTCCAGACCAACCTCACCTTCCCGGAGCAGCGCCGCGTATTCCGCCTCATCCCTGGCCTGGAGCAGGCCGAGTTCGCCCGCTACGGCGTGATGCACCGCAACACGTTCCTCGACGCGCCGCGCCTGCTGGACGGTCACGGCCGCCTCGTCTCCGATGAGGCCCGGGCCCTGGGCGCGCCGATCTACGTGGCCGGTCAGCTGGCCGGCACCGAGGGGTACTGCGAGGCCATCCGCTCGGGGCTCCATGTTGCCCTGGCCGTGACGGCCGGCCTGCGCGGGCGCGCTCTGCCGCCGCTGCCGCCCGACACGGTATGGGGGGCGCTTCTGGCCTACGCCACGGACCCGGCCACGGCGGACTACCAGCCCATGCACGTGAACTTCGGCATCCTGCGGCCCCTCGACCCGCCGGTGCGCAACAAGCGGGAGCGCTACGGCGCCTACGCTCGCCGGGCCTCGGCGGCCCTCGACGGCTACCGCGCCGCCCTCGAGGCCGCGGGCCTGATGGCGCCATGACGGCCGAGGAGCAGCCCGAACTGCCCGGTGCCGGTGACGTGGAGCGGTTCTGCACCGCCCTGGCCGTGGAGCAGGGGGCCTCGGCCCACACGGTGCGGGCCTACCGCGACGATCTGCGGGCCTACCTGGCGTGGGCCCACCGCAGCGGCGTTGCCCCCTGGGAGGTGTCCTACCGCCAGCTGCGCCGCTATTTGGCCGAGCTCGACCAGGCCCGCTACGCCCGCACGACCATCAAGCGCCATCTGTCCTCGCTGCGCTCGTTCTTCCGCTGGGCGAATCGCGCCGGCGTCACCGCCAACGACCCGGCCGGAGTCGTCCAGGCCCCCAAGGCTGCGCGGCGGCTGCCCAAGACCATCGCCCGGGACGATATGGCGGCCCTGCTAGCGGTCTACGGCGAGATGGATGCCGACGGCGCCCCCCGGGAGCAGACGCCTGCCGAGATGCGGGACGCGGCCCTGCTCGAGTTCCTCTTCTCCTGCGGTGCCCGCGTGTCCGAGGCGGCGGGGTTGCGCGCGGCCTGGGTCGATTTCCCGGCCGGCGAGGTAAAGGTGTTCGGCAAGCGGTCCAAGGAGCGCATCGTGCCCCTGTCCCGGAAGGGAGCGCGGGCCATGGAGCGCTATCTGAGCGAGGCGCGGCCGGCCCTGCTCCAGGGGCAGGCCAGCGAGTTCTTCTTCGTGTCGAACCGCGGCCGTCCCTTGAGCGCCGACAGCATCCGCAAGATGTTCAAGCGGGCCCTGCGGGCCGCTGGCCTCGACGAGAGCCTGTCGCCCCATGCCATGCGCCACTCCTTCGCCACCGAGCTGCTCGATGGTGATGCCGACCTGCGCAGCGTCCAGGACATGCTCGGCCACGCGAGCCTGTCCACCACCCAGATCTACACCCACGTGAGCCCCGACCGCCTCAAGCGCGTTCACGGCCTCGCCCATCCCCGGGCGTGAGTCCCGCCGCCCGTTGGCGCCTCGCCTGAGTTCGCGCTTCCATCAGCGTCCCACCTGAGGTCGGCCGCTCAGCGCTCAGTTGTGGGGGAGGGGCTGGCGCATTCGTGCGCGCCGTTGCGCCGATGCCGCTGTGGCGGCATCTTCCACCGAGACGGTCTTCTCGCGGCCCTCTCGCGTCCTGCTCGCGGGATATGCCCTTCCGTTACGGCGCGAAAACGGCCCCGTGGCGCGGATGTTTCGATGCGGTTGCTCGCTTCCTACGGTTGTCCCGTGCAAGGCGCCCGGTGTCGCATCCGTGGGAAGATGCTCCCAAAGGTTGCCAAGGGCCCGGCCTTGAGCCGGGCCGCCGCTGAAGGGAGGAGCCATGAGTCGCAAGAAGGCGAAGATGCTGTTTTGGGCGGCCCTCGTCGTGCTCGCCTACATTCCCTATCTCATGCAGACCGCCGGCCACGCCATCCTGTAGCGCGGCTTCTGATTCCAGGACCCCGCTAGGGAGACCTATGGCCCCGCTGCCCATAACGATCAAGGCAGAATGATTCGCAGGATCGCCGGTGCGAAAAGCGAGTGGGGGATGCGGCGGCTATGGCGAAACGACCCGCGCGGGGGATTGCCGATGTGGGATGGGAGTGGGGGAATGCCTCAGTCCAGCATCTCGGTTAGAACGTGATGAGGTCGCGCAGTTCCATATCGAGGGCGTCGGCGATGGCTATGTACATGGCGATGCTGGGATTGTGCTGGCCCTTCTCGATGCGATGGATATGGGCCTGATCGGTGCTGATCATCTTGGCGAGCTTGTCTTGGGACAAACCTTGGTCCTTGCGCTGCCGACGGATCTCGGCGCCCAATTCCATGATACGTTCCCGTGTCGCTGCTCTGTTCATGGGATCATCTTATGGTTATGCCCCTTTTGACGTATGCCAGAAGAAACATAAATCGGTGTTTGCCCGGCCCTGCGCCGTCCGCCGTCGGCAGGCGGTTGCGGTGGATTGCCGTTTTCGCGCCCAATGGGGCCGTTTCATCGCTGAGCGGCGAACTTCGCGTTTCCCCTTGAATTCCGCGCTCCGGGGGTTCATACTGCTCGCACCTTCTCGGGGGTGACCTCCCGAAAGGTTCTAAGGCTGGCACGTTGGACCCATGGAGGATGGCAATGCACAAGGCGCATTTGACGGACGCTCAGTCCCTGCGCGGTTTTATCCTGGCGACCTTCGCCTTTCTGGCTATTTTCGCATCGACGGCGGTGCCCATTCCGCTGTATGCCGACTACCAGGTCACCATCGGGCTCACGACGGCCGACATCTCCAACACCATGTTCACCTATCTCACGGGCGTGAGCCTGACGCTGTTTTTGGCCGGTCGCGTGTCCGATTCCCTCGGCCGCGTGCCCGTGGCCAGCCTCACCGTCATGCTGGCCGTCTTCGGCTGCATCATGTTCCTGCGGGCAGGCAGCGGCGCCGACGTGCTCGCCGCCCGTTTCGTGCAGGGGCTGGCCGCCGGCCTCGGCATGAGCGCCGTATCCTCCCTCGTCATTGATTGCGTGGGGGAGAAGCACCTGATCTGGGGATCAACGGTGGCCAGCTGCGGCGCCATGTTCGGCATCATGGTCGGCTCCATCGGCGTGGGCGTCCTGTACGACCTCGTGCCCGACCTGACGGTCATCTACGGGGTCATGATCGCGATCCTGGTTCTGTGCCTGTTCCTCGTGAACTTCGTCCACGAGCCCCTCGACCGCACCGTCTCGCTGCGGGCCTCCATCCGACCGCGCATCTTCATTCCCCACGATTGCCGGCACCTGTTCGCTGCCGTGGCCGTGGTGTACCTGTCCACGTGGATGGTGGGCTGCTTCTTCCAGTCGTTCTCGGCGCCCATCGCCTACGGCTGCTTCGGCGCCACCTCGCCCCTGCCCGGCTCGGTCATCCTGGCCCTCGCCATGGCCCCCTCGGTGCTCGGCGGTCCCCTCGTGCAGCGCTTTCGGCCCAAGCAGGCACTCGTGGCCTCTATGGGAGTGACCACGGCCTCGGTCGCGGCCCTGGCCCTGTTCGTGGCCACGGGCGCCGAAGGGGCCTTCATGGCGGCCTGCGGGCTGTTCAGCCTGGCCATGGGGGCGGCTCTGGCCACGGCCCTGCGCATGCTGCTGCTGGAGGTGAACGTGCTCCAGGTGTCGGCCATTCTCTCCTCGGTGAACCTCGTGGCCTACGCGGGCTCGGCGGTGACCGGGCTTCTGTGCGGGGCCCTGCTCGGCGCCACCTCCTACGTGGTCGTGTTCGCTGTGATGACCCTCGTGCTCACAGCCTCCTGCGCCTTCGTCGTGGCCACGGTGCGCACGGCCCGGGTGCGGAAGAAGTCGAAGCGCCTGACCCTGCGCCGCTTCCACAAGAGGCGCAATGCCGAGCTGGCCGCCTTGGATGAGGTGCCGTCCGAGGTAGTCGCCGAGGACGCCGCGCCGGCCCTTGCCTAGGGGCGTTCGAGCCGGGCGGTCGGCCGCACCGGCCTCCGCTGAGGGTGTCGGCCGTGCCGCCCAGTGCGGTGCCACGGCCCGTGGTGCGAGCCTGCGAAGATTCCATGGAGGCGAACAAAAGTTCCCTTTAAGGCTGGCGCGACGGCCCGGTGCCCACTAAAATAACCAGCGAAAACTAGAAGCTGCGCAGCGGGCCTCCCCTCAGGGCGCCCGCTGCGCTACGTCGCGAAGGAAACGAAGCGATCTATGGCAAATGAAATCGTGATCAAGGGCGCCCGCGAGCACAATCTGAAGGACGTCGATCTCACCATACCCCGCGACGAGCTCGTGGTCATCACGGGCCTGTCCGGCTCGGGCAAGTCGAGCCTCGCCTTCGACACCATGTACGCCGAGGGCCAGCGCCGCTACGTGGAGAGCCTCTCCAGCTACGCCCGCATGTTCCTGGGCCAGATGTCCAAGCCCGACGTGGACTCCATCGACGGCCTGTCGCCGGCCGTGTCCATCGACCAGAAGACCACTTCGAAGAACCCCCGATCCACCGTGGGCACCACCACCGAGATCTACGACTACCTGCGCCTGCTGTTCGCGCGGGTAGGCGTGCCCCACTGCCCCGAGTGCGGTCGCGAGATCAAGAAGCAGACCACCGACCAGGTGACCGACGACATTCTCCGTCTGGGAGACGATGCCCAGGGCGAGGCCACCAAGGCCATCCTCATGGCGCCGGTGGTGACCGGCCGCAAGGGCGAGTTCACCAAGCTCTTCGCCGACCTGCAGAAGGAGGGCTTCTCCCGCGTGCGCATCGACGGGGAGATCGTGAAGATGACCGGCGAGCCCATCACGCTGAACAAGAAGATCAAGCACTTCATCGATGTCGTGGTGGATCGCGTCACGCTGAAGGAGTCGGCCACGAGCCGCATCGCCGAGGCCGTGGAGCTGGCCTGCAAGCTGGCGAGCGGGCGCGTGCTCGTGCAGGTGCTCGGGCCCGATGGCAACCCGCTCGGCGAGGCCGGCGTCACCTCCTCCGGGGCCACGGGCGGCCTCGGAGAAGGGGAGCACCTGTTCTCGCTCGCCCTGGCCTGCCCCGAGCACGGCCACTCCATGGACGAGCTCCAGCCCCGCGACTTCTCCTTCAACGCCCCCTACGGCGCCTGCCCCGACTGCCTCGGCATCGGCAGCCGCGACGAGGTGGACGCCTCGCTCGTGGTGCCCGACCCCTCCCTTACCCTGAACGAGGGGGTCATCGCCCCCTTCAAGAGCGGCAACTATTATCCCCAGGTGCTGCGCGCCGTGGCCGAGCACGTGGGCACCGATGCCGACACCCCCTGGGAGGACATGCCCAAGAAGGCCCAGAAGGCCATCCTGCACGGCCTGGGTGACGAGAAGGTGCGCGTGGACTACCGCACGGTGGACGGCCGTGACACCTACTGGTTCATCGAGTGGGAGGGCGTCATCGGGGCCGTGAAGCGCCGCTACGCCGAGGCTCAGTCCGACGCCCAGCGCGAGAAGCTGGCCGCCTACTTCGCCACCGTGCCCTGCGAGACCTGCGGCGGCCAGCGCCTGAAGCCGGAGATTCTGGCCGTCACGGTGAACGACCGGTCCATCCACGACGTCACCGAGATGTCGGCGGCCGAGTCGCTGGCCTTCTTCGAGGGGCTGCACTTCACCGGCCAGGCAGCGGTCATCGCCGTCCCCATCGTGAAGGAGATCCGCGAGCGCCTGCGCTTCCTCGTGGACGTGGGCCTGGACTACCTCACCCTGGAGCGGGCCACGGCCACGCTCTCGGGCGGCGAGGCCCAGCGCATCCGCCTGGCCACCCAGATCGGCGCCGGGCTCATGGGCGTGCTCTACATCCTGGACGAGCCCTCCATCGGCCTGCACCAGCGCGACAACGAGCGGCTCATCGCCACCTTGGAGCGCCTGCGCGACCTGGGGAACACCGTGGTCGTCGTGGAGCACGACGAGGACACTATCCGCGCGGCCGACTTCGTGGTGGACATGGGGCCGGGCGCCGGCGAGCACGGCGGCGTGGTCATCGCCGCGGGTACCCCGGCCGAGGTTATGGCCACGGAAGGCTCCATCACCGCCGACTACCTGGCCGGCCGCCGTCGCATCGAGGTGCCCGCCGAGCGGCGCCGCCCCAAGCGCGGGTCGGTGAAGATGACCGGCGCCACGGAGAACAACCTGAACAACGTCACGCTGGAGGTGCCCATCGGCACGCTGACGGTCATCACCGGCGTGTCCGGCTCCGGCAAGAGCTCCCTGATCACCGACACCCTGGCCCCGGCCCTGGCGAATCGCCTGAACCACGCCCATCGCCGCACCGGGCCCTACCGCAAGATCACGGGCCTCGAGAAGCTCGACAAGGTCATCAACATCGACCAGAGCCCCATCGGCCGCACGCCGCGCTCGAACCCGGCCACCTACATCGGCCTGTGGGACGACATCCGCGCCCTGTTCGCCAGCACGCAGGAGGCCAAGGCCCGCGGCTACGCCCCGGGGCGCTTCTCGTTCAACGTGAGCGGCGGCCGCTGCGAGGCCTGCAAGGGCGACGGCCAGATCAAGATCGAGATGCACTTTTTGCCCGACGTGTACGTGCCCTGCGAGGTGTGCAACGGCGAACGCTACAACCGCGAGACGCTGCAGGTGACCTACCGCGGCAAGAACATCTCGGAAGTGCTCGACATGACCGTGGAGGACGCGCTCGTCTTCTTCGAGAACATCCCGGGCATCCGCCGCAAGCTGCAGACGCTCTTCGACGTGGGTCTCGGCTACATCCGCCTCGGCCAGCCGGCCACCACGCTCTCGGGCGGTGAGGCCCAGCGCGTGAAGCTCGCGAGCGAGCTGCAGAAGCGCCAGAGCGGCAAGACCTTCTACATCCTGGACGAGCCCACCACGGGCCTGCACTTCGAGGATGTGCGCCAGCTGCTGGAAGTGCTCCAGCGTCTGGTGGACGCCGGCAACACCGTGCTCGTCATCGAGCATAACCTGGACGTCATCAAGTGCGCCGACCACATCGTGGACCTAGGTCCCGAGGGCGGCGACAAGGGCGGTACCATCATCGCGAGCGGCACTCCCGAGCAGGTGGCCGAGGTGGAGGGCTCCTATACGGGCCGCTTTGTCAAGCGCATGCTGGAAGAGGCGAAGAGGCCGCCCGTGGCTTAACGTTGCCCCGCCCATCTCGTGGACATCGGCCCCCGTCGGGTTCGCTCCGGCGGGGGTTCGCTATAATTAAGGGCTATGAAGAAACGCACGCGGGAAAAAGTGGCCCTCTTGGTTTTCGCGCTGCTCGTCGTTCTCGGCGGCAGCGTGCTCTTGCGCTATTTCGAGACAGGCCGCTCCTGGAACGTGGCCGCCTCGGTGGTGGACGACGCCTTCGGGCAGATGAAGGGCTACACGGCCATCGTCTACGACGGCACCTTCGACAGCCTCGACGCCCTGCGTCCGGCCGTGGATCCCGAGGCTATCGGGGCCGAGGAGCCCACGAGCCTGGGGGCCATGGTGCTCTCCGAGCTCTCGCGACTGCCGCTGTCCATGCGCGAGCGGCCCGTGTACGCCTCGGACGTGCGCTCGCTCTACGAGGAGAAGGGGGCCGGCGTCATCACCCTGGACGCCGCCGATCTGCGCCGCTACGAGAAGCCCACCATCCTCATGGCCGGCGACCGCAAGATCGGCGTTGTGGCCATCGACTACTACGCCTCCAAGAAGCAGCTGGAGAAGGTGCGCCGCACGTTGACGGACGCCGGGGCCCAGTCCCTCGTCTGCCTTGTGCCGCGCCTGTCGTGCCTGGCCACTATCGAGGGGTTCCAGGCGGTCATCGTCACCGACGACGATCAGGCTGAGCCGGGGCTCGGGGAGGGGGCCGAGGGAGCCCACATCGTCTACGCCCCCGAGCGGGGCTCGGTGGGGGTCGTGCTGCTGACGGCCCTGAACGTGCCCTCCTCCAAGGTCTACGCCTCCCTCTGATTCCGTTTACCGCCGCCATCCGCGTCCGGCGGTCCCCTTTGTTTCCTGTCAGTTAAAAACTCATCGTCTCGCAGAAGGCGCATCCTATAATGCGGCCAGAAGCCAGCGGGCGTGCGCGCACCGCGGCGCCCCGATACGTCAAGGAGGTCCGCATTGAGTTACGTCGAGAACGTCATCGAGCAGGTGAAGGCGAAGAACGCCGAGCAGCCCGAGTTCATCCAGGCCGTCACCGAGGTGCTCCAGTCCCTGGAGCCGGTCATCGAGGCCCATCCGGAATACGAGCAGGCCTCCCTCCTCGAGCGCATCGTGGAGCCCGAGCGCGTGGTCATGTTCCGCGTGCCCTGGGTGGACGATAACGGCAAGGTGCAGGTCAACCGCGGCTTCCGCGTGCAGTTCAACAGCGCCATCGGCCCCTACAAAGGGGGACTCCGCCTGCACCCGTCGGTGAACCTTGGCATCATCAAGTTCCTCGGCTTCGAGCAGATCTTCAAGAACAGCCTGACCACGCTGCCCATGGGCGGCGGCAAGGGCGGCTGCGACTTCGACCCGAAGGGCAAGTCCGACATGGAGGTCATGCGCTTCTGCCAGTCCTTCATGACCGAGCTGGCCCGCCACATCGGCGCCGACACCGATGTGCCCGCCGGCGACATCGGCACGGGCGCCCGCGAGATCGGCTACATGTTCGGCCAGTACAAGCGCATGAAGGACGTCTTCGAGGGCGTGCTCACCGGCAAGGGCCTCTCCTTCGGCGGCTCGCTCGCCCGCACTGAGGCCACCGGCTACGGCCTGGTGTACCTGGTGCAGGAGCATCTGAAGTGCGTCGGCGACAGCTTCGAGGGCAAGACCGTCTGCATCTCCGGCTCCGGCAACGTGGCCATCTACGCGACGCAGAAGGCCCAGCAGCTCGGCGCCACGGTGGTCACCCTGTCCGACTCCACCGGCTGGATCTACGATCCCGCGGGCATCGATGTGGAGCTGGTGAAGCAGATCAAGGAAGTGGAGCGCGGCCGCATTTCCGAGTACGCCGCCCGCCGCGAGGGCGTCACCTACCACGAGGGCCGCGGCGTGTGGGTCACCCCCTGCGACATCGCGCTGCCCTGCGCCACCCAGAACGAGGTCATGATCGACGACGTGAAGGCGCTCGTGGCCAACGGCTGCAAGATCCTCGCCGAGGGCGCGAACATGCCCACCACCCTGGATGCCACCGAGTACCTTCAGGAAAACGGCGTCGTGTTCTTCCCCGGCAAGGCCGCCAACGCCGGCGGCGTGGCCACCTCGGGCCTGGAGATGTCCCAGAACTCCGAGCGCCTGTCGTGGACCTTCGAGGAAGTGGACGCGAAGCTGAACGGCATCATGGTGTCCATCTACCACGCCATCGACGATGCCGCCAAGCGCTACGGCCATGAGGGCAACTACGTCATGGGCGCCAACATCGCCGGCTTCGAGAAGGTCGCCAACGCCATGATGGCCCAGGGCGTCGTGTAATTGGTCCCGTTCGCCCTGACGAGACGAACGGGCCTGCCGATGCTGCGCGGCTCTGACGCATTTCGCCTTGCCCCTTGTTTTGGGCGCGGCGTTGGCGAAGCCAGCTTGGCCCAAAGGCGGCCAATGCGAAACGTGTCAGAGCCGCTCGCTGACTTTAGGAACGACCTGTGAGTGACACAAAGGACCCCGATGCGAATCGGGGTCCTTTTTAGCGTGCTAGAATGGCGATGTTCGTACAACGAGAGGGGAGAGGGATGGCTATTCGCGAAGACATAGGGGCGTTCCTCGCCGCCCATGCTGATGAGAGTTACCAGGCGTTCCAGGCGAAGCTCATTCCGAACATCGATGGGGGCACTATTGTGGGCGTGCGCACGCCGGATCTGCGGAAGTTCGCGAAGGGGCTCGCGCGACGCAAGGATGTGGGGGAGTTCCTGACGGCGCTGCCCCACGGCACCTTCGAGGAGAACCAGTTGCACTCGTTCGTCATCGCCCGGGAGCGCGACGGCGGCCGGCTCGTCGGGGCCATCGAGGACTTCCTGCCCTTCGTGGACAACTGGGCCACCTGCGACCAGCTCTCCTGTCGGGGGCTCGCCGCCGATCCGGAAGCGACGCTGGCGAAGGTACGGGTGTGGCTGGAAAGCGACCACGAGTACACGGTGCGCTTCGCCATCGGGGTGCTCATGCAGCTGTTCCTCGACGAGCGCTTCCGTCCGGAGTATTTTGGCTGGGTCATTGGCATCGCCCGCTCCGAGTACTACGTGAACATGATGCGCGCCTGGTACTTCGCCGAGGCCCTGGTGCGGCAGCCCGAGGCCGCCGAGGAGGTCATCGCAGCGGGTGCGCTCGACGAGTGGACCCATAACAAGGCCATCCAGAAGGCCATCGAGAGCCGCCGCATTTCCCCCGAGCAGAAAGAACGCCTGCGGACCCTGAAGCGCCGTTCGTGACAGCGCTTCGATAGCTGAAGGCCGTAGGGCTGTGGTTTTGAATCCGCCCCTGGGCTATGCGGGAACGAATTCCAGTTTGAGGCGCATATCAAGTCCCCTTGCGATTCGCTCGAGGGTGCGCAGGGAGGGGTTGCCGTTGCCGTTCTCCAGCTTGCTTATGTCTGCCTGGTTGATGCCGGTGATATCGGCGAGCTCCTTCTGCGTGATGCCTTTGGCTGCCCGCCCGTCGAGCATGGCCCTGATGATCTGGAATTCGGGTTCGAGAGCGTCCCACTCGGCCCGGAACACCGGATCTGTCAGGCGCTCGTTGAGGCTGTCTCGGAAGTTCTTAGTCATGGTCGTTGCCGCCTTCCCGCTTGAGGAAATCGGATCGATAGCGCTGCGCGGTCTCAAGCTCCCTCGCAGGGGTCTTCTGCGTCTTCTTCATGAACCCGTTCGTGAGTATCACCCTTTTCCCGATGACGAAAAAGTAGAGCACCCTTGCCGCTTGGCTTCCTTGGCTCGCCCTCAGCTCGAAGATTCCATCGCCCAAGGATTTCGAGTACGGCTCCCGCAGGCTGTTCCCTTTGAGTTCCAATAGTTCGATGAGACGGTAGAGCTTCGCTTGCATTCCGTTGTCTTGGGAGAGGATGAACTCTTCGGCGGGGAATGAGCCGCGAGGCGTTTCGTAGAATTCGACGCTGAATCCGTTCATGTTCTCCTCCTCATAATATGGGATAAAACAAATAAAATCAATAGGATCGCGGCAAGGTGCTCTCTCTGTTAGCGTAGTGAGATGATAGCATAAAAACAGAACAAATGTTCATAAAATTGAGGTAAATAAGAACACGTGTTCCATGGTATACTGCTGTCATGGATACTGACCGGACATACGTTTGCATCGACTTGAAGAGCTTCTACGCCTCGGTGGAATGCGTGGCCCGTGGGCTCGATCCCATGGAGGCTCGGCTCGTGGTGGCCGACCCCGACCGCACGGTCACCACCATCTGCTTGGCCGTGAGCCCGGCCATGAAGGCCCTCGGCGTGCGCAACCGCTGCCGGGTATTCGAGATTCCCGAGGGGCTCGACTACGTTATGGCCCGGCCGCGCATGCGGGCCTATATGGCCGCCTCGGCGGATATCTACGGGGTGTACCTGCGTTATGTGAGCCCCGACGACATTCACCCGTACTCCATCGACGAGTGCTTCATCGATGCCACGGCCTACCTCGGTCTCTATGGCATGACGGCCCGCGAGTTCGCCAGCGCCCTGCGCGATGCGGTGCGGGCCGAGACGGGCATTCCCGCCACAGCGGGCATCGGCCCGAACCTGTTCCTTGCCAAGGTGGCCCTCGACATCTCGGCGAAACATGCCGTCGACGGCATCGGTCTGTTGGACGAGTGCTCCTTCCGCGAGCAGATCTGGACGCACCGGCCCATCACCGACATCTGGAACATCGGCCCGGGCATCGCCCGGCGGCTGGCCCGCTACCATGCGTTCGACCTGAAGGGCATCACGGAGATGGATTCCGACGTGCTCTATCGCGAGTTCGGGGTGAACGCCGAGTACCTCATCGACCACGCCTGGGGCCTGGAGCCCTGCACCATCGCCGAGATCAAGGCCTACGAGCCGGAATCCTCCTCGGTCATGAACGGCCAGGCGCTGCCCTACGGCTACTCCTTCGACGACGGCCTCATGGTCATGCGGGAGATGTGCGACGACACGGTGCTGGAACTGGTGGAGAAGCGCCTGGTGACCGATCATATCTCGCTCCACGTCAGCTACGAGTGGGAGCGGGGCGCCCGGGCGGCCGCGGGCTCTGAGGCGGGAGAGGCTTCCAGCTCCGACAGGGAAGCGGGGGAGGGCCCGGGTCCGGTTCTCTTCCAGGGCGAGCACGGCCTGCGGCCCGTGGTCCGCTCGCGGCCCCACGGCGGTGGAGGGCGCCGCCTGCCCGAGCGCACGAACTCCTTCAAGAAGCTGTTCGGCTACTTGGAAGCGCTCTGGCGCGAGAGCGTGGACCCCAGCCGGCTCATCCGCAAGATCAGCCTCGGCTTCGGCAACCTGGTGGACGAGGACTTCGCCACGGTGGACCTGTTCACCGATTGCGAGGCCACCGCCCGGGAGCGCCGCCGCCAGGAGGCCGTGCTCGCCGTGAAGGAGAAGTTCGGCAAGAACGCCCTCATCAAGGGTACGAGTCTGAAGGAGCACGCCATGGGGCGCGAGCGCAACCTTCTGGTAGGGGGCCATCGTGGATGAGCGCGGCGACCTGTTCGAGGACCTTGTCTGGGAAGAGGTGCCCGGGCTGCCGGTGCCCGCAGGGCTGGGCCGGCCTCATCCCGACCGCGCCCGCCAGTTCATGCCCTTCGCCGCCCTGCGGGGCTACTACGACCTCGTCCATGCCAAGGAGGCGGTGCCCGAGCGGCGGCGTCCCCTCACCGAGGAGGAGGCACGGGAGCTCGACGAGACCCTCGCGACCCTCGCCCGGGGCGCCATGGTACGGGTCACCTCCTACGAGAACAATGCCTACCGCACCGACGTGGGCATCGTCAGCCAGGTGGATGTGATATACCGCGATCTCTGGATCGTGCGCACTCGCGTGCCCTTCTCGGCCATCTGCGCCATCGAGCGGCTCGATTCGTGAGGGGGCCATCCCTTATGGCGAATCGAAGAAGAGGGAACATTCTTGCAACACTGCCGGGGTCTGGGGAATCTTATGGGGGAGACGTCTTGAGAAGAGAGGAGGACCCGCCGTGGACGCACAGCTTTTTGCCGAGCGATACCGACAGTTGCACGGGGACCTCTACCGTTTCGCCCTCTGCGTGACGGGAAACGCCCACGATGCCGAGGATGCAGTGGCCGAGGGGGTGCTGGCGGCCTACGAGCACCGCGGCCAGCTGCGCCGCGACAGCGCCTTCAAGTCGTGGCTGTTCCAGATCGTGGCCAACCGCTGCCGACGGCGCCTCTCTGTGGGGAAGCGCTGCGCCCCGGCCGACCCCGGCGATTTGGAGCCGCTCTCGCCGCCCGGCCTGGACGGCGCCGAGGCCGCGGCGGTGCGGGATGCCTTCGCTGCCCTGGCCGAGGCGGATCGGCTCATTGTGGGGTTCTCGGTCTTCGGAGGCTACAACAGCCACGAGATAGGGGCGGCGATGCAGATGAACCCGAGCACCGTCCGCAGCCGGCGCAAGCGCGCCCTGGCGCAGATGGCTTCGATGTTGGAAGGTGGTGTGCGATGAACCAGGATGAGAAGCGCACGGTCGATGCCCTGCGCCGCGCGGCCGAGGAGTGGGCGGTGCCTCCCTCCCTTGAACCCGATGCCATGATGGAGCGCCTGTCGGCCCTCGCTCCCGTGGCCCCGCGTCGCCCCCGCCGCCGGCGATGGATGGCGGCGGCCGCTGCCGTGCTCGCGGTCGCTCTCGGCCTTGGTGCCGTGATCGGCCTTGCAGACCCGCTGGGGCTGGTTGCCGTCCCCGGTGAAGATACTCCCGCAGCGCCAACCGAGCCGATCGTCTTCGGCGAGGCCGAGACAGTGCGCGCGGCTTCAAGCTACGACGAGGTGGCCGCCTGCTTCGCAGCCTATCGGGAGCGTATCGAAGCCGAGCGCGCCGAGGCGGCCGAAGGGGCCAGGGCCGGCCTGTTCGGCCTAGATCTCAGTGCCTCGGCGGGCGGCGGGGACGATGTCGTCATGGAGTCGGCGGCGGAGGCCGATACGGCGGCGATAGCCGGGGGCGATACCGACTTCTCCGGGACGAACGTGCGTACCGAGGGGGTGGACGAGGCAGACGTGGTGAAGACCGACGGCACGCACCTCTACGTCCTCGCCGACAGTGGCCGGCGCATCGCCATCGTGAGCGCCGAGGAGGGGGCCCTGGAGACAGTGGGCTCCATCGAGGCGGCCGAGGGGCGCTCCATCGTGGAGTTCTACCTGGAGGGTGGCCGTCTGTTCGCGGTGACGACCACGGCCTGGTACGAGGCCGACGAGGCCCCCGAGAGTACCGAACTGGTCACCTTCGATCTGTCTGACCCGTCCCACCCCGTCGAGGCGGGATCCCTGGCCCAGAGCGGCGCCTACCGCACCTCGCGCTTCGTCGACGGCCATCTCTACCTGTTCAGCCTCTTCTTCCCCTCCGGCGACCCGGAGCGGGGCGATCCTGTCGCCCTGGCGCCGACGGTGAACGGGCGGGCCCTGGATTGCGACGACATCTTCCTGCCCGCCGACGATGAGGCCGACGGCTTCCTTGTGGTCACGGCCGTAGACGCCGATGACCCCACGGAGGCGACGGCCCAGAAGGGGCTGCTCCATTGCTCCGGCGAGCTGTACGTCGGCGCAGAGGGCATCTACATCTACGAGGACAACTACCGTGGCAAGAACAGCGCCACCGATATTGTGCGCCTGGCCTACGGCGCGGGCACGGTGACCGCCGGGGCCCAGGCCACGGTGCGCGGAACGGTGAACGACAGCTTCAGCATCGACGAGTACGACGGTCATCTGCGGGTGGTCACCACCATCTATGGCGAGCAGGGCCAGACGACCAACGGCCTGTTCGTCCTGGACGGGGCCATGGAGGAGGTGGGCTCCATCGTGGGGCTCGCCGAGGGCGAAACGGTGCGGTCGGCCCGCTTCATGGGAGATGTGGGCTATTTCGTCACGTTCCGCCAGATCGATCCCTTGTTCACCGTCGATCTGTCCGACCCGGCCGCACCCGAGGTCGTAGGCGAGCTGAAGATTCCCGGTTTCTCGGCCTACCTGCATCCCTACGGCGAGCACCGCCTGCTCGGAATCGGCTGGGACGCGGGCCCCGAGGGCACGGGCGCCGCGAAGCTCACCATGTTCGACACCGCCGATCCGGCCGATGTGCGGGAGGCGGCCACCTGTGTGCTCGAAGGGGTCTGGACCGTGGGGGCTCTCGACGACTATCGCGCCGCCCTCGTGGAGCCCGAGCGCAACCTCATCGGCTTCTCCGGTTTCGGCGAGAAGCGGGGGAGTGCTCCCCTGGAGGACGACGCCTACCAGCCGGTGGTGGAATCGGGCGAGTACTACTATCTGTTCAGCTACGATGAGGAAGAGGGCTTCGTCCAGGGCATGGAGGCCCTGCTCGCCGACGGCGAGGGCAGCCCCGTGCGCGGGGTGCGCATCGGTGAGGTACTCTATGCGGCCAGCGGCGTGGCCATCGAGAGCTTCTCCCTTCAAGGCGGCGATCCCATCGCGGCCCTGGAATTGTAGTAGGATGGGAGGCCGTAGATGCCGACGAGCGAGGAAAGCGAGTAGAGCATGAGCGAGATCGTCTGCCCCCATTGCCACACCCCCTTCACGGTGGATGAGAGCGGGTATGCGGCCATTCTGAGCCAAGTGCGCGACCAGGAATTCCAGCGGGAGCTGGCCGCCCGCGAGCGCCTGCTTAATGAGAGCCGCGCCCAGGAGATCGAGCTGGCCCGGGCCGAAGTGCGCGATCAGATGACGCGGCAGCTGGCCGAGAGCCGGGCGAAGAGCGCCGCCGAGCTTGCCGAAGAGCAGAGAAGGCTGGCGGCTCAGGCCGAGCAGCTCAAGGCCGAGGCGGGCGAGCTGAGGCTGGCGGCCCAAGCCGAGAAGGCGGATCTGGAGAAGCAGGTGGCTGCCCTGCGGGTTCAGCTGGACTCGCAGGAGGAGGCCCTGCGGCTGTCCGCCGAGGCCGAGAAGATGGCCCTGGCCCAGGAGCGCGACGGGCTGAGGGCCCGGCTGGCCACCCAGGCCGCCGAGGCCGAGGCCGCCCGCACCCGGGCCGTGAGCGAAGTCCGCGCCGCCGAGGCCGAGCGGTTGCAGGCCGTCCAGCGCGAGCGGGACGAGCTGGCCCAGAAACTGGAGGCGGCTCGGCAGCAGGCATCCATGGAGATGCAACTGGCCGTGCAGCGCACCGAGGCTGCGGCCCGGGACGCCCAGGTGGCCGTGGAGCGCGAGCGGGACGAGCTGCGGGCTCAGGTGGCCCGCGAGCAGGACGCCCTCGTGCGGGCCGCGGCCGAGCACAAGGTGGAGCTGGCCGAGCGCCTGAAGATGAAGGACGAGCTCATCGCCGACCGCGAGCGGGAGATCGAGCGCATCCAAGATATGAAGGCGCGCCTGTCCACGAAGATGCTCGGGGAGACGCTCGAGCAGCACTGCGAGATCGAGTTCAACCGCCTGCGCCCCACGGCCTTCCCCCGGGCCTACTTCGAGAAGGACAACGAGGTGGTGGAGGGCACCAAGGGCGACTTCGTCTTCCGCGACTTCGACGAGGAGGGCAACGAGATCGTCTCCATCATGTTCGAGATGAAGAACGAGGCCGACGACTCCACCCACCGGAAGACCAACGAGTCCCACTTCAAGAAGCTCGATGCCGACCGCACGAAGAAGGGCTGCGAATACGCCGTGCTCGTGTCGCTGCTGGAGCCGGAGAGCGAGTTGTACAACGCCGGCATCACCGACGTGTCCTACCGCTTTGAGAAGATGTACGTCATCCGCCCGCAGTTCTTCATCCCGCTCATCACGCTGTTACGCAACGCGGCCCTGTCCTCCCTGGAGTACCGCCGCGAGCTGGCGCTGGTGCGCCAGCAGAACATCGACGTGACGAACTTCGAGGACTCCCTGGCCGACTTCAAGGATCGGTTCGGCCGCAACTACCGCATCGCGAGCGACAAGTTCCGGAAGGCCATCGAGGAGATCGACAAGTCCATCGACCACCTCCAGAAGATCAAGGACAACCTCATCGGCAGCGAGAACCAGCTGCGCCTGGCCAATGACAAGGCCGAGGACCTCACGGTGAAGAAGCTCACCCGCAAGAACCCCACCATGCGGGCGCTGTTCGACGAGGCGCGGGAGGCCCGAGCGGCCGAAGGTGCTTCCGAGGCCGGTCTGCCCGCTGGGGACGGGGCCGTTGCTGAGGTGCGGGCCGAGGTCGTCGGGGACGAGTAGGGGGCGCCGCTGCCCCGGGGCCTCGGGGCGGGATCGGCATCCTTCCCTGGCGGAAGAGCGCGCAAAAGAGGCCCGGGCGCAGACCCGGGCCTCGGCGTTGATCGGTGTCGGGAGGGTGGTTGTGTCGGAGGGGCCGCCCCTAGCCCTGGCGCAGCTTCAGGGCCGCGGCCAAGCGGCGCCCCTTGCCGCACTTGGGTTTGGAGAGCGGGCAGTGCTTCTTGCAGCAGGTGCAGTGGGAGAGCTTCAGCGCTGCCGAGGCCTTCTCGCAGCCCTTGCAGCCTGTGGCCTTCTTCTCGCCCTTGCAGCCGGTGTGCTTCTTCTTGCGCTTGAGCTTGTCGGCCTTCTTGTCGGCAGCGGCCTTCTTCTGCTTCTTGTCCTTCTTGCTTGCCATGGAAAACCTCGTCTCGAAGAGGGTGGAATGTCTGTTCGCCGAGGCAGTCTATCACGGGGAAGCGCTGTCAATCAACCGTGGCTAACAAAATGCCACAGCAGCGGGAAGATTTCATAACTGTACCTTTTTAAGTACACTCAGTCCTCGGCACTCCTCTATGATATCCCCATCGTATTCAAGGAAATGGAGGACGCCATGGCGAACACAGCTCAATCAATCTGCGTCGTGGAGAACACTACCGTGGCCGGCACGCGCCACGTGGCCGGCATGGCCGAGATGGCCGAGGGCTATGGGGCGGGGGAGCGTTTCTCCCTCGTGCGCGATCCGCGCAACCGCTTCGACCCCTGGGCCGTGGAAGTGCGCGACGGGCAGGATCGGCGCGTCGGCTACGTGTCCTGCGAGTGCAACGAGTTCGTGGGGCGTCTCATCGACGGGGGCAAGTCCGTGGAGGGCCGTCTCGTGGCCCGCGAGCAGGTCGGTGCCTGGTGCCGCCTGGTGATGGGGGTGCATCTCAATGACTAGCGTCGCCGCCCTCGACCGCCGCGCAACGGCCGTCACCCTGGCCCAGCGGGCCGCCCGCGCCGTCTTCGGCGCCCCGAGCGTGCGCCGCTCCAATGGGGGCGCCGAGGCCAGCTTCACCCCGCGGGTGCTGCGCGGTCCCTCTTGGCGTGCCCGTCGGGCGGCCACGGGGGTCTTCGCCGTAGATCGCCAGGGCGCTGAGGCCACAGAGCGCCTGCCCCGCATCTGGGTGAGCGAGCCGGCCGTCGACGGGCCGGGCCGCACCTTTGTTGCCGCCTATCCCGCCGGCCCCGACCGGGGTGGCTGGCGCGCCTTCGAGCTGGCGGAGGTGTACTTTGCCGAGGCCCTCGGCCTGGTGGGCGACGAGCACCGCGCCCGTCGCATCGATTGCTACCGGGCCGCCGAGATCCTGCTTCTGCATGCTGCTGCCCGCGGCAGCGTGGGCGCCCATTGCCGTTTGGGCATCATGTACGCGGATGATCTGTGCGAGGGCGACTACTGGCGCGGGCTTTTGGAGTGCCGCGCCCTCCATGCAGCCGACACGCCGCTTGCCGAGCGCGCCTACCGGCACTTCTCCTTCGGCGCCCTTCACGGCCATGGGGAGTGCTGTTGGCGCCTGGGCGAGCTCGTGGCCGCCGGCCGGGGCTGCGCGCCCGATGCGGCTCGGGCCGTCTCGCTGTACCGCCGGGCCTTCGATCTGGAGAACGGGCGCATTGACGAGGACCGCGCCCAGACGGGCAACGCCGCCCTGCGCCTGGCCCGGGCCTTCGAGCGCGGGTGCGGCTGCGAGCAGAGCTTCCGCCGGGCGCGCACGTGGTACCGGGTGGCGGCTGTGGCGCTCGGTGCGGCCTTCGACGCCGGGCAGTGGCACTTCAAGCGCGAGCGCCTGGAGGCGCGGCGCGGGGTTGCCCGCATGGCCCAGGAGATCGCGGGCTGCTACTGAGTGCAGAAAGGGGCATCGCGGGATGAGGCGGTCGGCGCATTGGTGCCGGGCCGCCGAGCCCCCGCGTTGGCTGCGTGCGGCCCGCGAGGGGAGGGAAAGTGCCAGCGCCATCTGCAGTTGGGGTACAATGATCGGCTGAAACATCTGCGAGGAAGGAACGGGGCGTGCGCGAATCCGTCACGGAGCTCTATACGACCATCGAGAAGGCCCACGGGGCCGCCAAGCGCGCTGCAGCCGCCGGCGGGGCGGCATCGCTCGGCACCGCCCGCGCGACGCCGGCCACGCTTGTGGCCGAGCTGTGGGAGCTGTGGGGCGACGGGCGCTCGCTCGTGAGCCGCGCGCAGCGGGAGCTGCTCGTGGGCGCTGCGTTGCGGCGCCAGGAGGCTCTGGTGGCCTCGGCGGGAACGGCCGAGCTGCTCGCGCGGTTCTTCGCCCGATACGGAGGCGCCCTGGCCCGCTGCGGACGGGATGCCACCCTGACCGAACGGGAGCGCGCCGTGCTGCGCCTTGGCGCCGACTATCGCGCCGCTCTGGGCGAAGCCGCCCTCGTCGAGGCCGACGAGGCGGCGTTCCTGCTCGCGGAGGCGGCCTGCGCGGGCGAGGTGCGCCTCCCCTCCGTCGTCGCATTCGATCCGGCGGATGCGGGGCCGGGCGTGGCGGCGCTTCTGCGCCAGTGCGGTTGCGTGGGCACCGAAAGCGGAGAGCCCTTCGCCGTCGGCGGCTTGCCCGAGGGGGTCGAGCTCTCCGTGCTTCTGGCCGCGGGCCCGGCAGCCACGCCGGCGCTCGTGCTGGGCGAGCTGGGCCGGGCGTTGGAGGAGGGCGCGGCGACGGCTCTGGTGTGCGCTCCGGACGCGCGCACGCTCTACGACCTTCTGGCGCCGTCTTTGGCCGCTGACGGTATCGGCTGCGACCTTCGCTGCGCCGTGCCGTGGGATGAGACGCTGGTCGGACGAGCGTGGGGCGCCGTGGAGCGCCTCGGCTCTTCGACGCGCCCCGCCGCGGCGGCCACCGATTTCGCCTACAACGCGCTCTCCGGTATGGACGGCGTGGAAGGGCGCCGCCTGAACGGCATGCTGCGCGGCGACCGCCTCGCCGACGGCCCGGCAGCTGCTGCGTTTCTGCGCGCGGCTTCTCCGGCCTTCGCCGTCTTCGAGCGTCTGCAGCGCGCCTTCTCCGCCGCCGGCGCCGTCGATGCCGCCCGCCCCTCCGCCCTCGCCGATCTCCAGGCGCTCGAACGGACGGTGCGCGAGGCGCGGGGGCTCACGGCCGCCGAGCGCGCCCGGGAGCTGGCTGCCGTTGCCGCCTTCGCCGATCTGGCCGAGGCCGCCTGGTCGCTCGGTGTTCCGCTCGCCGACGCCGGGTCTCTTCTGGCCTCCCGCAAGATCTCTGTGAGCGCCCGCGCCGCGGCAGACGCCGATGCCCGCGTGGAGTTCGCCGGGCTCGACCGCCTGACGTCGCTTCTGCCCGACAGCTACGATACGGTGATTCTAGCCGATATGACCGACGCCGCCTTCCCGGCTGCCCAGACGCGGACGGCGCTGGACGGCCTGGCCCGGAAGCTGGGGCTTCCCGCGCCGGCCGATGCCCTGGAGCGGCAGCGTCGCCGTTTCCGCGCTGGGAAGGACGCCGCGCGCCGCCGCCTCGGCCTCGTCGTGGCCCAGCGCACCGCCGGAGGGGAGGAGGCCTATCCCGCCTTCCTTCTGAAGGAGTTCGCCGCGGCGGTGGCCGACGATGCTCGTGCGGCCGCCCGGGCTGCGGGGGACGCCGACGAGGCGGCCTTCTGGGACGAGTGCGACGAGGACGCCTTCGGCCTTCCCGTGCCCCTTCTGCGCGGTGCGCATCGTCTCGGCGAGGACGATCTGCCGGCCTCGGTCGGTGCCGCCTTCGCGCCCGTTGCGGAGCGCGTGTCCCTGCAGGCGGTGCGCCGAGGGCGCCTCGACCGGCTCCAGCTGGTGCGCTTTCTGCGCACGGCCGACGAGGAGGGGCGCGCTGTCGTCGTGCTGTCTCCCTCGGCGCTCGAGCTGTACCTGGGCTGCCCCTATGCGTGGTTCCTGGAGCGGCGCGTGGGGGCAGCTGCCCTCGACGAGGGGTTCGGCCCCTTAGAGAAGGGCAGCTTCGCCCATAGCGTGCTGGCGCGCTTCTACGACGAGGCGGCCCGACAGGGCATCGCGTGCCTGGGCGGCGCTTCCGCCGCGACGTGGGAGCCGCTGTTCGAGGCGACTTTCGACGCGGTGTCAGCCGAGCAGGCCGCCCTTGAGCCGGGAAGCGGCCGCCTGGTGGCGCTTACCGAGGCCGAGGGGCTGGAGCTTGCGCGCTTGCGGTCGCAGCTGCGCGAGAGCCTGCATCGCCAGGCCCGTTTCGCGCCGTCGTTCGCGGTACGGGCCCACGAGCACGTTATCGCGGCGGAAGATGGCGTGGACTACGCCGGCGTGCGCGTTAACGGCCGTGTGGACCGCATCGACGTGGACGAGGCCGCCGGCCGCTTCGCCGTCATAGACTACAAGGGCGCGGTGGGCGCCGAGTACGCCGCCGCCATGGACGACGATGCCGAGGCGCCCCCTTTGCCCAAGCGCGTCCAGGGGCTCGTCTACGCCCAGGCGCTGCGCGCCTCCCTTCCGGGACTGCACTGCGCCGGCGCCCTGTACCTGTCCTATCGCACCCGCACCGATAAGGACATGGTGGCCGGCGCTGCCGATGCGGCGGTCTTCGGAGAGAACCCCCTCGTGGGCCGCGCCTCGGTGGTGCCCATGAACTTCGACGCCTACCTGGATGCCGTGGAAGCGCTCGTGGCCGAGCAGGTGCGTCGCCTGTACGCGGGGGACATCGCCCCCGACCCGCGCTTTGCCGGCATCTGCTCCTACTGCCCGGCCGTGGGCTGCGAAAGGAGGCTCTCGTGAATCTCGATCGCTGCACCAAAGGCCAGCGCACGGTAGTGACGACGCTCGACGCACCGCTCATGGTGTCGGCCGGCGCCGGCTCCGGCAAGACCTTCACCCTCACTCAGCGGGTGGCCTTCGCCCTTTCTCCCGAGGCGGGGGAGGCCGGCCTCTCGTCGGTGGATGAGCTTCTGGCCATCACCTTCACCACCAAGGCGGCCGCCGAACTGAAGGGGCGCATCAAGGGGCTCCTGTTGTCCGAGGGGCTTGAGGGCGAGGCGCTGAAGGTGGACGACGCCTGGGTGTCCACCATCCACGGCATGGCCGCCCGCATCCTGCGCGAGCACGCGCTGGAGGTGGGGCTCGATCCGGCCTTTCAGGTGATCGGCGAGGTGGAGGCCGGCGAGCTTCTGACCGAGGCCGCCGAGCGCGTGGTGGCCCGGGCGCGCGAGGCGGGCGCGGGGCCGGTGCACGAGCTCCTGTCCCGCGAGAAGCTCCAGGGATCCTCGTTCAACGACCGAGGGGCGGTGGACTTCGCCCTGGCCATCGCCGAGCGCGTGCACGCCATGCCCCGCGGCTTCACCGGGCTCGTTGAGGCGCCAGTGCCCGTCTCGCCCTCGCTTGTGGTGCGCTGCGCCTGCGAGGCCGCCGCCGAGATGCGCGCGGCCGCCGAGGCATGGTCGAAGCCGTCGAAGACCAAGGTGGCCTTCCTCGAGCGTCTGGAGGCGGCCGTGGAGGCCGCCGAGGCGTGGCTTGCGGATGCGCCGAACACCGGTTTCGCCGATGCGGACTTCGACGCCGACGGGTTCGGTGCCGTCTTCTACGGTTTCCCCCTCACCACCGGAGCCGCGGTGGGCAAGGCCGACGCGCCGGCCTTCGAGGCGTGGCAGGAAGCCATGGTGGAGCTGGAGCGCGAGGTGCGCGCGGGCCTGTCGGTGCGCTGGCAGGCCGCGGTGACGATGCTTGCCCGCGAGATCGAGGACGAGTTCGCCCGCTGCAAGGGCCCCTCGCGTCTGGACAACGGCGACTTGCTCACGCGCTGCGCCGCCGCGCTTTCCGACCACCCTTCCATCGCCGAGAGCCTGCGGCAGCGCTTCAGGATCATCATGGTGGACGAGTTCCAGGACACCGACCGCCTGCAGGTGGACATCGTCGGCCGCATCGCGCAGCCCGGGTTCGCGAACGTGTGCACGGTGGGCGACGCCCAGCAGTCCATCTACCGGTTCCGCGGCGCCGACGTGAACGTGTTCACCGAGTACCGCTCGGATCTGGCGGTCCGCGCCGGCGCGGATGCCCTCGTGCAGCTCGATTGGAACTTCCGCAGCCACGGCGATGTGCTGGCCCTTGTGGAACGCATCTTCTCCCAGCCGACGGTGTTCGGCGACGACTTTTTGCGCCTGGAGGCGCGAGGCGCGGTCAACAAGGAGCCCGATGCGCTCTTCGACGGGGGCGCCCGTCCGCGCGTCTGCCTGTCGGCGGTGCACTATCCGGCACGGGGCTTCGACGCCTCCCGGGCGCGCGACGCGGGCGCCGAGGCAGTGGCCGAGCACTTCGCCGAGCTTGCGGCCGCCGGGGCGCGACCGGGGCAGATGGTCATCCTGCTGGGAAAGATGACCCATGCCCATCGCTATGCCGCAGCCCTGCGGGCACGGGGCATTCCCTCCATGATCGCCGGCGGATCGGTGTTCTCGCGCCTGCCCGAGCCGGCGCTCGTCTCGGCGCTGCTGCGCTGGGCCGTGAACGCCTCCGATGACGAGGCGCTCTACCAGGTGCTCGCCTCGCCGCTGTTCGCCATATCGGATGATGTGCTCTTGGCACTGGCGTCCTCGACGGACGACGACGGCTGCTGCCGCCGGCGGCTGGCGGCGGGCTTCCTCTCGCCGCAAGGGGACGACCAGGCCCGTGCGCTCGGGCTCTCGGAGAACGACCTTGCCGCCCTTGCCATGGCTCGGCGCCAGCTTCTCGCTTTCGGCCGCCGCGCCCGCACCGGTGATGCGGCCGGTGCCCTGCGCGGGCTTCTCGTGGGCTCGGGGCTGCTCGACCGGCTGCAGGACGCGGGGGTGGACGGCCTCGCCCAGGGGGCGAACTTCGCCAAGGCCCTGCGGCTGGTGGCCGACATGGAGCCAGCCAGCCAGGGTGTCGCCTCCGTGTCCGCCGCCTTCGACGCGCACCTGGCCTGCGCCAAGGAGGCACCGGGCGCGCTGGCTGCCGCCGAGGGCGATTTCGTGCGCATCATGACCGTGCACGCCTCCAAGGGCCTGGAGTTTCCCCATGTGGCCGTGGCCGACCTGAAGGACGGCCGGGAGAGCGCCGGGTCCCTCGTGGTGGAGAACGTGGGCCCGCTCAGCTTCGCGGCGGCGAGCCGCGCTCCCGAGGGCCCGTGGGCCGACGCGGCGGCGAAGTACGACCGCCAGGCGAAGAAGCTCGGGTGCGACGACGATGACGAGCTGCTCGCGCTCTTCGAGGACGCGACGTCGGCCCCTGATCGCTTGAGGGGGCTTTCCTGCGGGCGGCGCTACGGGGCCCTGGCGGCCTATGCGCGCGCTCAGGCCCTGGCTGAGGCGCGGCGCCTGCTGTACGTGGCGCTCACCCGTGCGAGCCGTTCGCTGTTCGTGTCCATGGTCTTCAAGCGCGATCCGGCCAAGGGCTACGGGGACACGGGCATCTTCGAGGATATTCACGGCGCGCTGCCCTGGAGCTGCGAGGGCGCGCGAGCGGTCAGCGAGCTCGACTACGGCGGCACCGCTCCGGCCCGGGTGGTTTTCCGCCAGCTCGGTGCCGAGGAAGATGCGGAATCGCCGGCAGATGCGGGCGATCCCGGCGACCCCGGTGCTTGCAGCGGGGAAGGGGCCGCCTGTGCCGGCGCCAGCGGCGAAGATGGGGGCAGCGGCGAGGATTCCGACGCCCCCTTCATCGTCGCCGTGCGCGAGGAGCTGCCGGCACCGGCGCTGCTTCCCTTCAACTTCTCCCGGGCGCAGCTGTACTCCTACACGTCGCTTTCGGGCGCCCATGCCCACAGCGACGAGCCTGCGGCCGAGGACGAAGCGGGCAATGCCGCGCCGGCCCCCGCGCCCGCAGGCGGGGCGCTCGCGGGGCCGGAGGGGGATGACGCCGCTGAGAGCGCCACCGCTCTGGGCACCGCCTTCCACCGCCTGGCCCAGCAGGCCATCGAGCTGAGCGAGCGGGGGACGCTCTTCGTGCCCGGAGAGGCGGCTGTAGAGGCCCAGATCCAGAAGGAGGGACTGTCGGTTGGTCAGCAGGAGCGCCTGCGCGTGGCACTGGCCCGCTGGCTCGGAAGCGACGAGGCCGCCCGCTTCGCCGCCTACGAGCACCGCGCCGCCGAGGTGCCCTTCATCGTGCAGGTTCCTGCCGCCGCCTCGGATGGCTTTGCTGCCGGGGTGAGGGAGAGCTTCTTCCTGGAAGGGGAGATAGACGGCCTGGCCGACAACGGCGACGGCGCGGCCTTTCTCATCGACTACAAGACCGGCGGTCGCGACGACGAGACGCCCGAGCAACTTGACGAGAAGCATCGCCTTCAGGCCAGCTGCTACGCCTACGCCCTCATGCGCGCGGGCTACACCTCGGTCGAGGCCCACTTCCTGCGCATCGAGCGCACTGCGACCGAAAACCCCCGCGATCCGCAGATCGTGCCCTACCGTTTCGAAACCAGCGACCTGCCCGCTCTGGAAACCCTTATAATCGGCAAGCAGAAAGAGGCGACAGCCTAGCGCAGCCCTGGGGCGCGAGCCCCGCGATAGACAAGGAGGCCCCCCGTGGCCCGTGAGCATACCGGAACCAACCGCGAGCGCAGCGAGTACTACGGTGCGCTGCAGGATATCGTGGACGCGCTATACGCGCCCTTCGGCGATCTGGACCCTACCGTGGCCGAGGCCATCGGCGCCACGGTGCGCCGGCTCGATGTGGTGGTAGCGGCCGAGGCGGCCGATCTGCCCGAGGAGCTGTACCGCATTGTCACGCTGCTGCCGCCCGGCGACTACACCCGCTCCCGGCTGTGCACCCAGCTGAACTCCGCCATCGCCGGCCACGCCTGGGGCCAGGTCTACGGCACGGTGGAGTAGGGGAGCGCAGTAGGCGGTAGAGGAGATGCGGGGTGTTCTGACCGAGCGAGTTCCGCAGCGACGGGAAATGCCCTGTGGGCATTTCCCCAAAGCGAGGACTGTTTGAGCGAATCAGAATACCCCGCAGCTCCGTCCGACGCAGATTCGCAAATTTCGGTGCGCCCTAGGCAAAAAAAGAGGAGCCCCAGCGGGGCTCCTCGTGCGTTCCGGGCCGTTGGCCCGGAAAAGCGCCTTCCCTAGAAGCGCAGGCTCAGGCAGGACAGGCCGCCGTCCACCTTGCGGTACTCGGAGGTGTCCACCACAAGCGTCTTGTAGCCGAGATCCTGCACGGCCTTGAGCACCGTGGGATAGCCCTCGGGCACGATGACGGTGCCGTTCACCCAGATGCAGTTGGCGCCGTAGGCCTCCTCCTCGGGCACGATCACCTTGTTGTACTCGGCGAAGTCCGGCTTGTCGATGAACTCGCCGGAGACGAGCATGTTGCCGTCCTCCAGATAGTTCACGCCGGTCTTCAGGTGCAGCACCTCTTCCAGCGGCACCTCGGAACCGGACAGGCCCCAGCCCTCGAGGATCTCGATGAACTGGCGGATGCCCTCCTCGTTGGTACGGGCCGAGCGGCCCACGAAGAAGTGGTCGCCCACCATCATGACGTCGCCGCCGTCGAGCGTGCCCGGGGCCACGATGTGGGCCACATGATCGTCATCGAAGAACTGGCGGATGGTCGGCTCGATCTCGTCCTTCTCGCCGTTGCGGGAATCGGCGCCGGGGTTGGTGATGATGGCGCCGCAGCGCGTGATGACCGCCGGATCCTCCACGAAGCAGGAATCCGGGTAGGCCTCCAGGGCGGGCAGCTCGGTCACTTCCGCGCCGCACTGCTTGAGGGCGGCGATGTAGTCGTCGTGCTCCTCCACGGCGCGCTCGTAGATGGGCTGGCCCAGCTCCGGGGCGCTCGTGATGCCGTCGCAGAGGGAACGGCCCGGCTTGCGGACGATGACGTTGCTGAACTTGGTCATAGATGACTCCTTGTCTCCGTTGAACGCGCTTCTTCGTGCGCGAAAACAGTGTATCCCTAACCCGCGGCCGCAGGGCCGAGAATGACATCTTCTTCAAACGCGAAGCGCCGGTGCCGCCCGTGGCGGGCGGCACCGGCGCGCTAGCATCGTCCCAGGTTGGGCGGGGCTAGCCCTCCTCGCGCTCCACGATGACGTCGCCGAGGAAGCGGATGATGTCGTCGGACTCGAACATCGGCTCGCCGTCCACGATCAGGCAGGGCACTTGCCCCTTGCCGGCGATGCGCATAAGGTCGTCCTTCACGCCCGGCTCCAGGGTGTTGCGCATGGGCAGGGCGATGTCCTCCTCTTCCATGAAAGCGAGCACCTTCTGGCAGAAGGGGCAGGTGGGCTTGTAGTACAGAACCATGTTGTCGAGATACATTGCGGGCTCCTTTCATCGGGTCGTTCCCATGATGGGCCACGGGAGGTCCCCGAGGCGGCGGCGCGGGGCAACTGTTGGCGCATTGTGAAGGTGCCGCTCGGCCCTTACGTGGGGCTTTCCGCTCACCGTTGGGGGTACAATGGCCGGGCAAGCAACAGGTAGCCCGGGTCATGCGCCCGCGCGGCGGCACGGGCTCGCGACGAAGGAGAACGAGAACATGGGTAGGGTCTACAACTTTTCCGCCGGTCCCGCCGTGCTGCCCGAGGAGGTGCTGCGCCAAGCGGCCGCCGAGATGCTCGACTACAACGGCACCGGTATGTCCGTCATGGAGATGAGCCACCGCTCTGCGCCCTTCGCCTCCATCATCGAGACCGCCGAGGCCGACCTGCGCGAGCTTATGGCCATCCCCGACAACTACCAGGTGCTCTTCCTCCAGGGCGGCGCCACCCAGCAGTTCGCCGCCATCCCCATGAACCTCATGCAGAACAAGAAGGCCGACTACATCGTGTCCGGCTCTTGGTCCAAGAAGGCTTTCAAGGAGGCCCAGCTCTACGGCGAGGCCCGCTGTGTGGCCTCGTCGGAGGACGAGAACTTCTCCTATGTGCCCGACCTGTCCGGCCTTACCTTCGACGCCGATGCCGACTACGTCTACATCTGCCAGAACGAGACCATCTACGGCACCCGCTACCCGTCCCTGCCCGACACCGGCGACATCCCGCTCGTGACCGACGTGAGTTCCATGTTCCTCTCCGAGCCCATGGACGTATCCCGGTTCGGCCTCATCTACGGCGGCGTGCAAAAGAACATCGGCCCGGCCGGCGTGACCATCGTCATCGTCCGCGACGATCTGGTGCGCGAGGACGTGCTGCCCTTCACCCCCTCCATCATGCGCTACACCACCCAGGTGAAGGCGAAGTCGCTGTCCAACACCCCGCCGGCCTACGGCATCTACATCTGCGGCCTCGTGTTTAAGTGGCTGAAGGAGATGGGGGGCCTGGCCGTCATGGCCGAGCGCAACCGCGAGAAGGCCGCTATCCTCTACGACTACCTCGACCAGAGCGAGCTCTTCCGCGGCACCGCGCGCAAGGAGGATCGCTCCCTCATGAACGTGCCCTTCGTGACCGGGTCGGCCGAGCTGGACGCCCTGTTCGTGGCCGAGGCGAAGTCCCACGGCATCGAGTCCATCAAGGGCCACCGCTCCGTGGGCGGCATGCGCGCGAGCATCTACAATGCCATGCCGAAGGCCGGCGTGGAGGCGCTCGTGGCCTTCATGGCCGAGTTCGAGAAGAACAACGGGTAACAGAAAAGGGAAGGGCCCCGGGCTGGGCCGCCGGCTGCCGGTGCGGGGCCCTCTTGGGGCGCTCTGAGCTGAAAGGGAAGCCATGACGAAGAAGATCCTGGTCACGGAAGACTTGGTGCAGGAGGGCATCGACCTTCTGCGCGAGCACGGCTGCACGGTGGACTTCCTCATCGACCCCACGGCCGATGAGCTGGCCGGGGCCATTGCCCCCTACGACGGGCTCATCGTGCACCCGAACACCGTGGTGGACGCCGCGCTGCTGGCTGCGGCCGAGAACCTGAAGATCATCGGCCGGGCCGGCGTGACCGTGGACAACATCGACATCGATGCCGCCTCGGAACGCGGCATCATCGTGTGCAACGCCCCGAACTCCAACGTCATCTCGGCCGCTGAGCACACCATGGCCCTGCTCCTGTCCGCCGCCCGGCGCATCCCCGAGGCGAGCGCCTCCATGCACGCCGGCCAGTGGCGCCGGGCCGACTTCATGGGCAGCGAGCTGTACGGCAAGACGCTCGCCATCTTCGGCCTGGGGCGCGTGGGCGGGCTGGTGGCCGAGCGGGCCGCGGCCTTCGGCATGAACCTCATCGGGCACGACCCCTACTGCTCGCCGGAGCGGGCGCTGCATCTGGGCGTCACCCTCTACGACGATCTGGCCCCGGTGCTGGCCCAGGCCGACTTCATCACCGTGCACCTGCCCCGCACCGTGGGCACCCGCGGCATGTTCGGCGCCGACGAGTTCGCTGCCATGAAGGACGGCGTGGTGCTCGTGAACGCCGCCCGCGGGGGCATCTTCGACGTGGCGGCCCTGGCCGACTTCGTGGCGGCGGGGAAGGTGGCCGCCGTGGCCCTGGACTCCTTCGAGGAGGAGCCCTGCACGGCCTCGCCGCTGCACGAGTTTGCCAACGCCATCCTGACGCCGCACCTGTCGCCCATGACCCACGAGGCCCAGCGCCGGGCCAGCACCCAGATCGCCGAGGCCGTGGTGGCCGGCTTGGCCGGCGGCATGGTGGCCACGGCGGTGAACCTCTCGCCGCTGCCGCCGGAGGTGCTCGACGCCGTGGGGCCCTACGTGCCCGCCTGCCGCATGATGGGCACCATGGTCAGCCAGATTCTCGGTCGCACGCCGAAGTCTCTGAAGGTGGAGCTGGCCGGCGCCATCTGCGACGCCGATCCGGCCCCGCTCGTGGCCGCCGTGCTGGACGGGGGGCTGTCCTACCGCCGCATCGGCTCGTTCACCGCGGCCAACGCCGATGCGGTGGCCGCCCGCCACGGCATCGCCCTGACCACGTCGGCGGTGCACGATGCCCAGGAGTACGCCAGCTCGGTGCGCCTGACCGCCGACGACATCGAGGTGGCCTCCACGCTCTTCGGCACCGAGCACACCCCGCGCATCATCTCGCTGCTCGATTACAAGATCGACATCGCCCCGGGCCGCTGCTCCCTCGTGTTCGAGTACGTGGACGCCCCGGGCCGCATCGGCACCATCGGCACCATCCTGGGCGAGGCCGGTGCCAACATCACCACCATGCAGATCGGCACGAAGCCCGAGGAGTCCTGCGCCCTTGTGTACATGAACGTGGAGGGGAACGTGGACGAGGCTGTGCTCGACCGTTTGCGGGATGCCATCGACCTGCGCAATCTCTGGAAGATAATCCTGTAGGGGCATCCTGCGCGCTGGTTCTTGGCCCGAAGAGCCGCCCCGCCCGTCGCGCTTCCGGCTCGGTGCCATCCCGTTTTCCGCGCGGCGGCGCGGCGCCGCCGCGGTGCTGCGGGCGCCATCGGGCGCGCCGATGATAGGCCATCGGAACTTTTAACTGCTTTTGGCGGCGCCATCGCGAGGTGGCGCCGCTCGTTTTGCTATGATGCTCTCGGTCAGTTTTGCCCGCGCCGCGCGACGCGGGGCCACGGAAGGAAAGAAGGAACGGCATGACACGCAAGATCGACATCTTCGACACCACGCTGCGCGACGGCGAGCAGTCGCCCGGCGCCTCCATGAACACCGAGGAGAAACTGGTCATCGCGCGTGAGCTCCTTCGCCTGAACGTCGACGTCATCGAGGCCGGCTTCCCCATTTCCAGCCCGGGCGACTTCGAGAGCGTGCGCCGCATCGCCGAGCTGGCAGGTGATGCCGCCACGGTGTGCGCCCTCACCCGCGCGGTGGAGAAGGACATCGACTCGGCCGCCGATGCGCTGCGCTACGCCAAGCGCCCTCGTATCCACACCGGCATCGGCGTGTCGCCCTCGCACATGCGCGACAAGCTGCGCATCACCGAGGACGAGTGCGTCGAGCGCGCCGTGAAGTGCGTGAGCTACGCGAAGAAGTACGTCGAGGACGTGCAGTTCTACGCCGAGGACGCGGGTCGTTCCGACTTCGCCTTCCTGGCGCGGGTCATCGAGGCGGTCGTCGCCGCCGGCGCCACGGTGGTGAACATCCCCGACACCACGGGTTACTCGCTGCCCGAGGACTTCGGCGCCCGCATCAAGTACCTCATGGATCATGTGAAGGGCATCGAGAACGTCACGGTGTCGGTGCACTGCCACAACGACCTGGGCATGGCCACGGCTCTGTCCCTGGCCGGCGTGCGCAACGGTGCCACGCAGATCGAGTGCACCATCAACGGCCTGGGCGAGCGTGCGGGCAACACGGCCATGGAGGAAGTGGTCATGGCCATGCGCATGCACGGCGCCGAGTTGGATGCCCATACCGACATCAACACCCGCGAGTTCATCAAGGCGAGCCGCCTGGTCAGCTCCATCACGGGCATGAACGTGCAGGCCAACAAGGCCATCGTGGGCGCCAACGCCTTCGCGCACTCCTCGGGCATCCACCAGGACGGCGTGCTGAAGAAGCGCGACACCTACGAGATCATCGACCCGGCCGAGGTGGGCGTGGGGGCCAGCCAGATCGTGCTGACGGCCCGCAGCGGGCACGCGGCCTTGAAGCACCGCCTGGAGGAGTTGGGCTATGTCTACGAGGGCGATGAGCTCGACCGCATCTACACCGCCTTTCTGGATGTGGCCGACAAGAAGAAGGAAGTCTACGACGAGGACCTGGAGGCCCTCGTCAACGAGAGAGACCGCGAGCTGACGGCGCTCTACACTCTGGAGGGCGTGCAGGTGAGCTGCGGCTTCCCGTTGAAGCCCACGGCCACCGTCACCCTGCGCGGGCCCGAGGGCGACGAGCGCACCGTGTGCGACTGGGGCACCGGTCCCATCGACGCGGTGTACAAGGCCATCGACCAGATCGTGCAGGTGGACAACGATCTGTCCGAGTTCGCGGTGACGGCCGTTACCCGCGGCATCGACGCGCTCGGCGAGGTGACCGTGCGCGTGAAGGCCGCCGGCGGCGAGGTGTATGTGGGCCGCGGTGCCGACGGGGACATCATCGTGTCCTCGGCCAAGGCCTATCTGAACGCGCTCAACCGCCTGCTTGCCGAAAAGCGCTAGGGCGCCGTGTGGCCGCGCGCCGGAAAGCGCGCCCCCTTGGCTCCACGAAGCCGACGGTCCGTCCGTCGGCTTCTTCTTTTCCCAGGTGTTTTCGTGTATGATACGCCGATACCCTAGGAGAAGGAGAGGCTATGGCTGAGGACAACAAGCTCGGGCGCAAGATCACGACCCTGCGCGAGGCGCACCACCTGTCGGCCCAGGATCTGGCCGATCGCTGCGGCTGCGACGTGGCGCTCATCGAGCAGCTGGAAGGCGGGGAAGTACCCGCATCGCTCGCGCCCCTCATCAAGCTGACCCGCGCCCTCGGGGTGCGCCTGGGTACCCTGATGGATGATGACGAGGACTTCGGGCCGGCCTATATCAGTGCCGAGGCCATGGCCGAGGTGGAGCGCGTGAAATCGCTCCAGACCGCCAAGGACGCCGGCGACCTGTCCTACTTCAGCTTGGCCGCGGGCCGTCCCTCCCGCCATATGGACCCCTTCATCATCACGGTGACCCCCACCGGCGAGGCCACGCACAAGCTGGACTCCCACGAGGGGGAGGAGTGGCTCTACGGCATGGAGGGCTCCATCGAGATCGAGTATGGCAGCGAGACCTACGTGCTCGGCCCCGGCGAGTCCATCTACTACGACTCCATCGTGCCCCACCAGGTGCGCGCCCACAACGGCCAGAATGCAAAATTCCTTGCTTGCGTATATACCCCTTTTTAGGAGGCGCGATGACGGAAGAGAATAAGATAGACGCCGCGCCGGTGCCCGGGTCTCCGGATTACCCGCTGCACTCGGAGCTGACCCTTGGCGCCTACCTGAAAGAGCAGGTGGCGAAAGACCCCGACCACGAGTTCGTGGTGTATCCCGACCGCGACCTGCGCTGGACCTACCGGGACTTCGACGAGCGCACCGACAACCTGGCCAAGGGGCTGCTGGCCATCGGCATGAAGCCGGGCGACCACTTGGGCGTGTGGGCCCGCAACATCCCCGATTGGCTCACCTTCATGTACGCCTCCGCCAAGATCGGCGTGGTCATGGTCACGGTGAATCCGGTGTACAAGTCCCACGAGCTGGACTACGTGCTGAAGCAGTCGGACATGAAGGCGCTTTGCGTCATCGACGCCTACCGCGACGTGGACTACCTGAAGATCATCCGCGACCTGGTGCCCGAATCGCTCAATGTGCAGCGCGGGTTCCTGCGCTCGGAGGAGTATCCCTTCCTGGAGAACCTCATCTACATGGGGCCCGAGAAGCACCGCGGCTTCTACAGCGTGCCGGAGCTTCTGCTGCTCGGCCAGCACAAGCCCGACAGCTCCCTGGAGTGGGCCCAGGGCCAGTTCGACAACAACGACGTGGTCATGATGCAGTACACGAGCGGCACCACGGGCTTCCCCAAGGGCGTCATGCTCACCCACCGCAACATCCTGAACAACGGCTTCTACATCGGCGAGGGACAAAAGCTGGGCGCGTGCGACCGCGTGTGTCTACCGGTGCCCTTCTTCCACTGCTTCGGCTGCGTGCTGGGGGTCATGGCCTCGCTCACTCACCGCTGCACCATGATCATCGTGGAGGATTTCGACGCGGGGCTTGTGCTGCAGGCCCTGCACAAGGAGAAGGCCACGGCGGTCTACGGCGTGCCCACCATGTTCATCGCCGAGCTGAACCACCCGGATTTCGACTCCTTCGACCTGTCCCATCTGCGCACGGGCATCATGGCCGGCAGCCCCTGCCCGCCCGAGACCATGCGCGAGGTCATGGAGCGCATGAACATGCGGGACGTCACCATCTGCTACGGCCTCACCGAGACGAGCCCGGTGTTCACCCAGACCTCGGTGGACGACGACATTCCCCACAAGTGCGAGACCGTGGGCCGGGCGCATCCGCCCGTGGAGGTGCGCATCCTGGACCCGAACGACGGCCATATCTGCGGTCCCGGCGAGCATGGCGAGCTGTGCTGCCGCGGCTACAACGTTATGAAGGGCTACTACAAGATGCCCGACGAGACGGCCAAGGCCATCGATGAGAACGGCTTCCTCCATTCCGGCGACATGGGCACCGTTGACGAGGACGGCTACTTCCGCGTCACGGGCCGCATCAAGGACATGATCATCCGCGGCGGCGAGAACATCTACCCCCTTGAGGTGGAGAACTTCCTGCTCACCATGCCCGGCGTGCTGGATGCCCAGGTGGTGGGCATTCCCGATGAGAAGTACGGCGAGATCGTCGGCGCCTTCATCCGCACGCGCCCGGGCCACGAGGCCATGACCGAGGACGACGTGCGCGAGTACGCCATCCCGCGCATCGCCCGCTACAAGGTGCCCAAGCGCGTGTTCTTCGTGGACGATTTCCCCATGACCCCGTCCATGAAGGTGCAGAAGTTCAAGCTGCGCGAAATGGCCGAGGAACTGGTGAAGGCCGGGAGGTAACCGGCATCCGAGAAAAGGAGCTGTTGTGAAGCGTGCGCTCACCCCTGGTACCTTCGATCCCATTACGGTTGGGCACCTCGATGTCATCACCCGTGCTGCCCAGCTGGTAGACGAGGTGGTGGTGGCCGTGGCTGTCTCGGCGAAGAAACGGCCGCTGTTGTCCCTGGACGAGCGCGTGGCCCTGGCCCGGGAGGCCACGGCGCACCTGCCCAACGTCACCGTGGAGCCCTTCGACGAGCTGCTCGTGGATTTTGCCCACCGCATGGGGGCCCAGGCGGTCGTCAAGGGCCTGCGGGCCATTACCGACTTCGAGTACGAGTTCCAGATGACGGCCCTGAATTACCAGCTCGACCAGGAGTTGGAGACGCTGTTCATCATGTCCACGCCCCAGCACATGTACCTGTCGTCGTCCATCGTGCGCGAGATCGCCTCCCTGGGCGGCGACGTGTCGCAGTTCGTCACCCCTGCTGCGGCCGAGGCCTTGCGCCGCCGCTATGCCGAACTGGCGGAGGCGCAGGGCTAGGGGTTTTCGTCGTCGGAGCTCGACAGTGGCCTCGACTTCGCGCGGGCTGGCTCTGGGCGGGCGGCATGCCCTTGGCGGGGCGGGTTCCCGCGGTGCCGATCGGCTCGCTTAAGTCCCTAGCCGTCCAGGGAATGGCCGGTGCGAGCCACGAGGCCGCGCAGGGCCTCCTGGGAGTTCACGCCGGTCTTCCCGTAGATATGGCGGATGTGGGTCTTCACGGTTTCCGGCGAGACGAACAGGGCCGCGCCGATCTCGCGGCGGGTGTCGCCGCGCATGATATGGGACAGGATCTCCGCCTCTTTGGGAGAGAGCCCGAAGCGCTCTGCCACGACGCGGCAGCTGTAGTTGGTCTGTCGGTCGCTGCGAACCTCGTCCGCCACGCGCTCGATGCCCCAGCCCTCGGCGAAGTTGTTGTGGTTCGAGAGGAACAGCGCGCCTACGAGCAGCACCAGGAGCAGGGCCAGGGTGAACGTGAGGGCTCCGGGGCTCTCGGCGGCGGGAACTGTTTTCAGCACGGAGCCGGCTATCACGAAGCCCCCGTAGCGACTGAGGGTCCAGATGCCCACGTTGAGGGCGATGGTCCAGTAGGGCGAAAGGCCCCGGGTGCGAATCAGGTGCACATAGAGGCCCCAGATAAATAATTCTATGAACCGATAGCCGAAGGAGAAGAGCCCGTAACTGGCCGGGATCAGCCGTCCTGCGAACAGGGCGAGCGCCAGGGCGGCCCCCAATGTGAGGAAGCCCACCTTGTAGAGGAGGTCATTGTAATGGATGCGCGGCCAGCCTACGAAGGGAAGGACTGCTATGGAGGCGATCAGGTACGCTCCCGGACCGAGCGAGGGCCAGGGGGTGTTTTCAAAGAGGAAGGAGAAGGCCCCGAAAGAGCCGGCCCACAGGGCCACGGTGATCATGAGCTTCCAGGGCGCTCGGGTCTCGGGCCGATGACGGCTCTGCGGCAGCGGCCCGCCTGGCGACTTCCCTTCTTTTCCGACGAGGGACCCCAAGGGTCGCAGCAGGATGAAGCTGCCCAGGGAGAGACCTAGCAGAACAAGTTGGAGGATAAAATCGGGCGCAGGGGCCACTGCCATGAATGCGGCCGCCCCCACGAAACTTCCCAGGCACACGCAGAACAGGGTCTGGCGCGTTCCCGCCAGGGCGAAGGCCTGACCGCACAGGAGGCAGAGAAGCCCGATGCCCACCGCGCCGAAGCAGGATCGCAGGAGGCCATTCTCATGGCCGCCACCCCGTTGCAGAAGAAGTTCAACATCGAGGACAGCACCGAGGCGTTCTACGCCTACATGTGCGCCGCTGGCGGCGGCGCGGCTAACGAGCAGGCCCTGAAGGTGCTCTGCGATTTCTCGCCGGAGCTCTACGATTGGTGCGTCGGCTGCGGCATGGACTTCGAGGGCGGCGATCTGTACCCCGGCGCCCATATCAACAGCTTCAACAAGACCGGCTACACTTTGTTCTACACAGGCAACGAGCAGGCTCGGGCCTACGCCCGGGTGACGCCCCCGGTGCCCCGTGGCCATTCCAGCTTGCCCAGCTCCTCGGGCAAGGATATCTTCGATGCGCTGGCGGCCACCGTGGATTCCCTGGGTGTCCAGGTGATGACCGGCACTCCCGGCAAACGCCTCGTCCAGGATGAGCGCGGCCGCGTGGTGGGCATTATAGCCGGCGCGAAGGGCGATGTGGCCATCCGTGCCCGCAAGGCCGTTATCCTCACGGCTGGAGGCTTCGGCAACAACGAGAAGATGATGGCCGAGCACTACGTCTACCCCAACCCGCGGGGCGCCGGCATCATCTCGGCCGGCAACGACAACGGTACCGGCATCCTTATGGGCCAGTCGGCCGGCGCCGCCACCTTCGGCATGGGCTCCTTCCAGTTGGGGCGTCCTCTCTCTACCATGGGCGACGCCTTGGCTCGCGGCCTTATCATGGGGGAAAGTGGCCGGCGGCTGGTGGCCGAGGATGAGTACAACACGTTCGTTGGCAAGGCCGTGGGCCTGGCGCTCACCGAACGCTGCTTCGCGGTCTACGACGAGGCGGCCCGTACCGAGGGCGCCCCGGAGAACTTCCTCGGCGATCCCGTGGCCACCTGCGGTTCCCTGGCTGAGGTGGCCGAGGCCATCGGCGCCGATGCCGACGCGGTGGCCTCCACCTTCGCCTTTTACAACGAGTCGGCATCGCTTGGCGAGGATCGGGAATTCGGCAAGGATCCCCGGTTCATGATTCCCTTCGAGGAAGGCCCGTTCTCGGTGTACGCCTGCGGTTCCGAGAGTTGCATGGTGGGCAGCCTCGGCGGCCTGAAGATCGATGTCGATGCCCATGTGCTTGATCTGAGCGATGAGATTATCCCCGGTCTGTATGCGGCCGGCCGCAACGCGGGCAGTATTTTCGGCTGGTACATGGGCAGCGGCGCCTCGGTGGCCGATGTTCTGACTTTCGGCATCATCGCCGGTCGTAACGCCAGCCAGGAAGGCGCCGAAGCCTAGAGGGGCCATCAAGGGGCGGGAAGGCACCCCGAGGGGTGCCTTCCGTTTTCCCGCAGTGGGGAAGAGGCATATCGGATCGGGCCCTAGGCCAGGGCGTACTTCGCGGCGTTGGTGCCGGCGTTGCGACCGAAGGTCATGCAGTCGGCGATGGCATTGCCGCCCAGGCGGTTGCTCCCGTGGATGCCGCCCGTCACCTCGCCGGCGGCATAGAGGCCGGGAATGACCTTGCCGTCGGCAGAGACGGCCTCGGACTCCACGTTCACATGGATGCCGCCCATGGTGTGGTGCACCGTGGGCACCTTGCGGCAGGCGTACCAGGGGCCGTCCACCATCTCGGCATCGGCGGTGTTGTCGGCCACGAAGCCGAACTCGTCCTCGGCACCGTCCACGACGGCGTTGTAGGCGTCGATGGAAGCCTGGAGGTTGGCGGCGTCCACATCCATGGCAGCGGCCAGGTCCTCCACGGTCTCGCCGGTCACGATGTGCTGCAGGGCCAGCATGTTGTTGATGGTGGCGCCGTTGGCATCGGGCTCGTCGGGGTCAGGGTAGCGCAGGGTGTTCACGACGACCCAGTAGGTGCCGTCGGGCTGGGCGAAGATGTTCTTGCACAGCACGTCGCGCTCGGCGCCCTCGTTCACGAAGCGCTTGCCCTCCTTGTTCACGAAGATGCGGTTGCGGCCGGAGGTGCGGATGTCCTCCATAAGGCCCGTGCCCGGGGTGCCGCAGGGATGCAGCTGGATGTCGGACAGGCCGATGAGCTCGGCGCCGGCCCCTTCGGCAAGCGCCAGGCCCTCGCCCTGGGCGCAGGGCTTGATGTTGGTGCAGCCGATGGAATCGTCCAGCACGACTTCCTTCCACACGCCGTCGTTCACCGACTGGCGGTACTCCACGTTGGCGCCGAAGCCGCCCGTGGCGATGACCGTGGCCTTGGCGTTCACGGTCACTTCCTCGTCGCCGTCGTAGAGGGCCTTCACCCCTACCACGTCGCCGGCCTCATTGGTGATAAGCTCGGTTGCCTGCATGTCGTTGAGCAGGGTGATCTTGTCGGCGTTGTCGGCGATGAACTGCTGGAAGGAGCGGATGTAGGTGTTGCCGGACGGGGTGGCGGGGTAGTGGCTGCGCTCGCCGAGGGAGCCCGTGGCGCTGCCGCACTCGTCCTTGAACTCCACGCCCAGGCTCTCCAGCCAGTGGACGGAATCCAGGGCGTTCTCGGTCAGGTAGTGCACGAGCTCTGGAGTGCCCTGCTCATGGCCGCCCTTGATGGTGGTGTCGTAGAACACCTCGATGGAGTCTTCGATGCCCTGCTTGCCCTGGCGCTCCGGGTCCACGGCGTTCAGCGCGCCCTCGGACACGTTCGTGGAGCCGCCGGTGATGCCGCACTTCTCCAGCACGATGACGTTGGCGCCGGCCTGGACGGCCGCAATGGCCGAGGCGAGGCCCGCGCCGCCGCCGCCCACGACGCACACATCGGTGTCGTAGGTGGCCTCTACGGCCGGCTTGGCCGGGGCATCGGCGGCCTGGAGGGCCTCCAGGGCGCCGGCCTGCTCGGCGCAGTCGGCCAGGCCCTCTTGGAGGGACATGGAGGAGAGAGTGGCGCCGGTCACGGTGTCGATGTTGATGGTCTGGTTCTCGACGACCTGGTCGGAGAGGGCCTTCAGGGCATCGGCTCCTACGCCGAGGGATTCCTGGTTGGCTGTGGTGTCGATGGCGGTGATGGCATCGTCGGAGAACGTGACGGTCATGGTGTAGGGGGCGTTGTGACCCGTCACCTCGGCGGTGTAGGTGCCAGCTTTCCAGCCGCCGGCTGCGGCCTTCTCGGCGCCGGAGTGAGGGGCACAGCCGGAAAGTCCGAAGCTCGCCAGGCCTCCCCAGATGCCGAGCACGGCCGCGCCCTTGCAGAAGGTGCGGCGGGAGATGCCGTTCGTGGAAACAGATTCGGATGTGCGGGTCATGATCGTTGCCTCCTTATATTGGCACTGCGGATTGTCAGCATCCGGAAAGCCGCTCGACCCAGCCATGGTTTCAATTCGCCGAGAGCCCAGGCGAATGCCTTGGGTAGACTTTAGGGCGACACGGCGACGTAACCCTGTGTCAATAGATCAGTGTTGTGCATGTGCATATTATGTGTTTCTATTTTGAAACTTGCGTTATGAAATTGTCTCGGCACGCAGCGCTAGTCGTGTTACAGGGCGGGGAAGGGATGAGAGTGCGGGCGGGGGCGATGCCCCCACGGGCCCTGGGCCGGCATATTTCGACCCGAAAAGGGACGAAGCCGCCCGGAGGCGGCTTCGCGAGGGGCGTGGTGCCGGGCGGATAGCTGCCGGGCACCTACGTCTGGGGCTGGGCATACGGCCCGGGGTGCCGGGCCGTTGCGGCGCGGGCGCCCCGTTCCCGTTCCGGCTCTAGCGGGCGCGGCGCAGGCGTCGGCGGGCGAGGAAGAGGGCCAGGGCCGCCGCCAGGGCGGCTGCTGCGCCCAGGGCGAGGCCGGCGGCCAGGTCGTCGCCGGTCTGGGCGAGGCGCTTGGCGCGGATGGTGGTGCCCTTGTCGCTCTTCCCGTCGAGGACGCCGCCCTTCTCGTCGGTGCCGGGCGGGTAGGCCGCCGGGCTCTCCACCTTCTCGCTCGCGCGGTCGAAGGCCTCCCAGCCCGCGGGCGGGTCGAAGGGCTCGCCGGCGACGGGATGGGTGCCGTCGGGGTCCCACTGGGAGGGCAGGGTGCCCAGGGCCGCGGCCACGTTGCCGATGTCGGCCCCCACGGCCTCCTCGGTCACCACGGCGTCGAAGGTGAGGATGACCTCGTGACCCCCGTACAGATGGCCCGCGGCCACCGCCAGGCGCCGCGTCCGGTCATCGTAGGCGCTATCGGGCACCGCGATCTCCGTGCCGTCGTCCAGAGTCATGCGGATGGACCCGCTCACCGGCTCCAGGCCGGCGGGCACGTCGTCGCGGATGACGGCGTCCATCCAAGCTGTGGCCGGCCCCTTGTTCGCAAGCACGATGCGGTAGCGCACCGTGTCGCCCACTCGGGTCTTGCCGTCGGTGCCCGTGGTGTTCTCGGCGGTCTTGGCCACCGTTACGTCGCCGTCGGCCGGGTCGTCGCCGATGAGGACGGGCGGCTCGGCCGGCGGGGTGCCGGCTACGGGCTCGTCGGCCGGCGGGGTGGCGGGACGGCCGGGCTCGGGGTCGGTGGGAATGGAATCGGGGCCGACGGAGGGCACCGTTCCGTGGGCGAAGGCCACGTTGGCGTTGTCCGCGCCCACGGCCTCCTTCCCGACGGTCACATCGAAGACGAGCACGGCGCTCTGGCCGCCCCACAGGTCGCCGGCGGTCACCGCGATGGTGCGCGAGGCCTTGTCGTAGGCGGCGTCATCCACGGCGATCTCGCGGTCTCCCACGGTCAGCTTCATCGACTGCGCCACGGGCTCCATGCCCATCGGCAGCGGGTCGGCGATGACGGCGTTCAGCAGGCAGCTGTCGGCCGTTCCCTTGTTCTTTAGGGTGATGGTGTAGCGGAGCGTATCTCCCGAGCGCGTGACCTTGGCGCCCGGGTCCGTGAGGTTCTCCACGGCCTTGGCCGTGTCGATAGCCCCCGCCCCCGGGTCGGCCGGAGCCACGGTCTCGGGACCGGCCGGGTAGGCCGGGGGAGTGACGGGCTCCGGGCCCTCGCCGGGCTTCGCGCCCGGATCGGGGTCCAGGTCCACGTCGGGGCCGGCCGGATCGGTCGGGTTCGGGCGCTTGCCCGCCGCCGAGGCCGCGTTGCCCAGGTCCACGGCGTCGGCATCGGAGAAGTCGAGGCCGGCGGCCACGGTGCACTCGAAGGTGAGCGTGGCGCTCGCGCCGCCCCAGACGGTGCCCGCAGGCACGGTGAGGGTGCGCCGGCCGTCAGCGCCCGGCTCCGAGAGGGAGAACCGCCCCGCGTCCGCGGCGGTCACGGCGTCGGCCCGCTTGAGGCTCTTCTCCGCGAGGCCGTCCCGCGGGTTGTCCAGCTCCATCGTGGCCTCGTCCAACTCCAGGCAGGCCGGCAGGGGATCGGTCAGCACCACCTGGGTCCAGGCCGAGCCCGCGGCTCCGTTGGAAGCCGTCACGGTGTAGAGGACGCGGTCCCCGGGCTGGGTGGGGCCGTCCGGGTGCGTGAGGTTCACGGCCTTCTTGGCGAGCTTGGGGGCGGGAGCCACCTTCGGGTTCGCCTTCACGGTCACGTCCAGGTCCCACGTGGTGCCCGTATAGGCGCCGTTGGGCTTCTGCTGGATGGTCAGCTTGCCCTCGCCCACGGCCTTCGGATCCAGCACGATGGTATAGGTGCCGTCGGGGTTGCGCACCGGCTCGCCGGTCTTCTCGTCGCGGACGAAGTCGGCGTCGAACAGGCTGCCATCCTCGCCGACGATGCTGATGGGGCCGGAGGAATCGGTCTTGATGGTCAGGGTCACGCGACCGGGGTGCGGGTTGTCGTCGGTGGGCTTGTCCCAGGTGGTGGCAATGTCGCCCCCGTAGGTCTTATCGCCCGGCTTGGTGGGGTCGGCGTCGGGATCGTCGGGGGTGGGATCGGGATCCAACGTGGCCGAGGGCGGCGGCAAGGTGGGGTCGGCCCCGGGCTCGCCGGCGGCCCCGATGTCGGTCTTCGGGTCGATGGGCTCGATGGCCACGTCGGCCTTGGGGGCTTCCTCGGGATCGTCGGCGGGGTTCACGCTCTCCAGGTAGTTGGCCGGAGCGGCGCTGCCCTCAGCGGGCGGCAGGTACTGCACCGACACCACGTGCTTGCCATCGGTGGTGGCGTCCGGCACGAGGAAGTCGGCATCGGAGGGTTTGAAGGTGTAGGTGAACAGTGTATAGCCGGCCCCGTCGCCGTTCACGATGCGGTCTGCGTTCTTCTGGCCGGGCTGGGTTACGGCGCGGGAGGCTGCGCGGATGGGGTCGTCCTCCAGGGCGCGGGTGATGGGCGCGGTGACCTTGTCCTCGAAGAGGATCTCGATGGGCTCGCCCACCTTCTTGCCGTCCATATACAGCTGCACGCGGCCCTCGGGCGGCTTGCAGCTGTCCTTGTTGGCCTTGCCGTCGGGATCCTTCTCGCCGTGGTTGATGCGGGCGGTCACGGCGAGCTCCATGTCGGAGGGGTGCTGCACGCTGCCGGCCTGGCCGTTCACCCACTTCGCCTCCACGATCTCCACCGAGGAGGTGGTGGGCTTGATCTCCCACCAGCCCGTGGCGCGGTGGCCCCAGTAGCTGACGGCGAAGTCGGAGCCGGGGGTGGCGTACTGGGTGGAGTCCATGGTGAACTTCATGACGCCCACGTCCGAGGGCATCTTGTCCACGATCTCGCTCTCGGTGCCGAGCGGGGTGCCGCCGCGCTTGTCGTAGAGCTGGTACTTGTAGCTGACGGCATCCTCGTCGGTGAGTTCCTTGCCGTCGCTCACGCGGTTGCCGTTGCTGTCGGTGACCAGGCCCGTCAGCGGCGGTTCCTGCTTGCTCAGCTCGAAGGCGCCGAAGGGGGTGCCGTCGTAGTACTTCGTGAGCTTGGCGAGGTAGTCCTCGGGCAGCTCGAAGTCGATGTAGCGCTTGAGGGTGGTGCCGCCCTGGCCGGTATCGGGGTCGCGGAACAGAGGCTCGATCTTCTGTACCGCGCCGTTCTTGTCGGTGTAGGAGAGGTTGACGGTGATCTCCTTCTCGGTGGCCGTCTTGGGAAGCCACAGGAACAGCTTCCCGTTGTTGAATCGGGCCGGGGCTCCGTAAGGATAGTCCTTGCCGCCCACCTTCAAGTTCCAGTCGGTGACGCGCTCGTCCAGGTTGCTGTCGGTGATGCCGGCCTCGGTGTTGCGCTTCGCGATCTCGCTGCCCAGGTCGATGGTGATCATGAACACCTTGTTGTCGTCGCTCTCGTCCACGATGAGGCTGCCGTCATCGCCGTGGGAGAAGCTGCCGTAGGCGTAACCGTAGGCGTCCTTGTTCTCGAACTTGGAGCCGTCCTCCACCGTTTGCACCGAGCCGCCGGTGACGATGACGTACCCGTTGCGGCCACCGATATCCACAAAGCTGGCCTCGCTCTTCGTGCTGTCGGGCAGAATGGTGCCGCCGGAGATGATGATGGCGCCATTGCGGTTGTCGGTGGCGCAGCCGTGGCCGATGGCGTTGCCGTGCACGGGGGCAATGGCGCTGATCCAACCGCCGTTGATGCGTATGATGCCGGTGCTCAGCTGGGAATCGGGGGCGCTGGCGTTGCTCTCCACCCGCCCGCTGTCAATAGAATCTTGGAAGAGGTAGGCCTGCTTGCGGCCCCACCAGCTGGTGTTGTACCAGGCGGCCAGGCCCGTGCCGATGGCAGCGCCGTGGTAGGCGCCCTGGGCAGTAATGCGGCCGCCATTGATGGTGGTGTACGTGCCGCCGCCGCCCTCGCCGGAACCGATGCCGGCGCCGACGCCGTAATGGTCGTCATCGGCGCTCGAGCCGGTTACGACGAAGCCCTTGGTGTCGATAACGCCGCCGTTGAAAGTCATGGCACCGGAATTCTCAAAGCTCGTACTGCCGATGCCGGCGGCCTGGTGCCCGGCTCGTACGGTGAGGCTGCCGGCGGTTTTGCCGCCTACCTCCTTAGTTTCCAGGAGGGTGAGGCTATCGTAGCTGTTGTAGGCGGCAGTGCGCTGGATTCCCTCGTTGTCTACGAACGTGGTGCCGGCGGGAATACGGCCGTCCTGGGGTGTGATGGGATTGCCGCTGGTATCGACGTTGCGCACCGCATCGTCGATGACGAGATGAGTGCCCTCGCCGCAGTGGATGCCGGGGGAGTAGCCGCCGGGAGTGCCTTGAAGCGTGTTGGTCGAGTTGTCCTTCAGCGTGATATGAAGGCTCGTCTCGGGGGAGATAGTTTCACCGGCGGCGTTGCGGTTGCGTTCGATATGGACGGGAACGTCCGAGTTGATGTTCACGTTATCGAAGGTGAGGTCGGCCTGGGTGCCGGGGGCAATCCAGATGGTGCCATCTGTGGGAGCGCCCGAGGTAGAGAGGGTCAGGGGCGTATCGGAGCAGATGACGAGCTTCTTGAGATGCGAAGTCAGGGGCCCTGTCGAGGCGGCCGGGTTGCCGTTGGCCGGGTGCTCGCGTACGTAATCGACGTTCTCGTAATAGTAGTCGACGCCCTCGGTGCCGCCAGTGACGGTGATGGCGCAGGCGTCGGCGGGGTGGGTGTACCCGTCGGGCACCGCCGCCAGGGCCGGCACGGGCGTCATGAGCCCGCAGGCGAGCACGGCGGCCAGGGCCGCTCGCAGGGGTCTCAGGGCTTTTCTCGTCATAATTGCTCCTTTTATGTCGAGGGGCGCGGCCCGGATGGGACGCCCCGCAGGGACTTATCGGCTGCGGCGCAGGCGCCGGCGGCTGAGGAAGAGGGCGATGGCCGCCGTCATGGCGAGACCTGCGCCGAGGAGGAAACCGGCCGCCAGATCGTCGCCGGTCTGGGCGAGGCGCTTGGCCCGGATCGTGGTGCTCTCATCGGGCCCGTCCTCGGCCGGCAACACGCCGCCGTCCTTATCGGTGCCGGGGGCGTAGGCGGTGGGGCTTACCACGCGCTCGCTCTCGCGCTCGAAGGACGACCAGCCCGCTGGCGGGTCGAAGGGCTGTCCCGGCTCGGGGTGCGTCCCGTCCGGATCCCAGGCTGAGGGCGGCACGCCCAGGGCCACGGCCGTGTTGCCGATATCGGCCCCCAGGGCCTCCTCGGTCACCAGCGCGTCGAAGACGAGCGTGACCGCCTGGCCGCCGTAGAGGTGCCCCGCGGCCACGGCCAGGATGCGGGTCCGGTCGTTGTAGGCGTCGTCGGACACCTCGACCTCGCTGCCGTCGGCCAAGGTCATCCGGATGCTCTCGCTCACCGGCTCCAGCCCTGCGGGCACGTCGTCGCGGATAACGGCGTCCATCCAACTGGTGGCCGGGCCGTCGTTCTTAAGCGTCACGGTGTAGCGCACGACGTCGCCCACGGAGGTCTTCCCGTCGTCGCGGGTGGTGTTCTCGGCCTCCTTGGCCACGGTGATGTCGCCCTCGGCGGGATCGGTGCCCACGAGGACGGGCGGCTCTACCGGCTCGGTGCCTTCGGTTGGCTCGTCGGCCGGGGGCGCGGTCGGCTTTCCCGGCTCGGGGTTGGAAGGCACGCTGTCGGGCCCGATTGAGGGCACGGTGCCATGGGTGAAGGCCACGTTGGCGTTGTCGGCGCCCAGGGCGTCGGCGCCGACGGTCACCTCGAAGGTGAGCCGCGCTTCCTCGCCGCCCCATAGATCGCCTGCGGTCACCGCGATGGTGCGGGAGGCCCTGTCGTAGGCGCTGTCGTCCACGGCGATCTCGCGGCCGTCGGAGAGGGTCAGCTTGAGCGACCTCGCCACGGGTTCCATACCCATCGGCAGCGGGTCGGCGATGACGGCGGCGATGAGACAGCTATTCGCGGCGCCGGTATTCTTGAGGGACACGGTGTAGCGCAGCACGTCGCCGGGCTTCGTCACCTTGGCGTCGGGGTTCGCGACGTTCTCCACCGTCTTGGACAGCGTGGTGGAGGGGTCGGCCGGCACCACCGTGGCCGGTCCGGCCGGCAGCGCCGGATCGGAGGGATCGGGGTTCTCGGGCAGCTCCTGGCTCGGCTTGTCCGGGTCGGGGCGCGCGCCCGTGGCACTGGCGATGTTCGCGAGATCGGAGGCGATGTCGCGCCCGGCGGCATCGGCGCTCACGGTGCACTCGAAGGTGAGGGTCGCCTCGCCTTCGCCGTAGACCGCGCCGGCGGGCGCCGTGAGGGTGCGCTTGCCGTCCGCGTCGGCGGCTTCCAGCCTGTACTCGCCGAGCTTCGGGGTGCCGGTGGTGCTCGCGATCTTCTTATCGAAGCCCTGCGAGGGATTGGCTAGGCGCACGGTGGCCTCGTCCAGCTCCAGACAGCCCGGCAGGGGATCGGCCAGCACCACGTCGTTCCAGGCGGAGCCCGCGGCGCTGTTCGCGGCCTTCACGGTGTAGCGGATGCGGTCGCCGGGCTGGGTGGGGCCGTTCGGGTGCGTGAGGTTCTCGGCCACCTTGGTCACGGCCGTCTCGGGAGCGATCTGCGGGTTCGGCTTCACGGTCACGTCGAACTCGAACACGGTGCCGGTGTAGGCGCCGTTGGGGGCCTGGCTCACGGTGAGCTTCGTGTCGCCGATGGCCTCCGGATCCACGACCAGGGTGATCTTGCCATCGGCGTCGCGCACGGGGTTGCCCTCGTCGTCCCGCACCACGTCGGCCTCGATGATGCGGCCGTCCTCGGTGGTCACGGTGATGGGGCCGGAAGAGGGGGTGTCCAGCTTCAGGGTCACGCGGCCGGGGTTCGGCTCGTCCTCGCCGTGCTCCTGGTAGGTGGCCTCGATGGTGCCGGTATACACCGTGGTGTTCGGCTTGGAGGGGTCGGCGGGCTTCGGGTCGAGATCCACCTCGATCTCGGTGCCGGCGGGGTTGGAGGGATCGTCGGGGGTGATCGACGGCTTCGGGTCGATGGGGTTGATGGCCACGGTATCGCTCGGGGCCTGCTCCGGATCCTCGGCGGGGTTCACGCTCTCCAGGTAGTTGGCCGGGGCCGCGTCGCCGCTCTTCGGCGGCAGGTACTGCACCGACACCTCGTGCTTGCCGTCGCTGGTGGCATCCGGCACGAGGAAGTCGGCGTCGGCGGGCTTGAACACGTAGGTGAAATCGGTGTAATGGCCGGTGGTGTCGTCGCCCTTGCGCTCGGCGTTCTTCTTGCCCGCTTCGGTGGCCGCCCGGGTAGTGGCGGGCTTGTCCTCGAAGAGGATCTCGATGGGCTCTCCCACGGCCTCGCCGTCCACGAACAGCTGCACGTAGCCCTCCGGTGCGGCGCAGGTGGGCTTGGTTGCCACGCCGGCCGGGTCGGTCTTGCCACGGCTGATCTGGGCGTTCACGCGAAGCTCCTTGTCGGAGTCGTGGTGCTCGGAGCCGGGGGCGGCATCTTCCACCCACTGGGCATCCACGAGGGCCACGGCGGAGTTCGTGGGCTCGATGACGCACCAGCCCGTGGCTCGGTGGCCCCAGTAACTCTCCTTGAAGCCCGTGGTGTTCGAGAACTCCGTAGAGGTCATGGTGAACTTCATGGTGCCCACATCCGTGGGCATAGTCTTGCCGCTGTCCACCTCGGGCCCGATGGCCTGGGGCTCGGCGTCGCCGCCGGGCAGGCGGTCGAACAGCTGGTATTTGTAGGTGACGGCGTCGCCGTCGGTGAGCTCGCGGTAGATCGGTTTGCCCGTGTCCGGGTCCTTGCCGATCTCCTCCAGGGTGGGCAGGGTGTTGTCAGCATCGATGGTGTAGGCCTTGAACTCCTTGCCGTCGTAGTACTTCCTCAGTTTGTCCAGGTATTCCTGGGGCAGCTCGAAGTCGGCGTAGCGGCGCAGCTTGCCGTCGGTTCCGGTTCCCGGCGGTCGGAACAGCGGCAGGGGAGTGATCTCGGTGGGCTTGCCGTTCTCGTCCAGCTTGTCGGTATTCAGATAGGTGAAGTCGACGGTGACCTCGCTGTTTTGGATGACCTGCTCGGGCAGCCACAGGTACAGGTGGCCCTTGTCGAACTCGGCCGGGGCGCCGTAGTCGTACTCCTTGCCATCTACCTTCAGCTGCCAGTCGGTGAGCGCGTAGGCTTTGGTTCCCACGTCGCTCGTGAGATCGATCTCCACCATCTTGATGGGCTCGCCCCGGTCGTTGGTGGCGGTGCCGTCGAAGATGAAGGAGCCCACTCCCAGGCTGTTGCCGATAGAGCCACCGGTGATGGTCACCTTGGCGCCGGGAGCCCCGATGTCGGCGGGGTCGAAGGCTCGGCCGCCGGTGGGCAGGAGCGTGCCGCCCGTGAGGATGATCTCGTACTCGGAGCTGTCGTCTCCCTCGCAGCCGGTGCCGAAGCCGCGGCCGTGGGCGCCGCCGGTGGAGATGACGTAGCCTCCGTTGATGCGGATGTTGCCGGTCTTCGCTTTCACCGGGCCGCCCCCGATGCCTGGGCCGTGGTAGGCGCCCTGGGCGGTGACGCGGCCTCCGTTAATGGTAATCCACTCGTTAAGACCGGTGCCGTCGGCGCCTGCGGGGCCCGCCGACCCTATGCCGGCCGCCCAGTCGTGAGTGCCCGATCCCGCGCCGCTGTTGCGGCCCCCGATGGCGGTGATGACTCCTCCGTTGATGGTGATGTTGCCGCCCGCCTCGCCATAGGGAGAGCCGATGGCCGCCCCCATGCCGTTGCCGACGTGCTCAGCATGCAGCTCGCCGGGGTCGGCGCCGTCCATCTTCGTGAGCGGGTCGCCCACCTGTACCTCCGTACCGTTCTCGAGGTGATAGGGCTCAAGGGCGGCGGGGTCGTCAGGGTCGAGGTCAGGATTTTTCGGCATGAGGCCCTCGGCGGGGGTGATGAGGGTGCCCTTGTCCGTGCGATTGGCCACGGCGTCATCGATGGAGAGGGACGATCCAGTGCCGCAATGAAGCACGGCGCGATTGTCCGTGGAAGAATCGCCGGCGGGGTAATTGGCCTGGAAGATGTTCTTCGTCCCGTCGGCGAGCACCAAGGAGCAGGAGGCTCCCGTTTCCAGATCGAGGGGCTCCTTCCCGAGGATCCCGACGCCGGCCAAAGTGATGCGCGCATCGCGCTCGGCGGGAATGAAGATGCCTACCGCCGATTTCGTCGCTGGCCAGCCTTCGGAATCGGTGGTCTGGTCGGTGTTCTGGATAGCGAAGGGCTCGTCGGTGTTCACTGTGAGGGTCTTCGCTGCCTCGTTGTAGACGAAGTCACCGGCGGTCACGCTGCCGCCGTCCACGCCCCAGATGGTGAAGTCGGCGATGGTGAACGAACCGGACCCCGGGGCAACCCTCGTAGGCGCTGTCGCAGCGAGCGGGGCTGCTCCGACCCCTTCTTCGGCGGCAAGGGTCGCGGCGCTCTCAGCCAAAGCGGCTGTGGCCGACGCGGCGGCTTCTCCGGCCGTAGGGCCGGCGGCCAGGGCACCCGTAGGAAGCATGAGGCCGCAAGCGAGCACGGCGGCCAGGGCCGCTCGCAGGGGTTTCAGGGCTTTTCTCGTCATGACGGCTCCTTCGGTGGGTAGAGCGACGGGCTGCCGCCGAATCCGTGGTGGTCGGCGGCAGCCCCGAGGGAACGTTTAGCGGGTGCGGCGCAGGCGGCGGCGAGCGAGGAGGAGGGCAAGGGCCGCCACGAGGGCCGCCCCGGCCCCGAGGGCGAAGCCGGCCGCCAGGTCATCGCCGGTCTGGGCGAGGCGCTTGAGGCGGATGGTACTGCCCTCGTCGGGATCGCTCTCAGCCGGGATCACGCCGCCCTTCTCATTGGTGCCGGGCGGGTAGGCAGCCGCGGATTCAACGCGCTCGCTCTCGCGGTCGAAGGCCTCCCAGCCCGCCGGCGGGTCGAAGGGCTCGCCGGCCGCGGGGAACTCCCCGTCGGTGTCGGGGTCCCACTGGCTCGGCAGGGTGCCGAGGGCCACGGCCACGTTGCCGATGTCGGCCCCCACGGCCTCCTCGGTCACGAGGGCGTCGAAGGTCAGCACGATCTCCTGGCCCCCGTAGAGGCGCCCGGCCGACACCGACAGGCGCCGCGTCTTGTCGTCGTAGGCGTCGTCGGATACCTCGATCTCGCTGCCGTCGGGCAGCGTCATGCGTATGCTCCCGCTTACGGGCTCCAGCCCTGCGGGCACGTCGTCGCGGATGACGGCGTCCATCCAGCCGGTGCCGGGGCCGTCGTTCGCGAGCACGATGCGGTAGCGCACGGTGTCGCCCACCCGGGTCTTGCCGTCGGTGCTCGTGGTGTTCTCGGCGGTCTTGTCCACGCTCACGTCGCCGTCGTTCGGGTCGTCGGGAATGACCACGGCCGGTTCCACGGGCGGGTTGTCGGCCTGCACGGGCTCGTCCGCTTCGGGCGCGGGCGCCGGCTCGCCGGGAGTTTCCTCGGAGACGTCCACATCCGGCTTCTGGGAGGGCACGGTGCCCGTGAGAGCGGCCACGTTGCCGATGGCCGCGCCGAGGGCGTCGGCGGTCACGGTCACGTCGAAGGTGAGACGGGCCTCCTCGCCGCCCCAGAGGTTGCCGGCGTAGACGGCCACAGTGCGGGACGTGCTGTCGTAGAGATCGTCCGTCAGCTCGACGGCCTCGTCGGAGCCGGGCAGCGTCAGCCGCCAGCTGCCGGCCACGGGCTGAAGGCCCGCGGGCAGCGGGTCGGATATGACGGCGTTCACGAGGCAGCTGCCCGCATCGCCGGTGTTCTTGACGGCGATGGTGTAGCGCAGCACGTCGCCGAGGCGCGTGACCTTGGCATCGGGACTCGTCGTGTTCTCCACGGTCTTGTCCAGGGCGAGGGCTCCCGCGTCCGGATCGGCCGGGGCCACGGCATCGCCGCCCTCGGGCACAGCCGGCTTCGATTCCACCGGATCCACCGGCTGCTGGTCGCCCTTGGGGTCGGTGGGGTGGTCGCGGGTGCCCTCGGCCTCGGCGATGTTGGCCAGGGGCGCTGCCGCCTCGTCGCGGCCGGTTATGCCCTGCTTGACCGTGCACTCGAAGGTGAGAACGGCGTTCGCGGCGCCCCAGACGGTGCCGGCGGGGGCGGTGAGGGTGCGCTTGCCGTCGGCACCCGCCGTGCCGAGCCCGTACTCGCCAAGTTTGGGAGCGCTCGTGGCGGCGGAGAGCTTCTTGTTGAAGCCGTCGGCGGCATTCTTCAGGAACACGGTGTCCTCTACCAGATCAAGGCAGGCGGGTAAGTCGTCGGTGACCACCACGTTGTTCCAAGCGGAGCCGGCGGCGCTGTTCGATGCGGTGACGGTGTAGCGGATGCGATCGCCGGGCTGGGTGGGGCCGTTCGGGTGCGTGAGGTTCTCGGCGGTCTTGGCCACGGCCGGGGCTGGGGCGATGGAGGGGTCGGCCTTCACGGTCACGTCGTACTCGAAGGTGGTGCCCGTGTAGGCGCCGTTGGGCTCCTGCTTGATGACGAGCTCGGTCTTGCCCACGCCCTCGGGGTTCACGCGCACGGTGATATTGCCGTCGTCGTCGCGCACGGGATTGCCGTCTTCGTCGGTCACGACCTCGGCCTCAAGGATGGTGCCGTCGGCGGTGGTGACGGTGATGGCACCGGAAGAGGGCGTCTTGATCTTGATGTCCACGGCCCCGGGGTTCTCGTCGGCGCCGGGGGCGGGCTTCTCGTAGACGAGGTTCAGGGTGCCGTGGTAGGTCTTGTCGCCGGGCTTGGTGGGGTCGGCCCCGGGCTTGTCGGCCTCGGGCTTGTCGTAGTCGGTGTCCAGGGAGGGCTGCGACTTGTCCGGATCGGCATCGGGGTCGGCGGGCAGGTCCACGGTGGGATTCGGGTCGATGGGGTCGATGGCCACCTCGGCCTTGGGGGCGTCGTCGGGGTTGTCGGCGGGGTTCACGCTCTCCAGGTAGTTGGCCGGCGCCGCGCTGCCCAGATCGGCCACGTCCTCGTGGTCGGGCGGCAGGTACTGCACCGACACCACGTGCTTGCCGTCGGTGGTGGCGTCCGGCACGAGGAAGTCGGCGTCGGAGGGCTTGAAGGTGTAGGTGAAGTCGGTATAGGAGCCGCCCTTGCCGTTGTCCACGCGGCGGGCGTTGGGAACGGGCTTGTCGCCGTCGGCATCGCCGCTGTCGGCCCCGTCGCCGGCCGCGAGTGTTGCCACGGCGCTCGCCAAGGCCGCCCGGGTGCTCGGGGTGGCCGCATCGGGGAAGACGATCTCGATGGGGTCGCCCACCTTGGCGCCATCCATGTACAGCTGCACATAGCCCTCGGGGGCCTTGCAGGTGGGCGCGGTGGGCTTGCCGTCGGGCTGGGTGTCGGCGCGGTCGATGGTGGCGTGCAGGGCCAGCTCCAGATCGGAGTTGTGGTGCTCGCCGCCGGGGGCCTTGTCGTCGACCCACTCGGCGTTAATGAGGGACACCTTCGAGCCGATGGGCGTGATGTCGCACCAGCCGAAGGCCCGGTGGCCCCAGTAGCTCTCCTTGAACCCGGCCAGCTCCGGCTTGTCGGAGGCGGAATACTGGGTGGAGATCATGGTGAACTTCATGGTGCCCACGTCCGACGGCATATCGCTGCCCGTGCTCACCTCGGGTCCGATGGCCACGGAGGAGGGGTCGTCGGCAAAGGCGGGGCGCTTGGTGAAGCGCTGGTACTTGTAGGTGACGGCGTTCTTGTCGGTCAGCTGTTTGGGCGGCTCCTCGTCGGTGGTGATCCAGTTGTCCTTGTCGTCCAGATCGTAGGCCTTGAAGGGCTCGCCGTCGTAGTACTTCGTCAGCTTGTCGGTGTAGCTGGCGGGCAGCTCGAAATCGATGTAGCGCTTCAGGATGTCGCCCTCGCCGGGGTTGCGGAACAAGGGGTTCACCTTCTGCACCTTGCCGTTCTCGTCCAGGTAGGAGAGGGTGACCGATACCTGCTTGTCGGTGGCCGAGGGCGGCAGCCACAGGTACAGCTTGCCGTCGGTGAACTGGGTGGGGGCGCCGTACTCGTAGGGAACGCCGGCCACGGTGAGCTCCCAGTCGATGATGGCGTTGTTGCCGTCGGTGAGGGGCTTGCCGCTCTCATCCTTCTTGATGACCTCGGCCGACAGGTCGATGGCGATCATGGACACGGCGGGGTTGTCTGTGCGGTCGGTGTCCACGGGCCACACGCCGAAGGCGGAATCGTAGCTGTGATCGCCGTTGATGAAGGCCTGGAACAGTTCCTTGCTGCCGTTGACATCGCCGATGCGCACGGAGCCGCCGATGACGCTGACGGCACCGCCCTGGGCGCCGATGGCCATGGAGACGCAGGAGGTGAGGGGATCGCCGCCCTTCGCCTCGGCGCGGCTCGTGTCGGGGAGCACCGTGCCGCCGGCGATGACGATCTCGTGATCCTTGTTCCAAGAGCAGCAGCCTTGGCCGATGGCGTTGCCGTGAGCGTCGCTGTGGGGAATGATGGTGCCGCCGTTGATGTAGATGTTGCCGGCGCAGGTCTTGCTGGCGGGCTCTACCGTGTTGGGGGATCCGTTGGTCGTGGTGGGAATGCCGTTGTCCAGCGTGTCGTCGAACTGATAGGAGGTGGCCTCGGCGTTCTGCGTGTAGTGGGCCCAGGCACCGCCGCCGATGGAAGCGGCGTGGTAGGAGGTCCAGGTTTCCACGTAGCCGCCGTTGAAGGTGAGGTTGCCACCGTTGCCGCCGCCTCCGCCTCCGATGGCCGCGCCGTAGCCGTTGGTACCGTCGCCCTTGCCCCGGGCCGTGGCCGTGATAATGCCCCCGTTGAAGGTCATGTCTCCGCCGTTTTCGTACTGCACGCTGCCGATGCCGGAGACGTGGAGGTCGCCGATGACCGTGAGCTTTCCCGTAGTGAGGGTGCCGTCGGCGTCGCGCTCGGCGTTGTCCAGGAGCGACAGGCGGTCGTCGCCGTCTTTGGTGCCGGCGGTGCGGGTCACGCCGTCGTTGCCGACGAAGGTGGTGCCAGCGGGAATCTTGCCCGGGTAGTTGGCGGCGTCCATCTTGATGGGCTCGCCGGTGGCAGTGACGTTGGGGATGTGGTCGTCGATGACCAGTTCGGTGCCCTCGCCGCAGTGGATGGCCGGGGCCCAGCGGCCAGTGGTGGCGGTAATGGTGTTGTCGGAATTCTCGGCAAGGGTGATATGCAGGCGCGTTCGGGGCTCGGCAGTGGTGCCGTCATCGTTGCGGTTGCGCTCGATGTGCACGGGGATAGGGGAGTCGATGTTCACGTTATCCAACGTGATGTTCGCCTGCACGCCCGGGTTCACCCAGATGGTGACGTTCTGCGTGGCGGTGGGGAAATCGTCGGTGGTCAGCGTGAGCTCGGCCGACCCTTTGACGACGAGTTTGTTCAAGGTGTCCGTCAGTGTTTTGGTGCCGGTGCGCGCATGGCGGGTGTAGGATTCGCTTACGAACTCGAAGTCGACGCCGGGGGTGCCCCCGGTGACGGTGATGCCGAACTGATGGCGGTCAGTCGAGTCGGCCGCAGGGGCCACATCGGCGGCGGGAAGGGCGCTCGCGGGGGTGGCAAGAGCGGGGGAGGGGGCCGCATCGGCCGCAGCCGACGGGTCGTCCGGGCTTCCGTCGGGAATGACGGCCTCGCGGGGAGCCTCGGAGAATTCAGTTACGGCGTCATGGGGGGGGGTCTCGCTGTTCTCGCTACCCGCGGCCAGGGCCGCCGTGGGCATCATCAAACCCCAGGCGAGCACGGCTGCGAGGACTCCTCGCAGCAAACGTCCTTTCGGATTCGCCTTCATATCCTGCTCCTTCTCTCGGTGAGCACAGCCCCGCCCGCACTTGGATACGCGAAGCGTTGCCGATCTGTCAGCATACTGTGGCCGAGTGTACACCTTCGGCCACCTCATCGCAAGAAAAAGCCGCCATCCCAAGAGGAGCGGTCTGCCCGCCATGGATGGGGCGGCTCCCTTACTATATATAGTAGTGCGCCTACGACCAGCAGCCCCGGTGTTCCGCGCTGCGAGCGGACGGCCTCCCGCGTGCCACCGCGCCACGGCGGTGCCCGGTCTCTGGACGTCCCCCGCGCTGCGCCGCCCGCTGCCCCCCGCGCTGCGCCGCCTGCTGCCCCGTCGCCTTCCATCCTGCACCCGCTGGCGGCAGTTTTGGGCCTTGGATGGGGAAATTGCGGGCGACACTGGCCAAGGTTGGCCCGGTGTGGTATAAACAATGCACACTGCGCAAAGAGCCGCGCAGACATACTTTCGCGTTCGAGAAAGTGGGCATGTCCCGCTTTCTTTTGTTGTTAGGCCCCAAACGGCCGGCGCGAAAGCCGACAGCAGAGGCAACGGAAGGCGAAAGGAGGCCCCATGCTGACCGGTAAGGAACAGATGCTTCTGGATGCCATGGAGCCGCGCGCCGCCTCCGAGGGCGTCGAGATCGTCACCGTGGAGATCGTGGGGTCGAAGAAGGCTCCCACCATCCGCGTGTACATCGACGCGGAGGGCGGCGTGAGCTTCGACGAGCTGGCCCGCACCCAGTCGTGGATCGGCGATCTCATGGACGAGCTGGACCCGTTTCCGGGCGCCTACATGCTGGAGGTGTCCTCCCCGGGCATCGACCGGCCCCTGCGCACGGCCGAGCACTTCAACCGCTTTGCGGGGCAGACCGCCAACGTGAAGACCCGCGGGCCCATCGAGGGGCGCAGCTCGTTCACCGGCGAGCTGGCCGGCTTCTCCGACGGGGCCGTGCGCCTCATCGTGGAGGGCGAGACCGTGGCCATTCCGCACGACCAGATCAAACGAGCCCGGCTCAAGGGCTCCGTTGATTTCAGCTCTTAGGGAAAGGAAGACAGAGAAAGTGGCAAGTTCAGAGTTGATCGAGGCATTGCAGGCGCTGGCCCATGAGCGCAAGATCGACGAGTTCTACCTCATCGAGCGCTTGGAGCAGTCGCTCGCCAAGAGCTACGAGCGCATTCTCGACCTGGAGTGGGACGCGCGCGTGACCATCGACCGCCAGACCGGCAAGATCTACGTCTACGAGCTCGTGCCCGTGGGCGAGCCCGATGAGGAGACCGGCGAGTACAGCGAGTTCGAGGAGCGCGACGTAACCCCGGCCGACGTGAGCCGCATCGCCGCCCAGAACGCCAAGGGCGTCATCTCCTCCCTCGTGCGCGAGGCGGGCCGCCAGTCCATCTACGACGAGTTCCGCAACCGCGTGGGCGATCTGGTGACCGGTACCGTGCTCCAGGGAACGCCGGACTTCACCATCATCAAGATCCGCGACGGTGTGGAGGCCGAGCTGCCCCACTACGACGCCAAGCGCAACCCCGGCGAGCGCAACGAGCGCCCGGCCAACGAGCACTACCGCCACAACCAGCGCCTGAAGGTGCTCATCATCGAGGTGCGCGATCCCAACGCCGACAGCCCCCGCGCCCGCGGCGAGCAGGCCCGTCCGGCCATCGTGGTGTCCCGCACCCACCCGGATCTCATCCGCCGCCTCTTCGAGATCGAGGTTCCCGAGATCTACGACGGCGTGGTGGAAGTGAAGTCCGTGGCCCGCGAGCCCGGCGCCCGCTCCAAGGTGGCCGTGGCCTCCCGCGAGCCGAACCTGGATCCGGTGGGCGCCTGCGTGGGCCCGAAGGGCTCCCGCGTGCGCATGGTGGTGGAAGAGCTGCGCAACGAGCGCGTCGACGTCATTCAGTGGGATGCCGACCCGGCCGTCTACGTGGCCAATGCCCTGTCCCCGGCTAAGGTGACCCGTGTCACCATCGACGAGGATAACAATTACGCCACGGTCATCGTGCCGGACGACCAGCTGTCCCTGGCTATCGGCAAGGAGGGCCAGAACGCCCGCCTGGCCGCCCGCCTGACCGGCTGGCACATCGACATCAAGCCCGCCAGCTTCGAGGGCGCGTCGCTGGTGGACGACGCTCTCATCGACGAGGTGGAGGAAGACGACGACTTCTGCATCTTCGTCGGCGAGGACGGCACCCGTTGCCGCAACCACGCCCGTCCGGGCAGCCAGTACTGCGGCGTGCATGCCGACGGCGACGAGTAGCCGCAAGCGGGAGAGTAGCACGACCGATGCCCATCCAGACGAACAAGCGCCAGCGCACCTGCATCAGCTGCGGAGCCACCCGGGAAAAGGGCGGCCTCTTCCGCATCGTGCGCCCGGCCGAGGGCCCCGTGGCCTTCGACGGCTCGGGCCGCCGTTCCGGCCGCGGCGCCTACGTCTGCTCGGGAGCATGCCTCGCCACCGCGAGGAAGACCAGGAAGCTTGAGCGCGCCCTGCGCTGTAAAGTGACCGATGAGGATTACGATCGCGTTCTTCGCGAGCTTGCTCTCGCCGAGGCGTCGGAACAGAATGAGGAGTGATATATGGCCAGCATGCGTGTCCATGAGTTGGCGAAGGAATTCGATATGTCGAGCGCGGATCTGCTCGACCGCCTGAAAGATATGAAGATCCCCGCGAAGTCCCACGCGAGCATGCTCAACGAGGCCTACGTGGACAAGATTCGCAAGAACCTGGAGCCGGAGATCCGCGCTCGCGCCGGCGCCCTGGCCGCCGAGGAGGCCGCGGCGCTCGCGGCCGAGCAGGAAGAGGCCGAGCGCAAGCGCGCCGAGGAAGAGGCCGCCCGCAAGGCCGCCCGCGAGAAGGAGCTCGCCGAGCGCGAGGCCGCCCGCGCCCAGCGCGAGAG
>CANSQM010000012.1 GCA_947649205.1 uncultured Enterorhabdus sp.
CGGCGTCCTTCTCGATGTACTTGCGGTACTCGTCCAGCGTGGTGGCGCCGATGGCGCGCAGCTCGCCGCGGGCGAGGGCGGGCTTCAGCATATTGCCCGCATCGAGCGACGAATCGCCGCCCGCACCGGCACCCACGATGGTGTGCAACTCGTCGATGAACAGGATGATGTTGCCGTTGGCTTCCTTCACCTCGCGCAGCACGTTCTTCAAGCGGTCCTCGAACTCGCCGCGGTACTTCGCGCCGGCCATCATGGCACCCAGATCGAGCGAGACGATCTCGCGGTCCTTCAGCGACGAGGGAACGTCGCCGGCCACGATGCGCTGGGCCAGGCCCTCCACGATGGCCGTCTTGCCGGTGCCGGGCTCACCGATGAGCACGGGATTGTTCTTCGTGCGGCGGGACAGCACCTGGATGGTGCGGCGAATTTCCTCGTTACGGCCGATAACCGGGTCCAGCTTGCCCTCGCGGGCCTGCTGGGTGAGGTTCTGGCCGAACTGCTCCAAGGCCTCGAACTGGGTCTTGTCGGTCTGCGAGGTAACGCGGGTGTCACCGCGCAGGCTGTCATAGGCGGCCTCGATGTTCTTGCGAGTGATGCCCGCCGTGGTAAGGATGCGGCCCGCTGCGCCCTTGTCCTCGGACAAGGCGATGAGCAAATGCTCGCTCGTGGCATAGCTGTCGCCCAGCTTCTCGGCAATCTTCACGGAATTGTCGATGACCTTGATGAGGTCCTGGCCGGGCATGGCCATGGGGGTGGCACCCGTCTGCTTGGGCATCTTGGCAATTTCGTCGGCCACGTTCTGGGCGAGCCAGACCGGGTCGGCACCGATGCGCTTGATGATGGCGGCGAGGTTGTTCTCGTCGGAATCGAGCAGCGCCTTCAGCAAGTGAATGGGTTCGATGACAGCCGCATCGGCATCGGCAGCAACGCTCATCGCGTTCTGAAATGCCTCCTGCGCCGTCACCGCCAATTTATCTAATCTCATGGAAATCTCCTTGTTTGCATCTCTCTATCGGTCGGAACCGCCGGGTATTCCAATTCGCTCAAACAGTCCTCGCTTTGTGAAAGTGCCCACTGGGCACTTTCAGTCGCTGCGGAACTCGCTCGGTTGGAACACCCGCCGTTTCCTCTACGCTCAACCTTAGTTGAGTAGGTGAGGAACTGCGCATGGAGGTATACCTCCTGCTCCCCACCGGACAGCTACGGCAGTCGTCGGGGCGATACGCGGACGATGGCGCCGACGGTTGCGCGGTTCTCGAGCTCGCGGACGCGATCGGCGAGGCGCCGCACGCGGCCATGCAGGTCCTCCACCTCGTTCTCGCGCTCATCGAGGCGGCTCTGCAGATCAAGAATGCGTGTGACGCCGGCGAGGTTGATGCCCTCGCTCGTCAGCTCGTTGATGAGGTTGAGCCGGTCGATGTCGGCCTGGGAGTACATGCGCGTGTTGCCGCTGGTGCGACAGGGCGTCACCAGGCCCTTCTGCTCGTAGGAGCGCAAGGTCTGGGGATGTACCCCCGCCAGCTCGGCGGCAATGCTGATCATGTACAGCGGCCGGTTCCTATCGTCTAATCCCATGGCCTGATCTCCTTATCCGTTGCCGCTTGGAAATCTTCCATGGCCTTGGTCTGGGCCTCGTTCATCTCGGTGGGCACTTCCACCGCCACGCGAATCTTCAAGTTGCCGAACTGGCCCTTGTTCTTCACGTCGGGCGCGCCCTTGCCCTTGATGGTGAGCACCTTGCCGTCCTGGGTGCCCGCGGGCACCTTCACCTTGATCTTCTTGCCGTCGGGCGTGGGCACCACGATGGATGCGCCCAGGGCCGCCTCGGCCACCGTGACCGGCAGCGTCACCGTCACATCGGCCTTGTCGCGGCCGAAGTAGGGGTGCTCGTCGATCTTCGTGGTGATGAGCAAGTCGCCGGCCGGGCCGCCGTTCTCGCCCAGGGCACCCTGGCCGCGCAATCGCACGCGGCCGCCGTCCACGGCACCGGCGGGCACCTTCACCGTGTGGGTGTCGGCCTCGCTCTTGCCGGGGATGCGCACGGTGATGCGCTTCTCGGTACCCTGCATGGCCTCGTCGAAGGTCACGTTCAGCGTGACGTTCATATCCTGGCCCTTGCGGGGCTGGGGCTGCCCGCCGAAGCCGCCGCCGAAGTCCCAGTTGCTCCCAAACGCACCTTCACCGCTGCGAATGCTCTCCAGAATGTCGGCCCAGCTGCCGCCGAAGCCGCCTCCGGTGGTGTAGCCGCCCCCGCCGCCGAAGATGTCCTCGACGCTGAATCCCTGGCCGCCGCCCCATCCATGGGGAATCTGGTTCTCGTTCGCGGTGCCGTACTGGTCGTAGAGACTGCGCTTCTTCTCGTCGCTTAAGACCTCGTAGGCCTCGTTCAGTTCCTTGAACTTGGCCTCATCGCCGCCGGTATCGGGGTGATGCTTGCGGGCGAGCTTGCGAAACGCCTTCTTGATCTCGTCGGCCGTGGCGGTGCGCGGAACGCCTAGCGTTTGGTAATAATCAGGCGTAGACGCCATTCGTTCCACCTCCGTTACTTTTGTCTCTTGAACACGAGAGCGGACCCGCAAGTCCGCCCCCGATCAGTCTTACTCTTCTTCCGGCTTCTCCCGCTTGGGTCCTCCCGTGGTGATGGTCACCATGGCGGGCCTGAGCACTTTATCGCCCATGCGGTATCCGAGTTGATATACCTGAGCGACGGTCTCGTCGGGAACGCTGGGGTCGTCCACGGTGCCCACGGCCTGGCAGGCCAGGGCATCGAAGGCCTCCCCTTCGGGGTTGATGACGGTCAGGCCGCCCTTGCCAAGGGTATCCACCAGCTTGGTCTGCACGGCCTTCACGCCGCCGAGCAGTCCGGCCTCGCCGTTGGCCTCGGCGTAGTCCACCGTGCGCACGAAATCGTCCAGCACCGGCAGGAGGCTCTCCATGAGCTTCTCGGTGGCCCGGGCCTTCTCGGCCTCGCGCTGCTCGGCCATGCGGCGACGGTAGGTGTCCCACTCGGCGTGCAGGCGCACGTACTTGTCCTGCCAGTCGGCGGCCTCGGCCTTGGCGGCGGCCACAGCTTCGGATTCCTCGATCACGCCGGCCACGGCTTCCGCGGCGGCCTTCTCGAGCTCCTCGTCCAGCTTGCCGTCCTCGTTGGCCTCGATCACCTCGGCATCGGCGACAACCTCGGCCGGCGTGGCACCGTCGGCAGGGGAAGCCGCCGCGGGGGCGGCTTCCTCGGGTTCGGGGGTAGAAGAGGTGACTTGGTCCTTATCGGGCGTCGTCATCGGTCTTACTTCCCTTCCTTCTCGTCGTCCACGACCTCGTAGTCGGCCTCGATGGTGTCATCGGCCGGAGCGGTCTCGGCAGCGGCGGCCTGGGCGCCGGCGGCGGCACCCTCGGTGGAGTACACGACCTCGGCCAGCTTGTAGCCCGCCTGCTGGATCTTCTCAGTCGCAGCCTTGATGGCGTCGATATCGGTGCCCTCAAGAGCGCTCTTGGTCTCGGCGATGGCCTCCTCGGCCTGGGCCTTGGCATCCGCCGGCACCTTGTCGCCCAGCTCGTCGAGGGTCTGCTGGGTGGCGTTCACCAGAGCGTCGGCGTTGTTACGCACCTCGGCCTCTTCCTTGCGGGCAGCATCCTCTTCGGCGTGCTGCTCGGCGTCCTTCACCATGCGATCCACTTCGTCGTCGGACAGGGCGGTGGAGCCGGAGATGGTGATCTGCTGCTGCTTGCCGGTGCCGAGGTCCTTAGCGGACACGTTCACGATGCCGTTGGCGTCGATGTCGAAGGTGACCTCGATCTGCGGCACGCCGCGACGGGCGGCCGGAATGCCGGTCAGCTGGAAGCGGCCCAGGGTCTTGTTGCCCGCGGCCATCTCGCGCTCGCCCTGGAGGACGTGCACCTCGACGGAGGTCTGGTTGTCGGCCGCCGTGGAGTAGATCTCGGTCTTGCGGGTCGGGATGGTGGTGTTGCGCTCGATCATCTTGGTCATCACGCCGCCCATGGTCTCAACGCCCAGCGACAGCGGGGTGACGTCCAGCAGCAGGATGCCCTGCACGTCGCCGGCCAGCACGCCGCCCTGCACGGCCGCGCCCATGGCCACCACCTCGTCGGGGTTCACCGACATGTTCGGGGCCTTGCCGGTCAGCTGCTTCACCAGCTCCTGCACGGCGGGCATACGGGTGGAACCACCGACGAGGATGACCTCGTCCACCTCGCCCATCTTCAGGCCGGCGTCCTTCAGGGCCTGCTCAACGGGCTTCTTGCAGCGATCCAGCAGATCCTTGGTGATGCGCTCGAACTCGGCGCGGGTCAGCGTCAGATCCAGGTGCTTCGGGCCGGAGGCGTCGGCGGTGATGAAGGGCAGGTTGATGTTGGTCTGGGTAGTGGAGGACAGCTCCATCTTGGCCTTCTCAGCGGCTTCCTTCAGCCGCTGCAGGGCCATGGGGTCCTTGCGCAGGTCGATGCCGTTCTCAGCCTGGAACTTGTCGGCCATCCAGTCGATGATGCGCTGGTCCCAGTCGTCGCCGCCCAGGTGGTTGTCACCGGCGGTAGAGGCTACCTCGAACACACCGTCGCCCAGTTCCAGCACCGACACGTCGAAGGTGCCGCCGCCCAGGTCGAACACGAGGATCTTCTCGTCGTGGTCAACCTTGTCCAGGCCGTAGGCCAGAGCCGCAGCGGTGGGCTCGTTGATGATGCGCAGGACCTCCAGGCCGGCGATCTTGCCAGCATCCTTGGTGGCCTGGCGCTGAGCGTCATTGAAGTAGGCCGGCACGGTGATGACGGCCTGGGTGATGGGCTGGCCCACCTGCTTCTCCGCGTCGGTCTTCAGCTTCTGAAGCACCATGGCGGAAATCTCCTCGGGGGTGTAGTCCTTGCCGTCGATGTCGATGACGGCGCGGCCGTCCTTGCCCTTCTGGACCTTGTAGGAAACGGTCTTCTGCTCCTCGGGGGTCTCGTCGAAGGAGCGGCCGATGAAGCGCTTCACGGAGGAAACGGTGTTCTCCGGGTTGGTGACCGCCTGGTTCTTCGCGGCCTTGCCCACCACGCGCTCGCCGTCCTTGCGGAAACCCTCGACGGACGGGGTGGTGCGGTCGCCCTCGGCGTTCACCAGGATCTCGGGCTCGGAGCCCTCCATGACGGCCATGGCGGAGTTCGTCGTGCCCAAGTCGATGCCAAGAATCTTAGCCATTGTGTACTGCCTCGCTTTCACAGTTTCACGTACAGATGAATGATGTTGGGGTGCAGTATAAAACCTTAGTCTACTGCTGTCAAGTTTCCTCAACGTCATTCAGTAAGCAAAGCTCACTTCCCTGCACAATACGCCCCTCATAGGGGAAGTCCGCGGTCAGAAAAACTTTGTTACCGAACCAAAACAATGCCGTCATCAGGGAGAATATAAGTGCTCCCTCACCCAATCCCTGTCACGGAGCGTCTCCTTCTTCTATGAAGGTTATGTGAACACTTGTACGAAACTTGAGCTATGGAAGCTCAGATGAGGCCCGTTCCCTTAAGGGAAGTTCTTTTTTATAATAACGCTGCACGGGTACTGACAGGGTAAGGAGAAAGGCAGCCTATGGTCGCTTCCGACAGGATGCTCCCCATCGCCCGGCGCTCGGCGTGGCGAGACGACTGCCTGGAGATTGTCTGCGGCATCGCCAACGCCGGCGGCGGTCGGCTCATCCTCAATGCCGATGTGGATAGTCGCGGCTCGGTCAAGCGCCGCACCAATCGCGTCATGAAGTCAATTCCGTCGGCGATCGATCAGGCCCTCGGCCTCGTCTGCGCTGTGGAACTAGTGCTCGACGGCGGTCGTTTCTGCCTTGAGGTGGTGATCCCGCCGGCCAGCGAGCCCCTTAGCTACCGCGGCGTATTCTACTTTTACCAAGATGGCGCGAACCACGTGCTCGATGACGAGGCCCTCGACCGACTGCTCCAACGGGACTTGGAACCGGACATCAAATGGGAGCTGCTCCCCGTGGTGCAGGCGAGCATGGACGATCTGAACCTTGGCCTCGTCACCCGCTTCACCGGGGCGGCGCGGGACACTGACCTCACCACCGATCTCGACGAGATGGCCGCTATCGAAGAGGCCCTGCGTCACGAAGGGCTCATGACCGGCGTGGGCACCCCCACCAATGCCGGCATCCTTCTGCTGCACGACCAGCCCCAGCGCTTCATCCCGGGAGCCACGGTGCGCATCGGCTTCTTCGGAGCCCGCGGCATCACCCCCATCTTCGAGGACGAGGTGCGCGGGTCGCTTATCGAGCAGCTGCACGGAACTGTGGAACTGCTCTTCGAGAAATACCTGCCTCGCATGAACCCCTTCGCAGGTTCCTCGGCAACCGACCCCCACCGTGCCCTGCCGCCGCGCGATGCGATCCACGAGGCCGTTCTGAACGCCCTCGCCCACAAGAACTACGGGAGCGGAACCCCGGTGCAGGTCAGCGTGTTCACCGATCGCCTCTGCATCGACAACGTGGGCCGGCCGCCCCGCACCTGGGATGTGGGAACCCTGCTGGGGCGCCACACCTCGCGGCCGAACAACCCGAGCCTCGTGGCCGCCCTGCGCTCCCTCGGCATCATCGACGGGTGGGGCAACGGCATCGGCGCCATCCGCATGCACTGCATGGAAGCCGGCGTGCCCGAGCCCCTCTTCTCGCTGCGCGATGACGAGACCATGGTGTGCTTCCCCACCGACAACGACAGCCTGCTAGCCGCCTCCCTGGCACCGTCCTCCCACCTGGCTCCCGCGCCCGTGCCCCGGACGGAACTGGCCGCCGTGCAGGTCGCGGCCCGAGCCGCGGCCAAGCAGCACGAAACGAACCTCACATTCAGCGACGAGCGGGTGCTCGCCCTCATCGATATCGACGGAAGGCTGACCGCGCCGCGCATCGCCCGCAATCTGGGGGTTTCCGAGAGCACCGTGCGCCGCTCGTTCAGGCGCCTGCGCGAGTTGGGGCTCATTACGCGCGTCGGCTCCGACAAGTCCGGCTTCTGGCAGGTGAATTGAACGACGGCCTAGGAGCGGCCGGGCTCCAAGAGCGCCGCCAGCTCACGACGGCTATGGAACGGCTGGGGCCGGTCGGGCATGGCCACCTCAACCACCTCCCCTTCCCATACGTCTCCCTGATCGGCGAATTTCGAGGTGCGCACGATGCGCTGGAAGCGCACGCGGGAGTTTGAGGGCAGTTCGGCCAGATCGAAGCCGTAGGTGAGGCTGCCGAGCACGCGCTGCAGCTCACCGGCCACCGAGGCATCGGGTGCAATGCGCATGACGCCGGCTTCGCTGTTGTAGATGAGACCGGGCGCCAGAAACATGGTGCGAATGCGCTCTTGGCGACGCTTCTCGGTCAGGTGAATGGCGATGCAGACCCCTGCGATGACCACCCACCACACGACGGCAACCACCAGATCGAGAGGATTGTCCACAAGGTCGAACTGGAGAGCATGCCACAGCCAGAGAAACACGACCGACGCGGCCACGAAGATGGCTATGATGATCCCGTTGCTCTTCCTCATGAATTCATTCCCCGCGCTTCCCTTGCGTGTCGGCTCCCTCCGTGGCTGCATCCCGGGGCGTCCCGGGGCTTCAATATATCATAAAAACGAACTTTCCCTGCTAAAGCGTGAAAAAACCCGCCGCAGCCCTTGAACGCGGGCAACGGCGGGTTCTTGCGCTACGCTTGCGGTATCGCAGCCTGAAAGCCCGATACCTACCGAAAGAGTCGCTGCTTAGTCCTCGACGATCTCGGGGATGGCGCCCATGGGGCACTCCTCGACGCAGTCGCCGCAAGCGATGCAGGCATCCTCATTCACGGCGTCGGCGACACCGTTGACAACCTCGAGCACTTCCTGGGGGCACGCGTCAACGCAGATGCCGCAGCCGATGCACTCGTCAGCTTCAATAACCGGATGAGACATGGGAAGCTCCTTCGTGTTCAGTTCATTGATTCCTCGTCGTAGGGGCCGGAGTCCTTCGGGCCCCAACCACATTGCGCAAGATACCATGAAAGCAGCCGAGCGCAAGTAGGAATAGGGAACTTTTCAGGGGGGCGGTTTAGGACTTCCTAAACCGCCCCCATTTTGCCCGGTGAGCGGTACCGTGTGCCGACAGTCCGAACCGTAGCGCGAGCCCTAGCAGATGCGGGGAAGCTGCTCGCCGACGAGCATATCCAGGATACGGGTGCCCCCGAACGCCGTGCGCAGGAACACCTTCGGGCCCCGGGCCTCATCGGCAGCGGCCACCGCGCCGATGATGGCGGCGTCGCGGCCGTAGGGACTCGCCTGCATGGCGGCCAGGGCCCTGTCGGCCTCGTCGGCCGGCGCCACGCACACCATCTTCCCCTCGTTGGCCACCTGCAGCACGTCGTAGCCGAGCATCTCGCAGGCCCCGAGCACGGCGTCCTTCACGGGAATGGCGTCCTCGTCCACGGCGATGTCGGTGCCCGACTGCTCGGCGAGCTCGTTCAAGGTGGAAGCCAGGCCGCCCCGGGTGGGGTCGCGGAAGCAGCGGGTAGAAGGGGCGGCGGCCAGCACGTCGGCAATGAGATGGTTCAGCGGCGCGGCGTCGCTTTCGATATCCGCCGAGAAGTTCAGGCCCTCGCGGCAGCTCATGATGGTGATGCCGTGGTCGCCCAGGGTGCCGCTCACGAGCACCACATCTCCAGGGCGAATCTGCGCGCCGCCGAGACGGCGGCCGGCCGGCAGAGCCCCCACGCCGCTCGTGTTGATGTAGATGCCGTCGCCGTGGCCCCGGTTCACCACCTTGGTGTCGCCGGTCACGATGCGCACGCCGGCCTCTTGGGCGCAAGCTGCCATGGAGGCGCAAATGCGGCGCAGGTCATCCATGGGAAAGCCCTCTTCCAGGATGAAGGCGCAGGACAGATAGAGCGGCCGGGCGCCGGAGGTGGCCACGTCGTTCACCGTGCCGCACACGGCCAAACGGCCGATGTCGCCGCCGGGGAAGAAGCGGGGCGTCACCACGAAGCTGTCCGTGGAATAGGCCAGGCGCTCTCCCGGCTCCAGGGCCGGCAGCACGGCCGCATCGTCGCCGACCAGCAGCTCGTCGCTGCCATAAGCGGTGAAGAACACCTCGTCGATGATGCGCTTCATCATGGAGCCGCCCGAGCCATGCCCCAGCATTACCTTCTCGTCTGCCATATCGTTCCTCTCGTGCGTCGTCTCCGGTCGGAGCCGCCGGGTATTCTGATTCGCTCAGACAGTCCTCGCTTTGTGGAACAGCCCACTGGGCTGTTCCAGTCGCTGCGGAACTCGCTCGGTCAGAACACCCGACGCCTCCTCTACGCTCAACCTCGGTTGAGCAGGCGGAGGACACCGCCTACAAATGCCTTCCGGTTGTGGTGAGCACCAGCTTGCCGTTCTTCACGCCCTTGGTACCCAAAATGAGGTTCGCCACCGACTGCACGAGGCCCGTTTCGCCGCGCATCACAATAACCTCTAGGCACATATGCTGGTCAACGTGCACGTGCATGGTGGAGATGATGGCGTCGAAATAGTCGTGCTGGATGGTGTGCAGCTTCTCCTGCAAGTCGTTGGAATGGTGGTCGTAGATGATGGTGAGCGTTCCCATGACCACCGACCCCGGCGTGGAGCACTCCTCCTCCACCAGGGCATCGCGCACCAGGTCGCGCACCACTTCGCTGCGATTCTTCGCCAGGCCGCGCCGGGCCACCAGCTGGTCGAACTCGATCAGCAGATCCTCGGGCATGGCAACGGAGAACCGAACCAGATCGTTGCTCATGGACGAGCCGCCTAGACGAGCTGCACCGTGAAGCCGGCGGCGTCTTCCGCGTCGTCCTCCATGGCCTCCTTGGCCTCGTCCAGTGTCGCGCGCACCTCGTCGAGCAGGTGCATGACGTTGTGCAGCTTCTCGCCCACGGTGGTAAAGCCGGCATCGGAAGCCAGATGGCCCAGGTCGTGCGCATGGCGGCGCTCCAGCTTAATGTAGTCGTCGATCTGGTCGATCATCATCTCCAGCTGACCGGTGTTGACTCCGTTGGTGCACATGGCTTCCTCCTTGGAACCGAGCGCAAGCGCCGTGCGGCCGGGGGCTTTGCTGCGTCCAGACGAGCCGCATCCGGCCCTTGCGAGCGCGATCCGCCAGCCCGGGACCGCAATGCTTTGCTACTATATAGGCAGGATTCTTTTTATCGCGAACGGCCCCGAAGCGCAAGATGGAGTGTGAATTATTCCGTGAGCAGTAACATGTTCGAGGTAACGGGCGAGTCGGTGCTCACCCTCTACAGTTCCCACCTTACGGGTGCCCCCACGTCCTCCCTCATGGTGGTCAGCGAAACGCCCTTGGGCGCCCCGGCCCGGGCGGCCCTGGAGAAATCGGCCGCATCCCTGGAGTTCGGCAGCGCGCCTTTGGCCGTGGTCGTCGCCGAGACCGAGGAGGGCAAGCTGGGCGCCGAAGACGCCCGCACCATCGTGGAGGGGCTCGATCCCGTGGCCCTCGTGGCCACCGACGCCTTCGCCGCCGAGCTGCTGTCGGCCGCCTACCGCACCCCCGTGACCCTCGATGCCCCCAACCGCCTGCTCGGGCGCACCGCGGTCATTTTCGAGGACTTCGAGGGGCTTTTGGCCTCCGACGACGGCAAGCAGAAGGCCTGGGCCCTCCTGAAAAAGCTCCGCTAACGACAACGGGCGGCCGTCCCAAGGCGGCCGCCCGCACCAACGCGAAATGCTCGGCCCGTTGACGCTACAGGCTCGTCACCACGGCCTCGGCAGCATCGAGCAGCGCTTCCACTTCCTCAGTCGTGGCCGCCTCGGCGTAGACGCGCACCAAGGGCTCGGTGCCACTCGGGCGCATCATCACCCAGGCATCGCCTTCCAGCAGAAGCTTCACGCCATCGCGGCGATCCACATCCACCACACGCTTGCCGGCGATCTCCTCGGCCGTGTAGGTGGGAACCGTTTCGGCGCGGAAGCGGGCCATCTGCTCGGGGGTGATGGACAGGCCACGACGGGCGAATTCCAAGCGGCCGATATCGGCGAGCATCTCGTCCACCAGCGCGCCCAAGTCCTTGCCGGACTGGGCCATGCACTCGGTGAGCAGCAGGGCCATGAGCAGGCCGTCGCGCTCCTTCACGTGGCCAGGCAGGCCGATGCCGCCGGACTCCTCGCCGCCGATCATCACACCGCCCTTCTCCATCTCGCCGTAGATCCATTTGAAGCCCACGGGCGTGCTCACCAGCTCAAGCCCCAGCTTGCGGCACATGCGGTCGAGCATGGCCGAGGCCGTCACGGTGGACACCACGCGGCCAGTCTCGCCGCGATCCACCATGTGCTTGGTCAGCAGCGTGATGATGCGATGGGCGTTCACGTAGTTGCCCCGGGCGTCGCCGGCGGCGATGCGATCGGCGTCGCCGTCGTTGATGAACAGGGCGTCGTAACCGAGGGCGCCCACCTTCGCCAGGCCCTCGTCCACCCAAGGCTGGATGGGCTCCGGGTGCAGGCCGGCAAACGTCGGGTCGGCATCGTTGTGGATCTCCGCCACCTCCACGCCCAAATCGCGCAGCAGGTCGGCCAGATAATGGCGGCCAGCGCCGAACAGCGGATCCACCACCACGCGCAGGCCCGCGCCACGAATGGCATCCACATCCACCAGCTCGCGCAGGGCGGCCAGGTAGTCGGTCATGAGATCGGCCGTCTGGAAGGGGCCCAAGACGTCGGTGGGATCGGGCGGCAGCACCGCTTCCACCCGGTCGGTGAACTCGGCGGGGCTCGCGCCGCCATCGGCCATGCGCAGCTTCACGCCGAGGTACTCGGCCGGGTTGTGGGAGCTCGTGAGCATGATGCCGCCCACCGCGTCGTCGTTGTGCGCCACCGACCAGCAGAGCGTGGGGGTGGGGCAGTAGTCCTCGGTGAGCAGCACGGTGAAGCCGTGGCCCGCAGCCACCTGGGCCGCCAGCTCGGCATAGCCGTGGGCATCCTGGCGACAATCGTGGCCGACGATGAGCGTGCCGGGTGCGTCGGCGTCACGGCCAGCCGCCACGGCCTCTTCCTTGAAGATGCGGGCCGCCGCATCGATGACGCGGTTCAGATTATCGGGCGTGAAATCTTCCCCGATAATAGCGCGCCAGCCGTCGGTACCGAAATGAATGTCAGCCATGGGATGCCTCCTGGTTAGGCGGGTACTGCACAGTGCCGTTGATTATAGTGGAAGGCCGCCCTGCTGCGTCAGATTACAATGGGAATATCGGCACCGCGGGAGTGAACGACCTGCTCGGTGGTATCGCGCATCCACTGGAGCGGCTTGTCCTGGGTGCTGAGGAACGTGTGGCGCGCCACGAGCTCGTCGTTGTAGTTCTCCAGAGCGTACACCGCGTGGGCCCCGTCCTCAATATGGTTCACGAGGGGAATCCACCGCACATTCTGAATGGTGACCGGCCCCTGCTCAGCGGCCCCATCATCGCCCGCGCCGTCGCCGGCCGCTCCAGCGCCGGCCGCGTCGCCATCGGCCTGCGCCCCGGCCCCTTCCCCGTCCGATTCCGCGCCTTCCGCGGCCTCGGTGCCCGCCGCGGGCTCGCGCACGAAATCGCAGGCGAGCATGCCGGCCAGCTCGCTTTCCAGATGCGGCGTGTCATGGGTGCTCTTGAAGTCGCCGAGGGCGTAGGCCACCAGCGTCTTGTGGCCGTCGGCCCCTTCCACCCATTCCACGGGACCGATGACGTGGGGGTGCGACCCCAGCACGATATCGACGCCCAGGTCGGCGAACAGCTGGGCGTAGGTCAGCTGCTGCTCGTCGGGTTCCATCTGCTTCTCGGTGCCCCAATGGGCCGCCACAATGACCACATCGGCCAGCTCGTGGGCCTGGGCAACCTGGGAGCGGATACGGTCCTCGTCCAGGAAGCTCACGGCGTAGGAGGGAATATCGTCGGGCTCGAAGCCGTTCAGCCCGTAGGTGTAGTCGAGCAGGGCGAAGGTGATGCCCTCGCGCTCCACCACGGGAATGGCATCGGCCTCCTCCGGGGAGGTGGCGGTGCCGGTAAAAGCCACGGGCTTAGTGTTCCACAGCTCGCGGGAATGCTCCACGGCCCCGAAGTTGCCCCAGTCATAGCAATGGTTGGAGGCGGAAACTATCAGATCGAAACCGGTGTCCACCAGGGCATCGGCCAGGTCGTCGGGGGCGTTGAACGAGGGGTAGCCCTGCACGCCTAAATCGTCGCCGCCGAGGTGCACCTCCTGGCTCACGAAGGCCAAGTCGGCGCCTTCGATATAAGAGCGCACCGGCGCGTAGATGGGCCGGTAGTCGTAGGTGCCGTCGCCGGCCTCGCCGGCCAGACCGTCGGCGTAGGCTCCCAGGGTCTTCTCGGGCAGGTTGTCCCCCACGGCCACGAAGGACACGGTTGGGCCGGGGGGCTCGCTCGCCACCTCGGCGACCTCCCCCGTGTCGGACAGGGCTGCGGGCTGAGCCGCGCACGAGGCGACGGAGGACACGATCCACCACAGCAGCAGGGCCGCGATGACCAGGGCGGCAAGGCGCAGGCTCAGACCGCTCTTCCCCGCCGGCGCGCCGCCAATGGCCCCGGGCACGCCGAAGGGCCCCATGCTTCCCAGCGATGAGTGGCCTCGGCCCCCCACGTAGATATTGCGGCGCCGCGTCGGGCCCGGCCGCCGATGATGTCGCTCCACGGGCGCTCCTTCTCCCATTGCCGCGCATAGCCCCCAGGGCTTGTCTCTCCGGCCCATTATACGCCTTCGACCGCAGCCGCCCCCGCAGATCGGCAGACGACCTTCCGTGGGGCGAGCGGGCCGCGACGATCAATCAGGGGCGACCTCACGACCCCAATTGCTCGTCGATCAGATCCAGCAGCTCCTGTTTGGAATGCACGTCGAGCTTCCGGTAAATGCGATCACGGTGGGAGCAGACCGTCCCCGACGAGATGAACAGCTGGTTTTGAATGTAAGCCGTGCTGCGCCCCCGGGCCAGCAGCCCCAGCACCTCGCGCTCACGCTTCGACAGGCCGCTCTCCTCAGCCAGCACCTCCACCGCCTGCTCGACGGTATTCGGCGGCTGAGGAGCCCGGTCCTCCTGACCAAACAGTCCGATGGTCTTCACGATTTCCTCTGGCAGAACCAGCAGGTACACCACCATGGTCAGCAGGGCCATCACAATGACGAGGGTCGTCACCACGCCGCCCTGGGTCACGAGGCTGCCGCCGAACAGCTCTCCCTGGCAGGCCCAGAACGTGAGGCCCACCAGGGTGCTCACCCAAAACGCTACGCGGCCCGCGCCCCACACGAAGGAGGCGGGGTAGTCGAGTCGACGGTGGGAATGGCTGAAAAAGATCCAGAAGACGATTTCCAGCCAGGCCCCCGCCGAGAAGGCGATGGCGTAGGTCACGAAGGGAATGCCCCAGTGCTCGAAGAGCAAGAACAGGCAGGAGCACACGAGTAGCAGCGGGGTGAGCCGATAGAGAACCCGCAGGGGCTCCCGGGCCCAGGCGCCCACGGCGGCGAAGGCCACAGCCGCCACGACCGTGCCCACCAGGCGCGCCAGCTCGAAGGACGAGGAGAGCGACGAGGTGCTCGCAAAGTACTCCCCCGACAGCATAAGCGCGCTGCGGGCAACGAGTTCCATGATGAACATGGCCGCGCATAGCCGGACAAGGGCGTTCGCCCCGCGCCGCTTGAGCCCCGCTGGGCAGCCCAGAACCCCGCCGCCATCGGGCCCAGCGCCCTTGCTTCCCGTCGGCGCCGTCGCTGTCCCGTCGGTCTCCTCGCCCTTCACGAACAACAGCGCGAAACCCGAGGCGAAGCCGAGCGCGACGAGGGCCGCGTCCGCCAACCCAGTCGGAAGGAATCCCAAGAAGAAGCAGAGGAGCGCCGCCATGGCGAAGCCGATGCTGAGGGCAGCCATGAGCCGCTTCTCCGTCATGCGGCTGCTCACGTCGCCCCACTGCATGAGGACGAGCCCGAAGCCCAGGGCGCACAGACCGTCGGCCACGGGCAGTACCGCCGCCCCGGCGAAGCGAAGCAGGACCGTGCCGACGGCGAGGGCCGAAGCGCCGGCCACGACGGCGCGGCGGGACAGCAGGCGCAGCGGGCGGCGCAGCGACATCCCCATGAGGACGGCCAGAGCCGCCGACAGCACGGGGATGAAAACGGCCAGCATGCTGCCTGAAACCGCCAGAGAGAAGGGCTGGGTCACCCCGCTGCTCGCAAGGAACATCAGCGCCCACGCCCGCATGCAGCCGAAGCCGAGGGAAAAGGCCGCCAACGACATCCCGCTCTTCTCTTCGCCCATTGAATCCCCTCGCTCCCGTGACCGGCGCGGGCACGGCCGAGCTAGCTGCCGAACGCTTCCCGACTGCGCCCCGCGGCGCCCGCTTGTTTGATCTACGTCCAATTATGGGGGAAGCCCTCAGTTCCATGCCAGCGGTTTTCACCGCCATTTTGCAGGGCAAAGACAAATTACGGCGTTTTAGTTACACGGTTTGGCCGCACTTGGGCCCTTTTATTGGCAGCATTCCAGCCGCTCGCACCCTAAGGTAAGGGGGCCCGTTCAAAGCAAGGAGAACAGAGAGGACGTGACAATCGTGTCGGAGCACGCAACGACCCCACCCCTGGATCGCCGCCAATTCCTGCAAGCCGCGGCGGCCCTGGGAGCGGCATCGGCCGCAGCCCTTTCCGGGTGCGACCAATCCCTTCGGGAAACCGACGAGGCCTCCCCCACCCTCGAGGCCCTGGAGGGAGGCGAATGGATCACCTTCAACTGCACCACACCGACGTGCGCCTATCGATGCCACAACCAAGCCTATGTGGTTGACGGCATCATCATGCGCCAGGGGACCGGCAACACCCATGAGGACAGCCCCGATTTTCCGCAGCTGCACCCCTGCATCAAGGGCATGAGCACGCGCCGCATCGTAACCGGGGTGGAGCGGCTCAAGTACCCCATGAAGCGCAAGCACTGGTCGCCTGGCGGCACCGAGGTCAACGCCCACCTGCGCGGAGCCGACGAGTGGGAGCGCATCAGCTGGGACGAGGCCATCCGCACCATCGCCTCGGAGCTGGTCCGCATCCGAGACACCTACGGCAACCGCGCCTTCCTCGCCCTCGGCGAGCTGGATCCGAAGCTGTCCGGCGGCCTGGTCGGCAGTCCCATCCTGAACGCACTCGGCGGCTGTCTGACCACCTGGGGCCAGGCATCCCAGGGCGGCTTCCCCGTCGTGGCCCGCAACATGCGGGGCGCCTGGTCCTCCGGGGTCGCCGACGCCCAGGACCGCATGGCCCTGCGCCATGCGAAGCTCATCGTGTTCTGGGGAACGAACCCCGCCTGGACCGCCAGCGGGGGCAATATGTGGCACTTCCTCAACGCCAAGAAGGCCAGCGGCGCCAAGGTCATCTTCGTCGACCCCTTCCTGCACCAGTCGGCCCAGGCCATCGGCGACGAGTGGATACCCTGTCGCCCGGGCACGGACGGCGCTCTGCTGGAGGCCCTCGCCTACGAGATGATCGTCAACGACTGGCAGGACCAGGAGTTCCTGGACACCTATTGCCTGGGCTTCGACGCCGACCACATGCCGCCCGACGCAAAACTGGACGAGAACTTCAAGGACTACATCCTCGGCACCTACGACGGCATTCCCAAGACGCCCGAGTACGCGAGCGCCATCTGCGGCACGCCCGTGGAGACTATCAAGCGTTTCGCCCGGGAAATCTCCAGCACCAAGCCCATGGCCTGGAAGTCCTCCGGCGCCCCGGCCCGCACCTACTACGGCAACCGCTACGCCCAGCTCTTCTTCACCGTGGGCTGGATGACCGGCAACGTGGGCGTGCTGGGCGCGGAAATCTCGGCCGGCGCCTCGAACCCCAACAGCCAGCTCGGCACCCCGGGCGGCGTGGCCATGGTGTCCTTCGGGTCCAGCGGCTACAAATATCCGCCGAACCCCCTGTGCACCGAGCCCCGGGCGGGCAGCAAGGTGCAGAACGGCGCCTTCGATCCCGAAGAGGAGTACGGCATCCCCTTCACCGAGACGTTCAAGGCCGTGGTGGACGGGGCCTACGCCGTGCCCGGGCCCCGCGGAGAAACCAAGCCCTGCGACATTCGCTGCATCGTCCGCGATACCATCCACCAGCCCGCCTCCCAACAGTCCGGCGGCATCTACGTCGAGCCGGCCTTCCGCAAGGAGACCGTGGAATTCGTGCTCGTCCAAGATCGCTACCTCGTGCCCGACGCCCAGTACGCCGACATCCTGCTGCCCGTGACCTCCACCCTTGAAGAGGAGCTCTGCTGCTGCAACTTCCTGGCCCCGGCGGAGATGGCCCTCGTCGGCCGCCGGGTCATCGAGCCCTACTTTGAATCGAAGTCCGATGCCGAGATCTTCTTCCTCCTGTGCGACGAGCTCGGTATCGGGGAGGATGTCGTGCCCCGCATGACCTTGAAGCAGGCGGAGTTCACCAAGATCCTCGGCGCCACCATTCTCCAGGAGGACGGTTCCCGGGCGCCCCTCGTCACCATCACCCAGGAGCAGATCGACGCCTACGGGGTGGAAGGCGAGCCCACCGAGGGGCTCATTCCCCTGGATGACTTCATCGCCCAGGGCGGCTACCAGCTCCCGCGCGAGGACGGCGACCACTTCATGAACATCTTCCATCAGGGGTTCATCGCCGACCCCGTGGCAAACCCCGTGGAGACCACCTCCGGCAAGTACGAGATCTACTGCCAGTCGCTCAAGGATTACTACGACCGGGCCTGCTTCAACGACATCGACGCCCTGCCCAAGTACAAGCCCTCGCCCGAGGGGGCCGAAGAGGCCCGGGCCGGCGGCGAGTACCGCTACCAGCTCATCACCGCCCACATCATCCGCCATTCCCACAGCTCCTTCGCCAACGTGAAGCAGCTTGACGAGGTGTTCGCCAACGACCTGCTCATGAACGCCGCCGACGCCCGGGCCGAGGGCCTCGGGAAGGGCGACTGGGCGCTGGTCAGCACCGCCGAGGGCGGCCGCATCGCCCGGCGCGTGAACCCGGTGCCCCACCTCATGCCCGGCGTCGTCATACTGGGTCAGGGCAACTGGCGCTCCATCGATCCGGCCTCCGGCATCGATATCGGCGCCAACGCCAACACCCTCTGCCGCAGCGAGCTGCTCGGCGACGGCTACCAGTGCTACAACACGAACCTGCTGAAAATCGAGCCCTACACCGGAGAGGAGCTCCTGCCCGACTACCGGCGCGCTCCCCTTGCGGTCGATCTGCCCTAGGAGGTGCCCCATGGGACAACTCGGATTCCACCATAACGCCGATATCTGCATCGGCTGCAAGGCCTGCGTCATCGCTTGCAAGGACAAGAACGACCTTCCCCTCGGCGAGAAGTTCCGCCGCGTGTACGACTACGCCAACTGCGACTGGACCGTGGACGAGACCGGGGCCTGCGAGCCGTCGAACTTCTTCGCCTATTCGGTATCCATCGCCTGCAACCACTGCGCTGCCCCTGCCTGCCGGGACGCCTGCCCCGCCGGGGCCATCCACAAGCGGGAAGAGGACGGCATCGTCTGGCGCGACGACAGCGTCTGCATCGGCTGCGGCAGCTGCGCGGCGGCCTGCCCCTACGGCGCTTCCTACGTCAGCGAGGCCACGGGCACGGCCCGCAAGTGCGATTTCTGCATGGATCTCCTCGAGCAGGGCGAGCGTCCCTACTGTGTCGCCGCCTGCTCCATGCGCTGCCTCGACTACGGCGACATCGACGAGCTGAGGGCCACCTACGGCGACCGCGCGAGCATCGCCCCCATTCCCGACGACACGGCGACGGGCCCCTGTGTGGTGTTCACGCCCTCCCGCATGAATCCCGACGGAGCCCTGGAGGGCATCGTGCTCAACGCCGAGCAGGAACTGATCTCCGAAACCGTGTAACCCTCCCACCGGGGGCCAAAGCGTGTTCGGCTCCGGCCCTCGGCCCCCTCCCCGAGAAACGAGACCCCATGGCCACTCCCTCTCCCTTCGCGCTGCTGCTGCCGGCCCGGGCAGCGGTGTACCAGCTGCTGCGCACCCCCTTCGCTGTCGAGCCCGACGAGGCCTTCGTCCGCGCCGTGGCCGACCCCTCGACCGCCGCGGTGTTCGACGGCTTCTGGAACGCCGCCGACGAATCCCTCGCCGCCCCGGGCCGCGCCGCCATGGCCGCGTGGCAGCGGGCCGCCGACGCCCGGCTCACCGCCGAGGAGGCGCTCCGCCAGGGCGCCGGAGCATTCTGCCCGCTCTTCGTCGGCCCCGGCCCCCTCGCCGCCCCGCCCTGGGAATCGGTCTACGGGAACGGCGACCAAACCCTGTTCCAGGCCTCTACCCTCGCGGTGCGGCGCGCCTACGTCGCCCACCAGCTCATTCCCCGCACCTACCCCCATGAGGCCGACGACAGCCTGGCCCTGGAGTTGGATTTCCTCGCCGCCCTCGGCGAGCGCATGACCGAGGCGTGGGAGCGCGGGGAGACGGGGGAGGCCCTATCGGCGGCCCGCAGCTCCGTCCAATTCCTCGACGAGCACCTCCTGCGCTGGATCGGCCCCTTCCACACGAAACTCTCCCAAACCGTTCGCGGCCTCTTCTACCGTGAAACGGCGGCCGTGATCGAGACCTTCGCCACGGCCGACCGTTCCCTTCTCGCTTCGTTGGCCGATGCGGCAGGCGCGCCGGCAACAGAGGTCGCCTGAGCCCCCTCCTCGCGCTTTTCCCTTGAAAACGACCCGGCGTCCCCTCGCTCCTGATACCATGGCGATCATACGAAGGAAGCGCCCGGCGCTTCAGCGCGAGAAAGAAGGTTCCCATGGCCAATGCCCTACTTGCAAAAGACCCCGCTGATACCTGCGTCCTGGTGACGGGAGGAGCCGGGTTCATCGGCAGCCACACAGTCGTGGAACTGCTGGAGCAAGGCTACTCGGTCGTCATCGTGGACGACCTGAGCAACTCCAGCCACGAGGCCGTGCGTCGCGTGGGGGAGATCACCGGCATTGCCCCCGTGTTCGCCGATGAGGCCGCCGTCGCCAACACCCCTGGGCCCTCCCTCACGTTCTACGAGGCGAGCATTCTCGACCGCGCGGCCCTGGAAGCCATCTTCGCGGCCCATCCCGTGGACGTCATCATCCACTTCGCCGGCTTCAAGGCCGTGGGCGAGAGCGTGGCCAAGCCGCTGGAGTACTACTGGAACAACATCACGGGCACCCTCGTGCTGGCCGACGTGGCCCGTGAGCACGGCTGCAAGAACATCGTGTTCTCGTCGAGCGCCACGGTGTACGGCGAGCCGGAGTTCATCCCCATCACCGAGAGCTGCCCGAAACACGATGCCACCAACCCCTACGGCTGGACCAAGTCCATGCTCGAGCAGATCCTGTCCGACCTGTACACGGGCGACAACGAGTGGAATATCGTGCTTCTGCGCTACTTCAACCCCATCGGCGCCCACGAGAGCGGCCGCATCGGCGAGGATCCCAAGGGCATTCCGAACAACCTGCTGCCCTACGTGGCCCAGGTGGCCGTAGGCAAGCTGGAATCCGTGGGCGTGTTCGGCGACGACTACCCCACCCCTGACGGCACCGGCGTGCGCGACTACATCCACGTGGTCGATCTGGCCCGGGGCCATGTCGCCGCCCTGGACTGGATGGCTGGACGTGTGGGCACAGGCGAGGCCATGGGCGTGGGTTCTGTGGCCGGCGAGCCGGCGGCCGACGGCAGCCGTCGCGGCGTGGGCATCTTCAACCTCGGCACGGGAACCGGCTCCTCGGTGCTCGACGTCATCCATGCCTTCGAGAAGGCCTGCGGCCACGAAATTCCCTACCGCATCATGGCCCGACGCCCCGGCGATATCGCCGCATGCTACGCCGATGCCTCCAAGGCCCGCGACGAGCTGGGCTGGGTGGCTGAGTACGACATGGCCCGCATGTGCGCCGACGGCTGGCGCTGGCAGTCCCAGAACCCCGACGGCTACGGGGATGCCGCCTAAGAGCCGAAGCCCCTTATCGCACCCCATCGGGACGGCCCTCGGCCGTCCCTCTTTTTTGTCCTGCGCGGCCGCGAGCAAAGGCCAGCGCCGAAGCCACGCCCAAAGCGGCTCCCAGGGTGTCGGTCAGCCAATCGGCCGGGTCGCACAGGCGCCCGGGCACGAAGGCCTGGTGCAGCTCGTCGGCAACGCCGTAAGTGCTGGCCAGAGCCACGGCCACCAGAGCCGCCCACCAGCGGGAACGACCCGGAGCCGTCAGCCCCACGGCCCGAAACAGCAGCACCCCGAATACGAGATACTCGCAGAAGTGCGCCACTACGTTCACGATGTCGGAATCTTCCCCGAACACCGGAGCCACCAGGCTCACGAGCCAGCCCTTGACCACAGCCAAGGGGCCCGTGCCAGAGAAATCGCTGCCGGTATGGGCCGACATGAAGAAGATGAACGCCGCCCACAGAGCGACGAGCACCCAGGAGAGGGTGAGTTTCGCCCGTGCCGTCACGACTACGCGACCCCCGGAGCCAGCGCGGCAATCTGCCCAGGCTCGGTCACCAGCCGGTCGGGCTCCCAGCCGGCGGCAGCGAAGTCGGCCGGATCATGATAGCCCCAGGCCACGCCCACGGCATAGCACCCGGCGTTGCGGGCCACATGAATATCTCCCGGCGAATCCCCCACGTACACCGTGCGCGCAGGATCGCTGCCCAGCTCTTCGATGGTGGCCAGCAAGCCCTCCGGTGCGGGCTTGCGCGGGAAGTTCCGCACACCGCCCTCCCCATGGGCCGCGTCCACCATGCCCGGCAGGCACTTGTCCACGATAAAGGTAACGCCCCGGTCGAACTTGTTCGAGAGAATCCCCAGCTTGCAGCCATGCTCGCGCAGCGCAGCCAGCAGAGCGACAACGCCGGGGTAGGGCTTTGTGAGGTCGTTGGGGTAGGTGTCGTAGGCCTCGCGCCATCGGTTCAGACACCCGTCGGCCACCGCTTGCGGCGTGCCCTCGGGCACCGCCTGGTAAATCAGGGCCGCCGCGCCATTGCCCACGTAGGAATTGATCTCCTCGCGGGTGTGCTGGGGCAGACCGAACTCGGCGAGCACGTCGTTGGTGAGCACCACTAGATCGTCCAGGGTGTCCAGCAGCGTACCGTCCAAATCGAATATGAACGTGTCGAAGGGCGGCTCGAGGGCCGGAGCCTTCGCTTCTTCAGCAGCCATGGGAACGGGCTCCTTTGCATGGGGTTGTGCAGTCGTCCTCCCTAGGAAACCACGAACGAGCCGAGGCCTCCACCGCGCCCTCCAAACTGTTATCGGGGCCACATAATTGTAACGGTTGCCCCAGCCCCGTGGCTCCAAGCCGCCTCGGCTGGTAGCGTGAGTCCATCCACTGACGAAGGGAAGGGGCCCAATGGAATCCTTGAAATCAGAACACTCCCCCGCACCGACCACACCAGCCGCTCCCAAGCGCGTCGCCCTCATCACGGGCGCCTCCTCCGGCCTCGGCCGGGAGTTCGCCCGCCAGCTGGACGGCCTGCAAGTGGCCGACGAGCTGTGGCTCGTGGCCCGAGACCAAACGACCCTCGCCGCCGTGGCCGCCTCCCTGGACACGCCGGCCCGGCCCATCGCCGCCGACCTCATCGATCCGGAGGCCATAGCGCACCTGCGCACTCTTCTGGCTGCCGAGCGGCCCCGGGTCACCTTCCTCGTGAACGCCGCTGGCTTCGGCAAGTTCGGCGACTGGCAGACCATCCCCGATCATGCCGTGAACGCCATGATCGACCTGAACTGCCGCGCCCTGGTGGACGTCACCCGTGCGGCACTCCCCTTCATGGATCGCGGCGGCCGCATCATCCAGGTGGCCTCGGCGGCCGCCTTCGCGCCCCTGCCCCACCTCAACGTCTACGCGGCCACCAAGGCCTTCGTCCTCCACTACACCCGGGCGCTGCGCTGGGAACTGCACGGCACGGGCATCACCGTCACCGCCCTGTGCCCCACCTGGGTGAAAACAGGGTTCGAGAAAGTGGCCCGGGCCTCGGGCGGCGGCAGCGATGTGGGGCACCTCCTCGGCGAGCAGGACGCCGATACCGTGGTGCGCCGCGCCCTCGGCGCCAACCGCGCCCATCTCGCCGTCACCTGCGCGAGCCCTCAGGCAGCCGCCCTGCGCCTCATCGGGAAAGTCGTGCCCAGCTGCATCACCATGGCGGGGTGGAATCTCCTGCGGCGCCTCTAGGCGGAGAGACTTGAACGGCTCCCCGCCCCAGCTCCTCTGGAAGTAGGTCGCGCTCCGCGCCGCCGAGGGGCCGAAAATGCAGCCGATGGGAAGTGGCGGCGGAAGCCCCGCCGGCCCCTAGTCGGCCCAGCGATAGTCAGCGCTCCCAGCGCCGATCTCGAAGTGACACTGGGCAATGCCCAAGTCCATCTGCGTGAACGGCCCGCGCCGCGTCGCCGCCCGCACCACCGGCAGGCCGTCTTCAAGGCCCGACAGGGCAAAGGAGAACTTCTGCTGGTTCAGCGCCGTGGGTGCCAGCAGGGCCGCATCCACCCCGCGCTGAAACCAGTCGGGGGAGTCGTCGTAGCCCGGCGCCACCTCCTGGGGCGCCTTGGACTTGTGGGGCACGCCTTGCGTAGCCCCATAGCCGAGCGCCACCACGGCGGCCAGCTTCTGCCCCAGGTCCACGTTGTAGGCACGGTTCACCACCTTGTAGGTACCGCCCACCCAGCAGCTGTTCAGGCCGAGCGACTGGGTCAGAAGTACCAACTTCTCGCCGTAGTACCCCAGAATGCCGTCGAGCTCCTTGCACTCGGGTCCTACCAGCGCCAGGTAGTTGCGCACGCCCGTGAAGTTCACGAGCCGCGCCTTGAACCCCGCGAAGGCCCGCAGCTCGTTCAGCACCAGTTGGATATTCAGGTTCGTTTCCTCGTTCACTGAGGCGATGGCCTCGCGCAGCGTTTCGACAGCCGCCTCATCGAGGGGCTCGTCGGTATAGCTGCGCACCGAATGACGTGCCTCGATGGCCTGCATCGGCGTGAGCTGGCCCGCGGAAAAGCCGAGGAAGTCTGTGGTGGAGAGATTGTCGGTGTACCTGCTGACCATGGGTCTGTCCTTTCGCTAAGCTGTGCGGTCAAGGATAGCACAGTGGTGCGCGGCGGCATCTTCGAGGGGCCACGGGCCGCTCAACCGTTTTCATTCCGCATTGCGCAGGCACATGGGCTACCATCGTCCTTATTCCTCGCAAGGGAAAGGTGGCCCCTATGGCAGCAAGCGCAGGATACGCCCCGCCGAAGGAGCTCGTCAACGTTACGGTGCAGTCCCCCGAGAAGCTGGAGGGCGCGGCATCGCTCCTTGCCATGCTTGAGGACAAGGCCGACAACCAGAAGGTGACCGCGTCCGAGCTGACCGCCGTGCGATGCATCGTCGAAGCCTGCGCGGCGAACCTCGATGGGGTTCTAGAAGAGGCCTAGATAAAACTAGAGCCAGTCCCAGCAGGACCGGCCCTTACAAAACCCCGAGGGTTTTTCACGTGCGACTATAATCCCAAACTCAGCTCGTGCTGTCAATCGCCTTGGCGATAAATGACAGGTACGACACGAAGCTGTTTTCCTGGCCGTAGCGCTCGGCCCTGTCGCGCAACGCTCCCCCGAGCTGCACAAGCGCCTCGACGGTCGAGGGCGACGCACCATTCCTCACGCCGTCCAGCGCAGCGAGGCAAGTCACGAGCTGCTGGGTCCGGCGGTTGCCCATCTTGGCGCGCCTCGACTTGCCGCTCTTGAAACCGTGTTCCGCAAGCCACTCTATCACCAGGTGCGGCGTCTCGTATTCGGAGGACTTGCCCTCTGCCAGCCCGTTTATGAGGCATGTACCGTGGGAGCAGCAGTTCCTCACCGCCTTCACCTCTGTCAGCATGCTGTGGCGCATCCTCATCGAGCGATCGTCCCACCGTGATGCGCAGAAGAGGCAGAAGGCCAGCAGGGTGCCAAACGGTACGACCTCCAAGAATACCCATATGGGCATCGCTTCGCTGCAGTGCGCTATGAGCGCCCCTGTGTACTCGTCGGCGGAGCCGTGCTTGCCGATGCGACCCTTGAGGTTCCGCTCGATGCTCACGCGGTAACCCTTCACCTGCGATTGCATGAAGTCCGCGAGGATGCCGTATCCGTCCTCTCCTGGCATGAGCGATATGCGCTCGATCAGCCTCGTCTTCACGATCCGCTCTATGTCCTGCGAGACAAGCAGAAAGCAACTGCGCACTTCGGCATCGAGTTCGTCCATGTTCAGCAGGTCAGCAAAATCGAGGCTCACGTACTTTCCGGCGCTGTCGCCGTCCGTATGGCGCTGGAACATCTTCCTGAATGCTGCGATGTGCAGGAACGTGTCCCTGCCCGCCAACGCCTCGATGGCCTGCTCCTCGGTGCAGCGATCGAACGTGACGCCCTTGTCCTTCAGCAGTTCGACCTGCCCTTCCGGCGTCAGCATGGGCTTCAAACCTTGCGCCTCGTGCACGCCGTCGTCCAGGCCCCAAGCGGCGCATGTCTTTTCCGTTTCTTCCATAGCCCCATTCTACGCGAGCCGTCATCGCCCGGAAACCATGCGTTCCCGAAAGCAGAGCATCGGCGCAACGAGGCGGCACCCTCATCGTCATCCGACCTCCCCGCGCACGGCCCCGAGCCCCCGGCGGCCTTTATGCCCGCATGCTCGGCCGCGAACCGAGCGCCGCGCAAGGGCCGCGAAAACTTTTCCGCAGGCGTATGCCCCCTTCCAAGCCCTCCCGAAAACTCAAGCCCTCCGGGTTTCGCATTTCCCCCTTGCGCGCCGCCCGAACCCCGTCCGATGCACGGGCCACAAGGCCCGCCCAGAGGGGCGGGCCGAACCGACAAGGAGGTCGAAGATGGAAACGACAAGAATCCCGCTCTCCCAATGCGTCGAGAGCAGCTACCAGAACCGCAAGGAGCTGGGCGACGTGTCCGGGCTCGCCCGCAGCATCGAGGTGAACGGCCAGATCACGCCGCTCATCGTGGTGGCTGACGGCGAGACCTACCAGCTCGTCGCGGGGCACCGCTGCACCGCCGCCATGAGATCGCTCAGGCTCGACGAGGCCGACGCCCATGTGATGGACGGCTGGGACGACGCGCGCATCGCGCAGATCCTCAACGCGGAGAACAACCACCGCCGCGAGATGATCGCCCTCGCATGGTTCGCCGAGCACGAGGACGCCATGGACATGCCGGTTCGCTTCGACAATATCGCGATGCTCGTCATGGGCGACAGCCGGGTGATGATACGCCACCACCTGAACGCCCTCGGCGGAGACATCGAGCAGCTGCAGCCGCAAGCCGCAGCAGGCATCCTGACCGGGGCCGATTTGCAGACCCTCCCGGAGGCCGCTTAGACCTCCTGGCCTCTTCGAGGGGCGAGCCCTCCGGCCTTCGGGTTGGAGGGCTTTTTCATGCCTCAGGAGACCGTATTCTGGCGGCCTTGGAGTTTTCGCGCCAAAAGCAACGCATCAGCGTTGCGGAGTTGGCGAGGCGCATCGGCATTGGCAAGAAGCGGCTCTGGTGCATCCTCAACGGGCAGAGAGCCATGCGGGCCGATGAGTTCGTGAAGCTATGCGCACACGCTCAGCACGGGCAAGGCATCGGAAAGCGCTACATGAACTTCCTCAAGACAGCCGCTTAGGGCGCTACTCGTGAGGATTCCCTGAAATGGCCAAAGAAAAGAGGGCGGGAACGGTATAATGATCAAACAATGCGGGCGTCGCCAAGTGGTAAGGCCCAAGCTTCCCAAGCTGTTAGCAGGGAGGTCGCCCGCGAAACACGCGAAATGCGTGATCGAGAAATCCCCAGTTCAACATAGCTTTTCTTGAAACTGGAGAAATCTCCTTCGCCTCTTGGTCTTTCGAGAAACCCCGATATTTCCAGTGCGCTTCCAGTATTTTCGCGAAACGCGCCTCGTTCGCACATTCGATGCGAGCCGTCTGACCTCCCGTTGCGGGAAACCGCAGAAGGGAGGCACCCATCATGCCATGCAGGACCATCGCCGTAGCCAACCAGAAGGGCGGAACCGGCAAGACCGCCACCACCTTGAGCCTGGGGATCGCGCTCGCGCGCCTGGGCAAGCGCGTATTGCTCGTGGACACCGACCCGCAGGGGGACCTCACCAAGTCGCTCGGCTGGAAGGACCCCGACTCCCTTGAGGCGACGGTGGCGAGCCACCTGGCCGCCGTCATCGAGGGAGAGGGGCTTGAGCCGCGCGAGGGCATCCTCTCGCATAAGGAGGGCGTCGACCTCATGCCCGCCAACATCGAGCTCGCCGGGATGGAGATGCCCGTGCTCATGGCGATGTCGCGCGAGCAGCTTCTGAACGTGTGGGCCTCGCCCCTCAAGGCCGACTACGACTTCATCCTCTTCGACTGCGCCCCCACGCTCGGCATCATCCCCGTGAACGCGTTCGTCGCATCCGACAGCGTTCTCATCCCGGTGTCGGCCGAATATCTGCCCGCCTCCGCCATGGCAGGACTCTTGAAGACCATCGGTCGCGTGAGGCGGCAGATCAATCCCTCGCTTTCCGTGGAGGGCATCCTGATAACCCTCTCCGACGGCAGGAACAACCTGGCCCGAGAGGTCGAGGGAACCATCCGCGAGCAGTACGGGAGCGCCTACCGGGTGTTCGACGCGGTGATTCCCCGCGCGGTGTCCGCTGCGGAGTCGCCCGCGGTCGGCGCGAGCATCTTCGCCTACGACGGGCGGGGCAAGGTGGCGCTGGCCTTCGAGCGCCTTGCGGAGGAGGTGGTCGGCCGTGGCTAGGAAGAGGGTTCCCATCGACCTGCCGGGCGTGGACGACCTGTTCTCCTCGCAGGGCGAGCGCGACGGCTCCGTGCTCGCGGGCGTCGCGGAGATACCGCTGCGTCTGATCGACCCGTTCCCCGGCCATCCCTTCCAAGTACGCGACGACGAGGAGATGGGGCGGCTGGCGGAGAGCGTCGCCGAGAGCGGCGTGCTCGTGCCGCTGACGGTGCGGCGCGCAGGAGCCGAGCGCTACGAGCTGGTGAGCGGTCACCGCCGCAAGCGCGCCGCCGAGCTGGCGGGGCTTGAGAGCGTGCCGTGCATCATCCGCGCCATGGGGGACGACGAGGCCGTCATCGCCATGGTGGACTCGAATCTCCAAAGGGAGACCATCCTGCCGAGCGAGCGGGCGTTCGCGTACTCGATGCGCCTTGAGGCGATGAGACACCAGGGGCGGCGCACCGACCTCACTTCTGCGCAAGTTGCGCAGAAGTCGAGCGGCAGGTGGTCTCGCGACATTCTGGCCGAGGAGCTTGGGGTGAGCAAGGACAAGGTGCAGCGCTTCATACGCCTGACCCACCTCGTGCCGGGGCTGCTCGCGCTCGTCGACGAGGGGCGCATGAAGATGCTCCCGGCGGTGGAGACGAGCCACCTCTCGCAGGAGGAGCAGGGATGGCTGCTCGACGCCATAGGCGCTCAGGCGGCAACCCCGTCCCATGCCCAGGCCGTCAAGATGAAGCGCTACTCCAAGGAGGGCTCGCTCACATCCTCCCTCGTACGCTCCATCATGGAGGAGGAGAAGCCCAACCAGATCGAGCAGTTCAAGATACCCAAGAAGAGCATCGCCCGCTTCTTCAGGCCGAGCGCCACGAGAGACGAGATCGAGAGTCGCATCGTGCGCGCCCTTGAGCTGCTTGAGCAGGCCGAGGCGAGGCGCGACAGGCAGGGCGGTGCGTGATGGGCAACGTTATCCACAGGGGCAAGGGCTCCTTCACCTTCGTCGAGAACACCATCTTCTTCGACCACGGCCTCTCCGCGAAGGCCAAGGGCATCTACTGCCAGATACGCTCGCTCGAGAACAACCCGGAGTGGGTGTTCACCATCAAGGGCTTCGCGTCGCTCGTGCGCGACGGGGTGGACGCCGTGACGGCGGGCATAAAGGAGCTTGAGTCCTCGGGCTACATCATCCGCGCCCGAAAGCGGAGCGGGAACGGGCGCTTCCTCAAGGCCGAGGAGGCCACCTGGATAACGCTCGACGACCCTGCCATGCACGATGAGGTCACGGCGGAGCTGAAGGCCGACGGCTTCGCCGTTCTCTCCGAATTCGCCCGCGATCCCGCCGCCAACGTGGAGATCGAGCTGGCCGCGCCATGCGTCGGCGAAACATGCGAAACCGGCGAGAGTTCCCAGGTCGGGGCCAGAACGGGAAAACCCGTATCTGGGAAAGCCACATCTGGGGAATTCGCCCCTATAAATAACTCATCGGATAAAGCGCCTCAATCCGATAAAGAACCCCCCTCTTGTCCCCCCGACGGCGAAATCGGGAAGGAGAAGGGCCGTGAGGGTTTCGTCGCCTATCGGAAGGGCGAGTTCCCGGAGGCCTTCGAGCGGCTGTGCGCCATGTCCATCAAGCCGGTGGCGTCGCTGCGCTTCAAGCGCGACTGCCTGGCGGCCTGGGAGCGCAGGGTGGCCCAGGGCTTCTCGCCGGAGCGCATCGTCGAGGCCTACTGTGCCTACGCCAAGAGCTACTGGCTGCGCAACGGCGACGACGCGACGCTCGCCAAGAACCTCGCGCGGTGGCTGGAGGGAGAGGGAGGGCTTGCCGCCTACGCCGACGAGCCGATACCGCCCGACCTGCTCGATGCCGACGGGGAGCCTCTGGACATGCCGGGACTCGCGCAGGCCGACCCCGACTTCGCGAAGATGTGGCGGCGCGTGGAGACGCAGCGATGCGTCGTCCGGTCGCTGATGGCTATGGGTGGCAAGCTGCCCCCGGAGGACGAGGTGGCCGCCGCCTGCGAGACCGACGAGCGCTACCAGCGCTACCTCGCCGCCTGCAAGGAGCGCCACGAGCGCTACCTCAAGGTGGTGGAGATGTTCAGGAGCCCGGGCGCCGGCCTTGATCGGGCGCGGGAAGAAGTGGCGGCGGCTAGCACCATTCCGTTCGGAGGGAGGTGCGCATGAGAGCGTTGTGGAGGTTCGCGAAATGGCTCTTCCGCGCCGTGTCCCGCTTCATGTGAGGGAGTAAGCACTGAGACGTGACCACTTGGAAGTGCAGCCGATCTGCTGAAGGGATGCTGATGTTCTGGGCGGCCCTCGTACGGTCTATAATGGAAGGGTCACGCTAATTGAATATGAACACCAAATACCGGACAGAGGGGCATCTGCCGTTTTGGGCATTTGGTGTTCAATTCCCGGCAGCGTGACAACTGAGGTGGATGCCTCTCATCTGACGTTCGCAGGGGCTACCATCGTCCTTATTCCTCGCAAGGGAAAGGTGGCCCCCATGGCAGCAAGCGCAGGATACGCTCCGCCGAGAGAGCTCGTCAACGTTATGATGCAGTCCTCCGAGAAGCTGGAGGGCGCGGCGTCCCTCCTCACCATGCTTGAGGACAAGGCCGACAATCAGAAGGTGACCGCCTCCGAGCTGGCCGCCGTGCGATGCATCGTGGAAGCCTGCGCGGCAAACCTCGATGCGGTCTTGGAACAGGCCTAGCTCACATTCTTATTCGCAATAGCGCAATACTGGCACGTTTATCTTCTCTGCGATGTCTCTCAATGCTTCCTCGTTTTTGGCAGACACTCGCTCGCCCAGCTTGATGTATTCGATTGGGCACAACCTGGCAGCATAAAGGCGATGTGTCTCGTTGACCGTTTGATCGGGAATGACTATTCGCCATTCTTCCTCATGCGAAAAGAGCTTTTTGCCCTTAATGTAAATCGCCTTCAAAGCGCAAGCCAGCCAGTATCTCTGTATTGGAGTATCGCCGGGAAGGAATGCAAAGCCGGCATCTCGCAACGCAATCATCATGGCAAGCTCACTCATGTCGGGGCGCTCTTCTTCGTAAATCACTGGAAATATCAGAGGAAGCGTTACCCCCAACGAGCCTATCCCAAAAAGGCTCTCTTTTTTATAGGCAACCTGGAAGCCCGTGCCTTCCTCGGCATACTCATCCCACATTTTCCTTGAGTCGGATCTTTCGCACAAACAGGTTACTTTTGTTTCCTTGCGTATCTGACTACAGGCATCTCGCTCAGATATAACATTTACGATTCCAGCAAAAGCTTCGGAAAGACAGTGAGCCTTATCATTGTCCGACATCCCAGCAAAGCTATCGTTTCTCCAAGTATGTTGCGGCGGAATGACCCCTTCGAACATATTGGATATAGGATCACCGGAAAAGAAAACTTCGCTCAAAGATCTGCTACAGTCCTCCAGGCTCGTCTCCATAAGTGCAGAGAAGAACGGAAGAAACTCGCCAGTTGCCAACGACTTCATGTCTGCAATACGATCGTGGCTGAGTGTCACATACGCATCATCTGGATCGTCTTCGTAAACTGCTGGAGCAGAAAACGCCAGAACCTCATTCTCCAGCTCAGACAAATGGCGTGGTATGCACTTTCTGTACCTATAGAGTAGATGGGGCGCAATATCAATAGATAGCTGCTGGAACTCCCTTGAAATGTTTTCAAGCGAAGGATTATTCGAATACTCGATAAGCATCTGCTTGAAGATGCTGCGCTCGTTCAGTCCCATTGTGCAACTCTATCCATCAACGACATCCGACCGAATGATTCTCCAACTGCCACGAGTGCCGCCCTCGCGCACCAGAACGCCCTCTTCGCGAAGCCCTGCTATGACTCTCTCGATGTGCCGTTTGCTCTTTCCCAAACTGTCTGCGATGCCTTGGGCACTGATCTTCGGATTGTCTGTGATGAGGCGCAGCACTTGTTCCTTGATTGCTATAGCCCCAATGTTGGCATTACCGACATTATTACCGACATTACCGACATCATTACCGTCAGAGCCCATGGCAAGTGGCAAGAAAATGCTCGACCGCTCGGGGTTCACTTGCTCGCTGAGCACCGGTCTTCCATAACCGGCTTCTGTCCACTTCTTCACCATGTCAGGGATGCCGCCTCCGGCGCGCTCACCGATGCTGACGAGTGTGAACATCTTCATCATGGTCTCGTTGCGCGGATCGGAATTGCCACCGATATAGGCCTCCTCAATGCCGATGCGGAAGCCGCCGGGATTCGAGAGGTGCAGCCCATCCTCCTTCCAGAGGAAGACCACGCCGCGACGCTCGTTGTAGTCCGCGTTCGTGAGGCAGTTAGCAAGGGCCTCACGCAGCGCATCGTGCGCCTCCGTCTCATCAATGCGCTCGCTGTTCTCGTCCAGCTTGAAGGGGACGTTGATGGCCTGCTTCGTGTTGTTGAAGACGCGCCGGTAGAAGTCGAAGACGTTCCCAGACCAGCTGTCGTCCTGCGAGGTGATCCGAGCCTGCCATCTCTCGTCCGTCCCGAGCTCTTGTCGGTAGTCCAAGAAGTAATGCGGGAACTCTGCCATGATCCGCCATTCTTCGCCGAACATGAGCAAGCCCGCGCTCGTTGGATGGGCCTTTCCGTCGCCTCCGACCTTTGCCGCGCCTATGCGGCAAAGGAACTCCTCGTCAGGAAGGTCGGCCCAAGCATGGGCGCTGTGGTGCAGTTCGTAGCTCCTGCGGTACAAGCCTATCGTCTCCGCTGAGAGGTCGTCCACGGTCAGATTCTCGTGCACGCGGGTGTCAACGGACTCGTCTGATGCGTCTCGATACATCGCTTGAATCTCGTTCGAGGAGCAGCGATAGTCGCCCTTGTGATCGCGCCTGTACGTTCCAGTGACAGGGTTGCCGCTCACATACACCGGCCTCAAGCGTCTGTCGGCGCGGGGCACCTCTATGACGATAAGCTCTTTGCCGTCGACATCCTCGATGCGGGCGTCCCTGTCGGACATCACGCAGCACGACAGCTTGTCGGGGCTGTGTGCGGCGTTCCAGAAGTCATCGAGCATCTTGTCGGCATCGGCAAGCCCGGCGATCTCCAGGGTGCCGTCCTTGCGCTCCTTGGCACCGAGCACGATGATGCCGCCTTCGGTGTTGGCGAAGGCTGAGACCGTCTCCCAGACGCTCCTCGGCAGACCGCCCTGCGCCGCTTTGGCTTCGAGCCGGTTGCTCTCCTTGTAATTTTCGAGCTTGCTGATATTCACGCATCGACCTTTCTGGTTCGCTCTATTTTACCGCCCTGGATACCAGCTCGATACCATGCGTTCCCGAAAGCGGAACATCGGCGCAACGAGGCGGTGCCCCCCATCGTCATCCGACCTCCCCGAGCGCGGCCCCGAGCCCCCGGCGGCCTTGACGCCCGCATGCTCGGCCGTGAACCGGGCGCCGCGCAAGGGCCGCGAAAACTTTTCGGGCGGGCGAGCGACCATCTCAGGCCTCCCGAAAACTCAAGCCCTCCGGGTTTCGCATTTCCCCCTTGCGCGCCGCCCGAACCCCGTCCGATGCACGGGCCACAAGGCCCGCCCAGAGGGGCGGGCCGAACCGACAAGGAGGTCGAAGATGGAAACGACAAGAATCCCGCTCTCCCAATGCGTCGAGAGCAGCTACCAGAACCGCAAGGAGCTGGGCGACGTGTCCGGGCTCGCCCGCAGCATCGAGGTGAACGGCCAGATCACGCCGCTCATCGTGGTGGCTGACGGCGAGACCTACCAGCTCGTCGCGGGGCACCGCTGCACCGCCGCCATGAGATCGCTCAGGCTCGACGAGGCCGACGCCCATGTGATGGACGGCTGGGACGACGCGCGCATCGCGCAGATCCTCAACGCGGAGAACAACCACCGCAAGGAGCTCACCGAGGCGGAGCGCGGGCGCGGCATCCAGACGATGCTCTCGCTGGGCGTGCCGGTCGCGGACGCGGCGGTGAGCGCCGACATCCCCGAGGGCAAGGCCGAGTCCTACGTGCGGGGCACGAAGGTCGTGCCCGTGGACGCCGTGAACCTGGACTTCGAGGCCGTGGCGCTCATGGGCGACTACGACGACGTGCTCACCGAGGACGACGTGGTGGCCGTGCTCTCCAAGAAGAGCTCCTGGGACCGCCGGGAGGTCTGCCGCAAGGCCCGCGCCCGCGCGGCGGCCGAGGAGGAGGCGGCGCGCCTGGAATCGCTCGGCGTCAAGGTGGTTGACCAGAAGGCCCTCGGCGACGGCTGCCACGGATGCGCCGGCGACTGCGGCCACCCGGGCCTCGTGGCCGTCGTGAAGCCGAAGGCCTGGAGCGAGGGCGCCGACGTCACGTTCTACTGCGACGACCCGTCCCACGAGCACCAGCCCACTCCCGAGGAGATCGCCGAGACGGAGGCTTACCTCGGGCGCAAGGCGACGCTCGACGCCATGGACGGGCGCATCGCGGAGTTCGCCAAGTCGATCTTCCCGAAGTTCCCCGGCAAGGGCCAGTCGAAGCTGCGCCAGTGGGCCTACGAGGCCTTCGAGGCCCGCTACGAGTGCGAGCCGAGCGACGCCTGGGAGGGTTTCAAGGAGCCGCGCGGCAAGGCCCTCGACCAGTTCATCCTGATGCGCACCATCCCCGCCTGCATCCCCGGCATCCCAGAGCGCACCCTCAGGTGCGGATACGAGCCGTGGTCCTACGACCTTGACGACCTGCTCGGATTCATCTCCTTCGCCGACGACGTGCTCATGCCCGCGGGCTATGAGCTCTCCGAGGAGGAGCGCGACCTGATGGACCACCTCCACGGGATCTTCGCGGCCGAGGACGAGGACGGAATCTTCGGCGAAGGCGATGTCGAAACCGAAGCGGACGACACTGACGACGAGCCGCCCTTCGATGTCGACGGGCAATCCCCCGACGAGCCCCCGTTCGACGTGGACGAGGAAGACGGCCCCGCCATGGCGATGGCAGCCTGACACCCCCTTCAGCCGCCCGGCCTTCCGACGGGTCGGGCGGCCCCTTCTCTTCTCATTTCCGATTCCAAGGAGGTACCGACATGAAACGAACGCTCGACGTGATGGTCGTGCCCGTGGGGCGCGAGCCCGAGCTGAAGACCCTCGAATCCGACGAGAGCGGCAGCTTCCTCAAGGCGCTCCAGGGCTGCGTGGGCGGCCCGATCGAGCCGCTTCCCTGGCTCTTCGACGACGCTCCCGCGGGCTACTGCGACGAGGAGGGGGCGCTCGGCGCGACGTTCCTCGACGCCAACCGGGCGGTCTACGCCACGAAGGCCATGGAGGAGGCCGGGTTCCTGAGCCAGCTCGACTTCTCGACGCCCGTGCGCGAGGGGGACCTCTACGCCATCGTGTTCGGCGACATGGTGTTCTGCGGCTTCGACCCCGAGACGGGAGAGAGCCGCGACATCGCCCCCGAGGAGTGCGAGCGCGTACGCGAGCGCTTCGGCGGCGCGGGGTCCATCGACTCGGGCGCGAGCGAGCTCCTGTCCCTCGCCCTGGCGGGCAGGTTCCGCCGATGAAGCGCCCCGAGAGGACGCCGCCGCTTCCCAGGCCGCCTCCCGCACTCGCCCCTCACTGAGCGGCGTCCACCTTGGGCGCAGGCTGCGCGGGACGGCGCCCGGCCGCAAGGGCCGCGAAAAACCTTCCGCTGAAAGACCACGTTCGTGACCGGAAGCTCAGGCCTGCGGTTTTCGCTTGCCCCCTTGCGCCCGGGCGCCCTCCCGCGCGGTCGCCGACCCAAGGAGGCGCCCCGAAGGGAGGGGTGCCGCGAGCACCAGGAGGTCATCATGGGAAACCGAGCGGTCATCACCACGCCGGAGCGCAAGGTCGGCGTCTACCTGCACTGGAACGGCGGGCGCGACACCATCGAGCCCTTGCTCAAGTACTGCGAGCTGCAGGGCTACAGGCCGCCGAGCTCGGACGAGTACGGCTTCGCCCGCATCTGCCAGGTGATGGGCAACTTCTTCGGAGGCTCCACGTCCCTGGGCGTCGGCGCGTACACCACCGACCGGCAGATGGACCCCGGCGACAACGGCATCTACGTCATCGAGGGCTGGCGCATCGCCGACCACCTGCGCACCGAATACGACTCGGAATGGAACCCCGTCGGGATGCGCTCCTTCGGCCCCTCCGAGGAGGAGGACTGGCACGACTTCGGCGACATGCTCCGCAGCTTCGACGCGTCCATGCCCGAGGAGCTTCGCCTCGGCGAGTTCCTGGACTCGGTGGAGGTGCCCGCCCGCGAGCTGCGAGTCGGCGACGAGGTGTGGATGTTCGACAGCATTTGCGGTAAGTGGGAGGCCTATCCCGTCGCCGGCTTCGGGCAGCCGAACGGCAACCGCATCGCGGTGGAGGCCGATGCCGGAGGCGGCAGGAAGAAGGTGACCTACCCCGACCTGCCCTACGTCGCCCACTACGACCACGATGGCGACTTCTCGTGGAACTGCAACAACTACGTCCACGGCGACATGGCCCGCATCCGCCCGCGAAGCGAGCAGGCCGCAGCCTAAGCGCCCGTTACTCTATCCAAGCCCGTCGGCCATCCGGTCGGCGGGCTTTCTCTTTGCCCCTCTCGCCCTGGCTTGCGAGAAGCCGCCCTCTCGCATTGCCCTTCATCTCGCATGACCGACCTCCGCATCCGGACAGCCCCTCCCACCTCTGAACCCGCAGGCTCGCCGAGAACCGCGCGCCCGCGCAAGGGCCGCGAAAACTTTTCCGCAGGAAGCGCCCCTTTTCCAAGACCTCCGGAAAACTCAGGCCCTTTCGGGTTTCGCTTCCTCCCTTGCACGGCCGGGCGAACCTCGGCGGCGAACGGGCCACGAGGCGGGACAAAAGGGCCCGCCCGGGACTTTAGGAGGTCTACCATGAGCAGCTTTGACGAGAGGGCGAAGCAGGCGGCCGCGGAGTTCCTGCGCAACCGCGGGTACACCGTGATCGAGGAGGGCTGGAAGAGCCCGGCAGGCACGGCCGACGTCATCGCCGAGGGCGACGGGACGCTCGTGTTCGCGGACGTGCAGGCGCGCAGCGGCGCCGACAAGGGCTTCGCGTTCGAGGTCGTCGGCGCGGGCGAGCGCGCGAGGCGCGAGATGGTCGCCCTGGCCTACCTGGCCGCCCACGACCTGCCGGCGACGGCGGTGCGCTTCGACAACATCTGCCTGACCGCGTTCGCCGAGGACCGCGCGCTCATCCGCCACCACGTCAATGCGCTGGGCGAGGCCCTTCTGGAGCATCCCGCCTCTACCGCCGCACCCATTCCCGATGCCCTCCCGGAGGCCGCCTAGACCTCCAGGCCTCCATCGCGAGGGGCAAGCCCTCCGGCCTTCGGGCCGGAGGGCTCTTCTTGCTGATCCTCTCTTGGCACGCCGAGCATTTTCCAGATGCTCCCCCTAATCCACCCTAAGACATCTCTGTTCGCCAACTCGCTTGCCGAGGACGGCTCGATCGCCTCAGCGAACGCAAGGAGCCATCCGCGCACCGCCGCACCTTCGTCCGCATACAGCATCGCCCCCGTCTTTGAGGACAGAATCGCCGTATGCACCTCATGGACGCCCTCGTTGCTGCATTCGGCAAGTTTCCTCGCCGCGAGCTCCGGGCTCAAAGACGTCAGCACATACGCGCTTCTCGTCAGTCCCCGCTCTCCGTTGATAATGGCGATGATCTCACCCGGACGCAAGCCTTCTGATTTTTCTAGTATTGAACGGGCCGCATCGACACTGGAAGAAAGGGACTTCTGGCAGATGTATTCCCGGAGCTCGTCGATGTCCCCGATCCTCTCCATGCTTTTCGGGAAGCCTCCCGTCTGCCAGCAGATGATTCCGTGCTCGACAGAGCTTAGCGCGGCCTCGGGCTCGGCGTCTATCGCTCGCTTCATATTGGAAACGACATCTTGTACTCTGACGTTCTGATCGGGGATGCACTTCTGAATCCCATAAAGGACTTCCAGGGCGTCACGGTATCGGTCAAAGCTGAGGCCGCCGTCGGATGGGGGAATAATCGAAGAGGCTATGTCTTCCACAATAACGGGGATGTCGGAGTTCTGGAACGAGCGGTGCTGCCATCTCGATATGGAGGCATCGGCCCTTTGGGCCGCAGCTCCTTCGGGATGATAGGCCAACTGGAACTCCCTGAGCTCTGCCGCTATGGTTTCGCTCTCGGCAACCTGGCCATGCTTCAGGTATCTCTCGATAAAGGGGAGTGCGGCCATCCCCTCACTTGAGGAGGCCTCCATGAAATGCTCCACGAAAGACTGCCCGCGCGAATCGTTTTGATCTGCCTCATCGCTCCCGCTGCGCATGGTGTCCCGTACGACCTTGCCCGACAATGCGAGGACGTTCTCCAGGGTCGCTATGCGGCGCGGGTCATCGCAGGAGCCCATAAAGTACCTAGTGCTCTCCAGCACATCGCATATGGACATGGCCCGCTTCAGCAGCCGCACATTGCTCTCGCCGGTTCCAAATAGGGATGCCAGACACCTGTTGATTGCGTCGGAGCATTCGCCTTCTTCACATCCCAGCAAGTCCTCTAGGCGTTTTCGAAAGAGCTCATGCGCCAATGCTTTCATGTCGGGCCCGAATGGATAAACGTGCCAGACCAGCTTTTCCTTGGCGGCGAGGTACTTTCTGCCTGCGTCTCCATCCTCATCACTCGCAGCGAGTTTGCTCCGAAGCTCCTTCTCGTTGGCAAGCAGTATCACTTTCCTCCCTTGGGATTCGATCATGGCATCCATCAATCCCAGGAGTCGAGTTTCATCCAAGAGGCATCGCTCCAAGTCGTCGAAAACGATGACCTTATCCTTACCGAGTAATAGCTCTACGAGGCTCCTCGCCTCGACGCTCATCTGAATTCCCGCTTTCTTCATCTGCCCCATCAGAGCTGAGATGCCCACATTTTTGCTAATCTGCTTAAAGCGAGAAGGGTTCTCAGGGCTCTTCTTCTTATGATGGAAAAAGCGCCCGAGCCTTCCCGAGAAGCTGCCGATATCGGCAAGGCTATTGCGGATATCGGACTCTTTCGAGGAGAGGATGGCTGATAGGAGCCGATCATAGAAAATGTCTTCGGAGGTTATCCCGAACATCGAAACTCGAATGATATGCCACCCGTCGGATGCTACTTCGCGTCTTAGACAGTTTTCGACATAGTGTGTCTTACCGCACCCCCATGGTCCGGTGACCATGATGGCGTAGTTGTCGCTATCGTCCCCAAGATACCGCTTGATTGCCTGCGTCAGCTCTTTTTCTTCCAACTGTGCTCCTTAGTGCCGGATTCTGTCTCCCAAATCATCTTTCTAATCTCGCAACAAAGCAAGAGGCCTATTCCGTGTACACAGTCCACGGAATAGCTCTTGGCCGCTGCGCGCCCTCTCCTTCCGAAGGCACGATTCGCTCACGTTCCGGGCAGCATCGCCATGGGGACGAACCTTCCCGAAACGGTACGGCGGCATCGCCCGCCTCGCTGCGCTCGGCTACGCTCTTTGCGGGGGATTCCCCGCGCCCCTGAAAGCGTCGGCCGAGCCTCCCTGGAAACCCAACTCGGAGGGAGGCCCGGCCGACGCGATGGAGCGACATCCCAAGCAGATCCATGTGCGCATGTCCGAGGGCGAGATCAATCGCGCGAGGGCGCTTGCCCGAGGCCTCGGCATGACGCTCTCCGACCTCATCCGCATACTCCTGCAGCTGCCCGCATCCTCCATCGCGGAAGGCGGTCGCCTCGTCGTCGTAGATCGAGTGACCGCCGTGAAGCTCGCTCGCGAGATGCGGCGGTGGGGGCATCACTACAACCAGGCGGCGCATGCCCTGAACGCCATCGCCTACTATCTTCGCGCCAACGACATGGACGCTGCGGACGTGCTGGAAGAGCTCGACCGGGCGTCGGAAAAGCTTGCCGCCATGCAGCTGGGCATCGAGGCGCTGCGCCGCGAGACGGAGGCCATATCGCAGCGCGCCATCGCGGGAATCGGCCGGTGACTCGTCGTGCCGATGCTCAAGACCATTGCCGGACACACCTCCTCCCGCGGCATCTGCCGCTACCTCACGCGCAAGAATCGTGCGCTCGCGAGCGACTACATCAACATCGATGCCCCCGACCCCGCGCACCCGGAGGCGGCCTTCGACTGGGCGCGCGTCATGGACTCCACACGTTGCGCCTTCGGCAACGACCTCCCCTGGCGGGGCAAGCGCGTGCGCACCTACAAGCACTACGTCGTGTCTCCCGACCCCAAGGACGGGATAGGGCTTGAAGCCCTGCGAAAGCTTGCGACGACCTGGGCGGCCGAGCACTTCTCCGAGTACGAGGTCGCCATCGTCTACCATGACGACAACGAGCGCGGCATCCCGCACGCGCACGTGGTCGTGAACAATACCAACATCGAGACGGGAAGGCGCCTGCAGGATCCCGCCCCCAAGGCCCTAGCCATATCCCTGCAGGATATCGCAGAGACGCAGGGACTATCCGCTCTGAGACCCCCCGAGCCCAAGGGATTGGCCGCGCGAGCGGCGAGACGTAACTCCAAGAGGAGCCCCGAGACCCATCGCAGCGAGTACGTGCGCCGCGCCGAGAAAGAACTCACAGAGCGCGGAGAGTACTCCTGGACGGCCGATATCCGCGCACGAGTGCGCATAGCCCGCACCGTGGCGAGGAGCGATACCGAGTTCAGGAACGTGCTTGCGGCCATGGGCGTCACCGTGTCCGACAACTCTCCCAAAGCACAGAGACGCGACTGGCTATACGCCCTCGCCGAACATCCCTCGCGGCGGATCTCAGGCGAACGCATGGGGCTCGCTTACGGTCGCGAGCGCCTTGAACCCGTTCTCCGCATGGGCGGGATGCGTAGGCTGGAAGACGCTGGGGAGCGCGCCATCGCAGCTATTGCCCGCCGCGCTCTTGCAGTTGGTGATCTGCGGGAGCTCGGAAGGCTGTCGGCGGCAGTGGCCTTAATCGAGTCGTCGCATGTACGATGTCTGGGGGACCTTGACGCGCTTATGCAGGAGGCCAGCGTGAATAACGCCGACGCTGCTCGCTACATAAGGGAAAGAGCCCTGCTTCCCGAGGAGCGTCCTGCAATTGCCCTTCAACATGCTGCAAAAGCACCGTCTACCGTGAAAAGCGCTCAGGACGCCGCAAGACGAACCCGGCCCAGCGCTCTTCAACCCATGAGGCAAAACACCCAAGAAAAACGAAGAGGAGGGACACAGAGATGATAATCAAAGCCTACTATGCCGGTGGTCGCATAGACGTGTTCGACACCGATCGCATGACTGACGGTATGCCGCAGCCGGGAAACCTACTTACGAACTACGCGCTCGATCTTGCGGACGCAGAAGAAGATAGCCTGTGGCTCCGCTCCTATTACTATGAAGCTACTGCTGCCTACAAAAACGACAGGGAGCCGACGGGCCTACCTATCGCCCGCAGACGCGACGGCTGGAGCTTTCTCCTCGCCGATGCCGAAGACCTGCAAAACATTAGCCGCGTTACTCTAGACGGGGAAACCATTCTCATCGCGATTTCAGGCGAGCTAATAAATACAGCAGCCCTCAACTGGGCTTGGGACATCATTGAAGAATACGCCCCGAAGGCCCTTGCTGCACATCGCAGCATCATGGGAGTCCTGCGTAACGAGAGCGAAGTCGACCCTATTGGTTTGAGCAGCGATGTCTTATTGATGTTGTGCGATCTTATTCCAAAATAGTGTCTGCCCGGATTGTGCCGCCTTTGCGGTTCTATTCGGGCAAATTCTCTTCCTCGAATGGCCCTTCTCGCTGCAAAGGGGTCCTGAGTTCTTCCCGCTCACAGTACTTCAATATATCTCCGGGCTGACAATCAATTTCTCGACAAAGAGCATCCAACAGTTGAAAGCGTATTGCGTTTGCCTTTCCGGTTCGCAATCGGCTCAAATTGGCCTCGGTTATCCCAATTCGAGCTGATAATTCTTTTGCAGTTAGTCCCCGATCACGGAGAATGCCGTTAAGTTCAACCGAAATGGTCATACTCTCCCCATGTGCATATAGCGTCCTTTTCTCAGAATAAAGATCTCAACTGGCAGGATATATCCAGCCAGTTGAGAATAATCATAGCATAGCCTACTTGTATGAAACACAGGGAAAATACTGTCGCTGTTTATCACGACCCGAGACCTTTGTTGGCACGAAAATTAGAGCATGCCGCGAAGCGCAGGGTTTATCGCTTCGAAAGCTGTCTGGAATGATCGGAGTTGATCGCACTGTTCTAAATGATATAGAACTCGGACGCGGCAATCCCAGAGTGATGACACTTGCTAAAATAGCCTCTGGTCTTGAGATTTCCCTCTCCGACCTGCTTATTGAGGATGATTGCTAGCGAGGTTCGCCAGTGAGGCCCCCAATTTCTCGTAGTAATGATAATTGAAGTCACAGTATGGATCACACCCGTCGATGCCTGCGCCTTCGTATACCGAGCGCGCTCTGCATCCCCCTCCACACAATAGGCGGTAGTCGCATTCGTTGCACTTAGTTATACGTGCGACATTTAGCGATGCAAAACTCTGTGCGAGATTTCCCTGCAAGATATTTTCTAGCGGCTCATCGAATATATTCCCCATTGCATAGTCTGGCCGATGAAGCATGTGGCACGGATATACGGTGCCGTCGGCGTCAACGCTTATCTCTTTGCAGCCAACACCGCAACTTGTTCGGGCAGACAGGTTGATGCCAAGCGAATCACGTGCATCTGTTAAAGGCATTCCCAAATCTAACAGACAATTCGCCAATCGGGTCAGTGCTTCCCTGTCGGGCAGTAAGTCGGCCAATGGATCCTCATTGCGAGGCTCACACGACAGCAAGCTATAATTCATGGTCACGCCAAGAGATCGAGATAGTTGTGCATATTCATCCAAATCTCCCACGTTTAAACGATGAATCGTCGGAATAATGTGAGCGTGTATGCCGAATTCCTGAATATTACGAACGGCTTGAACGAGGAGGCTAAAGCGTTGCTTTCCTCGAATGTAGGATGGCGTTGTTTCGCTATATCCGTCAAATGATACTGCAATAGAATCCACATAGGGACTCATTTCTTCAAGGGTTCTTTTGTTGAGACAGGTGCCGTTGGTTATGACGGTAGTTTTTTCGATGCCGCACTTTTTCGCATGGCGCACCAGAATTGTCAGGTCAGCGCGCAGAAAAGGCTCCCCTCCAGAAAAGAACAGGGAACGTGCCCCGGCTTGTGCTAACTGCTCGATTGCCCCCAGCATCTGTGTCGTAGACGAATCCTGGGATGAGTTACGAGAGTCACTCAAGGAATAGCATCCGGCGCATCGAAGATTGCAGTGTTGGGTCACGTGAAGATATGCGGACTGCAAGCTGTTATTTACACGAGGCATAGGCTCGAAATAGCCTGCTCGTTCGAGACATGCGATAAGAGGGGCATCTATTTCTTTGGCTTCCTGCGCAGACATGTCTTCCGTCAATAGCCTGTGACATAGCTCTTCCCCACGAGCAGTCAGCCCGACAACGAATCCGTTACTCAAATTGGCGATCATGGGTATGCCAGAATATTCAAACAATGTGACTAAGGGACTGAACTCCACTTCAATTACCTCCGTGTTTCTGGAAATGTTGCTCAACCGCGCTTTTTGCGCGTAACACAATTCTCAAATGTATAGCTTGCATTTGAATCAGGTTTGTGATTCGGAGGATGTCACGTTCCCCTAGATGCGCTACTCTTCTGCATTCTCCAGGTCTATAATATACACTCCTTTTTCAAGGTGCTCTGCTTCCTCATCGGTGATACGAATGAGGATGTCGCCCGGAGAGCAGTTGAGTTTGTCGCAAATTGCAAACAGTGTTGAGAAGCGTACGGATCTGATCTTTCCTTTTCGTAAACGCGATATATTTGCAGGGGTATGACCAGTTAGCTCCACCAGGTCTATACCTAGCACTCCGCGTTCTTTCATTAGCTTGCCAAGTTGAATTGCATATTTCATATATCCAGTCTACACCAAGTCATCCGTCTCTCGTTCGAGCGTAGAGCCATATTTGAACACCAACGATAGCGCGAAGCACACTATAGCAACGAGGATGCTTTCAAAATCTATGTCTACGGCAGTGCCCTCGGGCGCGGCACTGTAGAATGCCATCTTAGCCGCTCCGTCCTGCGCGCCAATTTGTGACCCCGGTGCAACGAGGAAATTGGCGACAGCAATCAACAGAAACAACACTCCGAGCAGTCGAATCTGATGCACTCGCAGCGTGTTAAATGGCGACTCTCCTCGGCCTATTTCCCAACAAACTCTCTCTAAAAGAAAAAGAACGAAACACGTCGCAAGGCTGCCAAGCAAAAACGGAGCTAAAGTTAGAAGTGACGCAGATCCGAAAGAGACGAAACCCAAAGGAGGAACTAGGATCCACGCCGCTATTGCCCCAATTGTGATCGCAAAAACTACGAGCACGACAAGAAAAAGGAGTCGCAATCTGCGGCACGTGACGGCAAGGCGAGATTTTGCGCTCTGGATGCGCAATAGCTGGTTATCCACAAAAGCCCAGCTTGTCTACTGCTTGTTTTCGCTGACCGCGATGGCACCATGGCTAATGCAAAACCCTGTAGGCCCAACATAGATACAGCCTGCCATGCAATCAAAATTCGAGAAGAACAGCATCGCAACTCCTTATGACTTATTACACTACGATAATTCATAATAATTCACGCTTTGCCCTTTGTCCAGACTGACTCGGCCTTGCAAATACGAGGTAATAAATCCGATGAGTCCAGTCGAGAATTGATCATTGTGGAGAAAAATGACCGTTTACATGGCTATTTGTCGCGCATACATCCCTACTCTAGTTTCAAAAGCGGGTCAAAAATTTTCAAAAAACAATAATTTGTTCTTGTGATTGTAAGATAATTGTTATATAGTAATTTTGCTGATCAGCTCAAATCCTATTGGATGAACGGAGGAGACATGAAGAGATTCAAAAAGATCGCTGCGTGTTGCGTGGCCTCGCTAATGCTTACTTGCGCTGTCGGGGTATCACCGGCTCTGGCGGACACCGCAAGCAAAGGTAATGTTCCGATCAATCGAACTTACAATGTATCTATCTTGGGCGGCACATGGCATAACCAAGGAACATCGGCCAATGCATATTCCAATTTCTATCACAAAACCAAGCGCCACACTTCAACAGTGAGCAGCTCCAAATCGACGACCGCAAAAACGGCGTCTGCAAATGCTGGCAGCTGGTCCTACGCCACTCTGGCTGGCCCCTTTGGCCCTTCGACTCTGTTTGCCTTTAAGTGCACGACGTCGTAGTGGAAGCGGAACGGAAATGCACTCTGGTGACAAAAGGACACGCCTATGATTAGGCGTGTCCTTTCCTTCATGCTAGTGTTAGTGGGTGCACTGGTACTAGTGAATACCGTCAATACCGCCGACCTCGCCGAACGCATTCAACGCAATGATGCTTTGAGCGGCTACACGCCGGTTCACGTCTGTAATGCAGAAGAATCTGTCGACCCCTCTTTATTTTGGAAATCATTGAAAAGATCTGCCGACGAAGCTGGAATTAACCTTTTTCGCAAGGTCAGTGGATGGACTCCGGCAGATCAGCCTTTTTCCTCCTACTATGCATATTTCTCACAAGACAATACGAGCTTTTTTGAATCATTCTCAATAGTTGGAATGAATCCACGTAATGTCAGCTTGACAAGCAGCGACTGGTCTTTCGGAACGAGCAACGCCGAACCGTTGCACCATAGCAGCGGCACAATAAGCGACATCGCGGCAAACGACCAGTGTCTCATTGTTCCTTTAGAGAAGGCGTTTGATTCGTATCCGATAATCGGCATATACTATGTTGAAGCACCAGTAGAAAATAGGGCTGAAGAATTCGTTTCGCTCGCAAATAAATACTTGCAGCAAGCCGATATATCGGCAACCCTGGCGTTTAGCTCAACTAATCAAGAAGCAACGGACTTGAGTTATGATGCGGGAGAAGTTGATGAGGGCCTCACTAACTTCGCTGTACTTTTATCTGTGCTCATTGTGGTTGCCATTATCGGCTACTACCAGCTAAGCGAGGCAAAGCGTTTTTCGATCCTAGCTCTTTACGGAAATGGCATTGTTTCGACTTGGTTCCAGGCATGCGGAAAATACCTATTCAAGGTAATCGGAATCTCGCTTGTGCTTTATGCTCTACTGGTAGCTTTTATTCCGGGCAGCTCGGCCGGATTAATTGTTCAAGTTGGCGCCAATCTAGCATACGCTTTTGGCATCATTCTCGTATCGTCTTGCGTAATTGCGCTTATAGTGCGTCCTCGAAATAACGCTCTTGCCCTAAAAGGAAGAAGTAGCGCCAAGAAACTTGCAATGGTATGTCTGGGAGCAAAAGCGGTGTTGTGTATAACATTGGCTGGCATGTGTGCATCCACTCTTGGCATGCAAGAAGCCCTCCAAGAAGAGGCTGCACGATACAAAAGTTGGTCTCAAGCCTCTCAGTACGGGATTTTTTCTCCACTAAGCTTAGGCTATGATGGCAATGAGCTGGAAACCAAGGTTATTCCAAGTATCGTATTCGATTTCTACCCGACTGCGACGAAAAAAGGGGCTCTCTATATTGATTCGTCGCAGTACCTTCCAATCGCATTAGCGAATAGCAGCCAAGAGTACCGTTCAATTACAGTAAACCCAAATTACCTCAAGGCATTCCCTATTGTTGATTGCCAGGGGAACATCGTAAACATTCAAGAAGTTGAGCAAAACTGGATTCTTTTGGTTCCCGAAGCCTATCGCGCCGAGGAGCAATCCATTCGAGAAAAGTGGGACCTCATGCGCAATCCAGATGAAGAGGGATTGACGCTTTGGGACAAAGACGTCGTGTGGTGCGGGCGAACCGTAGAATCGGTGCCTAGTGATCAAGCCATTGAAATAATCTGGGTGAAAAATAATCAGCAGATATTCGGCTTTAATCCCGAGATTGGTAAAGAGAACGACGGGAATATCAGCGACCCGATCATTGAAGTGCTCACGCTTTCAAATAGCTGCGGCATGGAACGATGGAACGCTATAACGGGAGGAATGGAGTCCGCATTAAAGATTCCTCTCGCTGAAGGCGATCCTGTAAGATCCTACGAAGAGTATCGCCCTCTTCTCTCAGAGTATGGGCTAGATGATAATTTAAAACAACTAGTCACACATGAGGGCGCAGTCTTTGAGGCGTTGCAAGGATTTCGTGATGCTCGAAATGGCCTAATCCTACAAATGTCATTAGTCTTGGTCGCCTTCATTATCATTAGCGTTCAGTGCTCAACGCTCTTATTCGAGATGAACCTTCGCCTTGCTGCTGTAAAAAAGGTTTTTGGTTACGGATTCTTTTCTCGCGAGGCGAGACCTATCATTGTTTGGGGATCACTATGGATTGCAACAGTCACGGGAATGGGCCTACTCCAATGGACCACGAGTTGGCCGACTGACGTCATGCAAATTGGCGCCACGAATCTCTTCAACGCAGTTGCTTGTCTCTTGATCATTGATACATGCGTCACATTCATGGCGCTTTACTTGAGTGACAGACGGCGATCAATTGATGTTTTGAAGGGGAATCACTGAAATAAGCTGGCCGCGAGTTGGAAAGATGCCCGTATGATAGTAGAAATTAACAAGCTTTGCAAAAGCTATGCTGACCGTATTGTTCTTAGCAACCTAAGCATGAGCATAGGGCGAGAAGAACTCGTCGCCATTGTTGGCCCAAGTGGTTCAGGTAAGTCCACCCTGCTCAATATTATTGGACTGCTCGATAGTCCAGACAACAATGGATTGAAGCTTTTTGGACAGACCGCCCCAAAGCCCAACTCTTCGAAAGCAAGACAGCTGCTGCGCACCAGAATTGCTTATATGTTTCAAGAGCCCGCGCTTGTAGACACTGAGACGGTGGAGGCAAATCTAAAATTAGCTCAGCGTTACTCGGATGTACCACGAAAAAAGCGCCAAGAGCAGAGGGAGGCCATTTTGGACGACATGGGCCTCGCTCATACCCTAAAGCAAAAAGTGTTTCGTCTTTCCGGGGGAGAGCAGCAGCGATTGGCGCTTGGGTGCATACGTATGCACCCAAGCGATCTCATCTTAGCGGACGAGCCCACGGGTTCTTTAGATGCAGCAAACAGGGATATTATCTTGAATTACATCGAAAACCTCGTTGCAGAAGGGAAGACCGCCGTGGTTGTTACGCACGATCCAGTCGTAGCTAACCGCGCCACAAGAGTGATTGAACTAATCTCTTAGCTAGTCGACAGATGCGCCATCGGCTATTGGCCGGATGCACTTCTGCAGAAAGTGGCTGGCTCCAATGGGGCAAGTTTGGCCACCAAGCTAGTCATCCCATTCGGCTTAATCCGACAGGCACCCAACCCCCCGTGCATTATCCGTTATGACGAACTATTTATTTGGCCGGACGGCGGAGAGGCCTTCGGCAGTAATTAATCTCGAAAGGACCAGGCAGGGGATGAGCGTGGCCGAACTTGCTCGTCGATGCGAGATAGACCGCAAAAGGCTCTGGTACGTTCTTGGCGGTCAGCGAGAAATGCGCGTTGATGAGTTCCTGAAGCTCTGTATCGCCTTGAAGCTTGACCCACGCAGCTTTGTCACCAGAAAAATGGTCAAAGAAGTGGCCGAGGCGACAGGGCGCAGCCTCAGCCGCTGCGATGACCAGGGCATATGAAGTGAAGAGCGCCCTATGGGGCGCTCTTCTGTGATTCCCTGTCCATTTCCGTCAGTGCAGACTATTCCTCCTGCGGCTTTTCCTCTTCTTCCGAATCCCCCTCTCCCGTCTCTTCGCTTTCTGAGGAGTCCTTGCGCTTGCCGCGGCGCTCGCGCAGGGCGGTAAGAGCGGCGATGAGGGCCGCTGTGACTACAAGGCAAATGAGCGGCACGACGTTGTTGGTGTCGCCCGTCTGGGCGAGCACGGCCTTGGGCGTGCCCGGGGCAGGGGGCGCAACAAGGTCGACGCTCTGCCCCTCGTCCTCGATGTCCTCATGGGTCGCCACGACCTCGCCTTCGAGCGCCAGGCTCTCGAAGGCCACCGTGCGGTGCCCGGCGAGCTGGCTTCCGTCGAAGGAGAACTCCACCTTGACCGAGCCGTTCGGCTCTTCCGGCGTGAACGCCACGACGGAGGTGAGCGGAAGACCGTTAGTCTCCACGGCCTTGGCGGTCGTCTTGTCGATGAGCGTGCCGGTGAGCACGTACTCGCGGCCGGGCTCCAGGTTCTCGTAGCGCACCTCGTCGACGATGGTCACGGAGTCGTCCGCTGTAGCCTCGTGATCGCCGTCGTCGGCGTCGGTCGCGGTCGTGGCTATCTCGGGCACGGGCCCGGTCATGCGCACTGTCTGGTTCGCGTTGTCGAGCTCTGCGTGCTCGTACACCGCCTCGCCGTCGCGGTACAGCGTCTCGAAGATCACAATGTCCGTTCCTTCGAGGCCCGTTCCGTCGAACTCGAAGCTAACGGTTGTGAAGCCGCTTCCCGCCTCGGGCGAGAACTCGGCCGAGGCCTCCACGGGACTGCCGCCCACGAGCAGGGGCTCGCCCGATGCCTTGTCCATGAGGATGCCCTTCACGGCGTAGGCGCCTCCCGGGACAAGGCCCGAGTAGAACACCTGGTCCTCGATGCGCACGCTGGCGTCGGCCGAGGCCTCGTGGTCGCCGTCCGTCGCATCGGAGGCCACCGTGCCGATCTCGGCCGCGGGCTCGACCTTCACCGTCTGGCCCTCGTCGTAGATGTCCGCGTGCGCCGCAATCTCGCGCCCCTCGTGCTCAAGGCTCTCGAAGGCCACGATCTCCTTGCCCTGAAGCGCAGAGGCGTCGAAGGAAAACTCGACCTTGACGGTGCCGAAAGGCGCGATGGGCGAGAAGTCCTTCTCGGACGCGATCTCGTTGCCGTCCACTAGCAACGGCTGGCTCGTCGCCTTGTCCATGAGCATGCCCTTGACCTTATAGGACTTTCCGGGCACGAGGTTGGCGTAGGCCACCTCGTCCACGACCGTGACCTTACCTTCGGGCGCGAGCGTGTGGTCGCCGTCGGACTTGTCGGTCGCCTCGGTGGATAGCTTGGGAATGGGCTGGTCGTCCACGGTTCCCAGGTCGATGTCGAGGCCGGTGGCCGTGGTGTCGCGGCTCACGTTGAAGGTGTCCGACCAGAGTGCGTAGCCCTCGTTGGCCTCGCAGCGCAGCTCCTCGATGTGGTACTCGCCGAAGGGAAGCGCGCCCAGCATGTCATCGGGTTCGGCCACCGATCCGTGCTCGCCCTGCCCGAACCAGATGCCGGAGCCCTCATCCACGTCTGCCGTGTCGATGTGGTCCTCGTTGAGCAGCACGTCGTTTGCGTTCACCGTGCCCTGGCGGCTGCGCCAGTCCGAGGAGGTTGAGAGCATCCCGTTGCGGTCGGTCACGGCCACGTGGGCCTCTCCGGTGGTCTCGTTGGTGATGAGGAAGGGGACATGGGCGAGCTTGCCGCCCAGGATCGCGCCCTTCTTCTGCAGGTGCATGTCGTGGCGCACCACCTGGTCATGCCAGAGCAGGGCCGCACCATCGCGGTCGGCCGCGACCACCTTGCCATCCTCGCGCACCTCGAAGGTGCGGGGAGCGCCGTCGGTGAGCAGGTAGCTGTCGTTGGTGGCCGTCTCGGCGATGGTATAGGTTCCGTAGGGCAGCGCGTCGGATGCGGTCTGGGCTGTGTAGGCCTCCTTCTCGGGGTTCCAGGCCGTCTCGACGACGGCCACGACCGAGCCTTTGGGACGGTAGGTATCCCCGACCATGACCCCGTGCTCGGAAGCGTTCATCACCGTGAACTCGATACCCTCAAGGGAGGCGCCGAGATAGCCCTCGTCGCTTAGCGCGGAGTGGTCGGCCCCGCCCAGGGCCTCGCTCGCCCCGAGCTCAAGGTCGTCCTTCTGCACCTGCACGCCGCCGCGCACCACCTCGTTCAGCATCCCGTCGGCCTCCACGAGCTGGTCGAACTGGCCGTCCTCTCGGATCTCCACCACGTGGCTCACGATGCCCTCGCCGGTGTAGCCGACGGGCGCTTTCGTCTCCACGATCTCGTAGGTGCCGAAGGGAAGGGCGCGGACGCCGGTCGTGGCCGTCCAGGCGTCGAGCGATTTGTTGTACTCGGTCGCGATAATCATGACGGCATCGCCGGGGGCGAACTCCTCGGATGCCTGGAAGCGCCCGTCTCCGTTAGAATCGTGCCAGATGGGGCTGGCGGAGCGGTTGTAAACGGTGAACTCGGCCCCCTCGAAGGTGGCGTCGCCCTGAGCGTAGTTCCAGAAATCGCCGTCCTCGTGTTCGTAGCGCTCGACGTCGCCCTTGCCGATGAGGATGCCGCCTCGCTGCACCTGCTCGCCGAACACGCCCTGCGGCTGCACCTCAATGACGGGCACGTCTCCCTGGGCCATTTCGGCCGAGATCTCGATGCGGTGAGCCTGGTGGTCGAGCAGATAACCCTCGGGGGAGTCGACCTCTCTCACCTCGACCTCGCCGAGAGGCAGTCCCTCGAACACGATGGTGGTACCGGAGGTCTCGCCGATCTGCGTCTCCACAGCACCGCCGCGCTCGTAGCGCGCCTGATAAGTCGCGCCGTCCAGCGATCCGTCACCTTGCGGGAAGGGACGCGACGTCTCGGCGTCGAACTTCTTCAACACGAGGCGCGCCGTGATGGGGGGCTCTTGGGACTTGAAGGCGTACCCGTTTTCCGGGCTCACCTCATGCACGTCCGGGTCGAGGGCGTAGCCGGGGGAGGGCTCGACCTCCTTAGCCCAGAACGTGTCGCGGGTCGCGCCCAGGCTCCCCGACTCGCCCGCGCCGCTCGCATCGGTGGTAATGGTCGTCAGCCGGTTGCGATCCGCCTTGGCATCGGCGCGGCTGGCATAGACCCCGTATACCGCTCCGGCGAGGGAGTAGTCGGGGTCGTACTCCGCCCATGTTTGAGAGGGTGCCTTCGACACGGCCACTATGGTGTGGTAGGTGAACGAAGCGATGACCTGTGTCGATGAGCCGGTATAGAGAAGAAAGGGTTCGAATGTCGAGGGAACTTCTCCCTTGCGCGCGGCAATCAGCCGACCCGTGGCTTCGTCGTTGGACAAGCCCCCCTCCTCGTCGAACCCGATCACGCTCCAGCGCGCCCAGCGGCGGAACTCCTCCGAGCACCCGAACAGAGCGTAGTCTCCGTCGCCCTCGTAGGTATCGGACATGAGGATATGGGCGAGGGCCATGTAACGCGAGGGAGTCATGGCTGTCCCGTCCTGCCATTTGGAGGGCCACAGCGACCTGTCAAACCCGGGCGAGCCGTAGGCGAACCACATGTCCGCCGCCATCTCGGCATCGCGGCCGCTGGGGGTCGAGAGCGGCTGCTTGTCGTAGGTGCCGGCATCGGGGGCAGCTTTGGAGGGGTTCGCGCACCAAGCCGGCTGGCCGTCGGCCTCGAACCACGTGGTGCAGTACGAGTCGTAGTCGATCTTGGAGCCCACCGTCAGCTCGACGCCCTGCGCGGCCCGCGCCTGCGCCGGGGCGAGGGCGGGCAGCAGCGCCCCGAGGGCGAGGGCGGCGGCCAGCAGGACGCGGATCGCCCGTCCGCCGCCGGCCGCCTCGGCCGCCCTCATCGGCCCTCACGATCCAAAGGGCGGCTCGCGCCGTCCTTCTCCATCGAGTCCGATGCCTCCTTGGCGGCGTCGGCGCGCTCGGCCAGCCCGCGCTCGTCCTTGGCGTGCTCCTCCGCGTAGCGCTTGCGCGCCTCGGACAGCGCCGTCTTGATCTGGTCGGGCATGACCTTGATGACCTCCTTCTCGCGCTTGCCGTCCTCGCCGACGATGGGATTGCCCTCGATGTCGCGCACGTCGCGGCGCAGCTGCACCTCGCGGTCGGCCAGAAGCGGGATGTCTCGCCAGTTCTCACCCCGGAACTTCGAGGGGTTCACGTACAGCGGGCTGAACTCGCAGCCGCCCACATCCTTGCCGTCGATGACGGTGTCGCCGGGCAGGCGCACGACGTTGAAGGTCTTCTCCTGCCCCGTCTTCTTGTCGGTATACTTGATGCCCTCGTGGACGAACGACTTGTGCAGCGAGATGTAGACGTTCTTCTTGGGGGCAGCGGTTTCCTCTGCCATAGCTTGTCTCCTTTGCATCTTGTCCAGGGCCTCCCGCCGCCGTGATGAGGAAAGGGCGGAGCCCTGCTTTCCTGGGGTTCTCTTCGGTTGCATGCGCGTCGCCTTTAAGGCCCGCGCGCCGATGCGCCCACGGCTGTCACCCGCCCATGATGTCGCGCGCCCAGGAACCGCTCTTCACGAGCGAGAGGATGAGCAGCACGCACATCGCCAGGTACTGCAGGGCGTAGGAGAGGCCGCCCACGATGGAGTCCACCACCGGCACGCCCGCGCCCGCGGCGTTGAGGCCTCCGAGCACTATCGGGAAGGACACCAGCAGCACCAGGATGATGACGCCCGCCAGACATACCGCGACGAAGTTCTTGAGGTAGCCGACTCCCATCTGGCGCGTCTCGTCGATGGAGGTGAGGGCGAGCGGGATGGGGCTGAAGGCGGCCATTATGTAGATCTGTATGGCGCGTGCCCAGCTCACGACGAGCGCCACCACGTAGGCGACGATGACCACGAGCCAGCTCACGAGGGCGACGACCAACATCGCGATCAGCGCCGCCACGTCGTCGTCGGTGGTGGTGATGGACACGGCGGCAAGGTCCATGGGCATTCCCGTCCCAAAGAGCGCGACCACCCGGTCGATGGCGAGCTTCACCACCTCGTAGACGGCCGCCATCAGCTCGAAGCTGTGCTGGATGAGGAAGAGGAACACCGCGAAGAACACCAGCATGAAGACGACTTCCTTCACGCCGGGCATCGAGGCATTGCCGTCCATCCTCTGCGACACCTTGATGAGCTGAACGGTGAACACGAACGAGAGCATCCCGCAGCCGATGGGCAGTATCGCGTGCTCCCAGACGCCCCGCACGAGGTCGTACATGGTGACGGTGCCCGCGCTCCCGAGCATCTGCCCGAAGTCGGAGGAGAGCACCCCTCCCGCGCCTATGGATTTCAGCATGTCGGCCTGGCTCGAGAATATCCAGTTGCAGGTGTCCCGCAGGATGCCGCAGAGCCATGCGTTGATGTCGCCCGCAATGTCCGCGAACGCGAGGTCGGGACAGGCAAAGGCAAGTGCGCACAGGAGCGCCGTCGCGCCGAACGCGAGGGCGAAAGCGCGGGCCGAGAGCGCCTCTTTTGCGAGTGAGGGCATGGGCGCCTCCTATCCTGCCACAGTGAACGAGCCGCCCTCGTAGACGGCGGTGACGATGGTGGAGACCGCGTCGTCCAGGTGGAAGGTCGCGCTCACGCGGCCGCCCCGCACGTCCACGTACACCTCGCCGTCGAAGGAGGCAGACGTGGATGTGGGCGCATGGCTCTTGCACCACTGCCCGATGGCCGATGCCAGCTCTCCGGCCTTCCCGTCGATGAGGCCCGTGTAGGGCTCGGCGAGACCCGTCACGGCCACCTCGGCGTTTGAAGGCGCGCCCTGGACGTAGCGCTTCTCGATCGCGAAGCCGTCGCAGGCGACCGAGAGAACCCCGTCCTGCTTGTCGACGATGAGCGTGGTCGGGGCCGGGTAGGGGTCGCCCTCTCGCATGAGGTCGATGTCGAGGTAGCGCTGGCCCTCCGTCTCGCCCGCGTCCTTCACCTCGAAGGCGGTCAGGCGCACGAACGCGCCGTCGGACTCGACGAAGGAGTTCTCGCGAAACGCCAGCGTCCTCTCGGGCGCTCCTTCCGCCTGCCAGGCGCTAGAGCGCAGGAGCGCCAGGGTCTCAGCCGCCGCGTCCTCCTCGGGGGCTTCCTGCGCAGCCTGGCTCGCTTCTTGGGCCCGCACCGCGTTCTCGACGGCAGCGGCGGTGCCCGTGGGCTCCGCCCCCTCCTCGACCGTGTGGGCCACCGAGCAGCGCACGGCTGTGCTGCCGACGACGATCGCCACCATGCCGATGGTCGCCGCCAGCATCAACTTGTTCTTCTTCTGCATGTCTTTCTCCTTGCCTATCGGTATCTGATGGCGCACGTGAAGTAGGCGATGCCGCTCGCGCGCCTGCAGACGTCGCCCGTATGGGGCTCGTGGATGTACTCGTCGCCGCCGACGTAGATGGCGACGTGGCCCGGCCGCCAGAGGATGTCGCCCGGCCTTGCCTCCGAGAGCGGCACGCGCCTGCCGGAAGCCGCCTGGTCCTCGGAGTTGCGGGGGATGGAGATTCCCGCCTGGGCGTAGCAGTACTGGGTGAGCCCCGAGCAGTCGAGCCCAACACCGGGAGAGGTGCCGCCCCAGACATAGGGCACGCCTAGCTGGCTCACGGCAGCGGCGATGATGGCGTTGCCGTCCGCCGCGCCTGAGCGGAAGTCCTCAAGGCTCATGCCGTCGAAGCGGCGCAGGCCCCAGGCGTCCATGGCGGACTTGAGGGAGGCCACGTAGTCGGAGGACGTGGCGTATCCCGCGTCCTTCAGGCCCTCTGCCATCTTGTCGGAGTCCTTCTCGGCGATGGCCTGGCGGATGAGCGCATTTCCCGCGTAGCGCTGGTTGGCGAGCAGCACGCGGCTCCGGAACTCGATGCACTCGCGGTGCCCCTTGAATACGGTGAAGTCCGCCATGATGCCGACCGTCTGGCCCCCGTACTCCTCGTTGGTGGCCCACGAGCTCTTGCCCGCCACCTCGGGGCAGCCGAGGAAGGACGATGCCCACTTGATGCCGAAGAGGTTCTTGTCGCGCTCGGCGAGCAGCGACAGGCGGTCGCCCATGCCGGACTCGCATATGATCTGGGCGATCGTGCACCCGGCGGGGTGGCCGTACCTCTCTTGGCATTCGAGGGCGGATTCCACCATCTCCATCGTGATGTAGGGCGGAAGGCCGTCGAGGGATGCCTTTGCGGCCTCGTTCTTCCAGAACCCGAAGATGGCGCTCGCGAGCTGGGAGACGACGAGCACGGCGAGCACGAAGCAGAGCACGCCCGAGAGCGCGCCCGCCACGGGCGCTGCTGCGGATGCGGCCGCCCCGGCGAGCGCCTTCGCGGCGCCCTTCCTCGCCCCCTCCCCGGCAGCCTTGGCGGCGGTCGCGGATTGGGGGGCCTTCGCCGCCCTTGCCCGCAGCCACGTCCGGCGCGACTGGGCGCGCCTCGCCTCGACCGCCCTCGCCTTGCCCTTGGAGCCAGTTCGCTTTGCCGCTGTGGTTCCGGCTTCGTTCCCGGTCGCGGCAGCGTTCGACGCGGATGCGGCATCGGCGTGCGCTCGGCGCCCAAGGGCCCTGGAGCCGGCGCGGGCCGTTCGCCAGATGCTCCCCGTGCCCTCAAGCTCGTCGGAGTCGTCGGCCTCGTCTGCTGCGGCGTCCGCCGCGAGCGCAGCTATATGCCGCCTTGCCTGCCATGCCGCCTTCCCCTCGCGGGCCGCGCCCGCGCTTTCGGTAGATGAGACCTTCAAGGCGCTCTTCCCATCTTCCGCGCCGTCTCGGCGCTGCCTCGTCGGGCTTTTCGGGCATCGGGGCTTTCTCCCCTCGGCCTTCCTGCCCGACGCTTTGCGCACGAGACCTTCGGAGGCTGCGTCGGCTCGCCCGGCGCGCGCCACCTCGGCAGCGTCCGGGGCGCCTTCCTTGGCCGTGAGCGCTGCGTTTGCGGAAGCGGCCGCGATGCCCGATCCCTTGGCGACGCCCGTCACTTCGAGCTGTCCTTTCGGCGCTGCGCCCGCTTGGCGAAGTCGCTCTCGCGCTTCTTGGCGGCGACCTCCTCGGGCTTGGTGTTGAACAGGTCGTAGAGCCTGCCCTTCGGGAAGTCGTCCTTCAGGGGCACCCGCGCCCCTCCCGCGATGAGAAGCCCCTCGCCAGCCCGCACCGACTCGTCGATGTAGGCGGCCTCCTGGGCGCTCATGTCGAGCAGTTCCGCCCAGGCGCGGCGGTCGAGCGGCGACTGCTTGTGCAGCAGCACGAAGTCGGAGTTGAGAACCATGTTGCGCGCCTCCTCGTGTTCGAGCATGCAGACGCTGTTCTGGGTGATGCCAGTGGCGATGAGGTTGAACTTGCGCCCCTCCGCCCAGTACTTCGAGAAGTAGCTGATGATGGCGGGGTGACCGAAGAGCGACTGCACCTCGTCGATGTAGAGCCAGGTTGTGACGCCCCGCTCGTAGTTGTAGTACATGCGGTTGCGCACGCACTCGAGCACCGCGATGATGCCGAAGGCGCGCATGTTCTCAGAGAGGTCCTTGAAGTCGATGTTGGTGATGCGCCTCTCGAAGCCGACGTTGGAGGGATGGTTGAAGAACGAGAGCGCCCCTTCCACGTAGCGCTCGTAGCGAAGCGCGATGTCGCGGGCCTCGGGCTCGGGCTGTCCTTTGAGGATGCGGTGGAAGTCGCCGAGGAGCGGGTCGCGCTCGTCCTCGGTCGCCTCGCGGTACGCCGCCTCCACGCACCGGCTGATGATGGACTTGTCGGCCTCGGGAAGGCCCTCGGCTCCCTCCGCCATGGTGGCGGAGGACAGCGCCAGGAAGGCATCTATCTTGAAGGCCATCTGCGCCGAGGGCGACTGGTGCGCCACGTCCGCCAGGTCGAAGGGGTTCAGGTGCGTGTCGGAGTCGGGGGCGAAGCGGATGGACTCGCCGCCGTTGGCGACGACCACCGGCGAGTACTCGCCCGCGGGGTCGAGGATGATCACCTCGTCATCAGGGTAGGCCAGGATCGTGTTCTCGATCTCTCGCTTGACCGAGAACGACTTGCCGGACCCGGGCTTGCCCGCGACGAAGCCCATGGGGGAAGCCAGCCGCTTGCGGTTGCAGAGCACGAGGTTGGAGGACTGCTTGTTCTGCCCGTAGTAGCCGCCGCCCGCCTGGGCGAGCTCCTGGGTGGCGAAGGGCATCTGGATGGCGACCTGGGCGGTCGTCATCATGCGGGACACCTCCACGTGGTTGTGCCCGAGCGGCAGCACCGAGTTCAGGCCCTCGCGCTGGCGGTAGTCGAGCGCGTCGGCCTCGATGGAGTTGCGCCGGGCGGTGGACACGATCTGCGTCACCTGGTCGTCGAGCTCGGCGCGGGTCCCCGCGTAGGTGTAGACGAGCCCGGTGTAGACGTAGAGGCGCTGGTTCCTGTTCTGCAGGTGGTCGAGAAGGTCCTCGGCCTCCTCCTTGGAGTACTTGAGCTCCGAGGGCAGTATCTGGAAGTCGTATCCCTTCTTCACCGCGCTCATCTGCTCGTCGATGATCTCCTTGTCCATCCAGGCAATGCGCTTCTTCACGAAGGCGACGGCCTTGGACTTGTCCATGGCCTGCACGTGGATGGACACGGCAAGCGGTATGGGGAGGTCGATGATGTCGGCGAGGCACCGGTCGGAGAGCTCGCTCCCGAACCGGTTCATGGAGAGCACCTGCCCCCATGTGCCCTCGGTCCTGAAGCACGCGCACGACCCCTCCGGCTTGAAGTCGAGGGAGGCGGGGCAGATGAGGTCCTTGCTGGTGAGGCCGCTTGCAGCGCCCACCGCCTCCCATGAGAACAGGTTGGGTTTCCCGGGGCGCAGGAGGCCGTGGATGGCGTCCAGCCGCTCCTCGCCGGAGAGCGGCCGCGCCGTGCTCCTCATCTTCGCGAGCGTCTGCTCGGCGTCGGTCCTCATGCGGGCCAGCTTGGGCACGGCCTCGTCGATGCTGGCCGCCCCCACGGAGAACGTGAGGTAGCGCTCGCGCGTGAGGTTCGACACGCCCTCGCGCATCTTCTCGTTGAGGATGCGGTTGTACTCGGCGGCGTAGGCCGCGGTGTCGGGGTCGTCCTCGGCGAAGAAGCGCTTCCTTCCGATGAGGTCGGCCGGGATGGGGCGGTTGACGATGGACAGCTGTACGCAGCTCTCCGCGCCGAAGTAGTCGAACAGCTGGCACCATCCGCTGAAGATGGCCTGCTGGTTCTCCTCGCGGGCGGACTGGTAGCTGATGTCGTCGAAGGCGAGCGTCTGGCTGAAAAGCCCTTCCTCCACCTGCGCGATGCCGTTCTCGTACATGAGGTCGAACCCGATGGCGGCGTACACGTCGCGCGCCGCCCGCCGGGCCTTCCTCTTCTCGGCCATGCGGTCGGTGAGCTGGCGCTCCTGCTCGGCCATGCGGCGACCGAGCGACTTGCCGAGTTTCGGGTTTCGCGAGGGCTTCACGAGCGGCTTCTGCTCAACCTGCTCCTTAGATCTCTTTGACACGGCGCTCCGCCCCCCTCCGCTTGGACGCGCGGCGGGCGCGCCTGTCCGTCTTCCCGCACCTGACGCCGCCCGCGAGGGCGTCCGGGCGCGAGCCCGTGGCGTAGGCGAGCTTGCCGTCGCCGAGGACGTGATCGGCGAGGAGCGGGAGGAACCTCTCGGCGGGAAGCCCTTTGGGCCGCCAGAAGCCGAGGAGCCAGAAGGGCATGGAGGCCGCCATGACGGGAAGCGTCATGGCGTCTGCGGGAACGCCCAGGGCGAGGTTGCCGAGGGCGGCCACGGCGACGGCCGAGGAGAGCCCTCCCGCGGTGCAGGCGAGCGTGCGGGCGGAGAGCTTGCCCACCACCTTCTCGGTGTACTCGCCGATGTCCTTGTGCACTGATACGCTTAACATGGCCGCCTCCCTTACGCCGGCAGCCAGCTCGTGTCGAGCATGCCGAAGTAGACGGCGGCCGCGATGATGATGCCGCCGCCCGCGATGGTGGATATGGCGCTCGCGATTTGCGCGCCGCCCTGCTGCTCGCGGATGGCGAGGCCGAGCGACACCGCGCCCCAGACGACGAGGAAGCCGCCCAGGAACGTCACGCATCCCGAGACGAGGTTGATGATGTTTGCCAGCATTGGGTCGTGTCTCCTTTGCATCTTGCCGCGCGGCCGGGCGTGCGCCTTAGGGATTGGCCGCGCTGTCGGGTAGAATCCTGTTCGGGGGCGGGGCGGCTCCCCGCCTCCTTTGCATCGCGGCGGCCTGCCGCTTCGGGTTGGGAAGCCCGGTCGCGGCGCGGTGGCGCCATCTAGGGCGCGGCCGCCGCGCGTCATTTCCTCTCACGCCCCCTCTCCATGTGGTCGGCGAAGTCGAAGGGGTGCCCGTAGAGGGCCCCGTCATGGCCGGGGTAGACCGATTGCCACCTCGGATGGGCGGTGATGTCGAACTTCCTGTCGCGCAGGGGGTTGGCGCCCGCGATGAGCACGATGGCCGTATCCCTCGGCAGCTTCGCCACCTCGGCCGGCTGCATGAGGTCGCGCTCGATGGTGTTCCAGTTGCGGGTGGACGAGGCGGACTGCCCCCGGCTCTCGTTCCAGGTGATGGTGGCGACCGTCTCCTTGCCGATGGACTCCGCGATTTCCTTCACGGTGTCGGTGGACTTGCCGCCGAGGAATAGCGTCGTGTCGCAGCAGTCGATGATGGTCGCGGCATCGTCCTTGTAGGCGCTCTTCAGCTGGGAGAGCGATTGCAGCCCGAAGGCCATGGAGATGTTGCGGCTGCGCACCACGGCCACCATCTTCTCCACGTCGGGGAGCCGCCCTATGTTGGCGAACTCGTCCATGAGCATGACTACCGGCGTGGGAAGCGCACCCTCGTAGAGCTTGATGGCCCGCTTGCAGAGGATGTTCATCGTCTGCCACATCATGATCGCGAAGAGGAACGAGTAGAGCGACGAGGTGTCCGACATGACCGCGAAGACGGCGCGGCGCTCCCCCGCGTCGCCGAGCAGGTCGAGCCCCATCTCGTCGAAGCTCACGAGCTCGCGTACCTGCGGGATGGCGAAGGGCTCCATGCGCGTGTTGCAGGAGACGAGGATGGACTTCAGGGTCTTTCCCGCCGCGTCCTTGAACATCTTGTAGTGCAGCAGGCAGAAGTCGGCGTCCACAGGCGTCGGCTCGGCCACGCGCACCCAGCGGTGCGCCCCCGCGCCCGGCCTGTACGACACGCGGCGCGTGGGGTCGAACGGCTCGTCCTCGGCGCCGTCGGCCCTCACGTAGCGCATGCCCGTCTCGGCCTCCTCGAACAGCAGGTCGAGTGGGCTTCGGTAGTCCTCGTCGGACTCCTTGGCCTTGGCGAGCGAGAGCAGGGTGACAAGGCCCGAAAGAGACCGGTCGGCCTCCGGGCAGTGGTAGACGAGGTAGCCGATGAGCGCCACATAGAGGAGCCTCTCGGCGTTCTCCCAGAAGGGGTCGCCCGCGTGCTCCTTGTCGCCCGTGGTGTTGTCGATGAGGCACGTGACGAACTCAAGGATGTCCGCCTCGTCCTGCACGTACGCGAGCGGGTTGTAGTGGAGGGACTTGCTGAAGTCCACGGTGTTGAAGGAGAGCACCTTGTAGCCCGCGGCATCGAGCATGTGTCCGAGGCGCGGGAGCGACTCGCCCTTGGGGTCGGTGACGAGGTAGTTGGCCGACATCTGCATGACGTTGGGCTCGAAGAAGCCGCGCGTCTTGCCGGAGCCCGAGCCTCCCACGACGAGCACGTTGCGGTTGCGCTCGTAGCGGCGGTCGTGGTCGGGGCGGCTCATGGCCATGCCGAAGCGCTCGGTGAGGATGATGTTCCGGTCGGGGTCGGCCAGGTCCATGAACCTGCGCCCCTCGCGCACGGTGCCCCAGCGGGCGCTCCCGTGCTCCTCGCCCTGGCGCTGGGCGCGCCCGTGGGTGAGCGACCATGCCCATGCGCACCAGACCGAGCAGGCGGCCACGAGCCCCGTCGCGAGCGCGGCAGCCTCGAGCGAGAGGGGGCCGTAGCCTATGAGATAGGAGGGAAGTTCGGTTATCGCTGCGGTTAGGTTAGACAGGGGGCTTCCGGGAAGCGACAGCAGACAGGCGGTGTACGTGTTCGCAGCGAGGAAGGATATGACCGAGAGGACGAGGGCCCCGGTGACGCCCGCCGCCGTCACTTCGCCCGCGTTTCCTGGAAGCGGGGCTCCCGGTTCAGGGCCTTGCTGGTGGGCCTCTCGGCTTCGAGCGCGGCCGCCGCCTCCCGCGCCTGCTCGGCGCGCTCGTCGAGGGTGCGCCCGTCGCGATTCCGGCCGGGGGCCTTGTCGCGCTGCTCCCTGATCCTCTCGGCGGCCTTGGCGGCGATGCCATCGGTTTCCCGCGCCAATTCGTCGAAGGACTGCCAGACCTCCTGGGCGTCGGCGATGCGGAAGAGCAGGTACTCGCGGCCGGTCTCGGGGTCGGCGAACCACGCCGACGAGACGCCGTGGCTTCCGAGCCTGTCCTCGATGACGCCCTTGATGCTGTCATAGTCCTCGATTCGCTGGAACTCTTGCATGTCGAGCTTGGCCCACTCGGGGGGATCATCCTTGCCGGGATTCTCCCCCGCGACCCCGCGAGCGTCGCGCGTCGCGCTCTCAAATGCCTGGCGCATCTGCACCGCGCGGGCGTACATCGCCCGCTCTCCCATGCGCTCCCCGAAGCGCATGAAATCGTCCATCATCTTGCCTCCGGCCTCGTCGCCGTAGTCGCTCGCCATTGCCGAGGTTCCTTCCCATGGGCGGGAAGGTCTCTTCCCGCGCTCCTACCGAATCAAGTGCTTCTCCTTGGCTGGATATGGGGATGGCGATGGGACGATGGAGGGGGTTGCGGGCACGACGCACAGCGAGGCCGCGCCGAGCGGCGCAGCCTCGCAGCAGGTTGCTTCGGTGTATGTGCCTAGCGTGCGCAGGGGTCTTCCTCCCGGGTCGAGCAGGCGGCCGCAAGGGTGTGTCCCGCGAGGGTGCCCGCTCCGAGGCGGCTGCGCCTCATCTCGTCGGCGATGGCAGGGGTCAGGAATGTGCGCAGGCCCAGGTTCAGCACTGCGCACACGCGCACGAACTCGTCCGCCCGCATCTGCCTCTGCCCGTCCAGGATGTACCAGAGCCTCTTGCGGTCGATCATGGAGCGCCGTCCGAGCTCGGCCACGCTCATGCCGCGCTCGCTTCGCGCCTCCTCTATCCTCACCGCTATCAGCTTCGAGTGTTCCACCTGACGTATCGCCTGCTGTTTTCTAATCAGGCCCGGCGGCCGCACGGACGCCGGGCTCTCTGACATAACGGGTTCAAACCTACCGATGGTTCCGGCTCGCGCCTAGGGGCCAGCATCAATAGCGGAACAGACTGTCCGTTTTTAGGAACGCCGGTCGAGCGGCGATGACATTCGTTGATTCTCGCTCCCGGCGAAACTAGCGTGGGAACCGCTGACGGCGTGAGTGCTCCCGAAACATCCGAAATGCTCGTACGGGACCGCGGTCGCGGTGCGCACCTTGACAGTCGAATGCGTTCACATCTAAACGACCACAGCAGCGAGGGCGTCAACCATGCGTTCGGGACGCTCGCATCGTTGGCTCACGAGGCCGGCGCGAGCATGATTGCCCCGGCGCTCCCTCGCTGCATGAAGAAAAGAGAAGGGAGGGTCTATGGAATTGAAGACAGGCGAACTTGAGATAGACGAGGCCAGGCTGCGCACGGCCGACCCGGACGGGCTGTACCTCTTCATGCTGCAGGATTACCCCTACATGATGACGCCCGACCATGTGGCGGCCTTCACCGGCACGACGAGCCAGGAGATCCGCAAGCTCCTGTGCCGCGGAGACATGCAGGGATGCCGCATCGGCATCCGCTGGTTCATCCCGAAGCTGGGGCTGCTCAACTACCTCTACAAGGATCGCCGCCAGGAAGAAGGCGACGCACATGAAGAAGCTCCGCTGCGACAAGCCCTATGACATCGACGAGGCCCGCAAGAAGAAGGGCCTCCCGCGCCGAAAGCGCAGGGACTCGCGCACCACGGCCTACGAGCTGACCATCCGCATCCCAGAGGAGTACCGCACCTATTTCGAGAACAAGAAGAAGCTCACGCGCACCGTGTTCGCCCTCAACAGAAAGGACGACCTCAAATCACAGATAGAGGCATTCGAGGACGAGAAGAACGCCGAGCTTGAGCGCAAGCAGGAGGAGCGCGGGTGGGTGCGCCAGGGAGAAGGCAAGGGCGAGCCCGGGCGCTGCATGACGCCGCTGGGGAGCTATGCCGAGCGCTACATAGAGATCCGCAGCAACGGCTCGGTCGGCAAGGACACCATCAGGAACGAGCGACGCTACCTGCGGTACATCGACGCCGCGATAGGCGCGATACCCGTCTGCAAGGTGACTGCGGAAGACGTCGAGACCTGCCTGCTGATGGTGCCGGAACTCTCCGAGAGATGGGCCCTTGAGCGCCAGGCCGCATGGGAGGAGAACCGAAGAACCGCGCGGTGGGCCAAGAAGCACGGAACGCTGGTCAAGCCCTTCAAGCCGATCAAGGTGGCAGGCGCGGACATGCAGTCGAAGGTGCTCAAGTTCCTGCGCGAGGTCATGAACTACGCCCTTGAGAAGGAGGACATCCCGAAGAACGTCGCGAAGGCCAAGTTCCTCACGCGCGTGTTCAAGAAGAGCAAGCCCCTCATCGACCCCTTGATGGCGGACGACGCCGCGAGGTTCTTGCAAGAGGTGGAGAAGCTGCTCTTGGGCTACCTGAAGGTCACGCTCCTGCTCCTCTTGAACACCGGCATGCGACCGGAGGAAATGCTCGCCATCCGCGCGGGAAACATCATCTTCGACGGCAACGAGACCGTCATCAGTATCACGGGCGCGCTCGACCGCGACGGGAAGACCATCAAGGACTACCCCAAGTCGGACGCGGGGCGTCGGTCGGTTCCGGTGGACGACTACACCGCAGACACCGTGCGCGCGTGGGTCGAGCTCAAGTCCGAGATGATGAGAGCGCTGGGATACAGGCCCTCCATGAGCATGCTGGTATGCGGCCCCGAGATGATTCCCCGAACCTACCAGTCCTGGTACCGGGATTGGCTCAAGTTCGCGGAGGACGCGGGCTTCGAGGGGGTGCGTCCCTATGCGCTGAGGCATACCTTCGCCACGCTGAACCTCGCCAACGGCGAGAACATCAAGACCGTGGCGGCGCTGATGGGGCACGCGAGCTCGGCCTACACGCTCGACCTCTACGCCGCCTACGTACCCAACACGGGCATAGGCATCGGAAAACGCTACATGAACTTCCTCCGGGCGGCCGCTTAGGGCGCTACTCGTGAGGATTCCCTGAAATGACCGAGGAAAAGGAGGAGGGAGCGGTATAATGGATGACCGATGCGGGCGTGATTCAATGGTAGAATTTCAGCTTCCCAAGCTGACCACGCGGGTTCGATTCCCGTCGCCCGCTCCATAGATCTTCAGTCGAAAGTCGCCTTCGCAGGCGGCTTTCGTGCATCTGGACGATGCGAGGTGTTCTTTTGAAAACCTCCGCGTTTTTCCAGTATTTCGTCCAGTACGTTTGATAGAATCGTAAGCAGTTAATTCGCGGAAGCGAGGTCAGACGGTAGTTCAGGAGCATATCGAGCCAAGAAGCGTAGGAGCTTCCCAAGCTTGTATCCGCGGGTTCGAGTCCCGTCGCCCGCTCCAGTGAGCCCTCCGGCCCCGTCCTCCGACGGGGCCGTTTTGCGTTCCGGGGCCGGCTGGCACCACGCGCGCCTCCTCCCAGAAAGGAATCCCATGAACAGCACAGCCATTCACCGCTGCCTCCACGTGCTCGACCTCGACGCTTCCCTCGCCTTCTACGAGCAGGCCCTCGGTATGACCGAGATCCGCCGCATGGGGCCCGACGACGGCTCCTGGACCAACGTGTTCATCAGCACCGATACTTCCGGCTTCCAGCTGGAACTGACCTGGAACCGCGGCCGCACGGAACCCTACGACAACGGGGGCCGCGACTCCCACCTGGCCTTTACCGTGCCCGACTTCCAAGCCGCCCGGGCCCTCCACGAGCAGATGGGCTGCATCTGCCACGTCAACGACGCCATGGGCCTCTACTTTATCGAAGACCCCGACGGCTGCTGGCTGGAAATCCTCCCCGAGAAGGCCGAATTCGCCCCGCAAGCCGGCGTGGACGTGCTGGCCGCCCTGGGCCGTCGCCGCAGTCTGCGGCACTACAGCGGCGAGCCCATTCCCGCCCCGCTGCTCGATCGTGTCATCGAGGCCGGCCTGCGCTCGGCCTCGGGCCGGGGCCGGCGCCCTTGGGAACTCGTCGTCGTGAGCGACCGCGACACCCTGACCGCCCTGGCCCGCTGCCGCGACCACGGGGCCGCCATGCTCGCCGAGGCCGCGGCCGCCGTCGTGGTGCTGGGCGATCCCACCCTGGCCGACACCTGGGTGGAGGACTGCTCCATCGTCATGGCCAACATGCACCTGGAGGCCGCGGCCTCGGGCGTGGGCAGCTGCTGGATCCAGGGCCGCATGCGCCAGGCCGCCGACGGCCGTTCCACCCAGGACTTCGTCGCGGAGTTGCTGGGCATCCCCGAGCCCTACCAGATCGAGGCCATCCTGTCCCTCGGCATGCCTTCTGAGCCGGCCGCCGTCCGACCCCTCGACGAGAACCTGCGCGCCAAGGTGCACGAGGGCCGCTTCTAGGGCACCGGGCCCCGGCGCCCCAGCCCAAGCCACCGCCGCACCTCGCCAGGTTCCCCTCAACCCCAAGTCACCGGCGCACCGCTACCGGCACCCTCATCCGCAGCGCACCCCAACGTCCCGAAACCAAAGCAGCCCGCCCCGCGCCGAAGCGCGCGAGCGGGCTGCTCCTCGTTGACGGGCCAGAAGGGCCCAGCGCTCTACAGCGCCTCGGCGATCACCTCGGCCAGGCGCCGAATGCCGTCGCGGATAGTATCCGCATCGGCGTTGGTGAAGTTCAGACGCATGGTAGAGCGGGCACCGGGCTCGGCGTAGAACGGGTCGCCGGGCACGAAGGCCACGCCGCGCTCCAGCGCCTTCGGGAACAAATCCATGGTGCTCACGCCCTCAGGCAGCGTCGCCCACAGGAACATACCGCCCTGGGGCTTGGTGAACGCAACCTCGGCCGGGAAGAACTCGGCCATGGCGTCGGTCATGGCCTGGGCCTGGTCGCGATACAGGTCGCGAATCTTCACGAGGTGCTCGTCCAGATCGTTATGGCGCAGGTAGTCCAGCACCACGAACTGGGAGAACACGTTGGTGTGCAGGTCGGCAGCTTCCTTGGCCGTGTTCAGGCGGCGCAACAGCTCGTGGTCCTTCGTCAGCAGATAGCCCATGCGGAAGCCCGGCGTCACCGTCTTCGAGAACGAACCCATGACCACACCGTGGGGCAGAGCCGTGCCGCCGATGTAGGGCAGCGATTCTCCCTCAAAGCGCAGCTCGCCGTAGGGGTCGTCCTCCACCACCACGATGTTGCGATCGGCCAGAATCTCCCGCACCTTCGCGCGGTTCTCGGCCGTATAGGTCAGGCCCGTAGGGTTCTGGAAGTTGGGAATGAGGTAGATCATCTTCGCGCCGGCATCGAGGGCGGCCGTCAGCTCGTCGGCATTCAGCCCCTCCTCGGTCAGCTCCACCTCGCGGAATACGGGCTGGTGCAGGGCAAAGGCCTGAATGGCGGCCAGGTACGTGGGCTTCTCCACGATGACGCCGTCGCCCTTGTCCAGCAGCACCTTGCCCAGCAGGTCGAGCACCTGCTGCGAGCCGGTGGTCACGATCACGTCGTCGGCGGTGTAATCGGTGCCGAAGCGATGGTTGTAGCGCTCGGCAATCCATTCCCTCAGCTCGGGAATGCCCGCGGTCATCGAGTACTGGAAGGCCTCGGGCCCGCGCTCGGCCACCACGCGCTGCATCGATTCCATGAGCTTGTCCTGGGGAAAGGAGATGGGGTTGGGCAGACCGCCCGCAAAGGACGTGATAGCCGGGTCGGACGCCGCCTTCAGAATGGCGCGCACGAACGACGGCGGGGTGTTGGTGATGCCGTCGGACAGCAGCTCGTCGATGGCGAACTCCGTTGCAGTTTCAGTCGTGGTCATAGGTTGCCTCCGCTCACTGGGAACTCTCCCCACCATTGTTCCACGAACCGCCCCGCGCTTCCCCCAGTTTTTTGCCAACGCGCCGAAGTGAGGCGGGAATACGCGCCCCCAGCGGGGTCCGCCGACCCCCCCCTACATCCAGACCGTGATGAGATTCGGCTACCGCATGGGCGACTGAGCGCCTCGTGCGGCGAGAACCGCCCGGCAAGACGACCCTCTCTCCTTCCCCGCAGGGCCCAGACGAGCTCCTTCCCCTGATGCAGTCTGGGCCACGCGCTTCTAGGCCCGAGAAGATCGCGCGTCTGGCACCATAATGGGATTTCGGCATATTTGCAGGGCTGGTAGGAGAAAGGAATCCCATGGATTATGCAGACCTCATCACCCAAAGAATCGAGTTCGCCCGCCAGGAACGCGGCATGAGCATCGCGGAGTTGGGGCGCCGCACCGACATCGACGGCAAGCGCCTCTGGTACGTGCTGCGAAAGAACCGCCCCATGCGCACCGATGAGTTCATGCGCCTATGCTTCGTGCTGGACCTCGGCCCCCAATGCTTCCTCACCAAGGCCATGGCCGCCGAGTTGAACGGCCGGCGGCGACGCGTGGCCGAGGAATTCGGCGGAGGAGCGACCGGTCCCATCGGGGGCGCCCTGCGTCCTTAGCCCCTCCAGCAACGGGCGAGCCCCGGCGGGGAGGAGCCGGGGCTCGCCTATGAGGGAACAAGCGGCGCCTGAGGGCATAGCGCCGCAGGGAGGGTCCACACGATCCCGGCCACCAACGGCGGGGCCGGGATCGCCCACCTTACGCCAAGGCCTCGGCCACCACTTCGCCGACGTTCTTGCCGAACACCTCGATATCGCACACCGCATTGCCGCCGATACGGTTGTTGCCGTGAATGCCGCCGGTCACTTCGCCGGCCGCGTACAGCCCGGGAATCGGGTTCCCGCTCGCATCGAGGGCCTCGTTCTTCGTGTTGATGCGAATGCCGCCCATGGCGTGGTGAATGCCCGGCGCCACCTTGATGGCGTACATATTGCCATCGACGAAGGCGATGCAGCCCTCGGTGCGCCCGAATTCGTCGGCGGCGCCGTCGGTGGTGATGGCGTTGTAGGCGGCGATGGTGTCGGCCAGGGCCGCGGCGTCCACACCGATGGCGCTGGCAAGCTCTGCCACACTGGCGCCCTGCTGCACAATGCCGGCATCGTCGTACTTGCTGATGGCCTTGTTGGCGTCATAGACCTGCTGGTCGAACACGCACCAGGCGAATCCGCCGGGCTGCTCCAGCTCAGCCGCCGACACCTTGTCGCGCGTGGACATCTCGTCGAAGAAGCGGTTGCCCTCGGCGTTCACGAGAATGGCTCCGCCGCCGCGCACGCCCTCGGCCACCAGGGTGGACGTCTCCTGCTCGACAGTGGGATGAATCTGAATCTGATCCATCTGAATAAGCTCGGCGCCGGCGTCCTCTGCCATGACGTAGCCATCGCCCGTGGCCCCCGGCTGGTTGGTGGTCACATAGCCCGCCAGATCGGGACGATACTTCGTCACCATATCCTGGTTCGCGCCGAGACCGCCCGTCGCGAGAATAACGGCGCGGGCATTGAGGTTCTTCGCCTTGCCCTTATCGTCCACGGCAATGCCCACCACGGCGTCGCCGTCCTTCAGCAGCTCCTTGGCCTCGCAGCTCATCTTCACCGGAATCCCGCGCTCCTCCACGGCAGCCATGAGCCCGGGAACCAGGGTCAAGCCCACGGCCGAGCCGTCCGTGGGGCGATGGCAGCGCTTCGTGGACATGCCGCCGGTCATGGTGATGTTGTCCAGCTTGATGCCGAGGCCGTCCAGCCAGTCGATGGCGCCGGCCGAGTTGTCGCACATGAACTGCACCAGCTCGGGATCGCCGGTGTCATGGCCGCCCTCCAGCGTCTCCGCGGCGAAGGCATCGTTGCTGTCCTCGATGCCCTGATCCTTCTGGAACGTCGTCTCCGAGGCGTTCATACCGCTCGAGGAGTAGTTGGTGTTGCCGCCGTTCACGGCCATCTTCTCCAGAATCACGATATTCGTGAGGCCGCGGTCGTAGGCGGCAATGGCGGCCGACAGGCCCGCGCCGCCCGTGCCCACGATCACCGCGTCGTAGTCCTCGCTCTCCGCCGAGCCCTCGCTGGCCGTCTTCGACGGCGCGCAGCCCGTCAGGCCGAAACCGCCGAGAGTCACCAGCGCCGCCGCGGCCCCCATCCCGGCGACAAAGCCCCGGCGGCTCAGCAGCCGCGATGCCTCCATGCCCGACGGGCTTGCGATACCGTTGATAAATCCGTTCATACTTGCTCCCTCCGAAATGAGAATGGATTGAGAAAGGGCCCGGCGCCAGCCTGAGCCGGGCCCTCCCGCAGTGCCCCTGCATCATCGGAAAAACGCCGGGTGAGAGCCACACCCACCATGGGTGTATTTTCCCGAATAGGCTATACTGGGGCACCGTATCTGCATCGGAACCAGCCGAGAGGAGGAAGCCCGTGAACCCGTCACCCACGTCATCGAAGGAGCGCCGAAGCGCCCTCGGCGCCGGCTGCGGTCTCGCGCTCATGTTCGCCGGCGTGTGGACGTGCGACAACGCCACCCTGGCTCTGGCGAATCTGCCCGGCGGCTACCTCTCCATCCGCTTCTTCTCCCTCATCACCTACGGCTTGGCCCTCGCCTTTGCCTGGCGCATCGGCTCCTTTCCCATTGCGGGTCCCCGGGCCGATCGTCGCAAGAAGACGCTTCTTGTGGAGTTCGTCATCGCGGGCGGCATTCTGTTCGCTATCGGCGCCGCGGCCCTCATCCTCGCAATCGGCGACCCGCGAAGCCCCCTGGCCATCGGAGGAGCCCTGCTCATGAAATGCGTGGGGCCGCTTCTCAGCGTCGTTCTCCTCTTTGAATTCGCAGCCCTTCCCCATCTCCTCGTTATGAGAACCACCGCCGTGGCTATGGCCGGGGCCTTCGCTTTCGAAGCTCTGGCGAAATCGGTCGGCGAGACGGTCGGCGCAAGCCCCGTAGCCTTCCTGGCTCTCGGAGCCGCGGCCCTCATCGGAGCCGGAAGCGTCAGCCTCGCCCTGCTCGACAGCACCCGCACCGCCTCGGATGCCGATCATGAAACCCGCGAGACGGTGCCCCTCTCGCGACCCCAGCTCGCCTCCGTCATACTGTGCATCGCCGTAACCTCCCTCATGCTGGGCTTCATGCGCAGCGGCGAAACCCCGAGCAATTCCGTGGGAACCCTGGCTGCCCTGGTAGTTCTCACCGGGGTGCTCCTGGCCGTGCGGCGCTCCCCCGCGTTCAATCTCAACGGCTGCTTTCGCATTGCGACCATCTGCGTGGCGGCAGGATTGCTCTTCGGGCCCCTTCTCGCCCTGTTGCCCTTCGACGGCAGCGCCCTGCTCGTCGGTATCGGCACCGCACTCTTCGAGATGCTCATCTGGATCATCTCCGCCGTCGTCGTCCGTTCGCAGCTGAGGCCCCTCCGAGCGGCGGCGGCCGTCCGCCTTCTCGCCGTTGCGGGTCACGGTCTGGGAGCCCTCATGGCTGTCGGAGCGGTCTGGGCGAGCACCTTCATTCCCCAGGCCACGGAAGGAGCGGGGCTCGTTATCGTCTTCCTCTTCGTGCTCATGCTGCTCTTCGTCGCCAAAAGCGATGCAGCCCTCGAAGAGGAGGATCACGCGACCCCTCAGGCCGATGCCATCGAGAGCGCCGTCGAGATCAGCATTCCGGAAACGCCTGCCGCCGCCCCGGTCGGAGCCGGGGCTGCCGTCCCTGATAGCGCCATCCATACCGACATTGACCGCAGCGACTCCTCATCCGCCCCAGTGGAAGACGCTACCGCGGAGGCCCCTAGCACACAGCACTTTTGGGAAGATCCCTGCGCCGAGCTTGCCCGCACGTGGGGTCTGACGCGCCGTGAACAGGAGGTGCTCGTGCAGCTGGCCCAAGGGCGCGATCTCGCCTTTATGGAAGAGCGGTTCACCCTCTCGCGCAACACCGTGAAGATGCACATCCGCAATGTCTATGCCAAACTCGGCGTCCACGGGAAACAGGAGGTCATCGACCTCGTCGAAGCGACCCGCCATCGCGGAGCACCCTTCAGTCCGGTCCCTAAGCCATAAGCAGGAGCAGCACAGGTCCTCCCTAAGCTACAAGCAAAGCCGCAGCGCAGGCCACAGCCCCGGCGAGGATGCCAGCCAATGCCCCGGCCACGATATCCCGGGGAAAGTGCACGCCCCCCAGCACACGGCACCACCCCAGAGCTCCCGCGCAAGCCATGAGAGCAACGGCAACGGGAACGCTCGCAACGAACCAGCACGTCGCAATGGCGAAGGCCGAGAAGGCATGACGCGAGGGAAACGACCGCCCCGCTCCCTCGCGGGGAATGAGTGGCGTGAATGCGCAGCACTCATAAGGCCGAGGCGCATTGAAGCGGCGCCGGAAAAGGCTCACGAGCCCGAAAGCTGCAGCCGGGATCCCCACAAGCGGCACCAGCCGCAGCGGAGCATGGAGGGCCGCCACCAGCAGCAGAGCCCCATAGGCCCCATAGAACAGCAGCGTCAGCAGTCGATTGGCAATCACAAGGGCCCGCAGGCATCCAGGATGCTCCCGCAGAACCATCGCGCGACACTCATAGCGCTCGCCATAGGCCGCAACTTGCTCGTTCTGTCCTACCACTCGAAAACGCCTTTCTTCCGACAAGTCCTCCCCACGACGCCGCACCTCCCGCCACTGCCCGCAAAGGCCGCAATCCGGGACGACGGAGCGGGGGTCGCGGCCGGCACGGCCCTCGAGGAACCGGCCCCTCAAAACAAAAAAAGACACCGCTATGGGTGTCGTTCATTATAGTGGAAATTATTTCGCAGAACAGGTTCGCCTGAAGCACCTGCAGATGCCCGTCGGAACGCCGATGCCAACCTGGAAAGAAAGAGGCATTGCCCCTCAGGGACAAACCTCCCCTGAAAACAAAAGGGCACCCCGCCGGGCGCCGGCGATGGCGGAGACGGGGCCCGGGACTCGCCCGGGCAAAGGGAAAAGCGCCCCCTGCGAGCGGAACGACCTGTCCTCCCGCGGCCTGGCGCCGCAGT
>CANSQM010000013.1 GCA_947649205.1 uncultured Enterorhabdus sp.
ACTACTTCGACCCGGCCACGGCCATGAGCCTGCGCTGGAGCCAGAAGCTGGGCGGCCGCTGGTATTACTTCAACTCGTCCTCGCAGATGGTGAAGGGGATCGTTACCTGGAAGGACGGCACCAAGAGCTACTACGATGCCCAGGGCCGCGAGACGGGCGGCTGGGTGCAGTCGGGCGGCGCCTGGTACTACTTCAATTGGTCGGACGGGAAGGCCGTTCGCTGGCACCAGAAGATCGGCGGCCACTGGTACTACTTCGACTCCGATTACCAGATGCACACCGGTTGGCTAAAGTGGAGTGGCGTGCAGAAGTGGTCCTATTTCTACGAGAGTGGCCGTCAGGCCTTTGGCTCCCAGGTGATCGGCGGTTATCGCTACACTTTCGACAGCAACGGCGAGACGAGCACGAAGCCCGTTGTGCTCCCGGCCGGCCAGCTGGCCATGTGGAACAAGGCCCAGAATTATTACAGCAACACTAACTACATCATCATGGTGAACAGCAGCACCCACAAGGTGGGTGTGTTCCGCGGCAGCAGCTACAACTGGGAGCCGGTGTGGTATTGGAGCTGCACCACGGGTGCGCCCGGTTCGCCGACGGTGAAGGGTACCTATACGGTGGGTTCTCGCGGTCTGTCGTTCGGCTCGGGCTACACCTGCTGGTACTGGACCCAGTTCTACGGCAATTACCTGTTCCACTCGGTGCTGTATCAGCCGGGCAGCATGTCCCGTATCCAGGACGGCCGTTTGGGCATCTCGGCTTCCCACGGCTGCGTGCGCCTCGATATTGAATGCGCCCGTTGGATCTACAACAATATTCCCCGGGGCACGCGCGTGGTATCCTATTAGGGATTCCCTCGGGAAGAGCAGCAAGGTCACTGCACTCCGGGAGATCGACGCGATCTCCCGGTTTCTTTTTGTCAGGCGCCAGCAGGCGCGGAACGGATGAGTGTATGGCACGGAAGACGACGGAGACGGAGGGCGCACCGAAGGCTCCCTTCGCCCGGTCCCTCTCGGAAACGGCGGGGAAGGGGCGCTACAGCCTGGGGCTCTTGGCTGCCTGCGCCGTGGCCTTCCTTGGGGTGGTACTGGTGCTCGTGGTGGCCGGTCGGTCCCTGATTTGGGAGACCGATGGGCGCTTGCTGTACTTCCCGTTCATGGTGGCGGAGGGGGAGTGGCTGCGCGGCATTGTCGCCTCGGTGCTTGCAGGGGAGCCCTCGGTGCCCCTGTACTCCTTCAACCTGGGTTTCGGGGCCGATTGGCTCGTCTCGGCCTCGGGCAATTCCAACGAGCCGCTCAACCTGCTCTCCGTGTTCTGCCCGCCGGCGCTGGCCGAGTACTTCTACGGCTTCCTCACGTTCCTGCGATTCTATTTGGCGGCGCTGACCTTCTCGCTGTACTGCTTCAGCCGCGGCAAGGGCAAGGGGCCCACTCTTGTGGGGGCGCTCTCCTATGTGCTCTGCGGTTACGTGCTGTTCTGGGGTGTGCTGCGCCACCCGAATTTCGTTGATTTCGCCGTGCTGCTGCCCCTTGTGTTCATGGGGGCCGACAAGCTGTTCGCGGGCAAGAACCCGCTGCTGTTCGTCGCGTCCATGGCGGGTATCTTCGTGTACTCCCTCTACTTCGGCTACATGGCCTGTCTCTTCCTGCTCTTCTACTGCCTGATTGCCTACTTTGCCTATCCCCGGGCGCGATCCGTGGCCGATTTCGCTCGGCTCGTGGGGAGGTTCGCTCTGTGCCTGGTGGCCGCGTTCGCCGTGGTGGGTTTCTCTACCATCCCGATGTTCATCACGCTGACCTCCATGGGACGCGTGGGCATTGTGCGCGAGATCCCCTTCTTCCAGACGCCGGATTTCTACGGAAGCTTCACCAGCGTGCTGTTGGGAAACCATACGGCCCAGAATGCCTCGGTGCTGGGCGCCGTGCCGGTGATCGCCCTGCTGGCCCTGGCGGTGGCCCGCGGTGCCATGGACGAGCGCGAGCGGAGGGCCTGGGGCTGCGGTGCGGCCCTGTGCCTTGGGGGCGCGCTGCTCGCGAAGGTGGGCTCGGTCATGAACGGCTTCGGGTACCCGACGGACCGCTGGGAGCTGATCCTCGGCTTCTGTGCCGCCTATGCCGTGGTGCTCCTCGTGCCGGCGGTGCCGCGGCTCTCGGTGCGCCAGTGGAGGCGGCTCGGCATTCTGGCCGCCCTCGTGGCCGTGTGGGCCCTTGGATATGCCTGGGTCGAGCCCACGCTGCTCTCCCTGGCCGTGGTGGCCATGTTCGCGGTGATCTTCGGGGCCCTGGCGCTGTGGGCGGCCCGATGCCGTCGCGCGGGGGTGGCTTTTGCCGATCGGGCACTGCCGCCCCTGCTGCGCTCCCGGTCCCTCTGCCTCCTGCTGGCCCTGGCCCTTGTGGCCAATGCCACGGTGCACGTGGGGCTGTTCCTGAGCCCGCTGGGGAGCTCCTATTACCAGGAGTTCCTTCGGGCGGGGCACGGGCTCTCCACCCGCGAGCAGCTCGATCTAGCCCCGGTCCTGGAGACCGTGGACGGCGACTACCGCATCAATCGCACCGACACGACCCACGGGCGCAACGGGAGCTTCGTCCACGGCTACAAGGGCATGGACTTCTACTCGAGCTTCTACAACCAGGCGGTAGACGACTTCCGCCAGTCCCTGGGGCTGTCCGATGACGTGAAGAGCACGATGTTCGACGGCACCCGTGAGCGGGCCGCCCTCGATTATGTGCTCGGGGCCAAGTACTACATCTCCTCCTCGGAGGCGGTCGATTTGCTGCCCGAGGGCTACGAGAAAGTGGCCGATCTCGGCCGCGCCCACAACGGGCTCACCTACGCGCTCTATGAGACCGATCGAGCCCTCCCGTTGGCCTTCACCTACGACACGGCGGTCTCCCAGGCCGTCTACGACGGCCTCGATCTCGTGCAGCGCCAGGAGCTGCTGACCCGGGCCCTCGTGCTGGGGGTGGACGAGGCCGAGGGGGAGGCACCGGCCCTGGAGACCCGGCGCGAGACCTTGACCCTGGCCGCCAGCGACGGGGTGACGGTTCAGGAGGGGCGCTTCCTTGCGGCGAAGAAGGGGGCTACGGCCACCTTCACCCTGGCGGGGTGCCCCGACTGCGAGACCTACCTCTGCTTCGAGGGGTTCCGCTTCCATTCCCTTTCCGCTGCGGCCGTGGGGCAGTTGACGGAAAACCCTGCCACTACCGTGGACGACCTGCCAGAGGATCCCTCGTTCACGCCCGGCCGCACCGCTTGGGTAACCGTGGGCGACGGCGAGCGGGAGCGCTCCTTCGAGATGGTCACGAGCGCGAGCCCCAAGTACGCGGGCAAGGAGGACTGGGCGGTGAACCTGGGTTTTGGCGCCGAGCCGGTGACGACGCTCACCGTGACTTTCGGGGCGGTGGGGGCCTATGAGTTCGCCGATTTCTATGCCGATACCCAGTCGGTGGCGGCCATGGCTGGCAATGCGGCGCAGCTTCAGGGCGAGAACGCCGCCGCCATCGCTTTCGAGGACAACGCCATGGACGTAACGCTGTCGGCCGCAGACGATGCCGTCGCCGATGAAAATCAGGGAAATTCCCGCTACGTCTTCGTATCCGTTCCCTATTCGGCAGGCTGGAGCGCTACAATGGACGGGAAGCCCGTTGAGATACTGAGGGCGAACGTCGGCTTCATGGCCGTCGAGGCCGATGGCGGGCGTCACGAGATCCGGTTTTCGTACCGAACGCCGGGGCTCGATGCGGGGCTTCTGTGCTCAGGGGCCGCGCTGGCGTTCATTGCCGCGTTCGAGATAGGGTGGGCCCGTCGTCGAAAGGCGCGGTCGGGCCGAGAGGGTGTATCTGAAAAGGAGCTTGTCCGATGATCGATTTTAACGTTCCTCCCTGCGTGGGCACCGAGATGGAATACGTGCGCCAGGCAGCGGAGGTGAACCATAAGATATGCGGCGACGGCCCCTTCACCAAGCAGTGCCAGGCATGGCTCGAGGAACGCACCGGCGCCGAAAAGGTGCTGCTGACGACGAGCGGCACGACGGCCCTGGAGATGGCGGCCATGCTCTGCGACCTGCGGCCGGGCGACGAGGTCATTCTGCCGAGCTTCACCTTCTCTTCCACGGCGACGGCCTTCGTGCTCATGGGGGCCAGCCTCGTGTTCGTGGATATTCTGCCCGATACGAAGAACATCGATCCGGCCGCTATCGAGGCGGCCATCACCGAGCGGACCCGGGTCATCGTGCCGGTGCACTACGCTGGGGTGGGCTGCGACATGGACGCCATCATGGCCATTGCCCGCCGCCATAACCTGCTGGTGGTGGAAGATGCCGCCCAGGGTGTCATGAGCAGCTACAAGGGCCGTGCCCTCGGTACCATTGGCGATTTCGGCTGCTACTCCTTCCATGAGACGAAGAACTACTCCATGGGCGAGGGGGGCGCTGTGCTCGTCAACAACCCGGCCTATCGCGAGCGCGCCGACATCATCCGCGAGAAGGGCACCAACCGCTCTCGCTTCCTGCGCGGGCAGGTGGACAAGTACACCTGGGTGGACAAGGGCTCCAGCTATCTGCCCGGCGACCTGAATGCCGCCTACCTGTGGGGGCAGCTGGAAGCAGCCGATGCCATCTACGACGATCGCATGGCCACCTGGCGCGCCTACCACGAGGCCTTCGCGTCCTTGGAGGCGGCGGGCAAGGTGCAGCGCCCGGTCGTTCCCGAGGATTGCGTCCAGAACGCCCATATGTACTACTTGCTGTTGCCCTCGCTCACCGACCGCACTGCCTTCATCGCCTTCCTGAAGGATCGGGGCGTGCAGGCGTGCTTCCATTACGTGCCCCTGCACAGCGCTCCGGCCGGGGCGCGTTTCGGCCGCTTCGACGGCGAGGACGTGCACACGACCGAGGTGAGCGAGCGTTTGGTGCGCCTGCCCATGTACTACGCCATGGACGAGGCCGACCGCGCGAAGGTCATCGAGACGGTTCGGGCCTATTTCGCCTAGGTGCGTCCTGGCGCACGTTTCCACCTGGGCACGAGATAAGGGTCCGTTGCCGCGGTATTTTCCCCGTGCATGCAGTAAAATGATGTCTTGAGGAGATCGGCTTCACGGGATGGGGCGATGGGGGATGTCCCGCACCGTTTGGTGCCGATGAGGCATGACGGGAGTGAGGAGAGCGTCCCATGGAACGAAGCAGTTTCACCCTGGCGCGCGCGGCGCGCGCGGGATTGTCCTGTTTGCTGGCGGCAACGTTGGCGTGCAGCGTGCCGGGAGGTTGGGCCCTCGGGGCCGCTTCGGCCGCCGCCGATGAGCCACCGGTGACCATCGCCGAGAAGCGGGCCGCCGAAGAGGGGGCTGCAACGGAGGCCGTTCCCGACGAGGAGCGGGATGCCTCGCCGGTCGATGGCGCCGAGGGTGCCGAGGGCGAGGGTGCCGTTTCGGCTGATGGCGATTCCCCGACGGCTTCCGACGTGCCGGACGAGGCGGCGGTGGCGGATGAGGCCGACGGGCAGCCTGTCGCCGATGGCGACGCGATGGATCCCGCGGCGATTGTGGCCTCTGCCGATGGCGAGTCCTCGGATTTCCGCGCCGACCAGATCGTTGTCATGTACGAGCGCGGGGCCTCTGCGGGCCAGCGTGCGGCTGTGGCTGGGCTGCTCGGCGCCGATGGGGGCTCGGATGCGGTGTCCTTCGCCAGCGGCGAGGCGGTCCTCATCGAGATCGACGACGGCACCTCGGTAGAGGAGGCTGTGGCGGAGGTTCAGGCCCAGGAGGGCGTCAAATACGCAGTGCCCAATTACGTTGCCCGGCTCTTCGAGAAGGGCTCCGGCGTTGAAGAGGCCAATGCCGCTCCGGCCATGGCCAGCGCCAAGGATCCCTATGCCGCTGATCAGTGGTATCTCGATGCCGTCCGGGCCTCCGAGGCGTGGGAGGCGCTCCCGAACCGCGGTACGAATGCTCCGGTAAGGGTGGCAGTGCTCGATACGGGCGCGTCCCTGAGCCATCCCGATCTGGCGAATACGGTCAACCGCTCCCTGAGCCGAGAGGTAGTATGGCTGGCGGCCGATCACAGCCGCTATGATCTCAGGCCCCTGCGTGGCGACGGCTACACGAACGGCAGTGCCTCTATGGCGATTCCGAGCACCCATGGCACCCACGTAGCCGGCATCATCGCCGCCCAGGCGAACAACGGCGGTTCCTTGGGGGTGGCGAGTGGTGGCGCGACGGCGAACGCCAACAAGCTCGTCGATCTGGTGGCGGTGGATATCTTCTCCGAGAACGTATATGTGAATGGGAGCTTGGAGCCCAACGCGACCCTCTACGACGTGCTCGTGGGCTTGGAATACGCTCGCGACATCGGGTGTCAAGTCGTGAATATGAGCTTGGGATTCATCGAGAGCACGGGAGATCTGGCCGACTTCATGAACGAGGTGTGCACGGAGCTGACGCGCGATGAAGATATGGTGCTCGTGTGCGCAGCCGGTAACGAGGACACGGCTGTGCCGAGTTATCCGGCTGCCTGCGATGACGCCATCGGCGTCATCAGCGTGTCGAAGCGCGGATGCATTCCCCCCAACTCTCCGACCTATGGGAGCAAGACGTGGGAGACGGACGGCTACATGCGCTCCGACTTCTCCAATTACGGTTCCTGGTGCGACATCGCGGCACCGGGCGAGCACATTCTCAGCACCGTTCTGGAAGACGACAAAGTGACGAACGGCTATGGCTACCTGAGCGGCACCTCCATGGCCTGTCCTGTCGTGGCTGCGAGTGCCGCCCTCGTGCGCGCCGCTCGCCCCGACTTCTGCGCTGCGGACGTGCGCACGGTGCTGTGCGAGACGGCGAAAGACGTGAACACTGCGGGCAAGGATGTCGAGTCCGGCTACGGTGTCGTCGATGCGGCCAAGGCCGTGGCTGCAGCTCGGGATAAGAAGTTCTCCGGGTGGCGCACCGACCGGGGCGTTACGCGCTATTACGGCGGCGATGGGCAGCCAGTGAAGTGGAGCCAGAAGATCGACGACCAGTGGTACTACTTCGACGGTTCCGGCGCCATGCAGACCGGTTGGGTCACCTGGAAGAACGGCACCAAGAGCTACTTCGACTGGGATGGCCACGCCCTCACCGGCTGGCGCAGCTTCAACGGCGTGAAGTACTACTTCGACCCGGCCACGGCCATCTCCAAGCGCTGGAGCCAGAAGATCGACGGCCAGTGGTACTACTTCGATGGCAAGAGCGTCATGCAGAAGGGCTGGGTCACCTGGAAGGACGGTACCAAGAGCTACTTCCACCCCGATGCTAAGGGCCATGCCGCCGCCCTTCTCGGCTGGCGCAGCTTCAACGGCGTGAAGTACTACTTCGATGAGGCGACGGGTATCTCCAAGCGCTGGAGCCAGAAGCTGGGCGGTCAGTGGTACTACTTCGACAGCGCCTCCCGTATGAAGCGGGGCTGGGTCACCTGGGGCAACGGCTCGAAGAGCTACTTCGACTGGGACGGCCACGCCCTCACCGGCTGGCGCAGCTTCAACGGCGTGAAGTACTACTTCGACCCAGCCACGGCCATGAGCCTGCGCTGGAGCCAGAAGCTGGGCGGCCAGTGGTACTACTTCGACAGCGCCTCCCGCATGAAGCGGGGCTGGGTCACCTGGAGCAACGGCTCGAAGAGCTTCTTCGACTGGGACGGCCGCGCCCTCACCGGCTGGCGCAGCTTCAACGGCGTGAAGTACTACTTCAGCCCTTCGACCGCCCAGAGTCTGCGCTGGAGCCAGACCATTGGCGGCTACTGGTACTACTTCGACGGCAAGAGCGTCATGCAGAAGGGCTGGATTAGCTGGAAGGATGGTACGAAGAGCTACTTCGACGGCAACGGTCGCGCTCTGTCGGGCTGGCATGTCATCGGCGGGAAGCGCTATTATTTCGATCCGACTACCTATAAGACCACCGGTCCCGTGAGCGCGGAGCGGCCCAACGTGGCCCGCACCGTTTACTGGGTGGCCGGCGGCGAGGTTTACCACACCACGAGGGATTGCGTCTCGCTCAAGCGCTCGAAGAGCATTCTCAGCGGCACTATTGCCCAGTCGGGCAAGAAGCGCGTGTGCAGCAACTGCGGGTAGCGAATTCCCGTGCGATTCGTTGGGGCGTTCTTGCGAGGCGCCCCAACGAATTGGCAACTGCCCCTATCTTCGGCGCACGGGCTGCGGGTCGTGACTTACAATGATTTCCGACACAGACCAGTGCGCCAGGGGGAAAGGAACTTCCATGATTGATCGCAAGGCATTTCGCTCGTTGTCCTCGGGGTTGTACCTCATTACGGCTCGGGAGGGGGAGCGGCGCTGCGGCTGCGTGGTGAACACGCTCGTGCAGGTGGCCAGTGAGCCGCCGACGCTGGCGGTGTCCCTCAACAAGGAGAACGCCACCACGGCCGGCGTGATCGCCTCTGGACGCTTCGCCGCTACGGTGCTGGCCGAGGAGGCCCCTATGGAGCTCATCGGCGCCTTCGGGTTCCACAGCTCGCTCGATACCGACAAGTTCTCGTTCTGTAGCTACCGCGAGGACGGCGCCGAGATTCCCTACGTGCTCGATCACGCTCTGGCCCGCTTCTCGGTGCGTCTCACTGAGACCATCGACGTGGGCAGCCACTACTTGTTCGTGGGCGTGGTGGAAGAGGCCGACGTACTGGCCGAGGGCTCGGCGCTGACCTACGCCCACTACCATGCGGTGAAGGGCGGCAAGACGCCGCCGAAGGCTGCCACCTACAACGGCGGCGACGAGGTTCCGGCCACGCCCGCGACGGGGGAGGGTGCTGCTGGCGCCGAGGCCGGCAAGCGCGTCGCCTGGCGCTGCATGCTCTGCGGCTACGTGGAGGAGGGCTATCCCGACGGCCTGCCCGCCGACTACCGCTGCCCCATCTGCGGCGCCGGCCCCGACATGTTCGAGCGCGTGGAGCTGTAGGGGAGAATTTCTCCCGCAACGCAAGAGGGGCCGGCGATTCGCTTCGCCGGCCCCTCTTGATTCTCGCGCTCTGTTCGCGAAACGGCTTACAGCTGGTTGTTCTGCCAGGCGGCGAGGCCCTTGATGACGAGCTCGTGGGTGCGCTCCACCTCGGGCATGTGCGCCGCGGCGGCCTCGTACTCGCCGGCGTAGAGAGCGTCGGACACCAGCGCCGCGCACTGGAACAGGTCCTTGAAGGAGAGGTTGCCGGCCACGCCCTTGAGCGCGTGGGCCTGGCTGTAGCCCTCGGAGTAGTCGGCGGCCTCCATGGCGGCCTTGAGGGCCACGAGGTGTTCGTCGTCCAGGTACTTCAGGGCCAGGCGCTCGTAGAGGTCGGCGTTGTCGCCGAAGCGGTCCATGGCGTCCACGTAGTCGATCCCGTAGGGGGCCAACTGATCGGCAAGCGTTGCGGTCATAATCATCAAGTCCTTTCAGACTGCGTCGAAGGTCGTCGCCGCGGACCGCTGCCTGCTTCCCCTTCATCTCTGGCGGTGTGCGAGCCCGTGACATTGAGTTCAGTTTAACGTCTCGTAATGGGGCTGTCAGCGTTCGGCCGCACTCGTTTCCTTCCCGTGGGTACTTGTTGACAAGCTGTAACGAAACGGATGGAAAATCACGGCACCTCATTGACGGAAAGGTGGTATAGAACGGAATAGCGCCCCGTTTCCCGAGGTGGGGAAACGGGGTGCTATTGACGCTTGAGGAGCGGAATGGGTCGGGACGGTGGAAGACCCTCCCTCGCGGTATCCCTGAGCGCAGCCGCGACTTCCGCGGTATGCTGATTGCGGACACCCTATTTCGCCCCCTGGTTGGCGGCGAAGCGGGAGTGGGGAAGGGGCGCGGGAGGCTGCCCGCAGGGGTGCAAATGCTTTCGGCCCTGCTACCCCGCCTAGTAGTCGGCGGCGGCCGGCGAGTTCATCCACGCCTGGTAGAAGTCCTCGTAGGCATCGGCCAGCACCGCCTCGCGGGCCCGGCGCATCAGGTCCAGCAGGAAGTGCAGGTTGTGCACCGACAGCAGCATGGCGCCGAGCATCTCGTTCTGCTTCACCAGGTGGCGGATGTAGGCGCGGGTGTAGTTGGTGCAGGTGGGGCAGGTGCAGGCGGGATCGAGCGGCGTAAAGTCACGGGCGAACTTCGCGTTGCGCATGTTCATGCGCCCCGTGCTGGAGAACGCCGTGCCCATGCGGGCCGTGCGGGTGGGCAGCACGCAGTCGAACATGTCCACGCCCTCGCGCACGGCGCGCACCAGCGTGGTGGGGTTGCCCACGCCCATGAGGTAGCGGGGGCGATCTTCGGGGCAGGCCCGGGCCACATCGCCCAAGGTCTCGAACATCACCTCGTGATCCTCACCGACCGAGTAGCCCCCGATGCCGAAGCCGCCGAAGCGCCGGCCTCCGGCCGCCAGCGACTCGTCCTCGATCTCCCGCAGCCGGCGGATAGATTCCAGGCGCAGGTCGAGGTGCATGCCGCCCTGGACGATGCCGAACAGGGTCTGGTCGGGGCGCGTGTGGGCCGCCAGGCAGCGGCGCGCCCAGGCGCTCGAGTAGTCCACGGCCTTCGCCACGAACGCGCGCTCGGCTGGGTAGGGGGCGCACTGGTCCAGCTGCATGGCGATGTCGGCGCCGATCTTCTGCTGGATGACCATGTTCTCCTCGGGCGTCCAGTGGATGTTGGACCCGTCGTAGATGGATTTGAAGGTGACGCCGTCATCGGACAGCTTCACGGTGTCGGCCAGGCTGAACACCTGGAAGCCGCCGGAATCGGTGAGCATGGGGCCGTCGTAGTTCATGAAGCGGTGGATACCGCCGGCCTCTTCCACCAGGTCGGCCCCGGGGCGCATGGCCAAATGATAGGTGTTGGCGAGCACCACCTGGCTGCCCAGAGCGCGCAGCTGGTCGGTGGTGACGCCCTTTACCGTGGCCGAGGTGCCCACGGGCATGAACATGGGGGTGTGGAAGGTGCCGTGGGCCGTCTCGTAGGCCAGGGCCCGGGCGTGGCCGGAGGTGGCCTCGCAGGTGCAATCGAACAGTGCCACGGCTACACCTCCCGAGAGCCGGGCGCCTGGGCGGCCAGCACGTCGTCAGTGGCCGCAGCGGCGTGGGCCGCGGCGTCGCCCCCGTCCAGAGTGCCGCCGTCGTTGGCGGCGAGCACCGCCGCGGCCTCGGCCGGGTCGATGGCCCCCGTCTCCACGGACCCGGCCGGATGGGCGCAGGGGGGCAGGGCGGCGGCGAAGGCGGCGAAGTCGGCCATGGTGCCGTGCTTCACCGAGCCCAGGTCGAAGTCTACCGGGTCGAGCAGCCAGTCGGTCACGAGGTAGCCGTCGGCCCCCAGGTGCATGAAGGAGAGATCCTCCACGGTGTTGTTGCCCACCATGAGCACGTCGGTGCCGTCCACCCCGGCTGCCGCCAGGTTCTCGGCGTAGTAGAGAGGCCGCGGCTTCACGGTGCGGGAGTTCTCGTAATGGGTCAGGCGGGCGAAGGCCTCGGGGTTTATACCGGCCCAGGCCAGGCGGTGGCGCACGGCGGCCGGCGGGAACATGGGCATGGTGGTCAGCAGCAGGGGATAGCCCTTCGCCGCCAGGGCCTCGATGGCCGCCGCGGCGGCCGGATTCGGCTCCACATCGGCGCCCAGCTTCGCGAAGGGACCGTCGTAGAACTCGGTCAGCAGCGGCTCCCAGTCCACGTCCGCATCCCCCATAAGGCCGGTGAAGGTGTCCCAGAAGGCCTCGGCGTTGGTGCGGCCGTCGTCGTGGACGGCCATGGCGCGGGTGCCGGCCTTGAGGGCCCCCAGGAAGGGACCGCCTTCGATGCCGCGGGTCCCCATGAAGTCGTAGAGGGCGGCGAAGTAGCGGCCCATGAACACGTCCAGGTCCATGGGGAGCAGGGTGCCGTCCAAATCGAAGCAGATGGCGCGGTAGGCGCGCGGGGTGTCGGCCATGGGGGTTCCTTTCCGGGTGGGGCCTTGGGGGACGGGGCGCGGGCGCGAGCGGCCGCGCGGGCCGTCTGCGGGGCGCTCCCGCAGTCGTTTCAAGATCAACGTGGTAGTATACCGCCGATGCAATTCTTAAGGAGCGCTTTTCATGAGAACCGATGATTTCGACTACGCCCTGCCCGACGAGCTGATCGCCCAGGAGCCCGCCGCCGAGCGCGATGGCTGCCGCCTGCTCGTGATGGATCGCGCCACTGGCGCGGTGGAGGACCGCATCTTCCGCGATATCGCGGACTATCTGCGGCCGGGAGATCTGCTCGTGGCCAACGAGACCCGCGTCATGCCGGCGCGCCTTTTGGGCGCCAAACGCGCCACCGGCGGGGCGGCCGAGGTGTTTTTGCTGCGGGAGTGCGGCGGTCCCGAACCCCGGACCAACCGCGTGGCCTTCTGGGAGGTGCTCGTGCGCCCGGGCAAGCGCCTGAAGCCCGGCGCCGGAGCCGTGGTGGACTTCACCGACGCCGCGGGGAACGTGGTGCTGTCGGCCGAGATCATCGACTGGGCCCGGGACGGCCAGCGCGGCGAGCGCGTGGCGAAGCTGACCACGCCGCTGCCCAGCCTGGACGAGGCCCTGCACGCCGTGGGCCACACGCCGCTGCCCCCCTACATCAAGGACTACGCCGGCGACGAGGAGCTCTATCAGACCGTGTACTCCCGTCGCGAGAGCTCGGCGGCGGCCCCCACGGCCGGCCTGCACTTCACGCCCCAGCTCATCGAGCGTCTGCGCGAGCGGGGCATCGGCTGGGCCACGGTGGAGCTGGAAGTGGGCCTGGACACCTTCCGCATCGTAGATGAGGAAGACCCCGCCGACCATGTCATCCACACCGAGTTCTACACGGTGCCGCAGGCCACGGTGGATGCCGTGAACGCCGCCCACGCCGCCGGGGGCCGCGTGATCGCCGTGGGCACCACGAGCGTGCGCAGCCTGGAGAGCGCCTGGGACCCCGCGGCCAACGGGGGAGAGGGGGCGCTTAGGCCCCGCGACCGCGAGGCCACGAGCCTCTACATCCTGCCGGGCTACGAGTTCTCCGTGGTGGACGCGCTCATCACCAACTTCCACGTGCCCCGAAGCACGCTCATGATGCTCGTGAGCGCCTTCAGCACCCGCGAGCATATCATGGCCGCCTACGAGCACGCCGTGGCCGAGCGCTACCGCCTCCTCTCCTTCGGCGACGCCATGTTCCTACACTAGGAACGGGGCGGTGGCTGTCGGCCCGGCCGTCCGCTGGCCGGCTTCCCTGTGAATCCCCGACCTGACCGATATGCCCTGGGAGATGTCGAGGCGGTTCTTGTCGCGCCCCGAGTTGTTTTTCGGCTTGAAAAGCACGACCTTGGAACCGTTTCGGAACTTGAAGGGGGAGGGGCGTATTACATTTTCGGAGTTTTCCCTCGTGGCGTAATACCGGGGGAGGCGATTTCCTCGATTTCGGGCAAAATCGGTTCCAAGGTCGTGCTTTCCAAGCCAGAAAATGCTCTGGCGCCTGAAAGCGGCGAACATTCGGGCGCGGTGCGCGAATCGGCAGGTGTCGAGCACGGCAGGGCGGCTGCGACCGATTCGGGAGCGCCTTTCAGCCATTCGCGACGGTGGTATCGGCTGAGCGACCAGCCTGTGCGGAAGAGGACGCCCTGCTGCTGACGAAATGCGGCGCTTTGGGGTCTCAGTCGGGTACCCATGCGTCGCCGCGACTGTTCGGCGACTTTCCGCATTTCTTCCCGGCTGCCTATTTGCCGCGCGGTAACCGTGATGACTTTGTACCCGTCGGCTTCAAGAGCCAGCCGTTTCTGGGCATCGCGCGTCAGCTGCGTCGCGCTTGCATGCTCGGTGTTGGAGTCGTACTCGATGTCGAGACGGCTGCTCTCGCAGAGGATGTCGGGGACGAGCGTGTTTCGGTGAGCGATGGCGCGGGCCTTGGAACTGGGCTTTACGCGGCGGTTGGCGGCGATACCCGGCAGTTGGTAGCCCCCAAGGCGATAGGGAAGGCCCAAGGCCATGGCCAGAAACACCTCGGGAGGCGATGCGGCGCCGTCTACCATGAGGTCGAGGGCCCGGCGTGCCGGCTTCGCGCCGAGGATGCCCGGATTGCGCCCGACGAATGCTCCGATGCGCCGCACGCTGGTGAGCGGTCGGCGCTTTCCCAGGCCGTTGCGTGCTTTGGGATCGATGAAGAAGGTGCCGCACAGCGCGTTGCCCACCTTCACGAGTTCGTGGAGGTCCAGGCTGTTCGCGACTTGGACGAAGCACAGCTCGGGGCAGGGCGCGTATATTCCGCTGGCCACACGGCAGAACGGCTTGCCGGTAAGCTTGAACTGGGAGCGATGGGGCGCAACTCCGTCAGGGCATCGCTTCATGCGCGCGGAAACCGCAACATGGTAGGGCCGGGGGATTTGAGGGCAGCAGCGCGCGAGATATTGGATTGCCGCGTCGTTGGGCTTGCAGTTCCGCAGCGCATTTTGACCTACCCGGTTTCCTTCGCCGGGTGTGGCCGGGGCCGAAAGCCACCAGGAGAGCGCCGATATGCCGTATAGGAAAATTCGCATGGGCGTATTGTAGGGGGTTCGCCGGCGTTCGGCATGCCCGGCCGCCGCTTTCATGAATGTTCCGCTGTGGTAAGTCAGCGGCTCAGGGTTCGGGCGCGTGCGGAACCTTTTCGCCTGGTTTTGGCGTGCCGTCGGCAGTAAGGGGCCGCCCCGTCTCGGCGGGGATTTTCCGTGCCTGAAGCGTTTTCTGGCTTGAAAAGCACGAGTTTGGTCCCTTGGACTGTGATTTTGCTGGGAATGGTAATACATGACCTGGGGAAACAGAGGGAGATGTATTACAAACTGGCTTCTTTTGGACGCTTTTCGGATCGATCGGGTTCCAAGGTCGTTGTTTGCAAGCCTGAAAACGCCCCAAGAACCGGAGAGACGCTCGTGTTGCAGGCATCTCGGGAGGAGAAAAGCATGTCGTGGCGCGAGGGACGGAGGAGTTTTCGCAAGCGGGAAGGGGTAGGGCTGTTGAAAGTTCTCCCAGTTCATTGCAAGGGTTTAGGGAAAAGTTTACGGGAATAATCTTTTTCTGGTGCGTCTTCCGATGCGCTGGGCGCCGCCGGTGGTCATAGTGAGCACCGTCGCGAGGCGCGGTAGGGAAGGGCTCCGGCCCCCTGAGCGCCCTTTGCGGCCGAACAGTTAGGTGGGCGTGCGGTGCTCGCGGGAGCGCCGGGCCGCGGACGACGGTGCGCGGCGCGCCCGAGGAGGTTTTGCGGGGCCGATGGCAATGCGCCACCCGGAGCTCACGGGAGCGTCGGGCGCGCCTGCCCTCCGGATCCCGCACGAAAGAGAGAGAGGGAGTTGCCATGACTGCTACCAACTTTACCCGTCGCGACCTGTTCAAGTTCGGCGGCATCGCCGCCCTGGGCGCTGCCGGAGCCGCCAGCCTTGCCGGCTGCGGTCAGCCCAAGACGCGCTCCGAGGCGGCCGCCGAGGCCGGCCTGGCCGAGACCGGCGCGGCCACGGGCCCGTCGTTTCTGGCCCCGCAGACCCCCATCACCGACTTCGTCGAGACCCACGACTACGACGTGGTGGTCGTGGGCGCCGGCGAGTCGGGCCTGGCCGCGGTGCACACCGCCCTGGAGGCCGGGGCGCGGGTGGCCTGCGTGCAGAACATCAACGCTGCCCAGACCACGGGCAACATGGCCGCGTCCATCGATCTGAGCAAGACCGACGAGGCGGCGGTGCAGGCCTGCGTGAGCTTCATCAACTGGAAGAGCGACTACCGTTCCGACCGCGATCTCGTGAACATCTGGGCCCATAACTCCCAGGAGGCTCTGGCCTGGTGGGCCGAGGAGGCGGCCAAGGGCGGCGTGGAATCGAAGCCCCACGACGCGGTGCTCACCTACAACGGCTACGATATCCACCTGCACGCCAACACCTACTTCCACGTGGAGGGCAACCACAACGCCGCCGCCACGGTGATCGCCGAGAACCTGGCCGCCGCCGGCGCCGAGTTCTTCTACAACACCCCCTGCGTGCAGCTGGCCGTCGATGAGTCCGGCGCGGTCACGGGCGCCATCTGCGAGGCCGAGGACGGCCACCACCTGTTCACGGCGGCCAGGGGCGTCATCCTGGCCTGCGGCGACTACTCCTCCAACCAGGAGATGCTCGACTACTACGCCCCCGACACCAAGGGCTTCAGCCTGTTCACCGACTTCCGCGACGGCAGTGCTCTGGTGGCTGGCATGAACGCCGGCGCCATCATGACGCCCCACACCCACACGAAGATGATCCACGGCGAGCCGGCCTTCGTGCGCCTGGAGATGCCCTTCCTCTTCGTGGACCAGGAGGGCAACCGCTTCATGGACGAGACCTGCTGCCGCATGGGCTACATGAACAACTTCGCCCGCCCCTATCTGGCCCGCGCTGGCTTCGAGGATTCCACGGCCGCCAAGTTCTTCAGCCTCGTGCCCGCCAACTGGGAGAGCTACTACGAGGACTGGAAGGCCGCCGCGCCCTACGACATCTCCCAGTACAACGGCGACAACAAGGTAAACCCCGAGAAGTGGATCAAGGCCGACACCGTGGAGGCCCTGGCCGAGGCCATGAACGCCTACGCCGCCGAGAACGATTGGAAGCTCACGGCGGTTGACCCGGCCCATCTCGCCGAGACCGTGGCCCGCTACAACGATCTGTGCGCCGCCGGCCGCGACGAGGACTTCGGCAAGTCCGCGAAGTACCTCGTGCCCATCGAGGGCGGCCCCTACTACGCCATTCCCCGCGGCTCCAACAAGCTGCCGGCCATCCTGGGCGGTCTGGTGGTCAACGGCGATCACCAGTGCCTGAACGAGGCCTTCGAGCCCATCGCCGGCCTGTTCGCCGTGGGCAACGCCTCGGGCCAGTTCTTCGGCGGCGTGGACTACCCCATGGACATCGAGGGCCTCTCCATCGGCCGCGCCATCACCTCCGGCTACTATACCGGCAAGCTCGTCGCGAGCCGATAGGCGCTCCGGTGGTCGCGGGTTCCGCGCCAGCGTTGCCGCTCCCATAAGCTATCTCCCTCCCTCAAGGCCCGGCCGCCTCCCTCCCTGCGGTCGGGCCTCTGTGCGGGGGGGGGAGTAGCTGGAAGGGGGGCGGCACCAGGGGTTGCCGCGCTTGCGACGACTGCGGCCGCGGCGTTGGCGCCTCCCGAGGCGGCCGCCGGGGGCGCCCGCTTGCCGGTGATGCCGCCGCGGGATGCCTGCGCGGATGGCGAGTGCGACGGGTGCCCCGACAGCCCGCGACCTGCTATACTGCCCCCATGGGGAAGCTGCTGGCTGACATACGGAAGGGGAGGGAGGATCGCGCCCTCTACCTGGCGGGCATCCTGCCCTACTTGTTCGCGCTCGGCTGCGCCCGGGCCTGGGTGACCCTGGCCGTGGCGGCCCCGGCCCTGGCCCTGCCGGCCCCCTTTGATCTGCACGATGTCTTCGACTGCGCCATGGTCCTCATCTCCATCGCCGTGGCCCTCGCGGCCCGGCGCCTCGTGCCCCTGAACGCCACCGGTGCAGTGCGCGCGGTGTCCGCCGGCGCCATGGTGGCCGCCTCCCTTGCCCTCATTGCCGCGGGGGCGGCATCCCTTCCCGCAGGCGCACCGGCAGCTCTCGCCGTGCTCGGCGCGGCCCTTGGCGGCCTCGGCTTCGGGCTCTTCCTGGTGCTGTGGGCCGAGGTCCTCAGCTGCATCTCCCTCATCCGCGTCTTCCTGTACACCACGGCCTCGCAGCTTGCGGCCGTGGTCTTCGTGTTCTTCTGCGGCGGCCTCGACGGTCTGCGGGTGGCCTGCGCCATGGTGGCCCTGCCCGTGGCCGCCATCCTCTGTTTGCGGAGGGCCTTCCGCGCCCTGCCCCTGGCCGACCGCCCCTCGCCGGTGGTGCCGAAGTTCACCTACCCGTGGAAGATCTTCGCGCTGCTGGCTTTGTTTTCCTTCGCCTACGGCCTGCGCCAGCACCAGTTGGCCGCCGGGGCCGGTATGCACTCGTCCCTGTCCACGGCCATCGTCATGGCGGTGCTCTTCGCCGGCGCCTACTTCTTCTCGAGCCGGCTCAACATCGGCGCCCTGTACCGGTCGCCCTTCGTGCTCATCGTGTGCGGCTTTCTGCTCGTGCCGAGCGAGGGGGTCTTCGGGGCGGCGGCCTCCAGCTACCTCATCTCCATGAGCTACTCGCTCGTGGGCATCATCGTGGCGCTGCTGCTCTACGATATCGCGAAGCGCCTCGGCGTGACCGTGGTGGCCTTCGCCGCCGTCAAGGGGGCCGAGCAGATCTTCGTCATCGGGGGCAAGGGCGCCTCGGAGGCCCTGGGGGCCGCGGGTCTTCCCGCCGGTGTGCAGGATGCCCTCATCGCCGGGCTCGTGGTGGCCATGATGGTGGCGGCCATGCTCATCCTGCTCTCGGAGAAGGAGCTGGCCAGCCGCTGGGGCGTGCGCATCCTGGACGTGGGCGGCCTCGTGGAGAAGACCCCCGACGAGGAGCGCCGCGAGGCCCGGGTGGCCGAGCTGGCCGAGCATGCCCGCCTCACCCCGCGCGAGACCGAGATCCTGCACCTTATCGCCCAGGGGAAGAACGGCCCGGCCATCCGCAGCGAGCTCTTCATTGCCGAGGGCACTCTGAAGGCCCACACGAGCCACATCTACGAGAAATGCGGCGTCGCCAACCGCCGCGAGCTCGCGGCCCTGCTGGGCCGCTAGGGCGGGGCGGCCCGTCGGGCGGCGGATGCTCGGGGCGCGGTCGGGCGGTCCCGCTGCGGCTGCGACAGGGCACGGAGGTGGGGTAAGGGAAATAGCGGCTGTTCACGGCAGTTCTTTTATGGCACAATAGGCAAGTTAACGTGAATGCGCCGCGCTCGGGGAGGATGCGGCGCCGTTCGCTGAGAAGAGATTCGCGATACGGAAAGAAAAGGCAAGTCCCATGGCACTGGAACGCAATGTCAAGAAGAAGCCGGCGCGCACGCACGATCGCCGCAACATCTGGCTGCTCATTCTCACTACGCTGCTCGTCGTCGTGTCGGCGGTGCTGTTCACGCCGCCCAACGAGAAGATCAACCAGGGCCTCGATATCCAGGGCGGCCTGTCCGTGGTGCTGACGGCGAAGTCCACCGACGGCGAGCCGGTCACCCCCGAGGACATGGAGAAGTCCCGGGCCATCATCGAGAGCCGCGTGAATGCGCTCGGCGCCTCGGAGGCCACGGTGCAGGAGCAGGGCTCCGACCAGATCCTCGTGCAGATCCCGGGTCTGTCCGACACCGAGCAGGCTCTGGCCACCATCGGCCGCACGGGCTCGCTGGAGTTCGCCCGCCTGGATTCCTTCACCGACGAGGAAGTGAAGGAAGCCATCGAGAACGGCCAGTACGCCGGCGAGGGCACCGTGACCGACGAGTTCGGCAACGCCTTCCCCTCGGGCAAGACCGAGCATCTGAAGGTGGAGCCGGGCACCTACACCCCCATCGTCACCGGCGCCGACATCACCAACGTGCAGATCGGCAAGGAGCGGGAAGGTTCTGTCGACTATGCCGTGAACATCACCCTGAACAGCCAGGGCACCAAGGCCTTCGCCGAGGCCTCTCGCGACCTGGTAGCCGACCACGGCCTCATCGTCATCATCCTGGACGGCGAGGTGCAGTCGGCCCCGGCCGTGCAGTCCGAGATTCCCAACGGCGAAGTGCAGATCACGGGCGGCTACACCCTGGACGAGGCCAAGAACCTCCAGACCATCCTGGAGTCCGGCTCGCTGCCCGTGTCCTTCGAGTACGCCCAGTCCCAGGTGGTCGGCCCCACCCTCGGCCAGGACGCTCTCGTCTCCGGCGTCGTCGTGGCCCTGATCGGCCTGGCGCTCGTGATGCTGTACCTGCTGTTCTTCTACAAGGGCCTCGGTCTCATCACCGCCGCGGCCATGGCCGTGTTCGCGGTGCTCTACCTGGGCATCCTGGCAGCCCTGTCTGCCTTCGGCCTGTTCAGCCTGTCGCTGGCCGGCATCGCCGGTATCGTGCTCACCATCGGCATGGCCGCCGACTCCTCCATCCTCACCGTGGAGCGCTTCCGCGAGGAGATTCGCATGGGCCGTTCGGTGAAGGCCGCCTCGCTCACCGGTGTGAAGCACGCTATCTTCACCTCCATCGACGCCGACCTGGTGACCATGGTCTCGGCGCTGTGCTTGTTCTTCCTGGCCGCCTCCTCGGTCAAGGGCTTCGGTATGACGCTGGCGCTCGGCATCATCTGCGACATCGTGATGATGGTCATCTTCAAGGCGCCGCTCATCCGCCTGCTGGCCCCGAAGGTCATCGCCCGCCATCCCGGCTTCTGGGGCATCAAGGATTCCATCGAGGCCTCCAAGGGCTACGCCGAGCTGGCCGCGGCCGAGGGTGTATCTGAGCGCGACGCCGAGACCGGTTCCCAGATGAACGCCGCCGAGACCCGCGCCATCGTGGAAGAGGACGACCCGGCCGGCGCCTCCCAGACGGTGAGGGCCGTGCGCAAGATCAAGGGCCGCTTCATCAAGCACGACATCAACTTCCTCGGCTACCGCAAGATCTTCCTGACCGCCGCCGCCATCGCCATGGCCCTGTGCTTTGTCGTGGTGGGCGTGCGCGGCCTGAACTTCGGCATCGAGTTCGTGGGCGGCACCTCCGTGGCCTTCCACGGCACGGGCGACGTGACCATCGAGCAGATGCGCGACGCCTTCAACGAGGCCGGCGAGCCCGACGCGGTCATCCAGACCACCGAGACGGGCGGCGAGTCCGGCTTCCTCGTGCGCACCACCACCACGTCGGCCGAGGACGCCACGGCCCGCGCCAACCAGGTGGCCGACAAGCTCGGCCTGGAGTCCAGCGACTTCGAGGTGACCACCATCGGCCCAGACTGGGGCGCCAGCGTCATCCAGAGCTCGGTCATCGCCTTCCTCGTGTCCATCCTGCTCATCATCGTCTACATCGCCATCCGCTTCGAGTACAAGATGGGCGTCATGGCCATCGTGGCGCTGTTGCACGACCTCATTCTGGTGGTGGGCATCTACGCTTTGGTGGGCCGGGAAGTGAACCCGAACACCATCGCGGCCCTGCTGACCATCTTGGGCTACTCGCTCTACGACACCGTGGTCGTGTTCCACCGCATCAACGACAACATGAAGGGCGAGGACATCCGCTGCACCTTCATGACCATGGCCAACCACTCCATGAACCAGGTGTTCATCCGCACCATCAACACGACGCTCACCTCGTTCATCCCCGTGTTCGCCATGCTGCTGTTCGGCGGCGAGACCCTGAAGGACTTCGCCTTCGCCATGGCCATCGGCCTCATCGCCGGCTCCTACTCGTCCATCGCCATCGCGTGTCCGCTGTACTGCCTGTGGAAGACCCGCGAGCCGAAGTTCGCGAAGCTGCAGAAGAAGTACGGCACCGAGATCGGCCGCTTCGAGTTCGATCACTCGGCCTCCACCGGCATCGCCCAGGTGCCCCTGGCCCGTTTGGAGGCCCAGCGCGCCGAGGCTCCCGTGGCCGAGGCTGCCGGCGAGGTGACGCCGACGGGCAAGCACGCCGCCCCGGCCAAGCCGAAGTCAGCGAGCAACAAGAAGAAAAAGCACCGCCACGGACGGGCCCAATAGCGGCCTGTGCCGGTCGGGGCCACGGGGTATTCTGATTCGCTCTACAGTCCTCGCTTGGGGGAACAGGACATTTAGTTCTGTTCCCGTCGCTGCGGAACTCGCTCGGTCAGAACACCCCGTGTCCCCTCTGGGCTTTTCCGTAGTTGAGACGAAAGAGGTTTTCATGGTACGCGAAGGTTCCGCCCCCAATTTCTGCCCGCCGACCGAGGAGGGCATCACCATCACCTTGGTGGACGAGAAGGGCGAGCAGGTCGAGCTGGAGTTCCTCGGCCTGGTGCTGAAGGGGGAGAGCTCGTTCGGGTTCTTCTTCCCTATCGACGACGAGCATCCGGCCACGTCCTCGGGCGAGGTCGTGGTGCTGGAGGTGACCGAGGTGGATGACGAGGGCCAGCCGGTCTCCTTCGAGCTGGTGGATGACGAGGTCATCGCCGCCGAGGCCTACGCCGACTTCCAGGAGGCCGCAAAGGACCTCTACGACTTCGCCTAGGCCCCGGCCTTCAGCGCCCCGCTTCCCATGATTCTCGTCACCGATCCCGATCACGGGCTGACGCTGCGCGAGCAGCAGATCCTCTACTACATCGCCGGCGGTCTCTCCAATAAGGAGATTGCCGGCCGCTTAGTGCTTTCCGAGCAGACCGTGAAGGCCCACCTCTCCCACATGACCGCCAAGTCGGGCCGCGCCAACCGCGCGGCGCTCGTGGCCTACGGCTTCGAGACCGGCCTGCTGCGCCGCTGCTAGGAAGCTGGGCGATCACGGCACCGGCGCGTTCGGCGCCTCCGGCGGCCCGTAGGCGCCGCAACGCGGTTGCTCGGTCGGCCGGTGATGGGGCCCGGGGCGTTTAGCCCGTTCGGGTGATGCCGGGCGCGAGGGCGGCGCGCTATCATGGGCCTCGACGAGAGAGGAAACGCCCGACCCATGGTCGTCTTCTGTTTGGACATACTCTGCATCCTGCTCTACGGCACGGCGAGCGCCTGCGCGGCCGTCGGCGTCCTGCGCGACTGGCATCGCAGCGCGTGGTGGGGCCGAGGGCTGTTCTTCGGGGCCGCGGCCTTGCACTCCGCCATCGTCGGCATCGAGTCGACAGCGGCCGGGGGCACCCTGCTGTCGGGTCCCAACATCGCTATGCTGGCCTCCTGGGTGCTCGCGGCGGTCACCGTCGTGGGGCTCATCATCACGAAGCGCGGCCTCGCCATCGCCGCCGTCACGGCCCCGGTCATCGCCCTGCTTATGGTGGCCTCCCAGTGGCTGCGCATCCTCGATCCCGTGAGCGCGAGCAATCGGGCCTTCTACGAGTGGCCCCTCCTCGTGCCCCATATCGTGCTCGTGTTCATCGCCTGCGCCTGCTTTGCCGTGAGCGCCGCCGCCTCGCTCTTGCTGCTGTACCAGCGCCGTCTCATGCGCCGTCGGAGCGCCCAGGTGCTCGTCATGGCCACCCCTGCCCTCGATACCCTGGGGAAGATCGCCCGCTGGGCGGCTCTGGCAGGACTGCTCGTGTTCACCGGCGCCATGCTCATCGGGTTCACCCACATGGTGGCCCAGTTCGCCGCCATGGCCCATGCCCGGTGCGCGGGGAATTTGGCCTATCTGGCCCCGCGGGTCGCCCTGTCGCTTGCGGTGTCGGTGATCTGGGCCCTGTACGCCGGGCTCTCCTTCCTGGCGCCCGGCGTCGCGGGGACGCGCACGCGGGCCCTGCTGTCCCTCGGCGGTTTCGCGGCCATGCTCGTGCTCATCGCCGTCTCGGCCGGGTGACGCCATGACCCTCGTCATGGTCGGTGCCAACCCCCGCCGCGCCCCCTTCTTTTCTCTGCGCCGCTCTCTGGGCCCCGGGGCCGCGGGCGATCTGGCCGCGGCCGTCGCCGGTCGGCGCGGGGTGAGCGAGGCATTCGTGCTCGTGGGCGCGGAGCGTCTGGAAGCCTATGCCGTGCTGGAGGAGGGCGTTGACGGCTACGAACTTCTGTCCTCGTTGTGGGGCGCCCCCGGAGTTGCCGCACCGGCCGATGGGGCCGCCCATGGGTACTTCGCCGAGGGCATCGATGCGGCGTCGCACCTGTTTGCTGCCGTGGCGGGTGCCGATGAGTTCGCCGGGGCCGACGAGGACGGGGTCGCGGTTCTGGATGCGGCGGTGGGTGCCGCGCGGCAGCGGGGGACGGTGGGCTCGCAGTTGGAAGCCCTCGCCGACGGCGCCCGGGCCCTCGCGGCGCGGTTGGCGGCCGCGGGCGCCGAGGAGTCGGCGGCGGCCTTGGGCGAGACCGTGGCCGCCCTGGCCCAGCGCGTGTTCGATCACCTCGATCGGCGCCAGGTTCTGCTCGTGGGGGACGACTCGCTGCTGGGAGCCGCCGCCGCGGCCCTCACCCGGGCCGGCGTGACCCAGTTCGCCCTCATCGGGGACGGTCCTGCGGTCAGGTGCGCGGGCGGGGTGCGCGTCTCGCCCGAGGCGCTGCCCGTGGCCCTCGGCAACGCCGATGTGGTGGTGGCCGCGCCGGGCACGGTGCCCGTGCTGGACAAGCGCCTCGTGCGCACCGCCGTGCGGGCGCGGCGGGGGAGGCCCATGCTCCTCGTGGACGCCTCGGATCGGGGCGGCGCTATCGACCCGCGCGTGGCCGGGGTAGACGATGCCTTCCTCTACAACCGCGATGACCTGGCTCGCCTCACCCAGGATGCCCCCTGGGCCCGGGCCGGGGGCGTCCGGTCCCGCGAGGCGCTCGTGGCCGCCGCGGTGCGGGATTTCTCCTACCAGTTAGCTTAAGGATACTTTTTCGGCGGCCAACCTAGGCCGTTCGGGTGATGCCGCGTGGGGGTGCGGACGGCTATCCTTCCTATCGTTGGGAACGAGAAGAAGGAGAGCCCCATGATCGTATCGTGGATGACCACGAACCAATGCAACCTGAAGTGCGTGCACTGCTACCAGGATGCCGAGGAGGCCGACGAGCGCGAGCTGTCCACCGCCGAGGCGAAGAAGATGATCGACGAGATTGCCCGGGCCGGGTTCAAGATCATGATCTTCTCCGGTGGCGAGCCGCTTCTGCGCCCCGATATCTACGAGCTGGTGGCCCATGCCGCCTCCTGCGGCCTGCGCCCGGTGTTCGGCACCAACGGCACCCTCATCACCCCTGAGGTGGCCGCCCGCCTGAAGGAGGCCGGTGCGGCCGCCATGGGCATCTCGGTGGATAGCCTGGATCCCGCCCGTCACGACAAGTTCCGCGGCCTGGCCAACGCCTACGACCTCACCATGGCCGGCATTGAGGCCTGCAAGGAAGCGGGGCTACCCTTCCAGCTGCACACCACGGTGGTGGACTGGAACCGCGACGAGGTGTGCGCCATCACCGATTTCGCCGAACAGATCGGGGCGCAGGCCCACTACATCTTCTTCCTCATCCCCGTGGGCCGCGGCGAGTACATCCAGGAGACGAGCCTGGAAGTGCTGGAGAACGAGGCGCTGCTGCGGGAGATCATGGCGAAGTCGGCCGAGGTGTCCATCGACGTGAAGCCCACCTGCGCCCCGCAGTTCACCCGCGTGGCCAAGCAGCTCGGCGTGGATACCCGCTTCAGTCGCGGTTGTTTGGCCGGGCTCACCTACTGCGTCGTGGGCAGCGAGGGCATCGTGCGCCCCTGCGCCTACATGACCGAGGAGGCCGGCGACGTGCGCGAGACCCCCTTCGACGAGATTTGGAAGACGAGCCCCGTCTTCGAGCGCCTGCGCACCCAGGCCTACTCCGGCGCCTGCGGCACCTGCGACTACAAGGACGGCTGCGGCGGCTGCCGGGCCCGTGCCGCCTACTACCACGACGGCGATATCCTGGCCCAGGATGACTACTGCGCCCACGGCCAACAACTTTAACTTTCATCCGTCTTGCGCCGAATGAAAGTTCTGACGCTGCGGTTCCGACGGGCACCTGGCCTTGCGCTTCACCGCTTTCCTTCGCGGCGCAAAGGCCGCTCAGCCGCGGTTCAGCACAATGCCAGGCACCGGTCGGAACCTCGCTGATTTCCTTGGGCGAACCAGTGCCTCACGAATAAGAAGGGAAGTTTGAATGAAAAAAATCACCCTGACCCTGAGCGCGGCTCTGCTGGCGCTCGCGCTTGTTGGCTGCGCGGCCCAAGAGGCGCCGGCGACAGGCGGGGCCGAGACGGCCCCCGCTGCGGCGTCCACCTCGGCCGCATCCCCCGAGCCGGCAGCCGATGGGGCCGCCGGCGCCGAGACCGCGGGCCCGGTCACCTTCACCGACGACCTCGGCCATGAGGTGACCGTGGACAATCCCCAGCGGGTGGTGGCCTGCATGGGCAGCTTCGCCAATGCCTGGGAGTTGGCCGGCGGCACGCTCGTGGGCGTGTCCGACGACGCGCTCACGGCCGAGGGCTGGACCATCGCAAGCCCCGATGTGGCCACGGTGGGCGATTTCGCCAGCGTGAACCTGGAGGCCATCATCGCGCTTGACCCCGACTTCGTCATCATGACGAGCGGCACGGGCGGCCGCGGCGGCGATTCCAGCCAGGCCGATCTGCGGGAGGCCCTCGTGGCCTCGAGCATCCCCGTGGCCTACTTCGAAGTGACCACCTTCGACGACTATAAGCGCCTTATGGAGACCTTCACCGCCATCACCGGACGGGAAGACCTCTACGAGAAGAACACTGGGGCCGTGGCTGCGGCCATCGAGGATGTGAAGGGCCAGGCGCCCGCTGGCGAAGCGCCGACGGCCCTCGTGCTCACCACCTTCTCGGGCGGCACGCGCGTGCAGAGCTCGGGCACCCAGACCGGCGCCATGCTGGCCGATCTGGGCGTGCGCAACCTGGCCGACGAGAACCGCAGCCTGCTGAAGGATTTCAGCCTGGAGGCGATTATCGAGATGAACCCCGATTTCATCTTCGTCATCCCCATGGGCAACGACGCCGAGGCGGCCACGCGCAACCTGGAGGAGGCCACGGCGGCCAATCCCGCCTGGGCCACGCTGGACGCGGTGCAGAACGGCCGCTACGTCACGCTGGATCCCACCCTGTACCTCTCTAAGCCCAATGCCCGCTGGGCGCAGGCCTACGAGGGGCTGGCCGACACCCTCTACGGACAGCGCTAGGCCGTGGAAGCCCAGTCGTGCCCGGGGCGCATTCCCCGCAACGTCATTGTCGTCGCCGTGACCGTCGCCCTGCTGGCGGTGGTCACGGCCCTCGGCTTCATGCTCGGCGCCTCGTCGGTGAGCCTGCCGGAGCTGCTGACGTGGCTCTCCGGCGGCCCGGTGAGCGCCACGGCGCAGAACATCCTGGAGAACGTGCGCACCCCGCGGGTGCTGGCGGCCCTGTTGGCCGGGGCCGCCCTGGCCACGTCCGGCGCGCTCATCCAGGCCGCGCTGGACAACCCCTTGGCCAGCCCCAACGTCATCGGCGTGAATTCCGGTGCCGGGCTGTTCGTCCTGCTGGCCGCGTCGTTGGCGCCGGGGGCCCTGTGGCTGACGCCCTTGGCCGCCTTCGCCGGCGCGCTTGCCACGGCGCTCATCATCTTTGCGCTCTCCCTTGGCGCCGGCATAAGCCGCCTGACCGTGGTGCTCGCCGGCATCGCCATCACCACGGTGTTCGGCGCGGGTATGAACACCATCCTCATCGTCGATCCGGATGCCTACGTCGGTTCGTCCACCTTCTTGGTGGGCGGCCTGTCCGGCGTGCTCATGCGCGATCTGGGGTGGCCGGCCCTCTACATCGCCGTGGGACTTCTGCTGGCGGTAGCCGGAGCGGCGAAGCTGAACATCCTCGCCCTGGGCGACGAGGCGGCCCACGGCCTGGGGCTTCATGTGCGCACCGTGCGCCTGGGCATGCTCGCCGTGGCCGCCGTCCTGGCCGGCGCGGCCGTGAGCTTTGCGGGGCTGCTCGGGTTCGTGGGACTGGTGATCCCGCATCTCATGCGGTTTTTCGTGGGCCACGACAATCGCTGGGTGGTGCCCGTGTCGGCCCTGGCCGGGGCGGCCTTCGTCGTCGGGTGCGACGGCCTGGCCCGGGTGCTGTTCGCCCCCTATGAGCTGCCTGTGGGCATTCTCATGGCGTTCATCGGCGGGCCCTTCTTCATCTATCTCATCCTGAAGAACAAGGGAGGCGGCCTTGACTGATCTGTGCGATACCGCCGGTGTCGGGTCCGGGGGAGTGCCGGCCATCGAGTACCGCAACGTCGTGTTCTCCTACCGGACGGGCGAGCCGTTCATGGAGGGGCTGTCGGCCGTGGTGGAGCCGGGCTGCGTGACCAGCATCGTGGGGCCCAACGGCAGCGGGAAGTCCACTCTGGTGAAGCTGGCGCTGGGCCTGGTGTGCCCCCAGGCGGGCAGCGTGCGGGTGGCCGGCCAGGAGAGCCGCTCGCTCTCGCCGCGGCAGCGGGCCCGCACCATGGCGGTGCTCGCCCAGTCCTCCCGGGTGCCTCCCATGACGGTGGAGGCGCTCGTGGGCTGCGGGCGCCATCCGCATCTGGGGCACGCCGGCCGCCTCGGTCCGCAGGACCGCGAGCAGGTGGAGGCGGCCATGGAGCGGGCAGGCGTGGCGCGGTTTCGCGGCCAAGACGTGCGCCGGCTCTCCGGCGGCGAGCGCCAGCGGGTCTTTCTGGCCATGACCCTGGCCCAGGACACCGACCTCATCGTGCTGGACGAGCCCACCACCTACCTGGATATCAGCGCCTGCCACGACCTTATGGTCCTCGTGCGCGATCTGAACCGCCGGGAGGGCAAGACCGTGGCCATGGTCATCCACGACCTCGATCTGGCCCTGCGCTACTCCGATCGCCTCGTGGTGATGGAGCGCGGGCGCGCAGTGGCCCAGGGGACGGTGCCGGCCGTGCTGGCCTCGGGGGCGGTGGGCGATGCCTTCGCCATGGACATCTGCGCCCACGAGCGCTGTCGGCGCGACGCCTCTTCGGGCTCCTGCGCCCCCGCCGAGCGCGGCTACGTGCTGTACCCGCGCTCTTAGGGGCTTGCGCGGGCGCGTGGTCGGCTCGCGCGACAGGTCGCCCGCGTGGGAAAGGAGGCGCGCCGCCCCGCCCCCGGCGCCGCACCTATCGCCGGGGCCTATGGAGCCTGCGATCATGCCGATGGCTTGGGGCTTGCGCGGGCGGCACGCCTGGCCTACAATGCAAGGCATGAATTCTGTTTCAGGGCGAGGTGGAAATCCTCACTGGCGGTAAGCGGCACGGGATGCGCATCCCTTCCGCAAGCCCGCGACCCTGCGCCTGCGCAGGCTGACCCGGTGAAAATCCGGGGCCAACGGTCACAGTCCGGATGGAAGAGGCAGATGTTCGCGCACCGGCCCCGAAGGGCCGGTACCTCCCGCGGGAGGGCGCGAACCCTACGAGGCCTGTATGAACCGAATTCATACGGGCTCGTTTTCTTTCTGGCGAGGGGAAGGCGAATCCGCACCCAGAGGCTCCCTCGCCGAAAGAAGGTGACGATCATGGCCGAGAAGCCCACGATCCATCCCGCTGCCGCCGGCAGCCCCGTCCGTCCCGCGAAGGCCCCTACGGCCCAGAAGTCGCTGGCCAACACCAACCTGTGGTCCACGCGCGTACTGGTGACCATCGCGCTGATGTGCGCCATCTCCATCCTGCTCACGTTCGTTGAGTTCCCGCTGCTGCCCGGCGTGGCGTGGCTGTCCTACGACGCCTCGTTCATGCCCGCCATGGTGTGCGGCTTCGCCTACGGCCCGGCGGCCGGTCTTGCCTGCGGCATCATCTCCGTGGTGGCCCACGGCATCCTGTTCGCCGACTTCACTGGCGCGCTCATGAACTTCGTCGTGGTCATCGGCTATATTCTCCCGGCGGCCCTCGTGTACAAGCGCATCCACTCCTTCAAGGGCGCCGTTATCGGTCTGGCCTTGGGCGTCGTGGTGGCCGTGGTCATGGCCGTGCTCGGCAACCTGGTGGTCACTCCCGCCTGGCTCGGCGTGCCGGTGGATGCCGTGGTGGCCATGATCGTGCCCATCCTCATTCCCTTCAACCTTTTGAAGGGCATCTTGAACTCGGTGCTCACGCTCATCGTGTACAAGGCCATCTCCAACCTGATCACGCCGAAGAAAGACCAAGTAAAGGGCTTGTAAGTGACTGAGACGTTCATCGACTTCGGCGACGCCGGCTTCACCTACGACGGCGAGCGCTTCGTTTTCCGCCACTTGAACCTCACGGTGCCCCAGGGGCAGTTCCTCTGCCTTCTGGGCGGCAACGGGTCGGGGAAATCGACCCTGGCCAAGCATATCAACGCGCTGCTCGTGCCCGATGAGGGGCGGGTGGACGTGTTCGGCCAGGACACCCGCGATCCGGAGGCCACCTACTTCATCCGCTCCAATGCTGGTTTGGTGTTTCAGAACCCCGATGATCAGATCGTGGCGAGCCTCATTGAGAACGACGTGGCCTTCGGCCCCGAGAATTTGGGCGTGCCCAACCCCGAGCTGCGCGAGCGCGTGACCCGGGCCTTGGAAGAGGTGGGTCTCATGGGCTTCGAGAAGCACGAGACCAACGCGCTGTCGGGCGGCCAGAAGCAGCGGGTGGCCATCGCCGGCGTGCTCGCCATGGACCCGGCCATCCTCATTCTGGACGAGGCCACGGCCATGTTGGACCCCCGGGGCCGCGCCGGTCTTCTGCGGGTGGTGCGCGAGCTGCACGGCGCCGGCATGACCGTGGTGATGATCACCCATTACATGGAAGAGGCGGCCCAGGCCGAGCGGGTGGTGGTGCTCGATCGGGGCACCGTGATGCTCGACGGGACGCCCGCCGAGGTGCTCACCCGGGCCGACGAGTTGGAGGCGCTCTCCCTAGAGGTACCCTTCGCCTGCCGGCTGTCCCGCCAGCTCCAGGCCCGCGGCGTGCCCGTGGCCACCTGCATCACCGAAGACGAGCTGAAGGAGGAGCTATGCGCCTTGCGTTCGACGATGTGAGCTACTCCTACGACGGGGCGAAGGCCGCCGAGAAGAAAGGGCGCCGCGGAAAGGGCGCCCAGCGGGAGGCTGCCTGGGGCAACGCCCCGGACGCGGCTTGGGCCCTGCGAAACGTGACCTTCGCGGTGGAGCCGGGGGAGTTCTTCGGCGTGGCCGGGCACACCGGCAGCGGGAAGTCCACGCTTATCCAGCACATGAACGGGCTGGTGCATCCCACCTGCGGCCGCGTGACGGCCGACGGGGAGGACCTGGCCGAGAAGGGCGTGGGCGCCCGGGTGCGCCAGCGGGTGGGGCTCGTGTTCCAGTATCCCGAGAATCAGCTGTTCGCCGCCACGGTCTACGACGATGTGGCCTTCGGTCCCCGCAATATGAAGCTGGGCGCCGACGAGGTGGACCGCCGCGTGCGGGAGGCCATGGCGCTGGTGGGCCTCTCCTTCGACGACCTGGCCGAGCGCAGCCCCTTCGACCTGTCCGGCGGCCAGCAGCGCCGCGTGGCCTTCGCCGGCGTGCTGGCCATGGAGCCGGAGATGCTCGTGCTCGACGAGCCCGTGGCCGGTCTCGACCCGCTTTCCCGCACCGACTTCCTCGCCCTCATCGCGTCGTTTCACACCCGGGGCATGACGGTGGTCATGGTGTCCCACTCTATGGAGGATCTGGCGGCCCTGGCCGATCGCATCCTCGTGCTCTCCGAGGGCCGCGTGTTCGCCCTGGGCACCCCCGAGGAGGTGTTCGCCGACGGGGCCGGGCTGCGCTCAGTGGGCCTGGGGGCGCCGGCCCCCGAGGCCTTCGCCGCCTCGCTGCGGGAGGCGGGTTTCTCGCTGCCGGCGGCCCTCTACGACGAGGCGACCCTGGCTGCCGATATTGCCGCCCAGCTGGGCGCGGCGGGGGAGCAGGGAGGCGAGGGCCGTGGGTGATCGCGCCATCATCGGCCAGTACTGGCCCGCCGAGTCGCTGGTGCACGCCATGGACCCGCGGGTGAAGTTCCTGCTGTCCCTCGGTCTCATGGCCGCGGTGTTCTGCGCGGCCACCCCGGCTTCCCTGGCCGTGGCGGCCCTGTTCGTGGCGGCCTTCTACGCCGCGAGTCGCATTCCGCTGCTCCAGGCGGTGCGGGCCCTGGCACCCCTGCTCGTGCTCGTGGTGCTGACGGCGCTGCTGAACGTGCTGTTCGTCCAGGGCGGCACGGTGTACTTCGAGTTCGGCATTATCTGCATCAGCGAGAAGGGCATCCAGTCGGCGGCGTTCATCGGCTGCCGCTTGCTGCTGCTGCTCATGGGCATGAGCCTGCTCACCCTGACCACCACGACCCTCGACATCACGGCGGCCTTCGAGCGCCTGCTCGCCCCGGCGGCCCGCATCGGTGTGCCCGCCCACGAGCTGGGCATGATCCTCGGCATCGCCCTGCGCTTTTTGCCCCAGTTCATGACCGAGCTCGGCGTTATCTACCGGGCTCAGGTCAGCCGTGGGGCCCATTTCAACGTGAACCCCTTCAAGGGGGGCGTGAGCACGCTGACGGCCCTCATGGTGCCGCTGTTCGCGAGCGCCTTCCGCCACGCGGAGACCCTCTCGGCCGCCATGGAGGCCCGCTGCTACCATGGGGGCGCGGGGCGCACGCGCCTGGTGCCCCTGCGCCTCACCTGGCGCGACGGGGTGGGCACGGCCGCTGTCCTGGCCATGGCCGCCGCCATCATCATCGTGAACTTCCTCTAGAAAGGAACCGCTATGTCCCAAGGAAAAGAGACCATCGTCAGCTACCTGACCAGCATTCCCGCCTGGTACCTGGCCACGGTGGAGGAGACCCCCGAGGGCGCCAGGCCCCACGTGCGCCCCTTCAGCTTCGCCATCATGCAGGACGGCGACATCCAGTTCTGCACCGCCACCACCAAGGACTGCTACCGCGAGATGGCTGCGAACCCTCATGTGGAGCTGACCGCCTGGAAGCCCGGTGCCGGCTGGGTGATCCTGCGCGGGAAGGCGAACCTGACCGACACTGCCGACGCCCATACCCGCGAGGAGGGCTTCAAGCACATGGTGGCCCTCGGCGAGACCTGGGAGAGCGCCGATGATGAGGCCCTCACGTTCTTCACCATCGAAGAGGCCGAGGCCTGGCTCTGCGACATCGACGGCTCCTGGAACCCCGTGGAGCTGTAACGATCTCGTTTACCGAGGCAGGGAAGGGCAGCTGAATTGTTCTGAACTGCGGCAATGCTAAGTGAGAAGCCCATTTTCGTGGGAGTAGCCGAGCGGGGGCGGGAGGGCCCCGCGCGCAGATTCCGCAGTCTCGGAAATAATGGTGTAAAATTTTCCCACCATTATTTCCGAAAGCGAGGACTTGTTTGAGCACGGGGCCCTCCCGCCCCCGCTCGGCGGTCGGGGCATGGAGTTCTGGCTCCTTTGCCCGACAGGCAAGTCCCTAAGGACCTCATGACTGAAATTCTCACAACGATCGATTCATTCGTGTGGGGGCCGGCGATGATCGCGCTCCTTCTGGGCACCCACGTCTACCTCACCTTCCGCACCGGCTTCATCCAGCGCAAGCTGCCGGCGGCCATCCGCATGTCGGTAAAGAGCGACCCGGACGGCAAGGGCGACATCTCCAGCTTCGGGGCCCTGGCCACGGCGCTCGCGGCCACCATCGGCACCGGCTCCATCGTGGGCGTGGCCACGGCTCTGCTCGCGGGCGGCCCGGGCGCCATCTTCTGGATGTGGATCGCCGGCATCTTCGGCATCGCCACCAAGTACGTGGAAACCTACGCCGCGGTGAAGTACCGCGTGCGCGACCGGCGCGGCCAGATGATGGGCGGCGCCATGTTCGTGTGGAGGCGGGCCTTCGCCCGGCCCGACGGCACGGTGCCCTGGTGGGCGACGCTGGGGGCCGTGGCCTTCGCCGGCTTCGCCGTCATCGCCACCATCGGCACCGGCTCGGCGGTGCAGGCGGCGGCCATCTCCGGCATCGTGACCTCCTCGGTGCCCGCCATTCCGGCCGTGGCCGTGGGCGTGGTCATCGTAGTGGCCGTGGCGGCGGTCATCTTCGGCGGCGTGAACTCCATCGCCCGGGTGTGCGAGTGGCTCGTGCCCGTCATGGCCGGGGCCTACGCCCTGGGCTGCCTCGTCATCATGGCCATGAACGCCCCGGTGCTGGGCCAGGCCGTGGGGCTCATCCTGGAGTGCGCCTTCACGGCGAAGGCCGCCTTCGGCGGGGCCGTGGGCTCGGGCATGATCATGGCCCTGCAATTCGGCTGCGCCCGCGGGCTGTTCTCCAACGAGAGCGGCCTGGGCACGGCCCCCATCGTGGCGGCCGCCGCCAAGACGCGCAACCCGGCCGACCAGGCGCTCATCTCCATGACCGGCGCCTTCTGGTCCACCGGCGTCATCTGCCTGCTCACGGGGCTCGTGCTCGTGTCCACCATGATCGCCCATCCCGAGATCGGCCAGGAGATCCTCGCCGACCCCTCCATCGCCACCGGCGCGGCCCTTGCCAGTGCCGCCTTCGCCGAGATTCCCTACTTCGGCACACCCATCCTCGTGCTCGGCATGTGCTCGTTCGCCTATTCCACCATTCTGGGCTGGTCCTACTACGGGAACCGCTGCGTGGCCTACCTGTTCGGGCCCAAGGGCATCAAGCCCTACCAGATTGTGTACGTGGCCGTGGCCTTCTTCGGGGCCATCGGGGTGGGGGACGTAGTGTGGACCATCTCGGACATCGGCAACGCCCTCATGGCCATCCCCAACATCATCGTGGTGCTGCTGCTGTCGGGTATGATCGCCCGGGAGACGAAGCACTTCGTCTACGAGGGGCATCTGGATGAGGAATACGCCGAGCCCGTGCCCACGGTGGACAAGGCCCAGCTGTAGAAGGTGCGCCGCTCGGGGGCGGTGTCCCGCCATAGCGGCCTCCTGGCCGGGGTGTCGGCGACCGCAGCCGCGGCGATGGGCGACCGCGGGGCATCGGGCCGCTGACGGCGTGCGCGGGACGTACCGTTGCCGTTCGCTGGTAATTCTCCCATTGTTAACATTGCCGCTCAACTTCTCTGCCTATAATGCGGGTACTTTAGCGCGTTAAAGTGCCCGGGTCGCTCTGGCGGCGGCTCGGACCGCGATGGGGCTTGGGGGCCTTACGCTCGCGGGCCTCGTGCCAACGCGCCCGTAGGAGAGGAGAAGCGATTCATGGATATGATCGTGAACGCCATCAACGCCATCGACGGCTTCGTGTGGGGGCCGCCGATGCTCGTGCTGCTGCTGGGCAGCCACATCTTCCTGACCTTCCGAACCGGGTTCATCCAGCGGAAGCTGCCGACGGCCATCAAGCTGTCGGTGACCAAGGACCCCGACGCCCCCGGTGACATCAGCCAGTTCGGCGCCTTGTGCACGGCCCTGTCGGCCACCATCGGCACCGGCAACATCGTCGGCGTGGGCACGGCCATCATCGCCGGCGGCCCGGGCGCGGTGTTCTGGATGTGGATCACCGGCGTCTTCGGCATCGCCACGAAGTACTCCGAGACCTTCGCCGCGGTGAAGTACCGCGTCAAGGACCACAACGGCGACATGCTCGGCGGCGCCATGTACGCCTGGAAGCGCGGATTTACCGACAAGAACGGTCATACTCCCTGGTGGGCCCTGCTCGGCGCCGGTGCCTTCGCCCTGTTCGCGGGCATCGCGTCCTTCGGCATCGGAAGCGCGGTACAGTCCTCCGCCATGACCGAGGTCATCGCCACGAATCTGCCCGGCGTGCCGGCCTGGGGCATCGGCCTAGCCATCGTCATCATGGTGTCCATCGTCATCTTCGGCGGCGTGAAGGTCATCTCGAACGTATGCGAGAAGCTCGTGCCCTTCATGGCCATCGCCTACATCTGGGGCTGCGTCGTTATCTTGGGCATGAACTGGGAGTTCGTCTGGCCGGCCCTGTGCCTCATCGTGGAGAGCGCCTTCACGGCCAAAGCGGCCTTCGGCGGCGCGTTGGGCAGCGGCCTCATGCTGGCCCTCCAGTTCGGCTGCGCCCGCGGCCTGTTCTCCAATGAGTCGGGCCTCGGCTCGGCGCCCATCGTGGCGTCGGCGGCCGCCACGCGCAACCCGGCCCGCCAGGCCCTCGTGTCCATGACCGGCACCTTCTGGGACACGGTCATCATCTGCCTGCTCACGGGCCTCGTGCTCGTGTCCACCATGCTCGGCAACGCCGATTTGCAGGCCGAGGTCATGGCCGGCAACATCAGCGCTGGCGCCCAGCTGTCCAGCGCCGCCTTCGCGAGTATTCCCTACATCGGCACGCCCATCCTCATCTTCGGCATGATCCTGTTCGCCTACTCCACCATCCTGGGCTGGAGCTACTACGGCAACCGCTGCGTCACCTACCTGTTCGGCAAGCGCGCCATCCGCCCCTACCAGGTGCTCTACGTGCTCGTGGCCTTCCTCGGCGCCATCGGCGTGGGCGAGGTGGTCTGGACGGTCTCCGACATCACCAACGCGCTCATGGCCATTCCCAACATCATCATGGTGCTGCTGCTCTCGGGCCTGATCGCCAAAGAGACGCGCCACTACGTCTACGAGAAGAACCTCGACGAGCGCGACGAGACTCCCATTCCCCAGTTGGACAGCAAGTAATCATTCTGCAAAATATGGTGTGACGGACGAGCGCTCTGCCATGCAGGGCGCTCGTGTTAGAATGGCCAGATGGTCGACGGGCCGTAAGTCCTGAGCGCCAGGCGGTGCCTTCTTTTTCGAGAGGAGGTGAATCGCTTGGACGTCTTCGTTTTCATCGTGCGCCTGGTGACAGCTGTTGTCGGGTTGCTGAGGGAGGCGGTTGCGTTCTCCGAGACGCTCAGGAGGGGCCAACATGGGAAGGACCGCTAGTTCGTGCTAGCGGTCCCAACTAAACGACGGTGCCGCCTGCACATCACCTCAGGCTGGTCCGTTGGCCTCATTCTAGCATAAGTTGCATGGGAAGGCGAACGGGCGGAAGCGGTATGCGCGAGGCGAAGACGGTGGCAATCATAGGCGGCGGCGCGGCGGGGCTTGCAGCAGCGGTGGCGGCGGCAGAGGCCGCCCGCGCGCCCGGGGCGGCAGAGGCCGTCGTGGTGTACGAGGCGTCCGACCGGGTGGGCCGCTCCATTCTGGCCACGGGCAACGGGCGCTGCAACTTCTCGAACGCACGGCCCGACGCGGCCCTCTACCGCCACGGCGATTTCGTGGCTGCGGCTTGGGAGGCCCTGGAGGCGAAGGGCACCGGCGCGGAAGGCGACGGAGCCGCCGGCCCCGGTTCCGCCAATGTGGTGCTGCGATTCTTCGCCGAGCACGGCCTGCTGTGGCGCGAAGAGGGGGAGGGGCGCCTGTATCCCCTTGCGAACAAGGCCACCTCGGTGCTCGATTGCCTGCGGGCGTCCTGCGCCGCCTTGGGTGTGGAAGAGCGCTGCGAGAGCGCCGTGGCCGCCGTAGAGCCGCCGCGCGGGCCGGGGCGCCCCTTCGCCCTGCGCCTGGCCGATGGGCGCTTCGAGCGGGCCGACGCGGTCATCGTCGCCGTCGGCGGCACCGTTGCACGCATCCTTCTGCCGGAAGGGCTGCCCTTCGTCGAGCCCACGCCCACGCTGGGGCCCCTTGCCACCGAGACCCGCTGGTGCCGCCCCCTCGATAATATCCGCGTGCGCGGGGCCCTGGAACTGCGCCGTGGGGGAGCCGTCATGGCGCGGGAGGTGGGGGAGGTGATGTTCCGCAAGTACGGCGTGTCGGGCATCGCCGCCTTCAACCTGAGCCGTCTGGCCGAACCGGGCGACGTATTGGCCGTGGACTTCCTCCCGGCCCTGGCCGCCGACCGTACCGAGGCGTTCCTGCGTGACCGCCGAAAGGCCCTACGGGCCGCCCTCGGCCGGGAAGTAACGTGGGACGATATGCTGCGCGGCATGGTGCTGGCCCCCGTGGCCGACGTGCTGCTGGCCGCCGCGGGGCTCAAGGGGAAGGCCCCGGCGGCCGTGGCCGAGGTTGCCCTGGTGGCCGCCGTGCTCAAGGGGCTCACGCTGCCGGTGACGGGTCTCGGTGATGTGCGCCAGTGCCAGGTGCACCGCGGCGGCGTGGCCGTAGAGGCCGTGGATGCCGCCTCCTGCGCGCTGCGCGCCGTGCCGGGGCTCTACGTGGTGGGCGAGGCCCTGGACGTGGACGCCCCCTGCGGCGGCTACAACCTGCACTGGGCCTGGGCCTCGGGCCTGCTCGCCGGCGCGAGTGCTGCGGAAGGGCTGGCAGTCTCCTCCGGCTCCGAGCGGGGCGAGGGGGCGCCGTGCTCAGACAGTCCTCGCTTGGTGCGACAGTCCCCAGGACTGTCGCAGTCGCTGCGGAACTGCGCGCGGACCCCCTCGCCCCGCTCGGAGCCTGCTGGTTCGGGAAAGCGGGGGCGGCGATGATCCAGGCATCGAACATTCCCGTATCCCTTGACGCGCTGCTTCCCGCAAACGAAGGTCTCTTCCGTCGGGAAGTGGCCCGGGCCCTTGGGGTAAAGGCGACGGCCCTTGCCGAGGTACGGCTGCTCAAGCGCTCCATCGATGCGCGCAAGAAGGCGAACGTGCACGGGGTGGTGACCGTGGCCGCGGCCCTGGCCGACGGGGCAGTGCCCGCGCCGGCGAAGGGCGTGGCCGTGCGCCCCTTCGAGCCGACGCCGCCTCTGGCCGTGGCCGCCGTTGCCGGCGGCGAGACGCGCCCTATCGTCGTGGGCACGGGGCCGGCGGGGCTGTTCTGCGCTCTGTACCTGGCCCGGGCCGGTCTGGCGCCGCTCGTGGTGGAGCGCGGGGCCGCCGTGGACGAGCGCGTGGCCATCGTGGAAGCCTTCAATACGGGCGCTCCCCTCGACGAGCGCACGAACATCCAGTTCGGCGAAGGGGGTGCCGGCACGTTCTCCGACGGCAAGCTGAACACGGGCATCAGGAGCCCGCACATCCGCCATGTGCTGGAGGCCTTCGTGGAGGCCGGGGCTCCAGCGGACATCCTCGTGGACGCGAAGCCCCATATCGGCACCGATCTTCTGACGGGCGTGGTGCGCAACCTGCGCCGGGCCATCGAGGCGGCCGGCGGCGAGGTGCGCTTCCTCACGCGCCTGGCCGACGTGGCGGTAGAAGACGGGCGCGTGACTGGCGCCGTTCTCGTCGATGAGCCCACGGGGCGCACCGAGACGGTTCCGACCGACCGTATTGTGGTGGCCTGCGGCCATTCGGCCCGGGACACTTTCGATCTGCTCGGCCGCCTCGGCGCGAGCCTTGCCCGCAAGCCCTTCGCCGTGGGCGTGCGCATCGAGCACCCCCAGGCCCTCGTGAACGAGGCCCAGTACGGCCCGGCCGCGGCCCATCCGGCCCTCGGGACGGCCGACTACAAGCTGGCCGTGAAGACCGATGATGGGCGCGGGGTCTACAGCTTCTGCATGTGCCCGGGCGGGGATGTGGTGGCCGCGGCCAGCGAGGCGGGGCATCTGTGCGTGAACGGCATGAGCCGCCACGCCCGCGCCGGCGTCAACGCCAACGCCGCCCTGCTCGTGGAGGTGCGTCCCGACGATCTGCCTGGCGACGATCCCCTGGCCGGCATTGCCTTCCAGCGCGCCCTGGAGCGGGCCGCCTTCGAGATCGGATGCGTGGGGGGTACTGCGCCCTACACGGCCCCGGCCCAGACCGTCGGCAGCTTCCTGGCTGGCTCGGCGTCGGCAGGGCCGTCTGCCACGGTGCGTCCCACCTACCCGCGGGGCGTGGCCTGGACCGACCTGCGCCGGTGCCTGCCGCCCTTCGTGGCCGATGCCCTGGTCGAGGCTCTGCCGGCCCTCGACCGCAAGCTGCGGGGCTTCGCGAGCCCCGAGGCGGTCATGACCGCCGTGGAGGCCCGCAGCTCGAGCCCCGTGCGCGTCGAGCGCGACGGGGGCTTCCAATCGAACATCGCCGGCCTCTACCCCTGCGGGGAGGGGGCTGGCTACGCTGGCGGCATCATGAGCGCCGCCGTGGACGGCCTGCGCGTGGCCGAGGCCATCGTCTCAGAATGCGAGGTGATCCCATCGTGAAGTTCCTGACCGTGGATGAGGCTGCGGGCGCCCTGGCCGCCGGCGAGGCGGTGGTCATGCCCACCGACACCGTGTACGGGGTGGGGGTGGCCGTGGATGCCGTGGATGATCCCGGCGTGCTCTTCCGCCTGAAGGGGCGCCCCGCCGGCAAGGCCGTGGCGTGGCTCGTGGAAGGCCCGGCGGCCCTCGACCGCTACGGTACGGCCGTGCATCCCTGGGTGCACCGGCTGGCCCGGCGCTTCTGGCCCGGCGGCCTCACCCTGGTGGTGCCGGCCTCCGAGGCGGTGCCGGCCCCCTTCCGCTCGCCGGAGGGCACCATCGGCCTGCGCATGCCGGCCTCTCCGGAGGTGCTCGCCCTCATTCGGGCCGTGGGTTGCCCCTTGGCTGTTACCTCGGCGAACCTGTCGGGCGCTCCCGCGGCCGCCTTGCCCGAGCTGCTCGATGGCGATCTGGTTTCCCGCACAGCCGGCGTCCTTGGGGGCGCGTGCGGCGTCAGTGGCGGCGGATTGGCCTCGACGGTGATCGATTGCACGACCGTCAAGCCGAGCGTGCTGCGATGCGGCCCCATCAGTTCCCGCGATTTGGAGGAGTGCTCCCATGACTAATTCCGTAACCGGCGATTCGCCGATCAGCGAGACCGGCGAGCCGGCGGCTGCCGCGATCGGGTCCGCTGTCGTTGCTGCCGGCGCCCCACCCGATAGCGCCATGGCCTCTCTCGACCCCATCGACTTCACGTTCGACTCCGCCGATGGGGAGAGCGCGGTGCACGCCGTGCTGTGGCTGCCCGCCTCCTTGCAGGAGGATCGCGCCCAGGGGGCGGGGAAGAGCCTCGGCACCTTCCGCCCCCGGGGCGTGGTGCAGCTCATCCACGGCATGGCCGAGCATATCGGCCGTTATGACGACTTCGCCCGCTGCCTCGCCGATGCCGGCTACCTGGTGTGCGGCCACGACCACGTGGGCCATGGCGACACGGCTCCCACTGCGGCCCATCGCGGACGCATGCACCCGGTGCGCGGCGGTGACGCGCTCGTGGCCGATGTGCAGTCGCTGCGCCTGCTCGTGAGCCAGCAGGTGGCGGTCGAGGTGCCCTATTTCATGTTCGGCCACTCCATGGGCTCCCTCGTGCTGCGCAACTACCTGCCGCGCTTCGGGAAGGGGCTTGCCGGTGCCGTCCTCTGCGGCACGGCCAACCAGCCTGAGGTCGTGGCTGCGGCGGGCAACGTGCTCGCTCGCGCCATCGTCAGGATGCGCGGGGCCGACTACAAAAGCAAGCTTCTGCACAGCCTGGCCGACGGCGCCTACAGCCATCAGGTGAAGGATGCGCGCACGCCCTTCGACTGGCTCTCCCGCGACCCGGCGGTCGTGGATGCCTTTATCGCCGACGAGCGCGCGGGCTTCATGTTCTCGGCCGGCGCCTACGCCACCTTGACCGAGCTGGCCGCTCGCGCTAACAGCCCCGCGGCCTACCGGGCCACGCCTCACGAGGTGCCCCTGCTCTTCGTGGCCGGCGATGCCGACCCGGTAGGGAACTGCGGCCGCGGCGTGGCCCGGGCCGCCGAGTCCATGGAGGCCGCCGGCGCCGAGGACGTGACCCTGAAGCTCTTCCCTGGCATGCGCCACGAGATCCTCAACGAGCTCGGCAAAGAAGAAGTGTACGACTATATCCTGGAATGGATAAACGCCCACAGCGAAGGCCGAGCGTAGAGGAGACGTCGGGTGTTCCGACCGAGCGAGTTCCGCAGCGACGAGAACAGCCCGGTGGGCTGTTCTCCAAAGCGAGGACTGTCTGAGCGAATCGGAATACCCGGCGGCTCCGATTGGCGGTGAGCCGCAAGTAGCAACAGGAGGAGATGTCCGTGAAGAAATACGTCATCGCGCTCGATCAGGGCACCACATCGTCCCGGGCCATGCTCATCGATCGCGGCGGACGGGCCGTGGGCAGCGTGCAGCGGCCCTTTCCGCAGCTGTACCCCCAGCCGGGTTGGGTGGAGCACGACCCTCACGACATCCTGTCGTCCCAGCTGGGCGCCTTGACCGAGCTCTTGCTCACCTACAGTGTGAGCCCGGCCGAGATCGATTCGGTCGGCATCACCAACCAGCGCGAGACCACGGTGGTGTGGGACCGCGCCACCGGCGAGCCCATCGCGAACGCCATCGTGTGGCAGTGCCGGCGCACGGCCCCCATGGTGGAGGCCCTCGCGAGCGACCCGGTTGTGGCCGCCGAGATCACCGCGCGCACGGGCCTTGTGCCCGACGCCTACTTCTCGGCGAGCAAGATCGCCTGGATCCTGGGGGAGGTGCCCGGGGCCCGCGCTAAGGCTGAGGCCGGCGAGCTCGCCTTCGGCACCGTCGACAGCTGGCTCATCTGGAAGCTCACCTACGGGGCCGTGCATGCCACCGACGTGACCAATGCGAGCCGCACCATGCTCTACAACATCCACGAGGGCTGCTGGGATCCCTACTTGCTGGAGCTCTTCGGCATTCCCGCCTCCCTCATGCCCGAGGTGCGCCCCTCGGCCGGCGACTTCGGCGTGACGGCGAACCCCGGTCTCGTGCAGGGCATTCCCATTCGGGGCGTGGCCGGCGACCAGCAGGCGGCCCTGTTCGGCCAGTGCTGCTTCGAGCCGGGCCAGGCGAAGAACACCTACGGCACCGGCTGCTTTCTGCTCATGCACACGGGGAAGGAGGCCTGCGCGAGCACCAAGGGCCTCATCACCACCGTGGCCGCCTCGGCCCCGGGCACGAAGGGCACCGAGTACGCCCTGGAGGGCAGCGTGTTCATGGCCGGCGCCCTCATCCAGTGGCTGCGCGACGAGCTCGGCATCATCGACAGCGTGGCCGAGGTCGATGCCATCGCCCGCAGCGTGCCGAGCACCGAGGGCGTGGTCGTGGTGCCGGCCTTCACGGGTCTGGGGGCGCCCTGGTGGGACGCTGATGCCCGCGGCGCCATCCTGGGGCTTACCCGCGGGGCCGGTCGCGCCCACATCGTGCGGGCGGCCTTGGAATCCCTCGCCTACCAGGTGTGCGACCTGGTACAGGCCATGACCGAGGATGCGCGCTTGCCGCTGTCGGTGCTGAACGTTGACGGGGGCGCTGCGGCCAACGACTTCCTCATGCAGTTCCAGGCCGACATGCTGGGGGTGTCACTGCGCCGCCCGGCCAACGCCGAGACCACGGCTCTGGGAGCGGCGTTTCTGGCCGGTCTGGCCACGGGTTTCTGGCCCGATACGGCGGCGCTTTCGGCTTTGCGGGAAGGGGAGGAGCGCTTCCTGCCCACCTTCGACGAGGCTGCCCGCGCCGTCCGCCTCGCTCGCTGGCGCGACGCCGTGGTCCGGGTACGCAGCTAGGGCGGCGAAAGGGCCACGGCGGGTTGAACCGCTCGGCGCCTACACCCCCAGGCCCACGGTCAGGTGGGCCAGATAGAAGCAGAACCGCATGACGAAGATGGCCGCCAGGCCGAGGGCCGCCGCCGTGCAGAGGCGCCCCACGAGCTGGTAGCGGATTGCGCCTTCGGGCGGGGTGCCGTCGGCCGGAAGGTTCCGCGTCGCCCGCCAGGCGATGACGATGCCGCCGGCACCCAGCAGGGCGAAGGCTGCGACGGCCGCCCCATAGGCGGGCACGAGGTCGGTCACGGAGGCCACGGCGTTGCCCACGCTCCCGAGATCGACCCCCTGCAACCCGTACACCGCAACGCTCGCCGCTAGAGCCCCGGCCGCGAGCGCGGCGAGGCCCTTGGCCCGGCGCGCTGTCAGAGAGGTGCAGCGTCCCACGGCATAGCTGGCCAGGGCCACCAGCGGGCCGCCCATGAGGGCGTTGGCCGCAATGGCCACGGGCACTTCCCACAGGTTCCAGGAGATGATGGTACGGGCGGAGTAGGCCAGGCCCACGGCGGCGATGAACGCCAGGGCCGCCAGATCGATGGCGCCGATCCACAGGCGCAGCAGGCGGGGGCTGGGGGCGCGGCGGAACGAGTAGAGCCAGTAGAGGCCGCCGAGCATGAGGAAGATGACGGCGCAGAGCACTTCGTTGGACAGCGGGGAGGAGCCCACGGCCGCGAAGACGTAGAGGGCGTTGGCGGGACTGCCCAGATGGGTGGCCGAGGCCACGAGCCCCACCATGGACACGATGAGCGGCAGGCACAGGTAGGTGCTGATGCGCCGCACCTCGGCCCAGGAAGCCCGGCCGCTCAGAATGGGCAGCCCCATGAGCAGCAGGGCCATGGCCCCGGCTGGCGCGAGGGTGGTGAACAGGACGAGGGTTATCTCGCCGAGGGCGGTGTCGAGTCCGATCACGGGGCGTCCTAACGGGTTTCGGCGACGTTGCCGATGGCCACGCCGTCGCCGGCGGCCCGGCCGTCGCGGCTGGGCTTGATATAGAGGTTCGGACAGGTCTCCTCGGCCGGCGGCAGGGGAGGGGTGGCCGCCCTCTCTCCCCGAGCGGCCATGGCCTCGGCGGTGCCGAACCCGAGGGCCCGGGCGGGGCAGGCCAGCACGCAGAGGGGCGCCTCGCCGGCGGCGAGACGGTCGGGACAGCCCTCGCACTTCACCGAGTGGCCCCGGCTCTTGTCCACCTGAGGGGCGTTGTAGGGGCAGGCGAGGTGGCAGTAGCCGCAGCCGATGCACTTCCGGGTGTTCACGGCCACCAGCCCCGTGGCCTCGTCCTTGGCCATGGCCTGGGTGGGGCATACCTCGATGCAGACGGGGCGGGAGCAGTGGTTGCAGCCGAGAGAGAGGTAGAAGACGCGGCAGGTGGTGGAGCAGATGCCCGCCCCGTCCTTCTCGGTGCGGCCCTCCACACACTCGTAGACGCGGCGAAACGCCACGCCGACTCCCAGGTCGAAACCGTCCTTGCAGGCGACGACGCAGGTCTTGCAGCCGGTGCAGCGGGAGCCGTCGAAGAAGAACCCGAGCTGGGCCATGGGGTGCGCACCTCCTCTCGCGAAGCCGCGCGCCTTAGGGCCGCGCGGCGGAAAAACGGGGCGGGGGCGCCCATGGTAGCGCACCCCCGCCCGAAAAGCGCCTGAAAGACGTCGTTGCGGCGCCCGGCCGTTCGTTTCCCTCGGTCGGGGTCGCGGCCCTTAGGCCACTTCGAGGGGATTGCCGATGAAGCCCTCGTCGGAGCCGGCGGCGCGGGCATCGGCCGTCGGGGTCATGAAGTAGTTCGGCTCGGTCTCGGCCGGATCGGGCAGCGGGGCCACCGCTCCGCGCTCGCCGAGGGCCGCCATGGCCCCGGCGTCGCCGAACTTCAGGGCCCGGGCCGGACAGGCCATGACGCAGGCGGGCAGCTCGCCGGCGGCCACCAGGTCGGCGCAGCCGTCGCAGCGCACGGCCTTCACCGTCTCGGGATCCACCTTCGGGGCGCCGTAGGGGCAGGCGTTCACGCAGGTGCCGCAGCCGATGCAGGACTCGGCGTCCACGGCCATGAGCCCGGTCTCGTCGTCCTTGCTGATGGCGCCCTGGGGACAGTTCGCCATGCAGATGGGCTTGTCGCAGTGGTTGCAGCTGACCGAGGTGTAGTAGCTGAAGCAGGAGGTGGTGCAGGTGCCGTCGGCGCCCTTCTCGGTGGTGCCGCCGGTGTACTCCCAGACGCGGCGGTAGGCCAGCCCCGTGTCCAGGTTGTTCTTATCCTTGCAGGCGAACACGCAGGTCTTGCAGCCGGTGCAGCGCGTGCCGTCGAAGTAGAAAGCAAGTTGTGCCATGATGTCTCATCCTTTCCGTGCGCGCGGCCCTAGGCCTTGGTGACCTGGCAGATGTTGGTGTGCTGGGGGTTGCCCTTGGCGAAGGGCGAGGGGCGATGGGTGGTCAGGGTGTTGATGCAGCCGCCCTTGTCCACGCGGTCGCCGTTCATGTCGGCGTCGTGCCAGGCGCCCTGGGCGCAGGCCACGGTGCCGGGGATGACGCGGGGCGTCACCTTGGCCAGCAGCTCCATGGCGCCGAACTGGTTCTCCACGCGGACGGTATCGCCCTGCTCGATGCCGCGCTCGGCGGCGTCGGCCGGGTTGATCCAGGCCTCCTGGGGGTTCAGCTCCTTCAGGATCTCCACGCCGCCCCAGGACGAGTGCAGGCGGCCCCGGTAGTGGAAGCCGGACAGCTGGAGGGGGAACTCGTCGGTGACGGTCTCGGCGCCGTACCACTCGGGGGCGTAGACCGGGATGGGGGCCACGAAGTCGTCGTCGGCGAACTCGTGGGCCGCGATGTAGTCGGCCAGGGCCTCGGAGTAGATCTCGATCTTGCCCGAGGGGGTGTCCAGGGGGTTGGCCACGGGGTCGGCGCGGAACTCGGCCATGGCGATGACGGCGCCGGCCGGGTTCTTGCGGGTGTAGACGCCCATTTCCATGGCCTCTTCGTAGGTGGGCAGCTCGGGATCCTTCTCACGGGAGGTCTCGTAGCACTCCCGGAGCCAGTCCTCCTGGGTCTTGCCTTCGGTGAAGGCCTCCTCCTTGCCGAGCGCCGCGGCGATGAGAGCGGCGGCGTCGTAGGCGCTCTTGCGCTCGAACTTCGGCGCGTAGGGCTCGGAGCCGGCGAGCATGTAGCCGCCGTCGCCGCCCGTGCCGATCATGGAGGGCTGCTCGAGGCGGAACAGGTCGGGGAGGATGACGTCGGAGTACTTGAGCGAGTCGGTCATGAGGATGTCGGAGCCGAGCACGAACTGGCACTTGCTCTCGTCGGACATCACGTCGTGGACCCAGTTGATGTCGGAGTTCTGGTTCGTGATGCAGTTGCCTGCGTAGTTGATGACGAACTTGATGTCGCAGGGCAGCTGGTCGACGCCGGTCACGCCGTCGGCCTTCTCGGTCATCTCGTGGCCGCGGTCGATGGCGTCCACCATGGAGAACACCGAGATCTTCGCCTTCACGGGGTTCTCGCCGTCGGGCATGCTGGTGAGGTTGACGCTGTAGGAGCCCTCGCGCAGGCCGTTGCTCGTGCCCGGCAGGCCGATGTTGCCCGTGAGGATGGGCAGCATGCAGATGGACCAGCCGGTCATCTCACCGTTGCTGCGGCGCTGCGGGCCCCAGCCCTGGTCGACGAACAGGGCCTCTGCCGCGGCGATCTCGCCGGCCAGGGCGCGGATCTTGTCGGCGGCGATGCCGGTGATGGGGGCGGCCCATTCCGGCGTCTTCTCCACCTTGTCGTAGCCGGTGCCCATGATGTAGTCCTGGTAGGACTTATGCTGGCCCTGGGCCGAGGCAGGCAGGGTGGCCTCGTCGAAGCCGACGCAGTAGGTGTCCAGGAATTCCTTGTCCACCTGGTTGTTCGCGATGAGCTCATGGGCGATGGCCGCCACGAGGGCCGCGTCGGTGCCGGGGTTGATGGGCAGCCACTCGTCGGAGCGGCCGGCCAGGGAGTCGTTGAAGCGGGGATCGATCACGTAGATCTTACCCTTGGTCATCTCGCGCATGGCCACGTAGTCGTGGTGGGACACCGCGCCGCCCTGGCGCGTCTCCACGGGGCTCGTGCCGAACATGAGCACCAGGTCGGAATCGCGGGCGGCCGACAGGGACGAGCCCGCGCCCACGCTGGCGCCGAAGATGTAGGGGGTGATCCACATGAGCTGGGCCAGGGAGTAGTTGCCGTAGAAGGCCAGGTACCCGTTGCCGAGCGAGTTCAGCAGGCGGAACCACGGGCGGGCGGTCACGCCGTAGTTGCCGGTGCAGTAGTTCATGTACACGGCCTCGGGCCCGTAGTTGTCGATGACCTCCTGGTAGTTGCGGGCGATGATCTCGATGGCCTCGTCCCAGGTGATCTGCTCGTACTTGCCCTCGCCGCGCTTGGAGCCCTCGGCTCGCTTCATGGGGTAGTTGATGCGGTCGGGGTGGTTCACCCAGGCGCGATAGGCGCGGCCGCGCAGGCAGGCACGGGGCTGGATGTCGTCCATGTCGTCGCTGTCGGCGGCGTAGGTCTCCACGCGCACGATCTCGTCGTCGACGACGTGGAGCTTGAGCGCGCAGCGGCCCGGGCAGTTGATGGCGCAGTGGTTCCAGACGATCTTCTCCTCCACCGGCGCCGGCTCGGCCTTCCCATCGGCTCCCGTCTCGGCGAGCTCGGACGAGCAGCCGAACAGCGTGGCGCCACCGAGGGTGGCGGCACCGAGGCCGGCCAGGGCGGAACCCTGGACGAAGGTGCGGCGACTCAGTTCCTTAGACATTGCGTCCCTCCTCTTTCTCTTCCTCGTGGGTACGGCGGCCGCGCTCTCCCGCGGCCGTGAGAACCTTCCCGCCCGCGCGCCCCCTCAAGAGCGGCCGCGCGGTGCCGGGAATGGCGAAATCCTAGTCCACGGAGGTTCATCCCTTGTCGCATAATGTATGTGAATTCCAGAAAAAACCTGGTCAGAAGGGGGTTGGTCGGTCCCATTTCCTCGGGCACTTGCTTTACAATGACAGGGTCGGCACCGGGGTGGGGAGGAAGTCATGGAACGCGGGAACGGCAGCGGGGGAGGGCCGATCACCGGCAGCCTGCTCTATCGATTGCTCAAGCCCAATGCGGCTTCCCTGGGCTACGGGCTCTTCCTTGCCATCAACGCGGCCAGCGTCTGGGGCGGCGTGTTCCCCTTCCTGCCCCTGGAGTTCCAGACCCGCGGCATCATCTTCTGGTTCTTCCTGTGCCAGTCCCTCGTGTTCTCCTTGAGCTATCTCGCCAGCCTGCTGGGATCCTACTTCCTGCCCCGGGCCACGCGGAGCTTCCTCGTGCAGTTCACCATCGCCCCCTACTTCCTCGGGTGGTGCTGCCTCATCGGGGCCATCTACTTCGACGACTGGGCCCTTCGGCTCGTGGCCGTCGGCGGCGCGCTGCTGGGCCTGGGCTCGGCGGGGTTCTACATGCTCTGGCAGCGCCTCTTCGCCTCCATGGCCTCGGAGGAGGGGGATCGCAACCTCATCGGCGGCACCGTGTGGGGCGCGGTGTTCTACTTCGCCCTCTACCTCATTCCCGTGGCGGTGACCGCCTTCCTCATCCCGCTCGTGTTCCTGCCCCTGTTCGCTTTGGCCATCGTCCTCAAGAGCCGCGACATCAACCGGGATCAGCCGATGTTCGAGGATGTGCCCCGGGAGCACCCCCAGGTGTACCGCCGCGTCATCGGCGACTACTGGCGCAGCGCCCTGTGCGTGGGGGCGCTCGGGTTCTGCACGGGCATCATGCGCTCCCTGGCCGTGGGCAACCCCTCCGTGGGCTCGCTCGTCAACGTGCTGTCCATGGCCGCGACCCTCGTGGCGGCCCTCGCCCTGCTCATCGCCTGGCGCCACCAGGACCTCCACATGGACGTTGTCGGGGCCTACCAGGCGTTCTTTCCCTTCGTCATCACGTCGTTTCTGCTGCTGCCCTTTCTCGCGCCCGAGTACGAGCGGTGGCTCGCGGCGGTGCTCTACGCGGTGTACAGCGTGGCCATCGTGCTCATGATGATCCAGTGCGCCCAGGCCTCGCGCAACCGCGGTATCAACCCCGTCTTCATCTACGGCTTCTTCGGCTGCATCGTCTACATGCTCCATGACGTGGGCTTTCTCGGAGGCACCTTCGCCGAGGGCATTCGCTACGCCGGCATCGCCCCCTTGGCGGGCATCGCCCTGGCGGCGGTGTACCTGCTCGGGCTCATGTACTTCGTGGGCCAGGGCGGCTTCCGGCGCCTGTTCTCGCGCCGCGCCGCCGAGGAGCCGGCCGACCGCAGCGCCCGGTCCACGGGCATCGAGCTGGTGGCCCTCCAGCCCCGGGCCCCGAAGCCCCGGCCGGGCCAGGCGGCGCCGGTCTGGCAGGACCGCATGTCGAAGCAGGCGGCCCTCGTGCAGCGCCACTACCGCCTGAGCGCCCGGGAGACCGAGGTCATGGAGCTGATCGCCCGGGGCAACACCGTCACCCGCATCGCCGAGGACCTCGTGGTGTCCGAGAACACCATCCGCACCCACTGCCGGCGGCTCTACGCCAAGCTCGGCGTCCACAAGAAGCAGGAGTTCTTGGATCTCGTCCGCTCCTTCGATCCGGCGGAATTGGGGGAAGAGGGCTAGGGCGTTCCGTGTCCGATTTCCGATTCTTTTCTCGGTTGGGGAATTCCGCCCGGCGGCGCGGGGCCCGAGCGCATACAATAGGAGCGTTGTGCCCCAGCGTTGGAAAGGACGGACGCCCATGCGCGTGAGCATCGGAAGCGACCACGCCGGCTTCGAGCAGAAACAGGCCCTCGTTGATTACCTGAAGGGGAAGGGCATCGAGGTCATCGACCGCGGTCCCGCCAACGACGATCGGGTGGATTATCCCGACTACGCCGCGCCCGTGGCCCACGATGTGGCCGACGGCGCCGCCGACTTCGGCGTGCTCGTGTGCGGCACCGGCATCGGCATGGCCGTGGCGGCCAACAAGGTCCGCGGCGTGCGGGCGGTGAACATCATCAACACCGAGTTCGCCGCGCTCTCCCGCGAGCACAACGACGCGAACCTCATCACCCTGTCGGGCCGCTTCGTGCCCCTGGCCGAGAACGAGCGCATTCTGGACACCTTCTTCGCCACCCCCTTCGGCGAGGGTCGCCACGCGGGACGGGTCGAGAAGATCATGGCTCTTGAGTCCGTTCGTCCTGGCGGACAAACGGACTAGCCGACGCCGCGGCTCCGACAGGCACCTGCCTCTGCACTTCAGGGCTTGCCCTCACGGCGCAAAGGCCGCTCGGCCGCCCTTCAGCACCGATGCAGGCACCTGCCGAGCCCTCGCTGACTTCCTGGGGCGAACCAGGGAGAACGTATGATGCTGGAATACTGAGATACCTGTTGGATGCGTAGGTACCTATAAAGGGAAGGAACGGTTTTATGGCTTTGGAATTTCTCGCGGGGGAAGACCCTCAGGTAGCGGAGTGTCTGCGGGCTGAGTTGGCCCGTCAGCGCGGAAGCGTGGAGCTCATCGCGTCGGAGAACTTCACCTCCCGCGCGGTTATGGAAGCCGTGGGCAGCGTGCTCACTAACAAGTACGCCGAGGGCTACCCGGGCAAGCGCTATTACGGCGGCTGCGAGAAGGTCGATATGGTGGAGGATCTGGCCCGCGACCGTGCCTGCGAGCTGTACGGCGCCAAGTACGCCAACGTGCAGCCCCATTCCGGCGCCAGCGCGAACTTCGGCGCCTACCTGTCCATCGTCGAGCCCGGCGACACGGTGCTCGGCATGAGCCTCGATCACGGCGGCCACCTTACCCACGGCAGCCCGGTGAACTTCTCGGGGCTTCTGTACAACATCGTCTCCTACGGCGTGGACCCCGAGACCGAGGTCATCGACTACGACGAGGTGGAGCGCATCGCCAAGGAATGCCGTCCGAAGGTGATCGTGGCCGGCGCCTCGGCCTACCCGCGCTTCATCGACTTCGAGCGCATGGCCGAGATCGCCCACGGCGTAGGTGCCTACCTCATGGTGGACATGGCCCACATCGCCGGCCTCGTGGCCGCGGGCCTGCACCCGAGCCCGGTGCCCCATGCCGATATCGTCACTTCCACGAGCCATAAGACCCTGCGCGGACCGCGCGGCGGCTTCATCCTCACTAACTCCGACGAGCTGGGGGCCAAGATCAACAAGGCCATCTTCCCCGGTGCCCAGGGCGGCCCGCTCATGCACGTCATCGCCGGCAAGGCCGTGGCCTTCGGCGAGGCGCTGCGCCCGGCGTACCGCACCTATATGGAGTCTGTGGTGGAGAACTGCCGCACCCTCGGCCAGGGCATGATCGACGGCGGCCTGCGCCTCGTGTCCGGCGGCACCGACAACCACCTGTGCCTCGTAGACCTCACCGCTTCCGACATCACCGGCAAGGATGCCGAGAAGCTGCTGGAGAGCGTGGGGCTCACGGCGAACAAGAACTCCATCCCCAACGAGCAGCGCTCGCCCTTCGTGACGAGCGGCATCCGCGTGGGAAGCGCCGCGGCCACCACCCGCGGATTTACCGCCGAGGACTTCTACGAGGTGGGCCAGCTCATCGCCACCACGGTGTTCAACGCCGCCGATGAGGCCAAGCTCGCCGACGTCCGCCGCCGCGTGAACGCCCTGCTGGACGCCCACCCGCTGTACCCGGGGCTGGAGTACTAGGCAATAAAGTGAGGGCAGGGGAAGGGCCCGGCGACGGTTTGCGCGCAGATTCCGCAGACTCGGAAATATTGGGGTAAAATCCCTACACCAATATTTCCGAAAGCGAGGACTTGCCCGAGCACGAGCCGCCGCCGGGCCCTTCCCCGGTGGGACTGCCTTCTCGATCCACACGAAAGGAAGCGCGTTATGGAGTACAACGACCGCGTCGTCGTCATCGATCATCCCATGGTGCAGCACAAGCTGTCGAAGCTGCGCAACAAGAACACCTCCTCCAAGGACTTCCGCCAGCTCGTGCGCGAGTTGGCCCTGTTCGAGGGCTACGAGGCCACCCGCGACCTGGCCCTGGAGGACGTGAAGGTGGAGACCCCCATCTGCACGGCCGACTGCAAGCAGGTGGCGGGCAAGAAGATGGTGATCGTGCCCATCCTGCGCGCCGGTTTGGGCATGGTGGACGGCCTGCAGGAACTCATGCCCTCCACCTTCGTGGGCCATCTGGGCATGTACCGCGACCCCGAGACCCACGAGCCCCACGAGTACTACGCCAAGCTGCCCGACAGCATCGACCAGCGCGACGTGCTCGTGGTGGACCCGATGCTCGCCACCGGCGGCTCGGCCGTGGCGGCTATCCAGTACCTGCGTAAGCAGGGCGTGAAGAACATCAAGCTCATGGTGCTCGTGGCCGCCCCCGAGGGCATCGAGGCAGTGCTCGCCGCCGATCCCGACGTGCGCATCTACACCTGCTCCATCGACGAGGGACTGAACGACCGCGCCTACATCGTGCCCGGCCTCGGCGACGCCGGCGACCGCATCTTCGGCACGAAGTAAGTTTTATTGAGCTAGCGCAGGCGAAAGACCCGGCGGCTGTCCGCGCGCAGATTCCGCAGACTCGGAAATTCTGGTGTAGAATTCCCACACCAATATTTCCGAAAGCGAGGACGTGCCCGAGCACGGGCAGCCGCCGGGTCTTCCGCCGGAGGGATCGGCGCCGAAGGCGAACAGCGGAGCGGGGCGTGCCTGCGGAGTGCGGGCACCCCGTCCCGAGATGGGAAGGAGCACCAATGTCAGTGGATAACCGCCCCAGTTGGGACGAGTACTTCATGGGCCTGGCCAACCAGGTGGCCGAGCGCACCACATGTTTGCGCCGCGGGGTGGGGGCTATCATTGTGAAGGACCGCCGCATCCTGGCCACGGGCTACAACGGCGTGCCCACCGGGCTCGCCCATTGCTCCGAGACCGGGTGTCTGCGCCAGCAGCTCGGCGTGCCGAGCGGCCAGCGCCACGAGATCTGCCGCGGCCTGCACGCTGAGCAGAACGCCATCATCCAGGCGGCCCGCTTCGGCACCGATATCGACGGCGCTACCATCTATGTGAACACCCAGCCCTGCGTCGTGTGCGCCAAGATGCTCATCAACGCCGGCATCAAGGAGATCGTGTACCAGAACCCGTACCCCGACGAGCTCTCCCAACAGCTCCTCGCCGAATCCGGCATCCTCGTCCGCGAGTACACGGGCGAGTAGGGAAGTAGAGCGCGCTCTTCTCCTCAACTAAAGGTTGAGTATAGAGGAGGAGGCGGGTGTCCCAACCGAGCGAGTTCCACAGCGACGGGAAGTGTCCAGTGGACACTTCCCCAAAGCGAGGACTGTCTGAGCGAATTGGGATACCCGCCTCCTCCGACTGAGGGGAGCCGCAACCAAGTTTCGTGCACGTGCACAATTTTCCCAGATCACAGGGCCGCCCGACCACGCGAACTTTTCACCGCTCACCAATTAAAGGGTTGTTTCGGGTGCCATTTGTTAGGGAGCCGTTATCATACGTTACGGTTTATTGGGTTTTCAGCGCGTAGGCGCCCAAACGGAAGCAGGGTATGGCACTGGCAATCGCACTCGGCGTGGCAACGGGCATAGTGGGGTTCTCCCCGCTTGTGTTCGGTTTGTACCGGGTGAGGCACATGACGGACTCGGGCAATTTCGGACATATGGGCGTGCTCATGGTCTGCCTTCTCATCTCGTTCATCCTCATGTTCGCCGCCGCTCTTCTCTGCATCTCGCTGGCCCGCGATCTCGCGCTGCCCTTCGTCCTGTCGGAAGCCGTGGCGCTTTCGCTCACCGCCATCGTTTTCGGTGTGAGCAAGCTGGTCCGGAAATAGCATAGGAAAGGTTGATACGTGGACGCTCTTTCAACTCTCTCGGCTGAGGTGCCCCATCTCCAGGCATCCTTCGATCCCACCGTCGTGTTCGGCGGGGTCACCCAGTACATTGTCTGGATGGTCATCTGCTGGATCATCACCTGCGCTATCGTGCTCGTGGTGGCCAAGAAGCTCACCCTCATCCCCACGAACAAGTTCGTGAACACCGTGGAGTACGGCTACCAGTTCGTGCGCAACGACATGGGCGAGGGCATCATCGGCCACGGCTTCAAGAAGCACGTGCCGTTTCTGGCCACGATGTTCTTCTTCATTCTCGTGTCGAACTTCGTGGGCCTCATCCCCGGCTGCAAGACCCCGACGGGCACCATCTCGGTGACCTGGGCGCTGGCCACCATCTCGTTTATCTACTTCAATGTCTGGGGCATCAAGGCCAAGGGCGGTTTGGGCTACCTGAAGTCCTTCGCTCCGGCCGGGCTGCCCAAGCCCATGGTGCCGGTCATCTGGTTTTTGGAGCTCATCTCCACCTGCATCCGCTGGCTGACCCTGGCCGTCCGACTCTACGGCAACATGTTCGCCGGCCACATGGTCCTCGGCATCTTCGCCCTGGCCTCCAGCGTGTTCCTCACCGTGGGCATCCAGGCGCTCGACCCCGTTTCCAGCGTGCTGTCGCTGCCCTGGTTCCTGCTGCTCATCGCCATGTACGCCCTGGAGACGCTCGTCGCCTTCCTGCAGGCCTACGTGTTCACGGTGCTCTCCGCGGTCTACATCCAGATCGCCACGTCGGCCCACTAGGCCGCAAAGGGCCTGCGGGTCCCAAGCGCCCTCGGCGCCGGGAGGTTGGAAGGCCTCCGCACCCCATTGGGTTAAGCCGGCTCCTCCAAAGCCGGAGACCATATCCGTTAAGTGTTTTTGGGAAACAGGCTCAAAAACGACCTTTAAGGAGGAAATTGTGGAAACTGTTTTCGTCATCGCTGCGCTGAAGCTCGTCGGCTACGGCCTGGCCACCATCGGCCCTGGCCTGGGCATCGGCATCGCCTGCTACGGCTGCTGCGTGGGCACCGCCCGCCAGCCCGAGGTGGGTGGCCGTCTGTTCACCAACTTCATCATCGGCGCCGCTCTGGCCGAGGCCCTGGCCCTCATCGGCTTCGTGCTCGCGTTCATCCTCTAAATCCGGCACGTATTCAATTCGGAAAAGCCTACGTATAGGCAAGAAAGAGGTATGCACGTGAAGACAAGAGCGAACAAAGCAGTTGCCCAGGCCGCCTTCGGTGCCCTGGCTCTGAACGCTGCTTTCCCTGCGCTCGCGTTTGCTAGCGAAGAGGAGTCCGGCGGCCTGTCCGCCATTCTCCCCGACATGGCGGAGTTCATCCCCATGCTCATCGCCTTCATCATCCTGTGGATCATTCTCGCGAAGTTCGGCTGGCCCATGTTCGCCGGCATGCTCGAGAAGCGCGAGAACACCATCCGCGAGGCTCTGAAGAAGTCCGAGGAGGCTCAGATTGAGAGCGAGCGCGTGCTTGCGGAGTACCAGCAGCAGCTGGCCGACGCCAAGACCCAGTCGGCCCAGATCATCGCTGATGCCCGCGCGGTGGGCGAGGCCGTGAAGGCCGACATCACCGCCCAGGCCCAGACCGAGGCGGCCGACATGATCGCCAAGGCCAAGGCCGCCATCGAGGCTGAGAAGAAGGCCGCCGTGGCCGAGCTCCAGTCTTCGATCGCCGACACGTCCGTGGACGTGGCCGCCCGCCTCATCGGCGAGGATCTCACCGAGGGCGAGCATCGCGCGATCATCGAGCGCTACGTCAAAGAGGCTGGGAGCTTCAATGGCAACTAATCGTCTCGTCGTCAAAGAGGAAGTCGCCGTCTTCGCGTCGGTGCTCTTCGACAGCGCCAACGGGGCCGGCGGCCAGGAGGCCGTGCTTCAGGTGCGCGAGCAGATGGCCGAGGTCATCCGCCTCATGCGCTCCGATCTGGACCTCACCATGGCGCTCTCGAACCCGGATTTCACCCCCGAGGCGCGCCGGGCGCTGGTGGAGAACGTCTTCGCCGAGTGCCACCTGGCGTTTCGCGAGGTGCTGGCGGTCATGGCCGAGCGTGGCCAGGCCGACCTGCTGCCCCGGGTGAACGACGAGTTCCGCGCCCTGCTGGGCGAGCGATTGGGAATCTGCGTGGTCGACGTGACCACCGCGGTGCCCCTTGACGACGGGCTGCGCCAGCTTATTACGGAAAAAGCCGAAGCCGATCTGGGGAAGAAGGCGGTGCTGCGCGAGCGCATCGACAAGTCTATCTTGGGCGGCATCATCATGGACGTGGACGGGAACTACATCGATGCGAGCATGATCTCGCAGCTGAACCGCGCCCGCAACGTCCTCAAAGACACAACAGATGGAGGTGAATGCTAGTGACTGAAATCACCGCACAGTCCATTGACGCCGCGCTGAAGAAGCAGCTCGAGGCGCTGAACGTCAGCGTCGAGTCCCGCGAAGTGGGCACGGTCATCCAGGTCGGCGACGGCATTGCGCGCGTCGACGGTCTCCGCGATGCCATGGCCGGTGAGCTGCTCGAGTTCATCGGAGAGGGCGGCAAGACCGTGTACGGTCTGGCCCAGAACCTCGAAGAGGACGAGGTCGGCGCCGTGCTTTTGGGTGACGTCACCGCAATCAAGGAAAACGACCAGGTCCGCACGACCGGTCGTATCGTGGAGGTTCCCGCCGGCGAGGCCATGCTCGGCCGCGTCGTGAACCCGCTCGGCATGCCCATCGACGGCAAGGGCCCCATCAAGACCGAGGGCACCCGCCCCGTCGAGTTCAAGGCCCCGGGCGTTATCTCCCGCCAGCCGGTGAACGAGCCCATGCAGACCGGTATCCTGGCCATCGACTCCATGGTGCCGATCGGCCGCGGCCAGCGCGAGCTCATCATCGGCGACCGCCAGACCGGCAAGACCGCTATCGCCATCGACGCCATCATCAACCAAAAAGATCAGGACATGATCTGCATCTACGTCGCCATCGGCCAGAAGGCCTCCACGGTGGCCGGCGTGGTGGAGACCCTCGAGCGCCACGGCGCCATGAAGAACACCATCATCGTGGCCGCCACCGCCTCCGATTCCGCTCCGCTGCAGTACATCGCGCCGATGGCCGGCGCCGCCATGGGCGAGTACTTCGTCTACAATGGCGCCAACGGCCAGCCGGCCGGGCCTGAGAACCGCGGCCGTGCCGTGCTCATCGTCTACGATGACCTGTCCAAGCAGGCCGTGGCCTACCGCCAGATGTCGCTGACCCTGCGCCGTCCTCCGGGACGCGAGGCCTACCCCGGCGACGTGTTCTACCTGCATTCCCGCCTGCTGGAGCGCGCGGTGAAGATGTCCGACGAGAACGGCGGCGGCTCCATGACGGCTCTGCCGATCATCGAGACCCAGGCCGGCGACGTGTCCGCCTACATCCCGACCAACGTGATCTCCATCACCGACGGTCAGATCTTCCTGCAGACCGACCTGTTCTTCCAGGGCCAGCGCCCGGCCGTCGACGTGGGCATCTCGGTGTCCCGCGTGGGTGGCTCCGCGCAGATCAAGGCCATGAAGCAGGTGGCCGGCTCCCTGCGCCTGGACCTGGCGTCCTATCGCGAGTTGCAGGCCTTCACCCAGTTCGGTTCCGACCTGGACAAGGCCACGCAGGACCAGCTGACCCGCGGCTCCCACATGACGGAGCTTTTGAAGCAGGGCCGCTACAACCCGATGCCCGTCGCCGAGCAGGTCATCGCCATCTTCGCCGGCAACGAGGGCTTCCTCGACGATCTGCCGCTGGATGCCGTCGTTCGCTTCCGTACCGAGTTGCTCTCCTCGATCCGCGCCTCCAAGCCGCAGATCATCGAGACGATCAACAAGGAGAAGAAGCTCTCCGACGAGACCAAGGCCGCTCTGAAGGAGGCCATCGCCGCCTTCAAGCAGTCCTTCGACGCCGTAGCGTAAGGTAGGTAGACCATGCCCAACCTACACGACATCGAACGGCGAATCAAATCCGTCACCTCGACGAAGCAGATCACGCGCACCATGGAAATGGTCGCCGCTGCCAAGATTCGCCGCGCTTCCGAGCGCGTGGACAACGCGCTCCCTTGGGCGGTCGCCATCTCAGACATGCTCATCAGCACGGCAAAGTACGCTCATCTGGATACGGAGCCGCTGCTGCAGGTCCACGACGAGGTGAAGCGGGTGCTCATCGTAGCCGTCACCTCCGACCGCGGCCTTGCCGGCGGCTTCAACACCAACGTGCTTCGCTATGTGGAGAAGCTCACGAAGGAAAAGCAGCGCGAAGGTGCCGAGGTGGAGGTGGCTGCCTGTGGCAAGAAGGCCATCGGGTACTTCACCTACCGCGGCATCGAGCCGGTGTTCTCCTTCGCGGGATACTCGGCCGACCCTGAGTTCGCCCAGGCCGCCGAGCTGTCCGGCTACGTGATGCAGGCCTATGCCGAGGGCAAGCTCGACGAGGTGTTCATCGTGTACAACCACGCGAAGAACGCTGCCGAGCAGTCCTTGGTGGAGCAGCAGGTGCTGCCGGTGAAGGAGGAGTCCTACGCGGACCTTCTTGGCCTGAAGGCCAAGGAGGAGGACGTGTTCAAGTCCTTCCGCGAGCGGGACGACTCCTCGATCCCGGGCGACATCGACTTCGAGCCGAGCACGGAGTCGGTCATGTCCTACATGATGAACGCCTACCTGAACAACGCGTTTTACTACGCGATGCTCGATTCCGCAGCGGGCGAACAAGGTGCCCGCCGCAACGCGATGAAGTCGGCCACCGACAACGCGAACGAGATGGTCTCCACCCTGGAGCGCGTGTACAACACCGTGCGCCAGGGCGCCATTACCACGGAGATCACCGAGATCGTGGGCGGTGCCGCAGCTTTGGAGGATTAAATGGCTGAAACTACTTCTACTGAAGCGGCCAAGGGAGGCGCCATCGGACGCATCGTCCGTATCGTCGGCGCCGTTGTGGATGTGGAGTTCCCGGCAGACGCCATGCCGGCCATCTACAACGCCCTGACCGTGAAGGCAACGACCCCTTCGGGCGAGGTTTCCACCGTGCTCGAGGTGCAGACGCACCTCCCCGGTGACATCGTCCGCACCGTCGCCATGACGTCCACCGACGGCATGGTGCGCGGCCTGGAGGCCCAGGACACTGGCGCCCCCATCATGATGCCCGTGGGCAAGGCGACCCTCGGCCGCATCTGGAACGTGCTGGGCGAGCCCGTGGACGGCAAGCCCATGCCCGAGGACGTGGAGTGGCGCCCGATTCACCACCCCGCGCCCCCGTTCGACACCCTGGTCACCACCACCGAGACCTTCGAGACCGGCATTAAGGTCGTCGACCTGATCGAGCCCTACGTCAAGGGCGGCAAGACCGGTCTGTTCGGCGGCGCCGGCGTGGGCAAGACCGTGTGCATCCAGGAGCTCATCAACAACCTGGCCCAGGAGCACGGCGGCACCTCGGTGTTCACCGGCGTAGGCGAGCGTACCCGCGAGGGTACCGACCTCTACCTCGAGATGACCGATTCCGGCGTTATCGAGAAGACCTGCCTGGTCTACGGCCAGATGAACGAGCCTCCGGGAGCCCGTCTGCGCGTGGGTCTGGCGGGCCTGACCGAGGCGGAGTACTTCCGCGATCAGGGTCAGGACGTGCTGTTGTTCATCGACAACATCTTCCGCTTCACCCAGGCCGGTTCCGAGGTGTCCGCACTGCTCGGCCGTATGCCCTCCGCCGTGGGTTACCAGCCCACGCTGGCCACCGAGATGGGCGACCTGCAGGAGCGCATCTGCTCCACGCAGACCGGCTCCATCACCTCGGTGCAGGCCGTGTACGTGCCCGCCGACGACCTGACCGACCCGGCTCCGGCCACCACGTTCACCCACCTGGACGCCAAGACCGTTCTGTCCCGCGGCATTGCCGAGCTGGGCATCTACCCGGCCGTGGACCCGCTGGAGTCCACCTCTCGCGCGCTGGATCCCGAGATCGTCGGCCAGGAGCACTACGACGTAGCCATGGGCGTGCAGCAGATCCTGCAGCAGTACAAGGACCTGCAGGACATCATCGCCATTCTGGGTATGGACGAGCTGTCCGAGGATCAGAAGCTGACCGTGAACCGCGCCCGTAAGGTGCAGAAGTTCCTGGGCCAGCCCTTCCACGTGGCCGAGGTCTTCACGGGCCTGCCCGGCGTGTACGTGAAGGTGGAGGACACCGTCCGCTCCTTCAAGGAGATCCTCGACGGCAAGTGCGACCACATCCCGGAGCAGTGCTTCGTGAACAAGGGCGCCATCGAGCAGGTCTACGAGGCCTACGACGCCATGCAGAAGGACGGCAACTAATGGCCGTTATGCGCTGCACGGTGGCCCTTCCCGATCGCGCCCTGTACCAGGGTGAGATCTCCTATGCCAGCATCCCCGGATGCGACGGCTACTTCGGCGTTCTGCCCGGTCACGAGCTGTCCGTCTCGCTCAACCGCGAGGGCGGCCTGGTGACGCTGACCGTGGGCGAGAACGAGCAGGAGAAGAAGGAGTTCCTGGTCATGGGCGGCGCGACGTCGGTTCTGGACGACAAGGTGACGGTGCTCGCCCGTTTCGGAACCGCCGTGGAGGACATCGACGCCGAGGCCGTGAAGGCCGAGGCCGATGAGTGCCGCGCGATCATCGCCGAGCTGGAGAAGGCCGACGATGCGCAGGATCAGGCCACCCTCGTCACCAACCAGAAGAAGCTGGAGTGGTGCGAGGCGCAGCTGAAGCACGTGAGCGGCGCTGCCGCCTAGGGAAGCCCACGACCCTTTAAGGTCGTGCGGAGCCCTGAGGCAGCCCGCAGCATTTGAGCCTGTTTTGAGAGGGCGTCCCATCCGGGGCGCCCTTTCTCGTTGTGGAGGGAGGAGAGTCGAGGCCGTGTGGCCGCCCCGTGGCAATCCATGCAAATCTCACGGTTTGTTCGCACGGGAGGGGGCGGCGGGCTGGTATCATGGCACCCGAGCAATAACGGAACTTGAGAGCGGCCGGAAGGGAAGCGGCGCGGCGGGACAACGCCCGCAGCTGCCATGTTCTCTCGGCCCAGCATTTCAGACACAGCGCGCATAGCCACACCACAATCGAACCCGTGCGCCGCCGACCTTATCGAAGGGGCTGACACCCTATGGCATTTGTCCATCTGCACAACCATACCGAGTATTCCCTGCTCGACGGCTTGACCCATGTGAAGGATATGGTGCGCCGCGCCGCCGAACTGGGCATGCCGGCCGTGGCCATCTCCGACCACGGCGTCATGTCCGGCGTGGTGGAGCTCTCCGATGCCTGCGACGCCGTGGAGAAGGAGACCGGCGTCCGCGTGAAGCCCATCTTCGGCTGCGAGGTGTACTTCACCGCCGACGAGTCGCTGCGCAAGGACGTGAAGCCGAAGCTGTACCATCTGCTGCTGCTGGCCAAGACCAACGAGGGCTACCACAACCTGCTGAAGCTGGTCAGCGAGTCCCATGTGGACAACTTCTACTACAAGCCCCGCACCACCTTCTCCATGCTGCAGAAGTACGGCCGCGGCATCATCGGCACCTCGGCCTGCATCGGCGGCATCATTCCGAAGCTGCTGGACGACCGCCGCTTCGAGGACGCCGTGGAGTGGGCGAAGAAGTTCGCCAGCTGCTTCGATGACGGCGATTTCTACATCGAGCTGCAGAACCAGGGCGTGCGCACCGACGCTGGCTTCACCCAGACCGAACTGAACCACCAGCTGACCGAGGTGGCCAAAGCGGCGGGCTTGAAGACCATCGCCACCAACGACTTCCACTACCTGCTTCAGGAAGATGCTCGCGCTCAGGACATCATGCTGTGCATCGGCACCGGTGCCATGGTGAACGAAGAGAAGCGCATGAAGTTCGAGAACGACCAGTTCTACATGAAGACCGAGGCCGAGATGCGCGAGGCCCTGGCCGACTTCCCCGAGGCCTGCGACAACACCGTGGAAGTGGCCGAGAAGTGCAACGTAGTGCTCGAGCGCGACTCCATCCTGCCGCGCTTCCCCCTGCCCGAGGGCGAGACCGAGGAATCCTGGTTCCGCAAGCGCGTGCAGGAGGGCCTGGAGAAGCGCTACGGCACGCCGGTGCCCGCCGACGCCCAGGAGCGCGCCGACTACGAGATGGGCATCATCATCCAGCAGGGCTTCCCGGCCTACTTCCTCATCGTGCAGGAGTACATCGAGTGGGCCCGTTCCCAGGGCATCGGCGTGGGGCCGGGCCGTGGTTCGGCCGCTGGCGCCATTGTGGCCTACGCCATGGGCATCACCGACCTGGACCCGCTCACCAACGGCCTGCTGTTCGAGCGATTCCTCTCGCCCGAGCGCGTGGAGATGCCCGATATCGACGTCGACTTCGAGCAGGGCCGCCGCGAAGAGGTCATCAACCACATCAAGGAGGTCTACGGCGAGGACCACGTGTCCCAGGTCATCACCTTCGGCACCCTGCAGGCGAAGAACGCCGTGCGCGACACGGCCCGCGTGCTGTCGGGCACGCTGAAGCTGGGCCAGGGGCTCGATGCCGACATGGCCCGCAAAGCGGCCTACGGCCTGGGCGACCGCATCTGCAAGATGATCGGCGACGAGCTCGGCATCACCATCGACAAGGCTCTGGACACCAACCCCGACCTGAAGAAGGCCTACGACACCGACGAGGACGTCAAGACCATCATCGATGCGGCCCGTTCCATCGAGGGCCACGTGCGCGGCGAGGGCGTGCACGCCTGCGCCACCATCATCTGCCGCGACCCCATGAGCGATCACGTGCCCATGAAGCGCGACACCAAGGGCGGCGGCATCATCACCCAGTACGACGGCCACTATACGCCCGACCTGGGCCTGCTGAAGATGGACTTCCTCGGTCTGCGCACCTTGGACGTGCTGTCCATTGCCTGCAAGAACATCCTGGAGCGCACCGGCGAGAAGATCATCCCCGAGGAGATTCCCACCGACGACGCCCTGGCCTTCAAGCTCATGCAGTCCGGCAACATGGACGGCCTGTTCCAGGTGGAGGGCAGCCTGTACGTGAGCTTGTTCAAGCGCCTGCCCCCCACGCGCTTCTCCGACGTCGTGGCCTCCATTGCCCTGAACCGCCCGGGCCCGTTGGAGTCCGGCATGGTGGAGGACTACATCAAGGTGGCCTCGGGCAAGACCCCGGCCCACTACTATGATGAGCGCCTGCGGCCCATCCTTGAGGAGACCTTCGGCACCATGGTCTACCAAGAGCAGATCATGCAGGTGTCCATGGCCATGTCCGGCTTCTCCGCCGGCAAGGCCGATAAGCTGCGCAAGGCCATGGGCAAGAAGAAGCTCGACGTCATGCGCCAACTCCAGGCCGACTGGAACTCCGGCGCCGTGGAGAACGGCTATGCCCTGGAGATCGCCGAGAAGATTTGGGAAGACGCCGAGAAGTTCGCTAAGTACGCCTTCAACAAGTCGCACTCGGCGGCCTACGCCATCCTCGTGATGCGCACGGCCTACCTGAAGGCGCACTACCCGAACGACTTCATGGCCGCCGTGCTCACCAGCTACATGGGCAACACCGACCGGCTCATCCGCTATATCGCCAGCTGCAACCACAACGGCACGCCGGTGCTGCCGCCGGACATCAACTCGTCTCGCGCGGAGTTCACCCCCGTTGCCGAGGGCATCCGCTTCGGTCTGGTGGGCGTGCGCGGCGTGGGCAAGAACGTGGCCGACGCCATCATCGAGGAGCGCGAGGCCAACGGCCCGTTCTCGTCGCTGCACGACTTCGTGAACCGCGTGGATGCGAAGGCCTACAACCGCAAGACGCTCGAGGCTCTCGTGAAGGGCGGTGCCTTCGACTCCACCGGCTACACCCGCAAGCAGATGATGCACTTCATCGAGGAGACGCCGATGCTCGAGGGCGCGGCGAAGCGCCAGAAGGACCGCGACCGCGGCCAGGTGTCCATGTTCGACCTGTTTGCCGACGACGCCGACTCCGGCTTCCAGGAAGACGTGCCCGAGCCCGACGGCGTGGAGTGGGACAAGCGCACGAAGCTCGCCTACGAGAAGGAGATCATGGGTATCTATGTGTCCGAGCATCCCCTGGCCCCCTACGAGGGGGCGCTCTCCCGCATGACGAAGTTCTCCCTGGGCGATCTGGCCGAGCGCACCACCGAGATCCGCAACGCCATCTTCGTGGGCATGGTGTCCAACGTTGTGGTGAAGCTGACCAAGCGCCAGACGAAGATGGCCACGTTCACTCTGGAGGACACCACGGGCCACGTGGAGTGCATCTGCTTCAAGTACGACGAGAACGCCGAGGCCATCCGCGACGATGCCATCGTGAAGGTGAAGGGCAAGTTCGAGGTGAACGACCGCGGCAGCCAGATCATGGCCTTCGAGCTGGAGGCCCTGGAGCTGCGCGAGGAGGATGCGCGGCCGAGCCACTTGCAGCTGCAGGTGCCCTCGCGCTCCTTCGACCAGAGCCGCTCGGCCAACCTGAGTCGCATTCTGCGCCAGTTCCCCGGCCGCGACGGGGTGGTGCTGCTTGTGGAGCAGGCCGACGGCCGCAAGTTCCGCGCCGAGCTGCCAGTCTCGGTAGATGCCCGCTCGCCCATCATGAAGGCCGAGATCCGCGACCTGTTCGGCCCGGAGGCCTTGATTGCATAGGATCGCGGAGATACATCGTCCCACTTTGGAAGAGCGGGCGGCGGAGTGCGCCTACGAGCAGACGCTGTCGTGCACGGTGGCCTACGATGGGGCGCCCTTCGCGGGGTTCGCGAAGCAGCCGGGGCAGCGCACGGTGCAGGGGGAGTTGGAAGAGGCCCTCGCCCTGCTGTTCCGCCGTCCGGTGGATGTGGTGTGCGCCGGGCGCACCGATGCGGGGGTGCATGCTCGGGGCCAGGTGGTCTCCTTCGAGGTGGACGGCGACGAGCTGCGCGGGCGCAGCCTGCACAGCCTGCGCCGGTCGCTGAATGCGCTTACCGGCGAGGGCGTCGTGGTGCGCTCGGTGGACGAGCGGCCCCGCGGTTTCTCGGCCCGCTTCGACGCTCAGTGGCGCGAGTACCGGTACTTCCTCGCTACGGGCGATACCCCGCCGGTGTTCACCGAGCGCACCGCTTGGTACGTGGGGCCTCATCTGGATATCGCCGCCATGGAGCGCGGGGCGGCGCGCCTTATCGGCGAGCACGACTTCAAGAGCTTCTGCATGGCCGCCTCGGCCGTGGGCAAGCCCACCTGCCGTCACGTGAGTGAGATATCCATCGCCGCCGAGGAGATCATGGGGGAGCCGCACCGGGTCATCACCGTGCGGGGCAATGCCTTTTTGCACTCCATGGTGCGCACCATCGTGGGGACGCTCGTCATGGTGGGCCGTGGCCAGCGCACCCCCGACTGGGTGGCCGACGTGCTCGCCGCCCGCGACCGCCAAGCCGCCGGCGAGAACGCCCCGGCAAAGGGCCTCGTCTTCTGGAGTGTGGCGTATTAACTGTTTGGAGTTGACAGTTCGCCTGACGGCGCTATAATAATTGTCACTAAAGCTGGATCGCCTCTCGAAGAAGCGCAACTCCAGCTCTTTTTATTTGGGGGTGCCAATGGAGTATGCCAAACAGTGGTTATCGCTTGAGGAGCAAGCGGACTTATTGATTGGCAAGGGTCTTGTTTGCCGCCGAGAAGACTTGGTGGCACGTTTGTCCGAGGTGGGGTTTTATCGACTGTCTGCTTACTGGTTTCCCTATAAGGTGAAGAGGCGGGATGGCGACTCCGTCCTGGTTGGGGCGCATCTTGATAGCATATGGGAAACGTATTTGCTGGATTGCGACTTGAGAACCCTTATGTTTAGCGCTGTAGCTCGCATTGAGATCTATCTGCGCAGCCAACTTGCTTATTTTGCGTCGTCTGTGTCTGGCCCTTTTGGTTATCCAGAGAATAGTTTGAGACGTCTGAGACGGGAATACGCCGCGGCTCAAAAAAGCGAGTTGTTCATGAGGCACTTCGCTGACACCTACGGTGATTCCCATCAACTGCCTCCCTATTGGGTGATGGTGGAGGCGAGCACCATGGGAACCATAGAGGCGCTTTATCGCGATGCCGAACCTGAGGTGCGCATTGTCGTGGCGACGAACCTGGGTGTCAGGGTTCCTGTATTCAAAAATTGGCTGAGTGTTCTGCGAGTTGCGAGAAATGCTTGCTGCCATCATTCACGCATCTGGAATCGCGTGTGGGGCGTGAGGCCTGTCATTCCAAAAGATTGGGGCGAGGTTTCTTTCGAGAACGATAGGACGTTCGCCGTTCTAACGGTGCTAAACCATATGCTTTCTTGCATAGACCCTGACAATGGGTGGGTGAACGAGGTGGAGGCTTTGCTCGCTCGATACTCGACGGTGGCGGCTGAGCGGAAAATGGGATTTCCCGAGGAATGGAAGGGAATACCGGGTTGGAAGTCCGATGGAAAGGGGCGTAGCGGCGAAGTGCAGGAACGAATGAATTAGTGAGCGCGTTTGGAGAGCTAAGTAAAAATGGATGATGTGAAATTCAAAGTTGCCCGCTGGGGCTTGACATGGGATGAAATTCTTAGCGAGAACAGCGCGAATGTGCAGGGTGTGGCAAAGCTGGAGAGCAGCCGTGTATCCCTCGACATCCCTTTCGGCCAAATCCTCTCTGACGGTAATTTTTTATCGATGGCCGGAGAGGACGATTTGCCGAGGTCGGTCGACTATCTGTATGGATTTACCCAGAACGGACGTTATATTGTCCTGGTTGATGCATATGGGGCCGGAACGGCCGAGTCGTATCCTGGCGGCCCCCATCAGACAGTGCGAGCCTCGGAAATACTCGAAGGCAGAGAGCGGTTCGATCCGGGCCGAAACGTTATTGAGGTTACATCGAAGATATTGGGGCTGCGAGAATGGTTTGGCGAAGCTCCTTTTTCCGCCGTGCACCTAAAAAATGAGAATAAGACAATTTACGAGCTCGATATGGACAAAGCGGTTGAGCAGAACGCCATGCTCTTTCCTGGTGAAGAATATTTCATCAAACTCTATCATATTGTCAGAGAGCTTCCCTTGGAGGCCAGTGGGTTTAGCGTATCCCACGATTGCGGGATTCAGATAAAGTTTGATAAAGCGATTGATCGTAAAAAAGCATTAAATATAATGCGAAAGGTATCTGACTTTATAAGTATGTGTGTAGGATTTGACGCACAATTGAGTGAACTTGCAGTCAAGTTTGAGGGCGATGAGAGAGAGGTTGGCTGCTATAGACCTTTCGTTTGCGGCGCGAAACCCTCCCAACTCCAGCTTATCAATTTTCCTATCCCCTACAAAGACGTTCAGAATGATTTGGAGGGCATACTCTGCAACTGGCTTAATGCGACTGATGGTCTTCAAGAGGCCGAGGATATCCTCTGTTCGCTTCTCTTCAACAGCTGGAAGTTTCCTCTTGACCTGGAATTTATAGCTTCAGCCCAATTGCTTGAACTGCTTTCGAAATATCATGCTGACCGACATGCATTGCCGGAAGAGATTCATGAGGCGTACAGGAAAGCCGTGGGAGACTTATTGGCAAAAATAGAGGATCGCGATTTATACGAATGGGTCGAAAATCGATTGTCAAGCAACAACAAAGGGCAAAAAAGGTTATTGGATGAACTGCTCGCGCGACATGAAGAAATATGCGAATGGCTTTTGCCCAATAAAGCGGAATTCGTGAAACGCCACATAGCAATGCGCAATCATTTTACCCATCGACACGGTGGCCGGGCGGTTTTAGCGCCGGAAGAGCTGTTCTGGCATACCGAGGGCGTTCTTTTACTTTGTTTCGGTATTGTCGCGGAGCTTGTCGGTATACCCGCAAGTACGATAGTAAAGTCCGTTGGACGTTCGAATTATAAGAATTATTCGATTTGGAGGTTTAGGGAGTTGTACGCAGCGCGTTAAGGCGGCTAATCATGCTCCCTGTCGCTTGTCTCGCTTGTCAGCATTTGGGGCTTAGCGCCGTCTCTTCAATTTTTCAAATAGGGCTTGTGACGGGAGGAGTGCTGCGGTCCGATGTGCCGGGGGCATGATGGAATTGCTTGTTGATGCTTTAACCGGGTGTGGGTATGCATAGCTTGGTATTGGAACTTGGGAGCACTTTCTTCTCGGGACGTCCCCTGCTATGATGGCCTCACTTATATTTTGCGCGTGCGCATAAAAGAAGGGGGTTCCCATGGAGAAGGTCGACAAGCTGGCGCCGCTCGGGTTCGGGTTCATGCGCCTGCCGCTGACGGATGCAGACGATCCGACGTCCATCGACATCGACAAGTGCTGCGAGCTGGTGGACATCTTCATGGATGCCGGTTTCACCTATTTCGACTCCGCCCGCGGCTACCACGGCTGCAAGTCTGAATGGGCCCTTCGCAAGGCCCTCGTGGAGCGCTACCCGCGCGAATCGTTCACCATCGCCACGAAGCTGCCGGCCTGGCTCGCCAAGAACGCCGAGGAGGCCCGCGCCATGTTCGACACCTCCCTGGCGGAGTGCGGCGTCGATTACTTCGACTACTATCTGCTGCACAACTTGGGGGAGAGCCTCACGCCCGGCTTCGAGGAGTACGGTCTGTGGGAGTTCTGCGCCCAGAAAAAGGCCGAGGGCAAGATCAAGAAGTTCGGCTTCTCCATTCACGACAACGCCGAGGAATTGGAGAAGGTGCTCGATGCGCATCCCGAGGTTGATTTCGTGCAGCTGCAGATCAACTACGTCGATTGGGAGAGCGACATCATCCAGTCGCGCAAGTGCTACGAGGTGTGCCAAAAGCGCGGTCTCCCCGTGGTCATCATGGAGCCCGTGAAGGGCGGCACGCTCGTGAAGTTGCCCGATGCCGTGGCCGACATCCTGCGCGCGGCCGAGCCCGGCGCGCCCATCGCCTCGTGGGCGCTGCGCTTTGCCGGGTCGCTGCCGAACGTGATCGCGGTGCTCTCCGGCATGAACACGCCCGAGATGGTGGCCGAGAACGCCGCCATCATGCGCGACGGCGTGCCGCTGACAGAAGGGGAGCATGAGGTGATTGATGCGGCCCGCGCGGCGCTGGCGGCACTGCCCGGCGTGCCCTGCACCGACTGCCGCTATTGCATGAAGGGCTGTCCGGAAGGGGTGCACATCAACACCATCATGCAGTCGCTCAACATTTACGACCAGATGGGCGACGCCTACCGCGCCCAGGAGAACTACAACTGGAACACCGGCGACGGCAAGGCGAGCGCCTGCATCCAGTGCGGTGCCTGCGAGAGCGTATGCCCCCAGCATATTGAAATCGTGAGCGAGCTCGAGCGCGCCGCCGAGCTGTTCGAGTAGCCGGATCGAACCAGGTTTTCCCTGATCGCAGGGAGGTCACCCTTTCTTTCACCCTGTCTTTTCACGGATATCGCCCTCGCAATGACACCGAAGGGCGCCGTGCGCCATCCAGAATGGGAAGCGCAAGGTGCCTTTCGGCACAACTTCGAAGAGAGAGAGGGAGGAATCTCCATGAAATCGAGCTTGACGAGAAGGGCATTTCTTTCCGGTGCCACGGCAGTGGGAGCCGCTGCGGCCTTTGCGGGCATGACCGGTTGCGCGCCCCAGCAGAACGAGCAGCCGCTCTCCGAGACCGGGGAAGGCTCATCTGCGGGCCCGGTGACCATCGACCAGCTGGCCCCGGCGGATATGACCGAGAACGCCGATGTGGTAGTGGTCGGCGCTGCCGGCGTTTCGGGCATGGTGGCTGCGCTGCATGCCATCGACTGCGGTCTGAATGTGATTCCCATCGATGTGGCCGGCGACTTCTCCGAATCGAATTCCTCGCGCTACGGCGGCGTGTTTGCCCTGGAGACGCCCGAGCGCCTCGCCATGCCGGCCCATGTCACCAAGCAGGCCTTCTTCGAAAAGTACTTCGAGGTCAGCAACGGGCAGGGCAGCATGGCGGTCGTGCGCAACATGATCGTTAACAGCGCCGAGACGGCGGAGTTGGTGAAGAGCGCTCACGACGGCTTCTACTCCTTCGCGCCGGAGGATCCCGTAACCGAGCTGATTCCCGATATCTCCATCTACGCTTCCTATACGGTGGATTGCTGGCAGGACGATATCATCGGTCCCGCTCGCGCTCCCTTCCTCGAGAAGCAGTACACCGATCGAGGCAAGGCCGTGCAGTTCAACTGCGAGGCGACAGACCTGCTCTATGACGGGGAGAAGGTCGTGGGCGTGCGCTACACCAACGCCGAGGGCAAGACGGTGGATGCGATGGCCCCCAATGTCGTTGTCGCCTGCGGCGGTTGCGCGTTCGGCCCCGATATCTTCGCGGAGCTGTCCGGCGGCGCCGAGACCGTGGGCGCCGGATGCGAGACGGCGAAGGGCGACGGCATTCGGATGTGCCTCGCGGTCGGTGCGGCCAAGGGCAAGAACTTCACGATGGACATGGTGGAGTTCGGCGGCGCGAACCCCAAGGCATCGCCGAGCTTCTCCTACATTGGAACCGAGGGCCCGTTGACCCTTATGCTGGCGGCTGGCCTGTTCGTCGGCCAGGACGGTCGACGCTTCATGCCCGAGCAGACCCTCGTCAATCGCGGCGCCATGTTCTGCGCCGACGCCATCATGCGCCAGAAGCGCTACTACGTCGTCATCGACAGCGAGACGGTCAAGCGCTACGAGACCACGCCCTTCATCGAGGCCATGGGCGCCGCGGCAGCGGGCCTGAACCCCGGCATGGACATGATCTGGAGCGAGCTGGTCCTCAGCAATCTTGGCGCCGATCTCGAGACGGGCGTCGACCAGGGCTGGGTGTTCAAGGGCGAGACGTTGGAGGAGCTGGCCGAGGCGATGGGCGCTCCCGAGCTCGTGAACACGGTCGAGGCGTACAACGGCTATTGCGACACCGGCCTTGACCTGCAGTTCTACAAGGATGCCTCGCTTATGGAGAAGGTTGCCACGCCGCCGTTCTACGCCATCGAGAACGTGGCCGCCACCTTCAACACGATGAACGGCATTCAGGTCGACAGCCTCTGCCGCGCCATCCGACCCGATGGCAGCGTGATCGACGGTCTCTTCGTGGTGGGCAGCGATGCCGAGCTGTGGGGCACCCAGTACAGCTATGGCAACACCTGCCAGGGCTTCGAGAGCATGTCGGGCTACCTGGCCGCCGACGTCATCGCCGGCAATGAGGTGAAGTACGAGGCCTAGCGTCGAATAACCCTCCCTTCGCGGAAAGGCCCCGGCTCGCAGCACTTGGCGAGCCGGGGCCTTTCTCATAATGCCCTCTTACCGCCGCGCTTCTCGGGATGCGAGGGGCGGGTTGGTGGCGCAGGCGGGGAGGGTACGC
>CANSQM010000014.1 GCA_947649205.1 uncultured Enterorhabdus sp.
GCGACCTCCGCCTTGAGAGGGCGGCGTCCTAAACCGCTAGACGACGGAGCCACGTGGTGCGCTTCGTAAAAGCCGGGAGGGTGACCTCCCGGCCCGAATTCCCTGGTAGCTCCGACCGGATTCGAACCGGCGACCTCCGCCTTGAGAGGGCGGCGTCCTAAACCGCTAGACGACGGAGCCACGTAGTGCGACTTGCTAAAATGGCTGGGGTGGAAGGAGTCGAACCCTCACATACGGCACCAGAAACCGCTGTCCTGCCATTAGACGACACCCCAACGACACTTCTTTGCAAGTACCGCCGAAGCGGTAAGCGCAAGTGAATATATTAATGATGGCAGAGCCTTCCGTCAAGACCCAATTTCATGTTTTTCAGAATCTGCGGGGAACGGCGACGACGCGGCGAGAAAGGCGGCCTCACAGCCCCTTCGCCCCTCGCTTCTCAGGAGTGCGCCAATTGCAGGGATCGGGGGCAGCAAGGGCCCTGACGCCTTGGATGATGATCTCCACGCCGTTGGCGAACGCCTCGTCCGTGTAGGCGTCGGCCACGATGCGCTGCCAGAGGGGGCGGCAGTCGCCAGCCTTGCCCCCCGTCCCGTCGACGCCCTCCCGCTGCCCCCTCACGGCCGCAGCGGCGATAGCGTTACCCGTAAATCCGGTGAGGTAGGCATCCACCATAGCCCATGCCTGGCTGAGAATAGCTTCCGGCATATCCTGGGATAGATGGAGATTGACAATCTTCTCGGTGTGGCGCGCGAGGCCGTCCACAGTGGCGACGGATTCTACCTCGATCGAGGAAAGCTGCGGGTGCTCCATACCCTCCCGGTAGATGGAGGTCATGGTGCGGCGCAGGGTGTCGTCCCAACGCTCCCCAGGAACCGGATCGGTGTCCATCGTGGCCATGAACCGCTCGAGCACGGCGCAGAGAACCTCGTCGCGGGAAGCAAAGTAGCTGTACACCGCCATGGCCGACACGCCCAGCTCGCGGCCGAGCGCGCGCATGGTGAAGGCACCGAGGCCTTCGCGCTCGATGAGCTCGGTCGCCACCTGGACAATATGGCCGCGCGTGAGCGCCGGGCGCTCCTTGGCGGCCGGGGCACGTCCCATGGAAGCAACTCCCTTCTCCATCGCGTTTCTCTCATAGGGCAAGTATAGAAAAGCGGCGCGTCCACGAGGGGCGCGCCGCTTTCTTTCCCATCCGAAATCCAGACCCGGACCCTAGACCGCCTGAAGCGCGGTGCCCGGACCCGTCTCGGGGTTATGGGGCCAGCTGTGGCAGTTGTCGCACTGGTTGTCGGTGACCTCCTTATCTCGGGCGTGGCAGTTCACGCAGGAGTTGGGGCCGCCGTGAATGGAGCCGTGGGGATTCGACAGGCCGTAATCGGCCGTGGTCTCGGCCAGGGCGTCGTAGGAGCCGCCATGGCAGGACAGGCACTGCTCGTCGGAGACGTACAGGCCGTCGCCCGTATCTGCCATCTCGGTATGGGTGTCACCGGCGCCGGCGTCCTTCGCGGGCTCGGCGGCCGGGGCACAGGCGGCCAGAGCCGCGCAGAGGGCCACGACGCAGGCCATGCCGGCCAGCTTGATCATGTTCTTCTTCATAGGACTACTCCCCCTTCATCGCATGCTCGGCGGCCACATAGCCGAAGGTGATGGCACGGCCGATGGACGTTCCCGGAATATGACGCGGGTAGTTGCCCGCGAAGAAATTGCCCGAGGCGTTGCCCACGGCATACAGACCGCCGATGACCGCATCATCGGTGTCGAGCACCTGGCAGTCGCCGTTGATAGTAAGGCCGCCCACCGTGGCCAGCACGCAGCTGTTGGTGGTCAGGGCGAAGAAGCGCTTGCCCGTGAACGGCATGGTGGTCATGAGATCGCGGTTGAAGTCCTCATCGACGCCCTTCTCGAAAAAGCTGTTGTAGCGTTCGATGGTGGCGGCGAGGTTGTCCCCGTCGATGCCGCAGGCGGCACCCAGCTCCTGGGGTGTGGCGCCCTCGAAGAGCCAGCCCTTGTCCTTGAACTCCTGGATGGTGGCGTCGTCGGCCATGCCCTCCATCATGTTCTCATCGAACACCTCGAAGCAGCCGGCACCGTAGCCGGGCTGGGCGTTCTGGGCGTTGGACACGCTCTGGAACGGCAGGTCCTCGCGGACGAAGCGCTTGCCCTCGGGGTTGATCATAAGGCCGAAGTAGATGGCGTTCCACGTGCGGGCATCGAAGAACGAGTCGGGATTGCCCCAGCGGAAGTTCATGACCGGCTGCGGGCAGGGATCCATCTGGGCGCCCACCTTGAGGCCCATGAGGTGGCCGTCACCCGTGGTGCCCCAACCGGGATTCCACCAGCTAGAGGTGGCGTAGTCCTCGGGACGGGTCCAGGCTTCCATGAGCTCGGGGTTGGCATCGTAGCCGCCCGTGGCCAGGATGACGCCCTTGGCGGCGTTGACGCGTCCGTAGGTGCCGTCGGCATTCTTCACGATGATGCCAGTGACGCGGTCGCCCTCGCGCACGAGCTGCACGGCCGGGGTGGAGAAGCGCAGCTGGAGGTTGTCGTACTGCTTGGCCACTTCCTGCATCTCCAGGCACACGTAGATGCCCGAGTAGCCGGAGCGCACACCGGCATCGGGCGGCAGACAGGGGCTGTCGTAGAAGCCGAGCTCGGTATCGATGAGCTGGGTCATAGCCGGCATGCCGTTGGTAGAGGGAGCCTGCTCCACCTTGCTGATGACGAAGCCGTTGGCGCCCTTGTCGAGCATGGCCTGCCAGAAATCGGTGGCCTCGCCGGAGCGGTCCACATAGGTACGGGTGGGTTCGGGGCGCACACGCCAATAGGCGGCGCGGTACATCTCGTCGAGCAGGTGCGTCGGGTTGATCTCGGTGCCCTCCTGGCACTTGGCATTCACGGCGCCGAAGCACTCGAAGCAGCCGCGGCCCTTGGTCATCTTCTCGACGCAGATGACGTTGGCGCCCTCCTCGGCGCCCTTCAGGGCCGCCATGAGGCCGGCGATGCCGGCACCAACCACGACGATGTCGCAATCCTCGGTGGCCGCCAGCTCATCAGCGGCGATCTCGCGGTCCTCGAATCCCACCGGGCCGCACGGACCCGGGCAAGCGGCCTTCTTCACGGGCACCCAGTTGGTCTCGTACGCGAGGCCGTAGGCGTTCTCGGCCGCGGCGCCCTCTTCGGCGGCCACCGCCACGCCCGCGCCGCCCAGGGCGGCCATTGCGCCCGCGGCGATGCCCATGGTGCCGGCGCCGCGCAGGAAATCGCGTCGGGATACGCTTCTCTCCTTCATGGTTCCTCCTTCTCTCCCCGAACCCGCCTCTCGGGTTCGCCAGATACCTCAGACCCGTCCTTTCCTTCAATGCCACACGGGCCTTACACTGTAAAGTTAACAGTGCAATGCGCATCATAGCGACTTTACTTTACATTGTAAAGAGGTTGAAGAGACAAAGGAGCCCCCGCCGAGGCGGGGCCGATGGGGTTTCGCGGAAAACCCGATAACGGAAGACAGGAGAAAGCGAGCCGGAGGCCCCGCCGATGACGAGGAGCGCGAACGCGAACCTAGCAGGGCACCGGGCCGTACTGCCACATGTGGTTGAGCGGCCCGCTGCCCCGTCCGATATCGAGCCCGTCGGCCAGGGCTCCGGCCACGTAGGCCTTGGCCTGGCGCACGGCCACATCGACGGCGAAGCCCTGGGCCAGATTGCAGGCGATGGCCGAGGAGAGGGAGCAGCCGGTGCCGTGGGTGTTGCAGGTCTCGATGCGCGGCCCGCGCAGCCATATGTGCTCGCCATGGGCCAGGCGCAGGTAGTCGTCGGCCGTGTCGGGCTCTCCCACCCCGTGGCCTCCCTTCACCATGATGGCGGGCATGGGCGCATCGCCGTCAGCGAAGTCGGGCGCCGTTTCCCGGGCCGCCACGATGCGGTCGGCGATGAGGTCGGCGGCCCGCTCCACATCGGCGGCGCAGGCAATGGCCATGCCCGAGAGCACTTCGGCCTCGGGGATGTTCGGCGTGATGACCGCGGCCCGGGGAAACAGCGAGGCCATGAGGGCATCCACGGCCGCATCGGCGATGAGGGCCGAGCCGGAGGTGGCCACCATGACCGGATCGACGACGATGTTGGCGGCATCGTGGCGCGCGAGGCCGTCGGCGATGGCGCGGACGATGGCCGGCGACGAGACCATGCCGATCTTCACCGCATCGGGACGGATATCCTCGAACACGGCATCGATCTGGGCACCCACGAAATCGGGCTCCACATCGAGCACTCCGGTCACGCCGAGGGTGTTCTGGGCCGTGAGCGCCGTGATGACGCTCTCGCCGAAGAGCCGGTGGGCGACGATGGTCTTCAAGTCGGCCTGGATGCCCGCCCCGCCGCTGGAATCGGACCCGGCAATGGTGAGAACTGCTTTCATGGGGGCCTACCCTTCGATGAACTTCACGGCCTCATCGGTATCGATGACCTTTGCAGCGTAGCACACCTTCATGTACTCGATGCCCTCTTCCTGGTTTCCCACGAGGAAGGTTGCCGTCGCGTCATCCACCACGATGATATTGAAGTTGTTGAAGTAGGCATCGGCCACCGTGTGCTTCACGCAGATGTTGGTGTCCATGCCGCAGCAGATGAGCGTGTCCACCCCCAGCTCGTTCAGCAGCAGGAGCAGCCCCGTTTGGAAGAACCCGCTGTAGCGGCGCTTCTCCACCACATAGTCGGTGGGCTGCGGGTCCAGCAGCGGGGACGTTTGAGCCTGGGGCGTGCCGGCGATGCCGTGGTTACCCCACAGGGCCAGCTCGCGGTCGATGCCGGGCAGGTGCGCGTCGTTGGAAAAGATGACGGGCATGCCGGCGGCGCGGGCGGCCGTAGTCAAGCGGGCCGTCTGGCGCATCGGGGGCAACAGCAGCGCCTCCAGAGGCGTGCCCGCGGGATCGCCCAGCTCGTCGATGACGAGCAGGGCGCACCGCGCGCGGTCGATGGCGTCCAGGTCCACCAGGTCGTTATGGTTCTCGTCTCCCAGCATGTTGGTCTTCCTCTCTCGATGACGGCCGAAAAGCGGCCCGGCCAGGGGTTTGCGGCCCGCGCCCCTCGGTTAACGGGGCAGCACTTCGTCTATGATACGGGAAAGCTCGCGAGTCGCCGCCGCTATATCGTCGGCGGCGAAGATGGCGCTTACCACGGCGGCGCCGTCCACGTTCAGGTCGGCCAGAAGCGGCAGTGTATCGCCATTGATGCCGCCGATGGCCACGATGGGGATGTTCACCGCGGCGGCGATGGCGCGGAACTCCTCCGGCGAGAGCACGCCGGCCTCGGGCTTGGTGGCCGTACCGGCAACGCCGCCCACGCCCAGGTAGTCGGCTCCGGCCGCCTCGGCGGCGCGGGCCTGGGCCGGCGTCTGCACCGACACGCCCACGATGGCCTCGGGGCCGAGCAGCGCCCGGGCCCGCTCGCAGGCCATGTCGTCCTGGCCCACGTGCACCCCATCGGCTCCTGCGGCCCGCGCCACTTCTACCTCATCATTTACCACAAAGGGCACCCTGGCCGCCCGGCACAGGGCCAGAAGCTCGGCGGCCTCCGTGCGCAGCATGTCCCCATCGGCCCCCTTGTGGCGCAACTGCACAAAAGTGGCACCGCCCTCAAGCGCCTCTTCCACACACGAGGCCAGGGTACGCTCCCCCAGCCACGCATTGTCGGTCACCGCGTATAGGCGCAACGCGGCCTTCAGGTTTTTCTTATCGAACATGTTCTTACCTCCCGGGTTGAACCCATGTCAGCGAGGGTCCGATAGGTGCCTGGAATTGCCCCGCCTTCGCACCAAGTTGGCTTCGGCCAACGCCGCGTGCGAAACAAGGGGCAAGGCCAGGTGCCTATCGGAGCCACAGCGTCGGCTTAATTCGTTGTCCGTCAGGACAACGAAACAGTGAGTCCATCCATGATGTCGTTCACTGTTTTCATGGCGCACATCTTGCCGCACATGGTGCAGGTGCCCTCGGTGGAGGGCGGGGCGCTCTCGAAGACGGCGCGGGCGCGGGCCGGATCCAGGGCCAGGTCGAACATCTCGTCCCAGGCCACGCGGCGCCGGGCATCGCTCATGCGGTTGTCGCGCTCGCGGGCACCGGGCACGCCCTTGGCGATGTCGGCGGCATGGGCGGCGATCTTCGTGGCCACCAATCCCTCGCGCACATCGGCCGCATCGGGCAGGCGCAGGTGCTCGGCCGGGGTCACATAGCACAAAAAGTCGGCGCCCGCGGTGGCCGCAATGGCCCCGCCGATAGCGGCCGTAATGTGATCGTAGCCAGGGGCGATGTCGCACACGAGCGGCCCCAGCACGTAGAAGGGCGCCTCGTGGCACAAACGCTTCTGCAGCTTCATGTTGGCGGCGATCTCATCGAGAGCCATGTGTCCCGGGCCCTCCACCATCACCTGCACACCGGCATCCCAGGCCCGGCGCGTGAGCTTCCCCAGTTCCACCAACTCGGCGATCTGAGCGGCATCGGTGCCGTCGTAGCCGCTGCCGGGACGCATGGCATCGCCCAGCGAGATGGTCACGTCGTGCTCGTGCAGGATGGCCAGCACCTCGTCGTAGTACTCGTAGAAGGGGTTCTCGCGCCCCGTGGCCTCCATCCAGGCGAAGATGAGGGAGCCGCCGCGGGACACGATGTTGGTCAGGCGCCCCGTCTCCTTGAACGATTCGATGACCCGGCGGTTCATGCCCGCGTGGATGGTGACGAAATCCACGCCGTCCTCCGCGTGGGCCCGCACCACTTCCAGAAAGTCCTCGGGCGTGATGGCGATGAGAGCCTTTTCCAGGTAGCCGATGGCGTCGTACATGGGCACCGTGCCGATCATGGCCGGCGACTGCTCGATGAGCTTCGTGCGGAAGGCACGGGTCTTGCCGGAGTTCGACAGATCCATGATGGCGTCGGCCCCCAGATCCAGGGCCACGGCCACCTTCTCCCACTCCGTCGCCTCGTCGGCCATATCGCCGGAAATGCCGAGGTTCACGTTCACCTTGGTGGCCAGCGGCACGCCGTCCAAGGTGGAGCCCACGCCGCCCGGCGCCAGACTTGTGTGGTGAATGTTGGCGGGAATGGCGATGCGGCCCGTGGCCACGGCGGCGCGGATGGCCTCGGGCTCGCGGCCCTCGGCGGCGGCCACGGCGGCCATCTGGGGCGTGACGATGCCCGCTCGGGCATAATCGATCTGAGTGACGGGTGCGCCCGAGGCGGCGCAGGGTACGGCGGTCGTGCGATCTTCGATCATGGAACTCCCTTCGTTGGCATTACCCACAGCAGGTTCGGCGGGTCGAGGCGTATGCGGCGCCTCCTCTCAGCCTGCCCGGCCGCCCATGCGGCTGCAAGCTCCCCAGGTATGCGGTTGTGATATCAGTATAGGGAATGGCCCCGCGCCCGCGGCCCTACAGAGGCAGGAACACGGCCAAGGTGCCGCTTTCGACGGAGATACGGGCGGGGGTGCCCACGAACTCGTTGGATAGGCCCCAGCTCGTGCGGTTCGTGAGCGCAACGCCGTCGAGCCCGTACTTCAGCCCCTCCTCCACGACGCCCGTGGACACATCGGTGAGCGAGAAGACCGACACAATGCCCTCGTCGGCCGCCTCGATCAGCAGCTCGCCCGGCCCTGCCAGCAGCGCGACGCGCTCGCGCTCCCCCACGGCCACCACGTCCAGCCCTCGCTCGGCGAACGAGGCCAGAAGCGACAGATTCGCGAGCGTGTGATCGAGCCGGCCGCCGAGGGCCCCGTAGACCACCGCGGCCGCAGCCCCGCGGGCCACGACCTCTTCCAGGGCCAGCTCCATGTCCGAAGCGTCCTTTTCGGGAGGAAACCTGCGCACGGGCACGCCTTCGGGCACATAGCTCAGCGAGTCGAAGTCGCCCAGAGCCAAATCGGGCACGCGCCCGAGGGCCTCCAGGGATGCGAAGCCGCCATCCACGGCGATCACACAGTCGAACGCGCCCTCCCTGTCCCAGGCGACGAAATGGGCGCCGTTGAAATCCGAGGCGCCGACTAGAGCGTAGGTGGTCACGAAAGTCCCTTCTGGCAAGTTCCGTCCTTTCTGCTACAATACCACAGGCGAGCGGGCCAGACGGCCGCGTGCCCTTCGGGGTGCGAGGAAAGTCCGGGCTCCGCAGGGCAAGATGCCAGCTAACGGCTGGGCGGGGCGACCCGACGGAAAGTGCCACAGAAAAGAAGACTCCCCCGCATGAAACGTGTCGCCTGCGCGGCACGCACGAAACGGGAGAAAAGCTGAAACGGTGCGGTAAGAGCGCACCAGCGCGCTGGCAACAGCGCGGCTTGGTAAACCCCATCTGGAGCAAGCGCAAATAGGAGCGCCATACGGTGGCCCGCCGTGCGCTCGGGTTGCGTGCTAGAGGCGCGAGGCGACTCACGTTCGAGATAAATGGCCGTCCCCGACAGAACCCGGCTTATAGGCCCGCTCGCCTCTCTTGTTTCACCGTTGCTGACGCAACGGCGAACGGGGCCGATGCTGCGGTTCCGACGGGCACCTGCCCTTCGCATTCAAAACTTACCTTCGCGTACCAAAGTACGCTCAGCCGTTTTTCAAGCGAATTCCAGGCGCCTGTCGGAACCTCGCTGACTTCCTTGGGCGAACCTGCAGGACAAAAAGAGAAATATAAAAAGAACCGCCCCTCGGGACGGTTCTTGCATACCTGGGAGATTTTCTCGGCTGATTAATCGATTTCCTCGAACTCGAAGTCGTCGGCGTCGCCGAAGCCGGAGAGGTCCTTCTCGTAGGCCGAGGCGACCGGCGTGGCGGCGGCCACGGCCATGCCGGTGGCGGCCGGAGCCGCGGGGGCAGCCGGGGTCACGTAGGACGAGGGGGCCACGTACTCGTCGATCTCGAAGGTGCCGGTCATGCCGGAAGCCACATCGTAATCGCCGTCGCCGGCCGCAGCGGCAGCCGCGGGCACGTTGGCACCGATGTCGGCCAGCTTGCGGGAGGCATCGGAGATGATGTCCTTCAGCAGGTCGGCGTACTCCTCGCGGGCATCCTCGCGGTCGTCCTGGAGCTTGCGGATGGCGTCGATGACGTCTTGGCGATCGGTGTTGGCACGATCGATGATGCGCTGAGCCTCATCGCGGGCGTCCTGGATGGTCTCCGTGGCGTTCGCGTTGGCCTTGGCCAGGATCTCGTCAGCGGAGCGCTGGGCGATGATGAGGGCCTGGGCGATGGCGTTGTCGTCGGCGCGCTTGTCGTTGAGCTGGCGCTCCAAGTCGGCAATGATGGCGTCCTTCTGGGCGAGCTGGGCGTCGAACTCGGCGGTGTCCACCGTGGAGACGGTCTCGGAGATGGCCACCGTGGCGGAGGCCGGAGCGTCGAAGCCGCTGAAGCGGTCCTCCTCCAGCTGCGCCTGCAGGTGGGCGATGGTGTCGTTCAGCACGTCGATCTCGTCGGCCACGTGCTCGAGGAAGACATCGACCTCGTCGACGTCGTAGCCCTTGCGATCGATGGAGAAGCTCTGATTGTGGATGTCAGAAGCGGTGATAGCCATGAATGTTACCCTAGCCCTTCTCGTTCCCGTTGTTGTCTGTATGCCGGTCGTCTGACTTTAGAAGAGCACTACCAGCAAGTGTACCCCGAATTGTAATACAAGCAAGGCGATGATGGGGGTTACGTCCACCATACCTCCAAGGGGCGGAATCAATTTCCTGAACAAATTCAGGTACGGGTCGCACAGTTTCCCGAGGGCCCGGTAGATGTCGCCGATAATGCCCGTCTGCGTATTCGGTAGCCACGACATCATCACATAGACGAAGATGATCATGGAGTACGCATCCGCCAGACGGACGAGGAGAGAGGTTAGCATGGGTAAAGCTCCTTAGAACGCTTCGCGGCCCCGGTGTTGCCGGGCCGTTTCGGAGGGGACGGCCTAGACGAGGCCCTGGCTGCGCAAATACGAGCGCTCGGCCTCGGACAGCTCGTTCACGCGGGTGAGGGCGAACACCTTGTTGCCCACGCACTCGACGCTGGCATCCAGGGCGCTGGCCACGCCGAAGGAGAAGTCGAGGATGCGCTTGGAGAGGGCATCGGGCGTGCCCGTCAGGCAGAGCACCACGGCGTCGCCGAGCTTGAGGGCCGTGGAGACCGCCTCGGCGTCGTTGTAGGCCGCGGGCTTGATGACCTTGAGGGTGCGGGAGGGCGCCGTGCGCGAGCCGGAGAAGGCGCTGGCCCCCGTGAAGCTGCTGCGGGCGGCCGGGCGCTCCTCGGCCGGCGCCGGGGCCGTGGGCTCGAACAGCGAGTTGAGCCCTTCGGAGCGGGCCTGATGGGCCGCCGAGGCCGCAGCGGAGGCGGCGGCGGTGCCCTCGGGGGTCATCTGGGGCGGCAGCGAGGAATCCACCATGGTGCGGAAGGAGCTGGAGCCGGAGGAGCGGCGCGAGCTGACGGCGTTGTCATCGGGCAGGGACGGCACCTGGGTGCGGGCCCGCACATCGTCGATGGACACGAGGCGCGGCATGGTGGAGCGGCCCGCGGAGCGCGCACCGGGCTCGCGGGTGGTCACCGAGTCGTAGCGGTCGAAGGAGCTGCGGGACGAGGTGCGGGTATAGCTCTCGTCGTAGCCGTACTCGCCGTAGTCCTCCCCCTCGTCGTCGTACTCCTCGTAGTCGTCGTAGTACTCCTCATAGTCGTCCTTGCGACCGAAACCCAGTTTCGACTTGATATCGCCGAACATGCGCTTGCCGTCGTTCAGGTCCATGGGGCCTCCTGCTTCGTTTCCGCGGCGACCCGCAGTCGCCCTTGCTCGTATAAGGTCTCAGGGACGCAAGCGAGCGCCCTGCCGTAAGCCACCCACCATCATAGCAGGTTCGCCGCTACTCCTCGAAAGAATCGCTAAAGATAGCACGGCCAACGCGCACCATGGTGGCGCCGCAGGCGATGGCGCAGGGCCAATCCTCGCTCATGCCCATGGACAGCTCGGTGAAGACCTCCGCCTCCGCACCGTCCAGGGAGGCGCGAATCTCCCCCGCCAGGGCTGCAAGCCCCCGGAAGGCGGCCTCGGCGGCGGCAGGATCGCCCTGGGGCGCCATGGTCATGAGGCCGAGCACCCGCAGATGGGGCAGCACCGCCAGCGCCCGCACGAGCTCGAGGGCCTCCTGGGGGGCGACGCCGCTCTTGGAGGCCTCCCCCGAGACGTTCACCTCCACGAGCACGTCCTGCACCGTGCCGAGACGGCCGGCCGCCTCGTTGATCTTCTGCCCATGGCGCAGGGTGTGGAGCGAGTGGATGAGAGCAGCCGCCCCCACGATATCGGGAATGCGCCGCGACTGGATATTGCCGATGAAATGCCAGCGCACTTCGGGGAACTGGGCGGCCCGGGCCACCAGCTGATCGGGGCGGTTCTCCCCGAAGTCCCGGGCGCCGGCCGCCAGGGCGGCGGCCACGCCCTCGGGGCCGACGGTCTTCGACACGGCGATGAGGCGCACGTCGGACGGCTCGCGCCCGCACTGCTCGCAGGCCGCGGCCACCTCGATGGCAACGCGGCGGTATTGGTCTTCCACGCTCACGGGAATCACCTTTCCAATCGACAGGCCAGGGCTCCATGGCGGCCGCAGCGGCCGCCCGAGGCCCGATAGGAGAAGTACTGCTCGGGATGGCACTGGGTGCAAATGCCGGCCTCGGCCACACGGGCCCCATCGATGCCGATGGCGGCCAGATCGGCCCGGATGGCGGCGGCCATGGACACGTGGCGCCCGTCGGGCCCCACGCAGGCAGGACCGAAGGCATCGCGGAACCGGGCGGCCACGTCGTCGCCCACCTCGAAGCAGCAGGGGCCGATATGAGGCCCAATGTACACGTTGATCTCGGAGGCATCCACCGAGGCAGCCGCGGCGAGATCGACGACGGCCGCGCTGGCGATGCGGCCGACGCACCCGCGCCAGCCCCCATGGGCCACGGCGAAAGAGCCGTCGGGGGCCACGGCAATGATCGGCGTGCAGTCGGCGAAGCAGAGCAGGGCCAGCGTGTCGGGCACCGTGACGAGGAAGCCGTCGGCCCCCTCGGCCGCTGCGGCCCGGGCGGCCTCGCGGGCAGCGGCGCCCGCTTCGCGCACGGAGACGATGCGGGTGCCGTGAACCTGGTTGGCGGTCACGACCGCATCAGGACCGACGCCGAGGGCCCGGGCGGCCCGGGCAACGTTCTCGGTCACAACCGCAAGGTCGTCGCCCACATGGCCGCCAAGGTTCAGGGAGCCGTAGCACCCCTCGCTCACGCCGCCCTCACGGCCCGTAAAAGCAATGCGCACGCCCGTGAGGCGGGCGAGCGCATTGTCGGTGAGCACCGGGATGGCGCCCAGATTCATGTTTTCGAGCCGCGGCAGCGGCAGGCTCGTCTGCGCCATGGCGAAGACGGCGGCCTAGCGCTGGCGCTTCAGGAAGTCGGGGATGTAGTCCTCGTCGGCGAAGCGGTTCGCCGGGGCCGGAGCGCTGAAGGTGACCGGGGCCTGCTGAACCGGCTGGGGAGCCGGGGCCTCGGTGGGGGCGAACAGGTCCTTGCGGGAGAAGTCCATGGACGACTGGGCCGCGCCCACCTTGAAGCCGGTGGCGATGACCGTGATGCGCACGGCATCGCGGAGTTCCTCGTCGATGATCTGGCCGTAGATGATGTTGGCGTTGTCGTCGGCGCAGGCCTCCACGGTGCGGGCCGCCTCGGACACCTCGGTCAGGGTGAGGTCGGGGCCGCCGGCGATGGAGAACAGCACGCGGGAGGCGCCGGCGATGGAGGACTCGAGCAGGCTGGAAGAGGTGGCCTGCTGGGCGGCGTCCAGAGCGCGATTCTCGCCCGTGGAGATGCCGATGCCCATCATGGCCGTGCCCGCGTCCTTCATGACCGTGCGGATGTCGGCGAAGTCGAGGTTGATGAGGCCGGGGATGGTGATGAGGTCGGTGACGCCCTGGATGCCCTGGCGCAAGGTATCGTCGCAGATGCGGAAGGCATCGATCATGGACGTCTTCTTATCGACGATCTCGAGCAGACGATCGTTGGGGATCACGATGAGGGTGTCGACCTTCTGGGAGAGCAGGTCGATGCCCTGGTCGGCCTGGTTGCGACGGAGACGCCCCTCGAAGGAGAAGGGCTTGGTGACGACGCCCACGGTAAGGGCGCCGATCTCCTCGCGGGCGATCTCGGCCACGATGGGGGCCGCACCCGTACCGGTGCCGCCGCCTTCGCCGGCAGTGACGAAGACCATATCGGCCTCGGCCAGAGCCTCGCGGATCTCCGCCCGGCTCTCCTCGGCGGCCTGGCAGCCCACCTGGGGGTTCGCGCCGGCCCCGAGGCCGCGCGTCAGCTCTTCGCCGATGTGGATGGTCTTGTCGGCATCGGACATGAGCAGGGCCTGACGGTCGGTGTTGACCGCGATGAACTCGACGCCGCGCACACCGGCCTCCACCATGCGGTTCACCGCATTGGTACCGCCGCCGCCCACGCCGACGACCTTGATGACCGCCAGATGCTCTCCGCCAGGGATATTCGCCATTGTTGTTTCCTCCACACTAGCTGCGTTTCAATGCTGCGTTGCAATCGTTCTTCGCGCACCGCGGACGGCACGCCCACAAGGCCGCTCTTCCGAACGGCTTTTATGTGGGGATATTGTACACGATGAGGTGCCCTTTGCAACGATGGGCGCGGCTAAAGGATTGTCCACGTCCATGAATACGACAGAACAAGCCGCGAAGGGCGGAACATCATACGGCTCGCCAGGTGGGGCGGTCGACGACGCGGACGTTGATGTAGGCCACCTTGCCCGGGTGCTCCGCCATGATGGTCAGGCAGATGCGCTCCTTGTCGCGAATGTCCTCGGCGGTGCCGAAGGCGATCTCGATGCCATTGTCGAGGGTGAGCAGGGTGGAGGCCGCGTCGGTAGCCGATACGGTCTTGACCTGCTCGGCCAGTTCCGTGGACAGGCCGTCGAGGATGGCCAGGGCGTTGCTCACGTTCCCGTCGGTGCAGTAGGTACCCACCTCGGGCGTGAGGCCGAAGGGCACGTCCTTGATGTGCAGCACGGCATCGGCGTCCTCGAAGATCTGGGGGCTGATGGACTGGCCCAGCTCCGAATCGCGGGCGGGGATCTCCATGAGCCACATGCCGTCGGAGGCGATGGCCCACATCTGGGTGGTCTTGGCGTTGTCGGCCGCCACGTCCACTACCGCGGCGATCTTGCGCTCGGTGACGGCAATTTCCAAGGTATTGGGGAAGAGGCGGTTCACGCGCACGCTCTCCACCCAGGCATCGCGCACCACACTGTCCTCGATGGCGCCGGTGTCCACGTTGAGCAGGGTGGTGCCCTGGGGCACGGCGGCCAGGATGGCCATCTCCTCGTTGGTGAGGTGGTCGGCGCCGGTCACCTTCACCGATTCGATGGTGAAGGCCGGCGAGAAGTACAGGCAGCCGTAGGTGCCCCCGAGGAGCACCGCGGCCACGACGAGGGCCACGAAGATACGGAAGCCGCGAGAGCGCTTCGGTCGGGCGATGGTGCGGGGCGTACCGCCCCGCCGGGCACTCCCCCGACCCTGGTCCAGATCGCCCAGGCGCACGGAGCTCACCGAGCCGCGGCCACCCCTTCCGGACCGGGAACCGGTGCGGGGCACCGGCGCCGAGGCAGTGCGGGCGGTCCGGGCGGGACGGCCCGGGCGGGACGCGGCCCGCGGGGCGCGATCGGACGCCGTGACGATGCGCCGGGCCGCCCCCTTGTTGTAGCGGGGGTTGTTGGCACCGCGCCTAGCCATGGCGCTCCTCGCGGCCGGGGCGGCCGGCCCCGTCGAAGCCGACGAGGCGCACCTCGGGCACGAGATCGACGCCGTAGTTGGCCCGCACGCAGCGGCGCACGTGCTCCATGAGAGCGCGCACATCGGCGGCCGTGGCACTGCCGGCATTCACGATGAAGTTGCCGTGCACGTCGGAGACCCGGGCCCCGCCCACGCTGGCCCCCTTGAGTCCGGCCTCGTCGATGAGGCGGCCCACCGAGGCGCCCTCGGGGTTCTTGAACACGCTGCCGCAGGTGGGCAGCGCCAGAGGCTGGGTCTGCTGGCGCCGGGCCAGATTCGATTCCATGCGGTCGCGCAGCTGGAAGGGGTCGGCGGGCACGGCGGCCAGCTCGCACTCGAGGATGGCCTCGTCGGGAGCGAAGGAACTCGTGCGGTAGCCCCAATCGAGCTCGGAGCCGCGACGGCGCAACAGGCCCCGGCCGGGCCGGTAGGTGGTGACCGTGACGACGCGCTCGCCGATCCACTCCTCCCGGGAGCCGGCGTTCATGCGCAGAGCGCCGCCCACGGTGCCCGGCGTGCCCACGGCGAACTCGAAACCGCCGAGGTTGCGGCGGAAGGCATCCTGGACCACGGAGGACAGAGTGGCTCCGGCCCCCACCATGAAGCGGCCGTCCTCGAAGCGCGAGGAGCGGAAGTCGCGGCCGAGGGCGATGACCACGCCGGAGAAGCCCTCGTCGGCCACGAGCACGTTGGAGCCGCGGCCGAGCATGATCCAGGGCATGGCCTCGGCGGCGCACACGTCGATGAGGCCCGTGAGGGCCCCGATGGAGTTCGCCCGCACGAAGAAGCGGGCCGGGCCCCCGATGCGGTAGGTGGTGTGGCGGCTCATGGGCTCGTTGGGATAGACGTCACCATCGAAGCGATCGTCCACGAGCAGCGACTGGAGCGGAGAGGCGTGACGGGCCATGGGCTCCCCTAGCGTCCCAGCTCGTCGACGAGCTGCGGGGCGATGGCGGTCACGTCGCCGGCGCCCATGGTGATGATGAGGTCGCCGGGCTCGGCGGTTTCCACGAGGGCGGGCACCACATCGATGCGACGGGGCACGTAGCGGGCGCACGGATGGCCGTGCTCGATGATGGGGGCGAGGAAGGTCTTGCCCGTGATGCCCGGTACCGGCGCCTCGCCGGCGGAGTAGACGTCCATGAAGGTGACGCTGTCGGCTCCGTCGAAGGCGGCGCCGAACTCGTCGTGCATCACCTCGGTGAACAGGGCCGCCCGCGAGTAGCGGTGGGGCTGGAACAGCACGTGCACCCGCTTGAAGTCCAGGGCCTTCGCCGCGGTGATGGTGGCGGCGATCTCCGTGGGATGGTGGGCGTAGTCGTCCACCACGGTCACCCCGCCGGCCTCGCCGGCCAGATCGAAGCGGCGGCGCACGCCGGAGAACTCCGCGAGCTTGTCGGCGGCCTCGGCGACGTTCAGGCCGAGGGCCGCGATGAGGGTGAGCACCGCAGCGCCGTTGGCCACGTTGTGCAGGCCCGGGTTCTGCTTGATGCGGCTCGCCACCACGGTGCCGTCGGGCAGGCGCAGGGTGAAGCGGGTACCCACCCCGGCCGTTTCCCAGCCGGTGATGCGGGCGTCACACGCCTCGCCGAAGCCGTAGGTGGTCACGGCGCGCCCCGTGGAGCGGGCCACCTCCACAAGAAGCGGGTCGTCGCCGCACACGACGAGGGGGCCGCCCTCGCGCACGCCGGCCATGAACATGCGGAACTGGTCGCAGATCTCGTCGAGGCCCGCGTAATGGTCCAGGTGGTCGGCCTCGATGTTGGTGACGATGGCCGCGGCCGGGGACAGGTAGGTGAAGGACTTGTCGGACTCGTCGGCCTCCACCACGTAGTAGGCGCCGGTGCCGGAATGGGCGTTGGTGCCGTAGGCCCGCACGATGCCCCCGATGAGGAAGGTGGGGTCGCAGCCCATGGCATCCAGGGTGCTAGCCAGCATGGAGGATGTGGTGGTCTTGCCGTGGGTGCCGGCCACGGCAAGGGTGTCCAGATCGCGGCCGAGATGGGCGAGCATCTGGGCCCGGTGGCAGATCTTCAGGCCGCGGCGGCGGGCCTCGATGAGCTCGGGGTTGTTCTCCAGAATGGCCGTGGACACCACGACAAGGGGGTCGCCCGCAGGGATGTTCGCGCCGTCCTGGCCGATGAACACCGTCACGCCGGCCTCGCGCAGCTGCTTGGTGTAGCGGCTCTCCTTCAAGTCGGAGCCGCTGACTTCCATGCCCTGGTCGTGGGCGACCCGGGCGATGCCGCTCATGCCGACGCCGCCGACACCGATGAAGTGGAGCTTGTCCGTGCTCATATCAAACCGCCTTCAAGCCGTCTCTTGTTCAAACTTAGTTATTGTACAGCACGGCAGCCGCCCTTGGCCTCGGCTTCCACGACATCTGCCAACATCGCCGCCGCCTGGCCGGTTTTCCGCCCGCAGGCCGCCCGATGTTGGGCCTCGCGCACGGCGGGATCGTCGATGAGGGCGGCCAGGCGCTCGGCGAACAGGCTGCCGTCCAGCTCGCCGTCGGGCACCATGAAGGCGCAGCCGGCCTCCACGTAGGCCCGGGCGTTGGTGGTCTGGTGGTCCGCCGTGGCGTGGGGGTAGGGCACGAGCAGGGCCGGGATGCCCCGCGCCGAGATCTCGGCGAGGGAAGTGGCGCCGGCGCGGGAGACGATGGCGTCGGCGGCGGCCATGGTCTCCCCCATGCGATCCTGGTAGCCCATGAGGTGCCAGCGGCGCTCCTGCTCGGGGGTGAGGGCCAGCGCCTCGGTCACCGAGTCGAGCTCCTTGGGACCGGTGATGTGCACGATGTGGAGGTGCGGCCGGGCGAGCAGCTCGTCCTTCAGGGCGCAGACCGCCTCGTTGATGTGACGGGCGCCCAAGGAGCCACCGAAGACCAGGAGCATGAAATCATCCTCGGCCAGGTCGAACAGGGCGCGGCCGCTGGCGCGGTCCGCCTCGATGACCGAGCGGCGCACGGGGTTGCCCGTGAGGTGCACCGGCGTGGAAGCCGGCAGGTCGCAGCCGGGGCACTCGTAGGTGAGGCAGAGGGCGGCCGCCTTCTTCGCCAGGTACTTGTTGGCCATGCCCATGACCGAGTTCTGCTCGTGGAGCACCACCGGGATGCCCGCCTTCTCAGCTGCCCGGGCCACGGGGATGGACACATAGCCGCCAAAGCCCACCACCACGTCGGGCTCGATCTCGCGGAACCACCGGCGGGCCTTGGCCGTGGAGGCGGCGATCTTCGCCACGCCCTTGGGCAGCGAGGCCAGGTGGGCCCGGTCGAAGCCGGAGGCCTCGAAGGAGGTGAACGGAACGCCGGCGGCCGGCACGAGCCGGGCCTCCACCCCGCCGGGGGTACCGGCGAAGCGGACATCCCAGCCCCGGGACGCCAACTCCTCGGCCAGGGCGAGGGCGGGATTGATATGGCCGGCGGTACCGCCGCCGGAGACGACTGCCAACATGGTTTACCTCCTGGAGGATCGGGAGCGGGACGAGAGGGCCGTCCCACTCGGTGCCGAGCGGCGGCCGCGATCGGAACTGCGGGTTCCACTCGGACGGTCAGGGCGCCCGGCGCGGTTCGGGCGGTCGGGGCGATCGACGCCCCGGGAGGGCCGCGGACGGCCCCCTTCGGCACGTTCCTGCTTTACGAGGCGCAGATCGGCCCGGCGCTGCTCGTAGACCGAAGGGCCGCGCTCGGGGCGCGACACCGACAGGATGAGCCCGAGCAGGATGAACGATGCCAGCATAGAGGAGCCGCCGGCCGAGATGAAGGGCAGCGGCTTGCCTGTCGTAGGAAAGACACCGATGACGCAGGCGATGTTCAAAAACGCCTGGAAGACGAGCATCACCGTGCAGCCGCCGGCCACCATGGTGCCGATCTCGTCGTCGGAGCGCTCGGCAATGGAGAGCCCGGCGAACAGGACACCGAAGAACAGCAGCACCACGGCCATGGCCCCCACGAGCCCCAGCTCCTCGCCGATGACCGCGAAGATGAAGTCGCTCTCCGAGGCGAACAGGTACTGGAACTTCTCATGGGAGTTGCCGAGGCCCACGCCAAATAGGCCGCCCTCCGAGAGGGCGTAGTAGGAGCGGATGATGTTGTAGCCGGTGCCGTAGCCCCCCTCCCCGTCGTTCCACGGATCCAGGAACACAAGGCGCCCGGCGCGGTAACCGGTGCCGAAGATGGCGATGAGGCCGCCGACCACGCAGACGGCGAGCACGGCGGCGATGACCTTGCGCGGCACGCCCCCCATCCACATGACGGCGATGATGCCCACGGCGCAGATGACCGTGGTGCCCAGGTCGGACTGGGTGCGGTACATGATGGCGATGGGCACGATGAGGAAGATGAGCACGCGCACCATGGAGGCGCGGAACTCCACCATGCCGCTGCGGTAGTCCAGAAGCAGCCGCACGGCCACGAGCAAGAAGGCGATCTTGCAGAACTCCGAGGGCTGCACGCCGACGCTGCCGATGTAGAGCCAGCGCTTGGCGCCGTAGTTGTCGGTGCCCATGACGGCCGTGGCCAGGATGAGCACCACGGCCACGCCCCAGATGATCCACAGCGCCGGCCCCACCCAGGTGCGGTAGTTCACCCGCCACAGCACCGCGGCCATGACGACGCCCACGACGACGAAGACGATCTGGTCGGTGAAGAAGTCGCTGGCGGGCTTGCCCGCTTCCAGGGCCTTCACCATGGAGGCGGAGAACACCATGACGAGCCCCACGAGCACGAGGGCCAAAGCGCACAGGAGCAGAAGAACACGAGGCCCCTGACTGGAGGGGCCCGAGGGTGCTGCGGTCTGTCGGGAGGGACGGGCCACGCCTAGCCCTCCTCCGCCGCTGCGGCGCGATCGGCCACGAGGGCCTTGAACACGTCGCCGCGCTCCTCGAAGCAGGAGAACTCGTCGAAGGAGGCGCAGGCGGGCGAGAGCACCACCACGTCCCCCGGCTCGGCCGCGGCCAGGGCCGCGTCGAGGGCCGTCTCCAGGCCCGAGGCGCCGAGCACCAGCAGGGTGGCGTCGGCGAAGGCGGCAGCGAAGCGCTCCCGGGCCTCGCCGAAGCAGACGACGGCCTTGGCGTGCTCTTCGCAGGCGGCCACGAGCGGCGCCAGATCGGTGCCCTTGTCGCGGCCTCCCAGCAGCACGATGGGGCGCACGGGCAGAAAGGCCCTCAGGGCCACGAGGGTGGCGTCCACATTGGTGGCCTTGGAATCGTTGTAGCAGGCCACGCCGACCACGGTGCCGGCGGGCTCGATGCGGTGGGCCATGGGGGCGAAGGTGAGCAGCCCCTCGGCCACAGCCGTGGCCGGCACGCCCAGGGCCAGGGCCGCCGAGGCGGCGGCCAGGGCGTTGGCCTGGTTGTGCTCGCCGGTGATCTGCAAGTCGTCCACGTACACGAGCTCGGACACCGCGCCGGCGAGGGCCACAGTGAGCCGGCCGCCCGCGCCGCGGAAGGCGGCATTGGCCGCCCCGCAGGCCGCGCGCATATCGCCGCCCACACCGGCGGCGGTTCCCACGGGTACATAGGCGAAGGGGAAGCCCCCCGCGGCGCGGGTCGCGCGGATCTTCGCGCGGACGGCCTCGTCGCAGGCCACGAGCACAGCCGTGGCCCCGGGCACCCCGCCCATGTTCGCGAGCACCTTCCACTTGGCCTGGGCGTAGTGCTCATGGCTACGGTGCCAGGCCAGGTGGTCGGGGGTGATGTTGAGCACCACGGCCACGTCGGGGGCGAAGTTGCGGGTGGAGGCCAGCTGGTAGCTGGACACTTCGGCCACGTAGACCTCGGCGCCGCCGGCGCCCACGGCCTTGATGCAGGGGTCGCCGATGTTGCCCACGGCCGCGGCATCCAGGCCCGCGGCCCGCAGCAGATGGGTCGTAAGAGCCGTGGTGGTGGTCTTGCCGTTGGTGCCGGTCACCGCCACCCAGCGGGAGTCGGCGGCACTCTCGCGCCAGGCGAACTCCACCTCGCTCACCACCTCGGCGCAGGCGGCCTCGGCACTGGCGTAGAAGGGCGAGAACTGGGAGATGCCGGGGCTCGCGATGCACAGGTCGTAGGTGCCCTCGATGTCCTCGTGGTCGAAGAGCACCACCGCGCCGGCGGCCCGGGCGCCCTCGGCCCAGGCGAGCGAATCGTCGTTGGGGGCGCCGGCAGCCACGGCCAGGGCGTCCACGCGATCCCCCAGCAGGCCCAGGCAGTACTCCGCCGCGGCCTTGCCGCTCACGCCGAGGCCCAGCACGAGCACGCGACCGAGCCGGGCCCGGGCGCGCTTGCGGTCGGCCAAGTACTCCGGAGCGCCCATGCTAGGCCACCGCCAGAGACGAGGCGAACTGGAGCACAAAGCCGCAAGCAGCCAGCATGCCCGACACAATCCAGAAACGCACGACCACCTTCGTCTCGGACCAGCCCTTCTTTTCGAAGTGATGGTGCAGAGGCGCCATGAGGAAGATGCGCTTCTTCGTCTTCTTGTAGTAGAACACCTGGATCATGACCGAGAGGGCCTCGGCCACGAACAGGCCGCCGATGATGATGACGATGAACTCCACCTTGGTGAGCACGGCCAGGCAGCCGAGGGCCATGCCGAGGGCCAGAGACCCGGTGTCGCCCATGAAGATGTCGGCCGGGAAGGAGTTGAACCACAGGAAGCCGATGCAGGCGCCGGCGAGCGCCCCGGCGAACAGGGCCGGCTCCAGCTGGCCGGTGCGGAAGGCGATGGCCGCCATGACGAGCATGACCACCATGACCGTGCCGGCGGCCAGGCCGTCCAGGCCGTCGGTGAGGTTCACGGCGTTGCACAGGCCCACGAGCAGGATGAGGCAGTAGGCCAGATAGAGCCAGGGGATCTCGATGCCGCCGCCCACGGGCACCACCGTGGTGAGCACGCCCAGGTCGATGGTGCAGATGAAGGGGATCTCCACCGTGGGGGCCACGTCGAGCAGGTTCACGGCGCAGAGCACGAAGATGCCAGCGATGAGGAACTGGCCGACGAGCTTCGCCTTGGGCGTAAGGCCCAGCGACCGCTCGTGGGCCACCTTGGAGGCGTCGTCGATGAAGCCGAGGATGCCCGTGGCCAGCGTGGCCCCCAACAGCAGCCACAGCTCCACCGTGGGAGCGCCCACGGAGGCGAGCAGCGTGAAGGCGATGACCGCCACCAGCATGATGACGCCGCCCATGGTGGGGGTGCCCTGCTTCACGAGGTGGCTCTGGGGGCCGTCGGCCCGCACCTGCTGGCCGATGTGGCTCGATTTCAGGAAGCGGATCCAGGCGGGCATGAGCACCATGGTGAGCACCATGGCGAGCACCACCGCGAGGAAGACCATGAACGTGGGGTAGGCGGAGAAGAGCGAGAACATTAGCGGACCAATCCTTCGACGACACGGTTGAGCCCCATGAAGTGGGACGCTTTCACGAGCACGGCATCGCCGGGCTCGAGCAGGGTATCAAGTTCCTCCAGCACGTCGGCCACCGTGGCGGCCCGGCTGATGCGAGCGGCGTCCATGCCAGCCGCGGCGGCGCCCTCGGCGATGGAGGCCGCGAGCTCGCCCACGCAGATGAGCCTATCGAGACCCGCCTCGGCCGCCGCCGTGCCGACGCCGACATGGCACGGCTCGGCGAAACGGCCGAGCTCCCCCATGTCGCCGAGGACGGCGATGCGCCGGCCCGCCACGTCGGTGGCGGCGAAGGTGGCCAGGGAGGCCCGCATGGAATCGGGGCTCGCGTTGTAGGCGTCGTTCACGATGGTAAAGCCGCCCCGGGCGGCGATGACCTCCTGGCGCCCCGGCTCGGGCACCGAGGCGCCCAGCACCGACGCGATGGTCTCCAGATCGAGGCCGAGGGCAAAGCCCACGGCAGCGGCGGCCACGGCGTTGTCCACGTTGTGAGCCCCGGTCAGGGCCAGGGCGCAGCGGCAGCGCTCCACGGGGGCGAACAGGGACAGGTCGCCCTCATCGGCACGATCGCGGGCACACAGGGTGAAGCAGGGCCGCCCCTCGGCGTCCAGGGCCACGTCCTCGGCCCAGACCACCTCGTCGCAGGCCACGGCCTCCCGCTCGTAGAGCTCGACAGTGGCCCCGTCGGGATGGCCGTCGAAGCCGGAGAGAGCCACGGGCCGCTCTTCCAGACGCCCCGCGTCCATGAGGATGCCGAGGGCCGAGCTGCCCAAGTTGAGGAAGGCACGGCCCGTGCCGGCGGGCAGGGCCGCGAACAGCTCGGCCTTGGCCCGGGCGATGTTCTCCCGGCTCCCGAGCAGCTCGATATGGCTCTCCCCCACGTTGGTGACGAGCCCCCAGTCGGGGCGCACGAAATCGCAGAGCTCGGCGATCTGGCCCCTGCCGCGCATGCCCATCTCCACCACGACCACGGCGGTCTCCGGGTCGGCGGCCAGCAGGGTGCGGGGCACGCCCAACTCGTTATTCTGGTTGCCGCGGGTGGCCACAGTGGATCCGAAGGCGGCGCACACGTCGCGCACGAGGTTTTTGGTGGTGGTCTTGCCCACCGAGCCCGTCAGGCCGATGACGCGGCCGCGCACATGTCCGCGCCACTCCCGGGCCAGATCGGTGATGGCGCTGGCGGTGTTGGCCACCTCGATGACGGCAGCCCCCATCTCCCGGGCCAGCAGGCAGGCAGCCCTCCCGGGGCTCTGCATGACCAGGGCGCCGGCAGCTCCGGCGCGCAGGGCCGCTTCCACGAAGTCGTGGCCATCCACGCGCTCGCCGGGCAGGGCCACGTACAGCCATCCCGGCTGCACTTCACGAGAATCCCAGGTGACGCCCGTCATGAGAGCGCTGGAATCAATGGCATCTACGAGAAACTGGCCGCCGGTGCATGCTGCGATTTGCTTTGCGTTGAGGCGCACGCGGCATCCCTCCCCTTAATCGTTCTCCGTCTCGCCGAAGGCGCGGATGAGCTCCTCGGCGGCCACCTGGCGGTCATCGAAGGCGAGCACCTCGTCCCCTACCAGCTGGTAGTCCTCGTGTCCCTTGCCGGCGAGCAGGATGGCGTCCCCCGGCTCGGCGGCGGCGATGGCGGCGGCGATGGCGGCGCGGCGGTCGGGCTCCACGATGAAGCCCTCGGCCCCCTCCATGCCGGCCAGGATATCGTCGATGATGGCCTGCGGGTCCTCACGGCGCGGATTGTCGCTCGTCACCACGGCCAGCTCGGCGGCCAGGGCCGCCTGGCCCATGATGGGGCGCTTGGTTGCATCGCGGTTGCCGCCGCAGCCGAAGACCACGATGGTGCGGCCCGTGCTGAAGGCCTGGATGGAGGCGATGGCCTTGGCCAGGGCGTCCGGCGTGTGGGCGTAGTCCACGTACACGGTCACCGGAGCCGCGGCCGGGGCCGGCACCTGCTCCAGGCGCCCGGGCACCGGCGGCATGGTGGCCAGGGCCCGCACGATGACGTCGGCGGGAATGCCGAGGGACAGGGCGCACCCGAAGGCGGTCATGACGTTCTCCAGGTTGAAGCGGCCCACGAGCGGGTAGGTCACTTCCACGCGGGCACCGCGCACCTCCAGGGTGGCCACGGTGCGCGTAGCCTCGAAGGCCACCTCCAACGGGTGGATCTGGGCGGTCATATCGAAGCCGGTGGTGATGACCTCGTCGCCGGCCTCGGTGCAGCGGCGCAAAAGCTCGCGGCCCCAGGCGCCGTCGATGTTGATGACGCGACGGGCCGGGTAGGCCGCCGAGAACAGCAGGGCCTTGGCCTCGAAGTAGTCGTCGAAGGTATGGTGGTAGTCCAGGTGGTCCTGGGTGAGGTTGGTGAAGGCGGTGACAGCGAAGTCGGTGCCCCAGGTGCGCTTGAGATCGAGGGCGTGGGAGCTCACTTCCATGGTCACCACGGTGCAGCCGGCGTCGCGCATCCGCGCGAACAGCTTCTGCAGATCGGGGGATTCCGGCGTCGTGTGGTCGGATTTCTCCATGACCCCGGCGATCTTGTTGCCCACGGTGCCGATGACGCCGCAGCGGTTGCCCGCCATCTCGGCGATGTGTTCCACGAGGTAGGTCGTGGTGGTCTTGCCGTTGGTGCCCGTGATGCCCACGAGGGAGAAGTCCTCCGAGGGGTGATCGTAGAAGGCGGCGGCGGCGGCGGCCATGGCCTTGCGGGAATCGGCCACCACCACCTCGGTCACGTCGGTGGCGTCGGCCAGGTACACCTTGCGCTCGGCCACGAGCGAGGTGGCGCCCCTATCGATGGCGTCCTGGGCGAAGGAGTGCCCGTCCACCACGTTGCCGACAATGCAGAAGAACATGTCGTCGGGACGGACGGCGTCGCTGCGGAAGGCGAGCCCCGCCACCTCCTCGCTACCGTCGCCGATAATGGTGCATTCCATTCCTTGGAAGAGATCGTTTACGGTGTGGGTCATGGCGTGGGGTTCCTCCGGCGTCGTGGGGCTTACTTCGCTTCGTCCGTGGTGATGTTGTACTGCTTCACGGCATTGGTCATTATATCGTTAAAGATTTTGGTGGTCTGGCGCATCCCGTAAACCTCGTTGGCTCCTACAAAACAAACTAATTTGCTGGAGGAATTGTCGATGAAGCCGCAGAAGCCGAGGTTGTACACTTCCTTCTTGTAGCCGCCCTCCTCCGAGGCGATCTCGGCCGTGGAGGTCTTGCCGCATACCTCGTAGCCGGGAATGTCGGCCTTCACGCCGGTGCCGTCGGTGACCACCGAACGCAGCATGGAGCGCAGATCGCGCAGGGCCTCGGTATCCTCGGTCACCGTCTCCTCGGGCCATTCGGCCACTTCCCCGCTCTGGGGTTTGGAAATGAGGAAGTGGGGCGTGACCATGACACCGTCGTTGGCCACGCAGCCGTAGAAGCGCACCATCTGCAACGGGGTCACGGAAATGCCCTGGCCGAAGCTGATGTTGTAGCCGACGATCTTGCCCCACTGGTTGAAGTCGAGCACGCTGCCCCCGCCCTCGCCGGGGTAGTCGATGCCCGTGGCCTCGGTGAGGTGGTAGCGCTTGATGGCGTCGTTCAGAAACGGGAAGCCCGCGTTCTCCATGGCCAGGGAGATGCCCACGTTGGAGGAGTGGTTCAGAATCTCGCGCAGGGAGTAGGTGGCCCCCTCGCGCTCATGGGAGTCGGACACGTCGTAGTCGTTGGCCGAGATGGTGCTCGGGCAGAACATGGTGGTCTCGGGCCCCATGGCCTTCGATTCCAGAATGGCCATGGCCGACACCGATTTGAAGGTGGAGCCGGGCTCGTAGGGCTGGGTGATGGCCTTCACGTGCTCGCTGCCCACCTCCGATTCGGCCATGTTGTTGGGATCCATGTAGGGCAGCGAGCAGGCCGCGTACACCTCGCCGGTGGCCGCATCCATCACCAGGGCCGAGCCCTCATCGGTCTCCACTTCCTCCACGCCGTCCACCAGCGCCTGCTCCACGGTGTCCTGGAGCTTGATATCCAGCGAGATCATGATGTCCGTGCCGTCGATGGCGGCCACCTCCTCCTTCACCCCGCCGGGAATGGGGAAGCCCTGCTCGCCGCGCTCGCCGACGTAGCGGCCCGGCGTGCCGCAGAGAATGTCGTTGTACTGGAGTTCCAGGCCCGTGATGCCCTCGCCGTCGGCGTTGCAGAAGCCGATGACCTGGGCGCCCACCGAGCCGTGGGGGTACTCGCGCCGCGTGTCGGCGATGAAGTAGATGCCGTCGAGCTTGAGCTCCTTCACCTTGTCGGCCGCCTCCACGTCGGCCTGGCGCTTGATGTAGACGAAGGTGGTGCTCGGGGTGGAGAGCAGTTCCTGGTAATCGGCCGCCTCTCCCCCGAGGATGCCGGCCAGGGCCTGGGCCTCGGCCGCCGCGTCGGTCACCTCCACGGGGTTCGCGTAGATGGTGGTGGCGTCCACCGAGGTGGCGAGCACGATGCCGTTGCGATCGTAGATGGTGCCGCGGCGCGGCGTGGTGTCGAAACTCACGGTGCGCGATTCCTCGGCCTGGGCCGCGTACTGGTCGGCAACGATCACCTGGAGGAACACGAGCCGGAAGAAGAAGATGGCCACGAGGGCGGCGAAGGCCACGAGGAGCATCTGGGCCCGACTCGTGATGGGGGGCAGCGCCGCACCGATCGCCGCGGCGCCCCGGCGCAGCGGGTCGGAGGCGCTGAGACCGGCGCGCGATGAAGCGTCGCGATGATCGCGGGGAGCGCGGGCCATGGGAGGCGCCTAGCGGGCGGCCGCCGCGGCGGCGACGGAATCGGACAGGGACAGATTGCCCTCGGCGTCCACGGAGACGACGTCGTCGGGCAGGGTGATCTGGTCGGAGTACTCGGCCGTAGGAGCGGCCATGCCGAGAGAGGCGGCCTGGGCCTTGATGCGCGAGGGCTTGGAGAGCACGCTCTGGGCCACTTCCAAATCGCTGCCCTCGGTGCGGGCGGTCTCGATATCGTGCTCGATGGCCTTGGTCTCCAGGGCGCAGGCGGCCGTGGCCGAGGTGATGGCCACGCGGCCCACGGCGATGACGGCGATGACGATGCACACCACGGCGCAGATCTTCGCGAGGGAGAGGGCCGCCGCCGACAGGCCCTCCTCCACCGAGGCGCGGCGGCCGGCGCCGGGCACCACCGAGATGGAGGGGCCCTCCTCGTAGTCGGGCAGGGCCTCGGCGACCGAGGTGGCCACGTAGCGGGCGCCCCGGTAGCGGGAGGCCACCGAATCGGCCCCGCGGGAAGAACGGGAGGAGGGGCGGCCCGCGAGGCGGGACGAGCTTACGGCGCTCATGGGGCTCCTCCTTTCCGTCCTTGGGGCCTCTAGGCTATACAAGCCCGATGACTGCGTCCTCGGGCTTGTCGGTCAATCCATTCGTTTCAGCGGGTCTTCCCAGGTAGCAAGGCCCTTAGCGCTTCCGCGCCACACGCAGCTTCGCGCTGCGGGCCCGCGGATTCCGCTCAATCTCCCCAGCTTGGGGCAACTGGGGCTTTCGGGTGACGAGGTCGAGTATCGGCTCTTTGCCGCAGGCGCACACCGGCAGCTCCGGCGGGCAGGTGCAGCGGTGCGCGAAATGCGCGAACGTGTCCTTCACGATGCGGTCCTCAAGGGAGTGGTAGCTGATCACCACGATCATGCCGCCCGGATTAAGCCAGCGGACCGCCGCGTCCAAACCGCGACGCAGGACGGTCAGCTCCGAGTTGACTTCGATCCGGAGGGCCTGGAACGTGCGCTTGGCGGGGTGTCCGCCAGCGCGCCGGGCCGAGGCCGGGATGGCGGCCTTGATGAGGTCGACCAGCTGCCCACTCTCTTCGATGGGAGCCCCTTCGCGGGCCTTCACGATGAAGTCCGCGATGCGGCTCGCCCATTTCTCGTCCGAGTAGGCGCGAATGATCCGAGCGAGATCTGCTGCGTTGTAGGTGTTGACGATCTCTGCTGCGGTAAGGGTTTGTTTGCCCGGATCCATCCGCATGTCGAGCGGGCCGTTCTCCTTGAAGGAGAAGCCGCGTGATTGCGTGTCGATCTGCACCGAGGAGACACCGAGATCGAACAGAATGGCGTCGATGCCCGGAATCTCGCAGGAGCACAGAAGCTCGTCGAGGTCTCCGAAGTTGCCGCGCAGCAAGGCCAGCTCGGGACGGTCCGTCGCCGGAATCGATTCCAACTTCTCGGTGGCGCTTGCGAGGGCCACCTCGTCCTGGTCGATGCCGATGAGCAGTCCGTCGCGCCCCAGCTTGCGGGCGGCCTCGAAGGAGTGCCCCGCAAAGCCGAGCGTCGCATCGACGAAGACCGGATGATGGTCCAGGTCCAGGTAGTCGATGCACTCGGTCAGAAGAACAGGTATGTGCCGATATTCCCTTGTCATGGTTCTCTCGCCTTACGCCCTCACCTAGGTGAACAGCAGGCCCAGATCGACATCGTCCATCATGGCCTCGTAGCGTTCGGCATCCCAGATCTCGAAGCGCTTGCCGTTGCCCACGAGCACGATGTCCTTGGCGATGCCGCACTTGGCGCGCGTATCGGCCGAGAGCATGATGCGCCCCGCCGAATCCACCTCGACGCTGTCGGCCCGGCTCTTCAACTTGCGGTGGGTGCGCTCCTGCACGCGATCGTTCTCCCGACGCTCGGGGAACGCGCCGTCCATGAGCCGCTCCACCCACTGGTTGAAGTCCGGCGCCTCGAACGCGTAGACGCATTCGTCGGTAGGCTCCAGAGTAACCACGAGATCTTTGGAAAGAACCTTGCGGAACTTCGCGGGAAGGGTGACGCGCCCCTTGCCGTCGACCTTGAGATGAAACTCGCCGTTCAGGTCTACCTCGGTGCGAGGCAGCTCGTCGGCGGCTTCCATGTCGGTAGCTTGGGGCACTCACGTCCTTTCCCGTGCTGCGTTTTGAGTGGGATTTGAATTCGTGTGTGGTGCGTTACGAAATCCCGCTCGGTCGTTTTCCATGGACTGCATATTACCCCACAATGCCCCACATCGCAACATTTTGCTCCACTTTTGCCGTTATTTTGCCCCACTTGTTACCCGCAAGATATAGAGAGTGATCGCACGACATTCTGAATGAAATCAATATCTTGTATTCGTATTAGGGGAAACGAACAATGCACCACTAGATATGCCCAATCGGTGCAAGGACGGTGGATAACTTCGGAGCGAGCCGCTTGTCACGGTGCTGTGGGCGAGATTTGGAGAGGACGTGCAAACCGCGCCGCGAGCGGTGCGGCCCAACGGGTACAATGGCGATGCCGGATCAACCGCCGCCCTGGAAGAGACCCACGGCGGAACCGGAGGGGCTCCGCCGATGGCGGGGCGCCGGCGCAACGGGAGCCACCTTAAAGGAGAGAGCCGTGTTTGAATTCGAGAACGCCCTCGACGAATATATGTCGCACCTGCGCATCGAGCGGGGCGCCTCTCCCCGCACGGCCGAGGCCTACCGGCGCGATCTGGAGGGCTATCTCGCCTTCCTCGATGGCCAGGGCATAGGCTCCTTCGAGGCGGTCACACGGGAGGTCGTCGTCGCCTACGAGGGAAGCCTGGCCGAGGAGGGCCTGGCCGCCACGACGGTGCGGCGGCGCATCTCGGCGGTGCGCGGCTATCACAAGTTCCTCGTGCGGGAAGGGCTGGCCGCGGGCAACCCGGCCGAGGCCGTGGACGCCCCCCGGGCGGCCGAGCGACTGCCCGACGTGCTGTCCATCGAAGAGGTGGGGCGCATGCTGGATACCTACATCGACGAGCGCCCGAGCGGGCTGCGGGACCGCGCCCTGCTGGAGGTGCTCTACGGATGCGGACTGCGGGCCAGCGAGATATGCGGGCTCAACCTGGACAACCTGTACCTGGACGACGGCTTCCTCCGCGTATTCGGCAAGGGGGCCAAGGAGCGCATCGTGCCCATCGCCGGCGCCGCCGAGCGGGCCCTGCGCACCTACCTGGCCGACGGCCGGCCCTCCCTCGCCCGCGGCGCGTCCCGCGGCGACGGGGCCAGCGAGGGGGCGGTGTTCCTCAACCAGCGGGGCGGCCGCCTCGGGCGCCAGAGCGTGTTCAACCTCGTGCGCAAGGCCGGGGCCTCCATCGGCCGCTACAACCTGCACCCCCACACCCTGCGCCACTCCTTCGCCACCCACATGCTGAAGGGCGGCGCCGATCTGCGCGTGCTCCAGGAGATTCTCGGCCACGCCGACATGTCCACCCTACAGGTGTACACCCACTTGGATCGCACCCACCTCCACGAGGAATACGCCCACGCCCATCCCCGCGATAAGATGTAAGGACTACTCCCCCACAGTCATTTCGCCGGCGAGGGGCTTTACCATGGCGGCGGTCACTTCCGCGGCGGTGAGGCCCTGGCCGAACAGGTGCATGAGCTTGGTGAGGGCCGCCTCGCAGGTCATGTCGTAGCCCGACACGACGCCGGCCCGGGCCAGGGCATCGCCGGTGGCGTAGCGCTTCTCCTCCACACCCCCTGCGGGGCACTGGGTCACGTTCACCACCACTTTCCCCGCCTTTACGGCCTCGGCCACCAGATCGGTGAACCAGGTCTCGGTGGGGGCGTTGCCGGCGCCGAAGGTGCGCAGCAGCACGGCTTTGGTACCGGAAGCCAGAAGCTGGGGCCGCAGGGCCGCCTCGGTGATGCCCGGGTACAGGAAGGCCACGGCCACGGCATCGTCCATGGTGTAGAGCGGTGTCAGGGTTGCGCTCGCCGCGGGCCGGGCCAGCAGCCGCTCGCGGTACACGATATGCAGGTCCATGTCGGCCAGGGGCGGGTAGTTGTGTGAGGCGAAGGCGCCGAAGTTCGTGGAGCTCACCTTCATGGCCCGGTTGCCGCGCCACAGATGGCGCCCGAAGGAGATGGCCACCTCCTGCACCATGGGCGCCTCGTCCTCGGTACGGGCCGCAGCGATCTGCAAGGCCGTGATGAGGTTCTCGGTGCCGTCCTCGCGAATCTCGCCGATGGGCAGCTGGCTGCCCGTGAGAATGACCGGCTTGGCCAGGCCGCGCAGCATGAAGGACAGGGCCGAGGCCGTGTAGGCCATGGTATCGGTACCGTGCAGCACCACGAAACCGTCGAAATCGTCGTAGGCATCGGCGATCATCTTCGCCACCTGGGCCCAGTGGGTCGGGTTCATATTCGACGAATCAATGGGCGGGTCAATCTCCACGTGATCCAACGCGTAGCCGAGCCGGCCGATCTTCGGGACGTTCCTCATGAGGTGGTCGAAGCTGAAGGGCACGAGCGCCCCGGTGGCCAGATCCTCGGTCATGCCGATGGTGCCGCCGGTGTACACGATGAGAATGCGCGGCGTGGTAGCGGAATTCGCGGTCATAGTTCGCTCCTCGGAACGGGGTTTTCGCCCAGTATGCCACGATGGCGCGCCTGAGGCGCCGTCGTTGCCGCGCGCGTCACGCTTCCGTAGGGCAAGGGACGCGCCGCGAACGCCGGCCACGCGCGTCGGCAATCCCCTATTCCCCGCGCTTGCGGAAGAAGGGCACCTTTATCGCCGACTCGCGCTTGCGGTGCAGGGTGGCGCGGCGGAACAGCTCGCCGCAGAAGTCCTTGGCCGCGTGGGCCCCGCGGGACACCTTCGGCGTGAGATCGGCCTCGTCGGCCGTCTTCCAATCGAAGTACACCGACAGGTAGCGCAGGAATACCACGGTGAACACGCAGGCCAGGGCCGCCAGTACGAGCGGTGCGCCGGCGAAGGCCATGGCCCCGAACACGAGCGCTCCGCCGAAGCCGGCCACGGCGTAGAAGTTCGAGCGCTGGAACACTCCCGGCGTCTCCCCCACGGCGATGTCGCGCAGGGCGCCGCCGCCCACGCTGGTGAGCGCCCCAAGGATGACCACCATGACGAAACCCTCTCCGCAGGCGAAGGCCTTGTTGGCCCCGGCCAGGGCGAACAGGGCCACCGACAGGGCGTCGGCGAAGAACAGCAGCTGGCCCGAATGGCGGAACAGCCCGCGGAAGTAGAACACGAACACGGCCAGGCCGATGCAGATGAGGATGACGCTCGGATGCTCCATGAAGTACACGCCGTCGTCCTGTAGCAGCAGGTCGCGGATGATGCCGCCGCCGTAGGCGGTCATGAGCCCGAGCACGATGGTGCCCACGATATCCAGCTTGCGGTCGCAGGCGAACATGGCGCCGGTGATCACGCCCACGGCCACCGAGAAGAAGTCGGCGCCGAAGGGCACCGTGAGCGCCCCGTCCGCAAACAACGGCTCCATGGTCGCGTTCCCGCGGCCTATTTGTGGTAGTAGCGGTGCTGCTCGTACTTCGGCTCGCAGCACACGTTGATGCCGAGCGTGCGGTACAACTTCTCGTCGGCCGCCGAGATGATGACCGAGAAGTAGGCATCGCAGCCGCGCAGCTTGTCCGCGTTGTCGATGAGCTCGGCCGCCAGGGGATTGTGCACCGAGGAGATGGACAGAGCCAGCAGCGTCTCGTCGGAGTGCAGGCGCGGATTGTGGCTGCGCAGGTGGGCCGTCTTCAGGTGGCAGATGGGCTCCAGCACCTCGTCGGAGATGACGTAGAGCTCGTCATCCACCCCCGAGACGCCCTTGAGCGCGTTCATGAGCAGGGCCGAGGCAGCGCCCAGAAGGTTACCGGTCTTGCCCGTGACTACGCGCCCGTCGGGCAGCACCATGGCGCCGGCCGGACCGCCCGTGGTCTCCTCTTTCAGCAGCGCCGCCGAACGGGCCGGGGACAGGTTCTGGTTGATACCAGCCTGGTTCATGAGCAGCTCGATCTTCTTCAGGGCCTCTTCGCCGGTACCCGTGCGTTTGATCTCCTCGGCGGTCTGGAAGTAGCGGCGCACGATCTCGTTGTTGCCGGCATCGCGGCAGGCCTCGTCGTCGGAGATGGCCACGCCGGCCATGTTCACGCCCATGTCCGTGGGCGACTGGTAGGGGCACGCCCCCGCGATGCGCTCCATGGTGGCCCGCAGCACAGGGAAGATTTCCACGTCGCGGTTGTAGTTCACCGTGGTCTCGCCGTAGGCTTCCAAATGGAAGGGATCGATGATGTTGTCGTCGTCCAGATCGGCCGTGGCCGCCTCGTAGGCGATGTTCACCGGATGGGTGAGCGGCAGGTTCCAAATGGGGAAGGTCTCGTACTTGGCGTAGCCGGCCGTGACCCCGCGCTTGTGCTCGTGGTACAGCTGCGAGAGGCAGGTGGCCATCTTGCCGGAGCCGGGGCCGGGCGCGGTCACCACCACGAGGGGCCGCTCGGTCTCGATGTAGTCGTTCTTGCCGAAGCCCTCGTCGGACACGATGTGGTCGATGTCGTTGGGGTAACCGGCGATGGGGTAATGCAGGTAGCTCGTGATGCCCATGGCCGTGAGCCGCTTGCGGAACAGATCGGCGTTGGGCTGGTTCGCGTAGCGGGTGATGACGACGGAGCCCACCTTGAAGCCCATGGAGCGGAAGATGTCCATGAGGCGCAGCACGTCCTCATCGTAGGTGATGCCCAAGTCGCCGCGCACCTTCGAGCGCTCGATGTCATTGGCGTTAATGGCGATGACGATCTCCGCCTCGTCCTTCATGGACTGGAGCATCGAGATCTTCGTGTCGGGCTTGAAGCCCGGCAGCACACGGGAGGCGTGGTAGTCGTCGAAGAGCTTGCCGCCGAATTCGAGGTAGAGCTTGCCGCCGAACTGGTCGATGCGCTCGCGAATGCGCTCCGCCTGCAGCTCGATGTACTTGTCGTTGTCGAATCCTTCGCGCATAGGTGGCACTCCTTCGATGGGCGATCGAACTTCGGCAGCGCTGGCGCAGGCCCGCGCTGATAACCGATTCAGTATAGCGCAGGGGCTCGTTTCGCCTCCGTTAAATCATCGCGTTCGCGGCTTCTGCACAGAGCCGTTGCCGCTCCGGGGCCGTCGCCATCGTGCGCCGCCGGAGCTGCAAACCGCTCCAGCAGGGTGCGCTATAACGGTCCGGGAAAGTGGGATCCAGCACAAAAAGGGCGCCGGCCGAAGCCGACGCCCTGAAGTGGCGAGACGAAGGACGGGGCCTCAGGCCCGCACCTATCGAGCGAAGCGCTCAGCGAGCTAGCACTTGCCGAGCTCGCACTTGAGCTCTTCCTCGTCCTTGATGGACAGCGAGGTCTGGAGCACGTCGCCGCCGAAGGGGCGCATGGCGGCCACGAACTTGTCCTCGGTCATCTCGTTGACCACCATGAACACGGCGGCGGAATCCCGGTCGTTCAGCAGACCGCGCACACGGTCCTGGAAGTCCTCGTCCACGCCGCGCTTCACGAAGAAGCCGGTGATGGCGCCCAGGCCCGCGCCCAGGGCAGCGCCCCAGAAGGGGATGAGGAAGATGAGCCCGAAGAGCATGCCCCAGAACAGGCCCCATACCGTGGAGTTGCCGATGGGGGCGCCGGGGGTCACGACGTCGAACTTGCCGTTGTCGCGACGGGCTACCACGGCGACGGACTGGATGTTCACGATGAAATCGTTGCCGAGATTCAGAATCTCGTTGTAGGCGGCCTTGGCCTTATCCTCGGTGGGATAGCCGAGCACGAGCAGCGTAGACATAGGGGGTTCCTTTCTCGGGGTGTAACTGCGTGGCCCCTACTCTAAAGATGACCCTCCCGCAAAGAGCTGGGCACGCCCTATCTGTCACCACGCGATGAATGCCCCGTTGTCGGAATGTCACGCTTCCCACGCGCCTCTGTTTCGAGCCCGTTACATTCCTCGCGCGTTTCCCATTGGAAACATTGGCGGCCCATCATGGAACGACGTTGGAAGAGGGCAGTGCCCACTCCGACGTATTTTTATGCCCGAGCGCGGGCGACACGGCGAAAGGAGCGTTTATGGCCAAGCACATCTTCGTAACCGGAGGCGTCGTCTCGTCGCTGGGCAAGGGCATCACCGCCGCGTCCCTCGGCCAACTGTTGAAGGCGCGCGGCTATAAGGTGACCATGCAGAAGATGGATCCGTACCTGAACGTGGACCCGGGCACCATGAGCCCGTTCCAGCACGGCGAGGTATTCGTCACCGAGGACGGTCATGAGGGAGATTTGGACCTGGGCCACTACGAGCGATTCATCGACGAGAACCTCACCCGCGAGAGCAACTTCACCCAAGGCTCCATCTACCAGACGCTGATCGCCCGCGAGCGGCGCGGCGACTTCCTCGGCGGCACCGTGCAGGTCATCCCGCACGTGACCGAGGCCATCAAGGAGCGCATCCGTCGGGCCGCCGAGCAGTCAGGCGCCGACATCGTCATCTCGGAAATCGGCGGCACCATCGGCGACATCGAGGGCCTGCCCTTCATCGAGGCGGCCCGCCAGTTCAAGAAGGAGGCGGGACCCGGCAACGTGCTCTTCGTGCACGTGACGCTCGTACCCTACATCGCGGCGGCCCACGAGGTGAAGACCAAGCCCACCCAGCACTCGGTGAAAGAGCTGCGCTCCTTAGGCGTGCAGCCCGACTTCATTGTGTGCCGCAGCGATCATGCCATCGAAGACGGCGTGCGCGAGAAGATCGCCCTGTTCTGCGATGTGGATGCCGACGATGTGCTCGCCTGTCCCGATGCGCCCTCCATCTACGAGGTGCCCATCGCCCTATACGAGCAGGGCTTCGACATCTCGGCCCTCGCGAAGATGGGCCTGGCCCCGCGCAAGATAAAGCTGGCGCCGTGGCGGGCCTTCCTGAAAGCGAAGGACGCTTGCTCAGGCGAGCTGGACATCGCCGTGGTGGGCAAGTACGTGAGCCTGCCCGACGCCTACCTGTCGGTGAACGAGGCACTCGGGCACGCCGGCATCGCGGTGGGGCGCAAGGTGAACGTGCACCTCATCGACGGGGAGGAGCTTACCGACAAGAACGCGGAGAAGGTGCTCGGCGCCATGGACGGCATCCTCGTGCCGGGCGGCTTCGGGCAGCGAGCCTTCGAGGGCAAGATCGCCGCGGCCCGCTACGCCCGCGAGCACGGCGTGCCCTTCCTCGGCATCTGCCTGGGGCTGCAGGCGGCCGTCTGCGCATTCGCCCGCGACGTGTGCGGCCTTGAGGGCGCCACCTCGGCCGAGTTCGCCGACGAGGCCGCCGAAGGGGCGCCCTTCGTCATCGACCTCATGCCCGAGCAGGAGGACGTGGAGGACAAGGGCGGCACCATGCGCCTGGGGGCCTACCCCTGCAAGGTGGCGCCCGGCACGCGGGCTGCGGAGGCCTATGGCGAGCCGGTGGTCTACGAGCGGCACCGCCACCGCTACGAGGTGAACAACGCCTACCGCGACCGGCTCGCGGAAGCGGGCCTCGTGGTCTCGGGCCTCTCCCCCGACGAGCGGCTGGTGGAGATGGTAGAGTTGCCCGACCATCCCTTCTTCATGGCCAGCCAGGCCCACCCCGAGTTCAAGAGCCGCCCCGGCAAGCCCCACCCTCTCTTCAAGGCATTCGTAGAAGCCGTGAACGAGCGCAAAAGCGGCGATTAGGAGAGAGCGACACAGCGTCAGGCGTCGGCAGCCCTACACCGGGCGCTCGTGGCCTTCCTCGGTCGTCAGAATGACCGGACCGTCCTCGGTGATGGCGACGGTCTTCTCGAAGTGCACCGAGGGGCGCCCGTCCCGGGTGCGCACGAGCCAGCCGTCGGGGCCCTGCACGGTCTTGCGGGTGCCGGCGTTCACCATGGGCTCGATGGCCAGCACCATGCCGGGCAGCAGCTTCAACCCCGTGCGGCGCCGGCCGAAGTTCGGTACATTGGGATCCTCGTGCATATCCCGGCCGATGCCGTGGCCCACGTACTCGCGCACCACAGAGAACCCGGCCGCCTCGGCCAGGGACTGCACTGTATGCCCGATATCCCCCAGGCGCTTCTTGGGGCACGCCGCCGCGAGCCCCTCCCACAGGCACTGCTCCCCCACGGCCAGAAGCCGCGCCGTCTCGGGCGCCACCTCTCCCACCGGGTAGGTCCAGGCGTTGTCGCCCACCCAGCCGTCCACGATGGCCCCCGTGTCGATGGAGATGATATCGCCCGCGCGCAGGCGCACCTTCTTCGAGGGAATGCCGTGCACCACCGCGTCGTTCACCGAGGCACAGATGGAGCCCGGGAAACCGCCGTAGCCCTTGAAGGCGGGGATGCCGCCCTCGGCGCGGATGACCCGCTCGGCAATGGCGTCCAGCTCGGCCGTGGTGACGCCCGGCTCCACCGCCTCCCCCACCCGGCGCAGGGCCAGGGCCGACACGCGGCCGGCCTCCCTCATGGCCTCGATCTGGGCCGGGGACTTCAACTTCACGGCCACGGGCCGCCTCCTCTCGCATAGGCGCGGCGGCCATCGGGGCATCGCGCTCCATCGGCCGCCGCGCCGCAGGTTTCGGGTCATCGCGCCCTGCTGCTCCTAGCGCCGCAGCCTCCGGGCGACCTTGCGCACGGCTCCGGCAATGAACGATGCCTCGGGCCAGTTCCAGTGCACCGCAGGACCGTAAGTCACGGCCAGGGCCGCCACGCCGCCGACGACGATATAGGCAAAGGCCTGCCCCACACTGCCGTTCAGCGGGCCGAAGCCCAGCGACAGCCCTACGAGCACCCCATAGCCCACGGCCGCCCCGGCCCCGCCGAGGGCCACGGCCAGCAGCAGCGAGCGCACCACGCCCCCCAGGCCCATGGGGCCGTAGTGCCAGCGCAGATAGATGAAGGCCACTCCGTCGCCGATCACGTAGGACACGATGGTCGATGCGGCAATGGCCTCCAGGGTGACGGCGTAGCCGGCCTGGTAGGCCGCCGCGGCCCCCACGGTCACGGCCACCTGGGCCGCCACGGCGACGAAATTGATGACCGAAAACACGCCCATGCGCCGGATGGAGCTGAATATCTTGTTCAGGTAGGCGTTCACCCCGTAGAACGGCAGGGCCACGGCCATGACCGCCAGATAGTGGGCAATCTGGGCGATGGCGTCCTCGGTGAAGGCGCCGATATGGTACAGGGTCACGAGCGGCGTGGCGAACACCATGAGGTACAGCGCCATGGGCACCATGAGGAACAGGATCTGCCGCGTGCCGTCGATGATGCCGGCCACCACGCCCCGCACGTTCCCATCGGCCTGCATCTCCGACAACTCAGTAAACAGCGTGGTGGTCACCGGCACCGCCAGAAACGAGTACGGGAAGGTGAACCACAGCCGCGCGTAGGCGATGACCGACGGACCGTTGTCGGCGAACACATAGGAGGCGGCGTTCTGGGCCGATACCGTGGCAAAGGAGCACACGGTCACGAAGATGGCCGGCGCCCCCAGGCGCAGCGTGTCCACCAAAGCCGGGTCGTGCAGGTCGATGCGCGGGCGCAGGCGAATGCCCACCTTCCTAAGGGCGGGAATCTGGAAGGCCATCTGCACGAACACGCCAAGCGGGTTGCCGATGGCAATGGCGAAGTAGGCCAGGTTCTGGTCATGGGAGGCCAGCACTGCGTACAGGATGAACGAGGCGATGACGATGACGTTGTTGAACACCGGGGCGAACGACGACCAGAAGTACTCCCGGTTGGCGTTCAGCAGCCCCGACACGATGGAAGAGGCCCCATAGAACACCACCTGCACGGCGAAGAACTGGAAGAAGAAGGTAGCGAGCGCCATCTCGTCCTGGTTCGAGTAGAAGCTCTGGGTGTAGATGACCTGCCCGGCGAAGACGATGCAGAGCACCGACACTACGGCGAGCAGGGCCACCACGATGGTGAGCAAATTCGAGGCGTAGGCGTTGCCCCGCTCGTGGCCGAGCTGCTTTTTCACCGACAGGTACACCGGCAGAAACGCCGTGATGAGCATGCCGCCCATGACCAGCTCGTAGAGCATGTTCGGCAGGTTGTTGGCCACCTGGTAGGAACTGGACACGAAGGTGGAGCCCAGCGCGAAGGCCATGGCCCAGGTGCGGGCGAAGCCGGTGATGCGGGAGACGATGACGCAGATGGAGATGAGGGCCGCGCTGGCCCCCACCGATTCGGCTCGGGCCATCTCGTCGGGCACGGCGGTCTCGGCGGCCAGGGCGCCGGGGGCGGCCGCCTCCTCGACGGCCAGCACCTCCTGCTGGCGGATGGACTGTTCCATCACCGCCGAGGGAATGGTACGGTCGAGCCCGGCATGGGCCCCCACCACGGGAATGAGCCCCGTGGCCCCGGGATCGGTCGGCGGGTTCACGAGCGTCTTGTCGGAGCCGCGATGGCGGCCGCGGGCCGGCAGCTCACGGGCCTCTTTCAGCCAACGGGGATTGTTGGTATTGGGCAGGGGCGCTGCGGGCGCGCCCGCCTCCGGGGCGTCGTTCCGAGCTGCGGCCCTGCGCGCATCCGTCGCGGGCCCCACGGCCCCGTCGGCCCCGGCCCCGGGCCGCGCGGCTTCCGCAGCCCCGCCGTTGCGGCGGGACCGCGCCACGGGCGCAGAGGCCCCTGCGGAGGCGGAGACCGGGCGGGACTTGATGTGTCGTGCTCGTTGGAGCTTATCTGGCATGAACGCGCCTTAGGGAACCATCGGGTATAATCGACAATCATAGCAAAGTTGGGAAAGTGAAGCCCTATGCAGATACTTGTTGTGCGCAATAACTCCAATCCGCAGGCCGTGGACGCCTCGCTGCTGCTGACCGCCTACCTGGGCGAGCAGGGCGTGCGGGCCCTCGTGGCCGATTCCGCCTCCCTCGGCAACGACCAGGGCCGCGCCGCCATCCGCGCCCAGTTACCCGAGAACCTCGACATGGCCATCGTGCTCGGCGGCGACGGCACGGTGCTCCACACGGTGCACCTCCTGAACGACCGCCAGGTGCCCATCCTGCCCGTGAACTTCGGCCGCCTGGGCTTTCTCGCCAACGCCGAAGACGGCGGCCTTGTGCCCCTCGTGGCCGAGGCCCTGGCCGGGGAACTGGTGGCCGAGCGCCGCAGCCTCTTGGCCGTGCGCGTGGTCTGCGAGGGCGAGGCCGACCCCTACGGCGACGGCGACGGGGGCCTCTTGGCGCCCCAGGAAATCAGCGAAGAGGCCTATGCCGCCTCCATCGATCCCGACGCGGTCTCCATCGGGGGCACCATGATGCCGCCGGACAAGTTCGGCGTGAACCTGCGCGGCATGGCCGGCATCCGCCACTTCATCGCCTTGAACGAGGTGGCCATCACCCGCGGCGCCCTCGGCCGCATCATCGAGCTGTCCCTCGATATCTCCGGCATCCACGTCGCCCGCATGCGCGGGGACGGCCTCGTCGTCTCCACGGCCACCGGTTCCACCGCCTACGCCCTCTCGGCCGGCGGCCCCCTCGTCTCGCCCCGCTTCACCGGCATGGTGGCTGTGCCCCTGGCCCCCCACACCCTCCATTCCCGGGCCATCGTCACCGATGCCAGCGACGTCATCGAGGTCACCTTCGACGACACCGAGGACTACCGCGACGCCACCCTGTTCGTCGACGGCGAGATCGTCCCCTTCGAGCACTCCCTCGAGAAGCTCTACGTGCAGTGCGCCCCCTATCCGGTCACGCTCCTGCGCGCCGGCGGTGCCACCTTCTACGAGCGCATCTCCCACGACTTCTTCGGCGAATAAGGGCCGCACAGAAGGGAGCGACCGCGCCCTCAGGCCCCTCCCCCATCCCGAAACGCAAAAGAGCCCCGCGACCGGAACAGTCGCGGGGCTCTTCTTACTGATAGAGAAGCGTGTCGGCTACTCGGCAGCCTGGGTGTAGGCGCGGGTCACGGAGGAGTCCACGGCCACGCCCGGGGTCATGGTGCCCGAGACGGTGACGGACTTCACGTACTTGCCCTTGGCCGCGGCCGGCTTCATGCGCAGGATCTCGTCGTAGACGGCGCCGTAGTTCTCGGCCAACTGCTCGGCGGTGAAGGACACCTTGCCGAGGATGACGTGGGCGATGCCGTAACGGTCGGCGCGGTACTCCACGCGGCCGCCCTTCAGCTCGTTGATGGCCTTGGCCACGTCGTTGGTGACGGTGCCCAGCTTCGGGTTCGGCATGAGGCCGCGGGGGCCGAGGATCTTGCCGAGACGGCCGACCTTGCCCATCTGATCCGGGGTAGCCACGGCGGCGTCGAAGTTGAACTCGCCGGCCTGGATCTGCTCCATGAGGATGTCGGTGCCCACGATGTCGGCGCCCGCCTCCTCGGCGGCCTGGGCGGCAGCGCCCTCGGCGAACACGGCCACGCGCACGGTCTTGCCGGAGCCGTTGGGCAGGCTCACGGTGCCGCGCAGCTGCTGGTCGGCCTGACGGGTATCAATGCCCAGGCGGAAGTCGCCGGTCACGGTCTCGTCGAAGTTGGCCGTGGAGATCTCCTTCAGCAGCTCCATGGCCGCCAGCGGGGACACCGGCTCGGCCGGAATCTGCGCCTCAGCGGCAACGTACTTCTTGGACTTCTTGCTCATTGCAATTCCTTTCGTGGTAATGGCGGGCGCTTCTAGCCCTTCCACTGGTTCAGCTTGCACAGAGGCAAGCCCTGCTTACAAACTAGTCGACGGCCTTGCCCTGAAGCATCGCGGCCACCTTGCGGCTGGGCACGTACTTCTTCTTCATCTCGCGGCCCTCGATGCGCACGCCCATGGAGCGGGCGGTGCCGGCCACGATCTCCATGGCGGCCTCAATGGTGTTGGCGTTCAGGTCGGGCATCTTGATCTCGGCGATCTCGCGGAGCTGGTCCTCGGTGAGGGTGCCGGCCACCTGAATCTGCGGAATGGCGGCGCCGCTCTTGATGCCGAGCTTCTCCTTGATGAGCACGGCCGCCGGAGGGGTCTTGCACACGAAGGTGAAGGACTTGTCCTCGTAGACGGTGATCTCAACGGGGATGATGGTGCCGGCCTGGTCCTGCGTCTGGGCGTTGAACGCCTGGCAGAACTGCATGATGTTGACGCCCTGGGCGCCAAGGGCGGGACCAACCGGGGGAGCCGGGTTAGCGGCACCGGCGGGGATTTGCAGCTTTACAAATCCGGTGACTTTCTTGTCAGCCATCTGTGACTACCTTTCAGATGAATCGACTACTACTTCTCTATCACTATAAACTCGAGGTTCGTGAGAAGCCCCGGTCCACGCGGGCACAACCCCTCAAGTCAAAGTGCTTGCACAATTAAATCTTGGCCACCTGGTCGAACGACAGCTCGACGGGGGTTTCGCGACCGAAGATGGAGACCATGACCTTGACCTTGCCGGCCTCGGGCATAACCTCGGACACCGTGCCGTCGAACTCGGCAAGGGGGCCGTGGGTGACCTTCACCGACTGGCCGACCTCCAGGTTGGAGGAGGTCTTCTTCGGAGCCTCGCGGCTCGTGCGCTTCATGATCTTGTTGTACTCCTCACGGGTGAGCGCCTGGGGGTTGCCCTGGCTGCCCACGAAGCCGGTGACGCCGGGAGTGTTGCGCACCGCAGCCCAGCTGCGATCGTCGAGCTCCATGCGCACGAGCACGTAGCCCGGGAACACCTTCTTCTCGCTCTCGACGCGACGGCCGCCCTCTTTGATCTCGGTGACCATCTCGGTGGGGATCTCAATGCCGAAGACGTTGTTCTCGAGGCCCATGACCTCGATACGCTGCTCCAGGTTGCTCTTCACCTTGTTCTCGTAACCGGAATAGGTGTGCAGCACGTACCACTTCTTAGCCATTGGTTCTAGCTCCTATCCCAGAGAGATGCCGGAGATCAGCACGAGCAACGGCGTGATGATCGCGTTGTCGAGAATCGCCACGAAGATACCGAAGAACAGCAGGGCCACCACGACCACGCCGCTCCAACGCAGGACGTCGGTGCGAGTCGGCCAGGTGACGCGCTTCATCTCGGCCTTCACATCGCGAAGGAACTGGAAGCGCTTCTTCTTCGGCTTCTCCTCGGCCTTCTTTGCGGGCTTGCCGCTATCGGAGGACGCAGAGGCATCGGGGCTCTTCTTGAACAGCCCCTTCTTCTCGGGAGCTGCCTCCTCGGCCTTGGCCGGCTGAAGGTTGGCGGCCTCGAGCTCACGCTCGATCTTGCGCTGCTGGCGAGCAGCGGAAGCCTTTGCCTTCTGTGTCTTTGATTTCTTAGCCATGGGGTTCCTTACGGAAATAATCTTTTCTCTAATCGCCAAAAAAGCAGCCTCTAGGCTGCTCACGTAAACAAGCTGGCAGGCCAGGAGGGACTCGAACCCCCAACATGCGGTTTTGGAGACCGCCGCTCTACCAATTGGAGCTACTGGCCTATGCCTGTTTCAGAACCTAACCTCTTATCGGGTTTCCTTGTGCAGGGTGTGCTTGTTGCACCACTTGCAGTACTTCTTGAACTCGATGCGGTCAGGATTGTTCTGCTTGTTCTTCTTGGTCGTGTAGTTACGGCGCTTGCACTCGGTGCAGGCCAGGGTGACCAGAGTACGCATGAATTCTCCTTTTACCTATAAAACCAAAATGCAGATTGGATTATACACATGAAGCGCGGGGGAAGCAGGGCCCGCTCGGTGAAGAGCAGGCCCTGCAAACAAACTTCAGATAAGCGAGCTTACTTGAAGATCTTGGTCACGCGGCCGGAGCCAACGGTGCGGCCACCCTCGCGGATAGCGAACTTGAGGCCTTCCTCCATGGCGATGGGGTGAATGAGCTCGCCCTTGATCGTCACGTTGTCGCCAGGCATAACCATCTCGGTGCCCTCGGGCAGGTGAGCCACGCCGGTCACGTCGGTGGTGCGGAAGTAGAACTGCGGACGATAGCCATCGAAGAACGGGGTGTGACGGCCGCCCTCTTCCTTGGTCAGGATGTAGACCTGGCCCTCGAACTCAGTGTGCGGGGTCACGCTACCGGGCTTGCAGAGAACCTGGCCGCGCACGATCTCCTCGCGCTTGATGCCGCGGAGCAGGCAGCCGATGTTGTCGCCGGCCTGAGCCTCGTCCAGCAGCTTGCGGAACATCTCGATACCGGTGCAGACCGTGTTCTGGGTCTCCTTGATACCGACGATCTCCAGCGGGTCGTTCACGTGCAGAACGCCGCGCTCCACACGACCAGTGGCAACAGTGCCGCGGCCGGTGATGGTCATGGTGTCCTCGACAGCCATCAGGAACGGCTTGTCGACGTCGCGCTCGGGGGTGGGGATGTAGGAGTCCACGGCATCCATGAGCTCCCAAACCTTCTCCTGCCACTCCTTGTCGCCCTCGAGGGCCTTCAGAGCAGAACCGCGGATGATGGGGGTGTCGTCGCCCGGGAACTCGTAGGAGTCGAGCAGCTCGCGCACTTCCATCTCGACGAGCTCGATGAGCTCCTCGTCGTCGACCATATCGCACTTGTTCAGGAAGACCACGATGTAGGGCACGCCGACCTGACGGGCGAGCAGGATGTGCTCGCGAGTCTGGGCCATGGGGCCGTCGGTGGCAGCGATGACCAGGATAGCGCCGTCCATCTGAGCAGCACCGGTGATCATGTTCTTCACGTAGTCGGCGTGACCGGGGCAGTCCACGTGAGCGTAGTGACGGGTATCGGTCTCGTACTCAATGTGAGCAATGGAGATGGTGATGCCGCGCTCGCGCTCCTCGGGGGCCTTGTCGATCATGTCGAAGGCGGTGAAGTCGGCATTAGCGGTGCCGTGGGAGCCATCATTGTCAGACAGGGTCTTGGAGATGGCAGCGGTGAGCGTCGTCTTGCCATGGTCAACGTGACCGATGGTACCGATGTTAACATGCGGCTTGGAACGCTCGAACTTCTCCTTAGCCATGTTTCATCCTCCTTCAAGGGTGATTGCGAAACGAATTTCAACAAAATAAACGCGCCCGGAGGGCGCGGTAAATCTAATGGTAGCGGTGACTGGATTTGAACCAGTGACGCCACGGGTATGAACCGTGTGCTCTGACCAACTGAGCTACACCGCCAGGTGGAGCCTGCGACCGGACTTGAACCGGTGACCTCTTCGTTACCAACGAAGTGCTCTACCGACTGAGCTACGCAGGCGAAATGGTGGGCGCGCTAGGATTCGAACCTAGGTAGGCATAACCAACGGGTTTACAGCCCGTCCCCTTTAACCACTCGGGCACACGCCCATTTCGGCGCTGAATTCATGTGTACTTTTCAAGCTGCCGCTCGTTTGCATCCGTCGCCGGAACAAGCGAGCGAACGGAATAATACGCTACGGCAACGAACGTGTCAACCGTTTACACGCCCCCGGGCGTGTCTCCATCATTCCTCCCCAAAATCCCGTCCCCCCCCTCGTCTTACTATATATATGGTAGAAACGACCATCGAGACCCGCGGGGGCGCCTTCAGGGGATTTCCCTATTGTGAATCCCTTCTGGAAGGGACGTGAAGATGGCCGTGGCGTGCTATGATACACGAACTAGTTTGCACTGAACGCACCAGATGCTCCCCAGGAGGTCACACTATATGAGTGAGCATACACGCCCTTTTAGCAGACGTGCCTTTGTCGGCGGCGCCGCTGTCTTCGGCATTTCCCTGTGCCTGCCGACGCTGACCCCCACTCCGGCTCTCGCCGTCACGGCCGCTGAGAAGCAGGCCGAGGCGAACGCTGCTCTTGAGAAACTCAACGCCATGCAGGAGAAGCTCGATCGGGCCTCCGATGCCTACTTCGACGCCTGCACCGAGCGCGATAACGCCCAGGCCCGTATGGACGAGGCTCAGGGTCGCATCGACACCGCTTCCTCCCGCATCAGCGAGCTGCAGGACCACCTGGGCAACCGCGCCCGGTCCATGTACCGCTCCGGATCGTCCACGTTCCTCGATCTGCTGCTGGGCGCCACCACGTTCCAGGCCTTCGCCTCGAACTGGGACCTGCTCAACGACATGAACCAGAACGATGCGGACATGGTGGAAGAGACCAAGACGCTGCGCGCCGAGGTGGAGTCCGAGAAGGCCGTCTACGCCGAGCAGCGCGATGTCGCTGACCAGAAGGCCAAGGAGGCCGAGGCCGTGCAGGCCGAGGCCGAGGTCCTGGTGGACCAGATGGCCGAGACCTACAACTCCCTGTCCGCCGAGGCCGCCGAGCTGCTGCGCCAGGAGGAGGAGGCCCGCGAGGCCGCCGCTCGCGCTGCCGCCCAGGCTGCCGAGGAGGAGGCCCGTCGCCAAGCCGAGGCCGAGGAGGCCGCCCGCCGCGAGCAGCAGAATTCCAACTCCGGCAACAACGGCGGTGGCAGCGACGACGATGACGACAACGGTGGCGGCTCCAGCGGCGGTGGCGGCGGTTCCAGCTCCAACAACAATCGCCCGCAGTCCGTCTCCGGCAACACCGTGGTGGATCGCGCCTACGGCGAGCTGGGTAAGCCCTACGCCTGGGGTGCCGTGGGCCCGAGCTCCTATGACTGCTCCGGCCTCGTGAGCTACTGCCTCTCCGGCAGCCACACCCGCCTGGGCACCACCGGCACCTTCATGGGCTGGCCCCACGTGTCGAACCCGAAGCCGGGCGACATCTGCGTGAACAGCCACCACTGCGGCGTCTACATCGGCGACGGTCAGATGATCCACGCCCCCCGCTCCGGCGATGTGGTGAAGGTCTCCGGCGTCCACTCCGGCATGGTGTACGTGCGCTACTAGGCACGACAAACATACGCTGAAGTCAGAGAGGGCTCCCCGCGGGGAGCCCTCTCTTGTGCGTGATGCGGTGAACTGCTGCGCAGAAGCCGGTCGCATCCCTTCCCGAGTGCGCCTTGTCGTGGAATAGGGAGACGAAATCGACCACGGCATCGTGCAGGTGGTCGAGGCATCCGGACGACCCCAACAGGCGAATGGCCTTGCCTGCTCGGGCATTCGGGAACGACAAGACGCACCTCCGTCGCCACCAGTCGGCCAGCCACCCCCTCCCGTGGTTCTGCCGAGCGATGGAGCCCCCCAACGGAACCGTGGGCCTACCCCAAATTGTCCTCGATGAGAGAGAGCAGTTCCTGCTGCGTGTGGATGCCCAGTTTGCGATAGAGGTTCTTGCGATGGGTGTTCACCGTGTTGCGGGAGATGAAGAGCGTCTTCTCGATATAGCCCACATCGCGCCCGCGCGCCAGCAGCATGAATATCTCGGTCTCCCGCTCGGTGAGACCGAAGGCGGCGGCCGCATCGCGACAGCGGTCATCGAGGGACTCGTGGGATAGCTTCAGAAGGCGCGGCGAGAGCAACAGCAGCACGCGCTCGGGCAAGAGGAACACATAGGCGACCACCAGCACCGCAACGGCGGCGAACCCCACATAAGGCAACAGGTCTGCGCCTGTATGGGACACGGCATACCACTGCATAGACTTGGCAGCGGCAAATCCGCAGGGCAACGCGAGGAACTGGAGGCCGAACACGTATCCGATAACCCGACGAGGCGCCAATTTCCGCATGAACATCACCGCCCACGCGAGCATCCACATGGTGGTGGAGATGAGCGCGTAGGCCACATAGACGACAGCATAGGAGAAGAACAGGTGGTGGTAGGACAGGGGCAGCGCCACCGACCCCACCACAGCCAGGGCGAAGGCCGCCCGGTAGAACAGCTCCATGCGATAGGTCCGCCAGTGCTCCATGAACCCCAAGATCACGCCCATGACGAGCGCTGCCGCACCCAGCACGCAGACATACACGAGCCAGAACAAACTCTCGTCGAGCGGCTCGGCGGCCATCACCACGTTACAGGTCCAGACGAACTCGATGGTAAACGCAAAGCAGAACAGCGCCCCGCACAAGCGCGGAAGGACTCCATCTCGATGTTCGGGCCCCTTGCCGGCCGCGGCGGCGGCAACCCGCGGCAGACCCTCTTCGGCACCCCCATTGCCCAAACCCCGCAGGCACGCCCACGATAGCAGCGGCAGCGCTCCGGCGAGGACGGCCTTGGCCGCAGGCCCGAAAAAGACCACCGGCACAAAGGGCGCCCACTGCAAGCAAAGCGCCGCGCAGAGCACGAACAAGATGTCGCGCATATCGAAAGCGGAGATAGCCGAACCCCATGCCAGGGTGAAGCAGGCGATGAAGCATCCGGCACCCACGCCGAGAAGCGTCGCCAAGAACCACAGGTGGGGGCCGTTGGAAACGGCTACGACGCTTACCACCACGGCGGCCGCGGCGCACACCGCTCCCAAGACGGCAACGGCAGCGAGAAACCTATGGGGAGAACGGAAGGGACGGGGCTCCTTCCCTTCCCGCAGACCCGGGCGCCAAAGCGCAGCGGCGACGAGTAGCAGGGCGGCCGCAACGCAGGCTCCCACGAGAAAGGGATCGTGCACCACCCCACCGCCATAGATAACACTGTCGCGCAGAAGCCCCTCGAAGCACATGAGCAGATTGGTCCAGGAGACGAAGGCCGCGAAGCCGAGGAGCATGCGCCCCTTGGCACCGCAGAGGGAGACGGAGAGAAAGGGCTCTCGAACCGACGAGGCATTCGGAACGCCAACGGATCGCGGGCCGTCTCCCCCTTCAATTCTACGCTCCCCAACTTCCGCGTCCCCAGAGACGTCGCCAGCCCTCTCATCTACCACGACCCACTCCCCTCCCGTTTCCACGGACTGTTTCCCATCGATATTATACGTCGGCCGTGCCGTCGGCACCGAAAATGCCCCGCGGTCTCCATCAGGGAAAACAGTGAATTCACCTTCTCGTGGTGAGGCGTTTTCCCCTCTTTTCACCTCCCTATCGGTATGGATCGGGGGCCGAGGACGGGACATAGTTGCCCCAGGCCGTCCCGAGGCGGCCACGAGAAAGCAATGAGAGAACCGAAGGAAAGGGGATGGGGTATGACGAACCATCGCAACGGCGACATCGCCGATCGGCGCGGGCGCATTCCGCTTAGCCGCCGCAACTTCCTGACCGGTGCCGGGGCTATCGCCCTGGGCGCTGCCAGTGCCGGCATGATCGCCGGATGCAGCCCCCAGGAACCAGCGGCGGCAACGGCCGCGGCCGACGATCCGGCCATGGCGGCCACCGGAGCGGCAGCGCCCACGGGCAACGAGGGTAAGACCATGGGCGAGGTGCTCGGTGCCGGATGGCTCGGCGAGGAGCCTGCCATCGCCGATGACTCCATCGCCAGCGTAACCGATGCGGATATCGTCGTCTGCGGCGCGGGCCATGCGGGCACCGCCGTGGCCCGACGCGCGAGCGAGCTGGGCAAGAACGTGGTTGTCGTGGAAATGCAGCCGGAAGACACCTTCAGCGCCCTGGGCAACGATATCGGCCACCTGAACTCTTCCTGGCAGCTCGATCGTGTGGGCATTCCGGAGTACAGCGTCGTCGACTTCATGAACGAGTACCAGATGTACGCCGCCGGCCGTGCACAACCGACGCTGATCTCCCAATTCGCGAACCGTTCCGGCGAGGCCCTCGACTGGTTCATTGACGGCTACACTGAGCAGGAGAAGGACGAGCTCATCCCCCTCAACTGGCCCGTGATTGACGGTTACAGCTACAAGAAGAACGGCTTCACCTCCTACGTGGGCACCTGCCAGTTCGGCGGCAGCGTCGGCATGACCGATGCCGTCAAGCGCTCCCAGGAGAAGGCGAAGGCCGCCGGGGCCCAGTTCATCTACGGCCAGGCCGCCGTGCGCCTCGTGCACAACGAGGACGGCACCGAGGTAACGGGCGTCATCGCCCAGGATTCCAGCACGGGCGAATACCACCAGTACAACGGCGGCGCCGTGGTGCTGGCCTGCGGCGACATCGGAAGCAACTCGGCCATGTACAACGCCATCTGCCGTGAGAACTACGAGCTGGGCGAGTACAAGGACTGCGCCGCCATGTCCGGTCGCGATGGCAGCGGCATCGCCATGGCCATGCGCATCGGCGCCAAGGTGGAGATCGCCACCGGCGGCGACATGGGTAGCCACGCCTTCATCCCCCTGTCCCCCATGGAGGGCATCGAGTGCCTGTGGCTGAACAAGTACGGCGAGCGCTACTGCAACGAGGCCTTCGGCGGTCCGCTCCTATCCGGCTGCGCCGGGGCCCGCGAGCCCGGCGACCGCGCCTACCTCATCTGGGGCGCCGACTGGAAGGAAGTGTTCCTCAATCAGCTGGCGGGACATCTTGCTCCCAAGGAGTGGGACGAGGAGACCGTGGCCAAGGTGCAGTCCTACATGGACGCCGTCCAGGGCACCGGCGAGGCCGGCGACGACACCTCCGGCAAATTCCTCTACTGCGCTGACACCCTGGAGGAGCTGTGCGACTTCATGGGCATGGAAGAGGGCGTGAAAGCCAATGCCCTGGCAGCTGTGGAGAAGTGGAACGCCGCCCACAACAGCGGCGAGGACACCGAGTTCGGCCGCGACCCCGAGACCATGTGGCCCATCAGCCAAGGCCCCTTCTACGGATACCCCTGCGGTAAGCGCGTGGGCGGCGGATCGCTCGTGGCCACCTCGGGCCTGCTCGTCACCGGTCGCCAGCAGGTGCAGGGCCAGGGCTTCGAGCCCATCAAGGGCCTATTCGCCTGCGGTAACACCTCGGGCGGTCGCTTCCCCATGGGCTACAACGGCATCATGAACGGCGTGTCCATCGGCATGTGCCTGTGCTTGGGCTACACCCTGGGCGAGTTCCTGGCCACCGAGGACTTCAACCGCTACTGCACCCTGGGTGCCGGCAACGCCGACATCAAGCAGTCCGACAAGGGCATGCAAGGACCCCCTCCGGGCGAAGGCGGCGACGGCGGTTCCGCCGGTGCCCCCGGCGGCGGTGCTCCGGCCGGCGACGGCGAGGGTGCCGGTGGTCCCGGCGGCGACGGACCGGGAGGCGCCCCGACCGGGGCGCCGGCCTAAGTCGCACACCCCGATAGGCTCGGGAGCCGGTTCCTCCCTCCCTCCCCTCTGCCGGCTCCCCGAGCTTCTTAGGTCCGATGGGCCCTTAGCAAAAAGGAACTCCCCGCGGGGAGTTCCTTTTTGCTTACCGCATTCTTGACACCCTCGGCGAACTGCGTCACAGAAGCCGGTCGCATCCCTTCCCTAGTGCGCCCTGTCGTGGAACAGGGAGACGAAATCGATGACGGCATCGTGCAGATGGTTCAGGCCCTCTCCGTCTTCCACCCACTGATGGGTGAAGGGGGCCTCGGGCAGGGTGAACTTGCAGCTCTCCAGCTGCTGGTACACCTCGTTGGGACCCATGGGCGCCCAGCCGTAGCTGCCGAAGGGCAGGCCCACGCGCCCGGCCGGGGCCAAGCCCCGCATGTAGCAGAGGAAGGCCGCCACCGTGGGCATCATGGTCTTGTTCAGGGTGGGCGACCCCACGGCGATGTAGCGGGCGACGAGCACCTCAGCCATGATATCGGAGATGTGGTTCACCTTCAGATCGAGCAGGCGCGCCGGAATGCCCATCTCCACGAAGGCCTCGGTGATCTCCACGGCCATGGCCTCGGTGCTGTGCCACATGGAGTCGTACACCACGAGCGCGTACTCCTCGGGCTCGCCGGTGCTCCATTTCTTGTACATGGCCAGGATCTCGGGCACGTGGCTGCGCCAGATAATGCCGTGGGCCGGGGCGATCATGTCGAAAGTGAGGGGCGCAATGGCCTTCAAGGCCGCCTCCACGTTCTTTCCGTAGGGCATCACGATGTTCGCGTAGTACTTCTGGGCCTGGACGAGCACCTCGGGCAGCCCCACCTCGTCGTCGAAGCGCTTCGAGGAGGCGTAGTGCTGGCCGAAGGAATCGTTGGAGAACAGGATGCGGTCGTACTCGTCGTAGGTGACCATGGAATCGGGCCAGTGCACCATAGGGGTTTGGACGAACGTGAGGGTGCGCTTGCCGATGCTCAGCGTGTCGCCGGTCTTCACGCCCATGAGATTCAGCCCCTCGCCGTAATGGGCCGCAAGGCCCGCCACCCCCTTTGGAGCACCGGTGACGATGGTGGCGTCCGGAGCGATCTCGGCTAAGGCCGGCAGCCCGCCGGAATGGTCCATCTCCACGTGGTTCGACACGATGTAGTCGATGGAGGCCGGATCCACGATGGTACCGATGCGCTCGATGAGCTCGCCCACGAAGGGGCGCTTGCAGGTGTCGATGAGGGTGATCTTCTCGTCGAGAATGAGGTAGGCGTTGTAGGTGCTGCCGCGCTCGGTGGTGTAGCCGTGGAAGTTGCGCTCGTTCCAATCCACGCCGCCCACCCAGAACACGTCCGGTTTGATTTCAACTGCTTTCAGCATGGGTTCCCCTTTGCTCGTTGGTAACGGTGCCATGGTAGCCCAGATATCGTCCGCTGTCCTGCCACACGGTCGCTTGTTGGGGAACTGTTTGGGGAGGATGGCGCGAAAAAAGAGCCGCCCGAAGGCGGCTCGGTAAAGCACGGTGCGAATACGCTGCTACACGTCCAGCTCCATGTAGGTGTCGAAGTCGTCGGTGACTTCCTTGCTCGGCTCCTTCGTGAGCTTGGAGACCACCACGATCACGAGCAGCGCCAGCAAAAAGCCGGGAAGCAGCTCGTAGACGGCGAACCAGCCGCCCAGAGGCGCGATGAGGTTCTTCCAGGCCACCACCGTGATGGCACCGGTGAGCATGCCGGCCACGGCACCGGGCAGCGTGGTGCGGCGCCAGTAGAGCGAGCACAGCATGAGCGGGCCGAAGGAGGCGCCGAAGCCGGCCCAGGCGTAGGACACGATATCGAAGATAGAAGAGTTCTGGTCCATGGCCAGGGCGATGCCCAGCAGCAGGATGGCCGTGAGCGTGATGCGGGCCACGATCATGACCTGGTTGTCGGTGGCGTCGCGCTTGATGAGGCCCTTGAAGATGTTGGTGGCCACCGCCGAGCCGGAGATGAGCAGGTAGCTGGACGAGGAGCTCATGGCCGCGGCGAAGATGCCCGAGACTACCAGACCGCAGAAGAAGCTCGGCAACAGCATCTTCGACAGCACGATGAACACCGATTCGGCCGCCGACTGGGTGAGGAACTCCGTGGGAATGACCGCACGGCCGATAAGGCCGATGCACACGGCCGAGGACAGGGAGACCACGAGCCAGACCATGGCGATCATGCGAGACTTCTTGATCTCGTCGGAATGGCGGATGGACATGAAGCGGATGAGCACCTGGGGCATGCCGAAGTAGCCGAGGCCCCAGGCCAGGCCGCTCACGATGGTGATGATGCCGTAGGTGCCGGCCTCACCGAACAGCGGGGCGCCCCCTTCGATCAACTGATTGCCGGCCTCGTCGAGCAGGGGCGTGGCGATCTCGGTGCCGGAGAGGAAGCCGGGAATGCCCTGGAGGAAGGTGACGGTGTTCTCCACGCCGCCGGCCGCGGTGACCGAGCCGATGAAGACCGTGGCCAGGGCCAGGAACATGAGGGTGCCCTGCACGAGGTCGGTGGTGCACACCGACAAGTAGCCGCCCATGAACGTGTAGAGGAACACGATGATGGCGCCGATGACCATCATCACGCCGTAGTCCCAGCCGAACAGCGTCGCGAACAGCTTGCCCACGGTAACGAAGCACGAGGCCGTGTAGATGGTGAAGAACAGCAGGATGATGACCGCGGCGATGGTCATGAGGATGTGCTTCGTGTCATGGAAGCGGTTGGAGAAGAAGTCGGGCACCGTGATGGCGTTGCCGGCCTTCTCGGAGTACTTGCGCAGGCGCTTGGCCACGAACTTCCAGTTCAGATAGGTGCCGATGGCCAGGCCGATGGCCGTCCACATGGCATCCGACGCACCGGTGAAGTAGGCCACGCCGGGCAGGCCCATGAGGAGCCACCCCGACATGTCCGAGGCCTCGGCCGACAGGGCCGTGAGCCACGGGCCCAAGCCACGACCGCCGAGGAAGTACTCCTCGCTCGACGAGTTCGAGCGCTTCGCGTAGACGAAGCCGATGACGACCACGACCACGAAGTACAGCAGCATGGCGAGGACGACTTGCATATCGCTTTCGATCATGTTTCCCCCTTCTGCGAGAACCTTTTCAACACGCTTGGAACTCCCCAGGGGTCGGTTTCGGCAGGGGGCGCCGTGCTCGGGCAGTCCTCGCTTTGGAGAACAGTCCACCGGACTGTTCTCGTCGCTGCGGAATCTGCGCGCGGACCCCCTGCCGAAACCGACACCGTATGGCCAGCCATTCTTGCGAAGTGCCATATTCCGTGCCGATAATCTTACCGTTGGGATTATACTTTACCGGAGTGGAGTGACGGGCTCCATCTTGTGCAGACGAGCAGTTTTACGGCGAAAGGACGGAAGATGCCGCGCTACGCAGCCATGACGAAGGCGGAATTGGAGACCGAGCTCGCGGCCGTGCGGGCCCGCTACGACGAGATGGTCGCCCGGGGACTCGCGCTCAACATGGCCCGGGGCAAACCCTCGGCGGCTCAGTTGGAGCTGTCGCTGCCTCTGCTGGACGTACTGGACGCCGAGGCCGATCTGACCGCCGAGGACGGCACCGACTGCCGCAACTACGGAGTGCTCGACGGCATTCCCGAGGCGAAGCGGCTCATGGCCACCCTGCTGGACGACGAGCCCGACAGCGTCATCGTGCTGGGCAATGCCTCGCTCACAGCCATGTACGACGCCCTGGTGCGCCTCATGCTGTTCGGCACTCAGGGCTCCGCGCCCTGGGGCCAACTGCCCGCGGTGAAGTGGCTGTGCCCCGTGCCCGGCTACGATCGGCACTTCACCATCTGCGAGGCTCTGGGCATCGAGATGATCCCCGTGCCCATGGACGAGCACGGCCCGGACATGGACGAGGTGGAGCGCCTTGCGGGTGCCGACGATGCCGTGAAGGGCATCTGGTGCGTGCCGAAGTACTCGAACCCCACGGGTGTCACCTACTCCGACGAGGTGGTGCGCCGCCTGGCCTCCATGGCCTGCGCCGCGCCGGACTTCCGCATCTTCTGGGACAATGCCTATGCCGTGCACCATTTCTCCGCCGAAGCCGCCGAGCAGGACCGTGTGCTCGACATTGCCGCGGCCTGCGCTGCGGCGGGCAACCCCGAGCGCTACCTGAAGTTCGGCTCCACCTCCAAGATCACCTTCCCCGGGGCCGGCGTGGCCGCCGTGGCGGCGAGCCCGGCCAACGTGGCCGAGATCAAGCGCCACATGAACGCCCAGGCCATCGGCCACGACAAGCTGAACCAGCTGCGCCACGCCCGCTTTCTGGACGAGGGCCGCGGGCTCGCGTCCCACATGGCGGCCCACGGGGCGCTTATGGGGCCGAAGTTCGAGCTCGTGTGCCGACGCCTCGATGAGGAGCTGGGCGAGGCCGGCATTGCTACGTGGACGAACCCCCGGGGCGGCTACTTCGTGAGTTTCGAGGGGCCAGCAGGTACAGCTCGGCGCATCGTGGCGTTGGCGAAAGAGGCCGGCGTGACCATGACTGGCGCCGGCGCTACCTGGCCCTATGGCGACGACCCGAACGATTCCAACATCCGCATCGCCCCGTCGCTGCCGCCGCTCGAGGAACTGGATGCGGCCATGGACGTGTTCTGCTGCTGCGTGAAGCGCGCTGCCTTGGAGAAGATGCTCGCAGACTAAACAATCTGTCCGCGCGGGAGGGGCCGGCATCGTAAGGAAAAGTTACGGGGGTCTTACCATTTCTTCAGCTTTTGCTATGGGAAGCGTAATGGGGGCGGCCCCTACCATGGAACCTGGACGGAACGATACGAGTTCAGGAGTTGAGCGCCATGGAGAAGACGGACGCCCCCGATGTGCTGCCGGTGATACTGGGAGGCGATATCGGTGCCTACAGCCTGGCCCGGGCCTTCCACGAGGCCTACGGCATCGTATCCCTCGTTCTGTCCCAGAGTCACAGCCATATGTGCGGCGACTCCTCCATTCTGGTGAACCGCACTATCCCCTATCTCGAGCGGCGCGAGGTGCTGCTGTCAGCCCTGGCCGACGTGGCCGAGTGCTTCGATCACCGCCCGTTGCTGCTACTCGGCTGCGGCGACTGGTACGTGCGGGCCATCGTGGAGAACCGTGCGGCCCTGGAGCCATCGTTCATCATCCCCTATATCGGCGAGGATCTGCTGAACCGGCTCACGGATAAGGACCGCTTCTACGAGCTGTGCGCCTCGGTGGGCGTGCCGACGCCCCGCACGGTCGTAGTGGATGCGGACGACCCGCAGCTCGACCCCGCCGGCCTGGCCCTTCCCTTCCCCTTCCCCGTCGTGGCCAAGCCCGCCTCTTCGGCGGCCTACCACTATGCCGACTTCCCTGAGAAGGAGAAGGTGTTCTTCCTGCGCGACAACACGGAGCTCGCGACTGCGTTGGAGGCCGTCCGACGCAGCTCCTATCAGGGAAAGTTCCTCATCCAGGAGACCATCCCGGGGGACGACACCCACATGCGCATCCTCACCACCTATTCCGACCAGACGGGAAAGGTACGCTTCGCCGCCTTCGGCCAGACGCTTTTGGAAGACATGCGGCCCATGGGCGTGGGCAACCCCCTGGCCATCGTGAGCCGTGTGGACGAGACCGTCGTGGCCGAGGCGACGCGGCTTTTAGAGGCCGTGGGCTACACCGGCTTCGCGAACTTCGACATCAAGGTTGACCCGCGCGACGGCAGCCATGTGTTCTTCGAGATAAACACGCGGCTCGGCCGCAGCAACTACTACGTTACGGCCGCGGGCCATAACGTGGGCCGCCTGCTCGTAGAAGACCTGGTGGAAGGGCGCCCCTTCCCCGATGAGGTGCAGATCGCCCGCGGGCGCGACGCGCTGTACACCGTCGTGCCGAAGCCCATCCTGATGGACTACATCCGGGATGCGGCTCTGCGTCGCGAGGTAGCGGGTCTCTACGCCCTCGGCTGCGATGCCGATCCCCTCGATTACGACGGAGAGCGCCGCTGGCGCCGGCGCCTGTACCCCGCGGTATTTGCCCTCAAGCAGTGGCGCACCTGCCGCCGCGCCCTGGCCGCCAAGCGAGCGCGGGAAGAGAGCGGAGAGACCTCTTTCGGGTGCGGGGTTACCCCGCACCCGGCCCGTGCCGAGCACGGGCCGGCGGCCGGCGAGGACCGCAGCGGCGCACAGGAGCATGCTGCGCCTTCCGCCGGCATTCCTGAGCCCACCACGCTCAAGGGAGCCGAGGACTGCTGTGCGGGAGCGGCCCTGTGACCGCGCACTTGGTGGGCGTGCTCGGCGGGGTAGGACCGGGCGCGACGGCCCACTTCCTGCAGCGCCTCGTCGAGCGCACCGACGCCCGCTGCGACCAGGACCACGTGCGCACCCTGGCCTTCAACGACACGGCCATCCCCGATCGCACGGCGTTCCTCACGGGCGCGAGCTCCCGGTCCCCGGTAGCGGCGCTCATCGAGGACGGGCAGCTGCTCGCCGCCTGCGGGTGCGATCTTCTGGCCCTGCCCTGCAACACGGCCCACTCGTTCTTCGACGAGGTGCAGAGCGCCCTCTCTGTCCCCCTCATCCACATGGTGCGCGAGGCCATGGCCGCAACGGCCGCGGCGGGCCTGCGCCAGGTGGGCGTGCTGGCCACAGCCGGCACCGTGCTCGCCGACGTCTACGGTCGCGCGGGCGCCGAGGCGGGCGTGGCGTGCCGCTACCCCGATCGCGCGGGACAGCGGGCCGTAAGCTCGGTCATCTTCGACCAGGTGAAAGCGGGACTGCCCGTTGACCCGACCGCCCTGGACGGGCTGGCCGCGCCCTTTTGCGCCATGGGCTGCGACGGCGTGGTGCTCGGCTGCACCGAGCTGTCGCTGGCCTTCGGCGGTCGCAGCGAGGCGGCGGGGCTGCCTGTGGTAGACGCCCTGGACGTGTTGGCCGATCGCGTCATCGAGCACGCCGGACGCCCGTTGAAGAACTCCGAAATCTTGCCACTTTACAACTAGTCATTTTACCTGCGGATTCTTCTTGTTTTACCAGGTCAATGGCTTGGCAAGTTTTCCGCGATTTGCAACACGACCATGCAGGAAGGAGCCCCATGTGCGGCTTTGTAGGATTCGCCGGAGAGGACGGCACCCTGGACCACCGGGCGGTGGTTCGCGCCATGGCCGACGCCATCGCCCACCGCGGCCCCGATGATGCGGGCTACTTCGCCGACGGGCGGGCGGCCCTGGGCTTCCGGCGCCTGGCCATCATCGATCTGGAGGGGGCCCATCAGCCCCTGCGCAACGAGGACGGATCCCTCGTGCTCGTCTTCAACGGCGAGATCTACAACTATCGAGAATTGCGGGAAACCCTCATCCGAGCCGGCCATCGCTTTTCCACGAACGGCGACGGCGAGGTGGTGCTCCATGGCTTCGAGCAGTGGGGGCCGGCGGTGCTCGATCGGCTGCGGGGCATGTTCGCCCTCGCCCTGTACCGCCCCGCCGACGGCGAGCTCTTCTTAGCCCGGGATGCCTTCGGCATCAAGCCCTTGTACTACGCGGAAGTCGGCCGGCGCATCGTGTTCGGCTCCGAGATCAAGGGACTGCTCCCCTACCCGCGCCTGGAGCGGCGCCTGAACGAGCGACGGCTGCCCCACTACCTGTGCCTGGAGTACCTGCCCGACGAGGAGACCCTGTTCGCCGGCGTGCGCAAGTTGCCGGCCGGCCACTGGCTACGCTGGCGGGACGGCCGCACCGAATGCCGCCGCTGGTTTTCCCCGTCCTTCGCCCCCGACGAGAGTCGCAGCCTCGATGAGAGCGCCGAGGCCATCGCCGCGGTGCTGCACGAATCGGTGGCCGCCCATGCCGTGGCCGACGTGGAGGTGGGCTGCTTCCTGTCGGCCGGGGTGGATTCCAGCCTGGTAGCCCACGAGGCCGCACGGCTCATGGATGCCCGCACCTTCTCCATCGGCTACGGCGACGAGCGCTTCTCGGAACTGGGGGCGGCGGCCTCCTTCGCCCAGGCCGTCGGCTTGGCCAACGAGGGAAGCACCCTTGGCGCCGAGGAGTTCTTCGCCTCGGTGCCTGCCGTGCAGTACGCCCTGGACGAGCCCTTGCCCAACCCCTCGGCCGTGCCGCTGTACCACCTGTGCGCCCATGCCGCCCAGTCGGTGAAGGTGGTGCTGTCCGGCGAGGGGGCTGACGAGCTGTTCGGCGGCTATCCCTACTACCAGGAATGCCTCGCCTTCGAGCCCTACATGGCCGTGCCCGCGCCCCTGCGCCGCGGCCTCGGGGCCGCGGCGGCCCATCTGCCGGCCGGCGTGCGAGGGCGCCGCTTCCTCATGCGGGGCGCCCGCCCCCTCTCCGAGCGCTACATCCGCCTGGAGTACAACTTTCCCTGGGCCGAGGCCCTCGGTCTGCTCACGGCGGAACGGGGCGCCTGCGGGGCGGCGGCTCCGGCCCCGTGGGAGGCCACAGCCCCCTTGTTCGCCGAGATCGGCGCCTCAGGCCCCGACGAGGTCTCCGCCATGCAGACCGCCGACATTATCACCTGGATGCAACAGGACATTCTCCTGAAGGCGGACAAGATGTCCATGGCCGCCTCCCTGGAGCTGCGCGTGCCCTTCCTCGATCGGGAGGTGTTCGCCGTGGCCCGCACGCTGCCTGCGGCCCTGCGGGTAACCCGGGGCGAGACGAAAGTGGCCCTGCGCCGCGCCGCCGCCCGCACCCTGCCGGCCGTCACGGCCGCCATGCCCAAGAAGGGCTTTCTCACCCCGCTTGCCCAGTGGCTGCGGGAAGAGCCCTGGGCCACCTCGGTGCGCGAGGCGTTCCACAGCGAGCGGGCCCGGGAGTTCTTCCGCACCGAACGCTTAGATGGGCTGTTGGACGAGCACCGGCGCGGCACGCGTTCGAACATGAAGAAGATCTGGTCGGCCTACTGCTTCCTCATCTGGCACGAGCAGTACTTCAGATAACGCGCGCGGAGGAAGCGCGGGGTGCTCCGAACGCAGCCGCGCCCGGCTGTCCCGCCCCTACTTTCCCGCTTTCAACCCGTCGATGGCCTTGTCGAGTGCGCCGTCGGAGAAGCCCTCGGAGTAGGCCGAGGGAATGACCACGGTGCCGCCGCTGCCCTTCACCGACTCGTAGAGCAGGTGCATGGTGCGCAGGCGCACGGCCAGTTCGTTCTCCTCGTACACGTTGGCCGCATCCACGAGCATGGCCGAGATGTCCTTCTCCACTTCGGCCAGCACCATGCGGGCGTTCTTCTCCCGCTCGGCCTGGGCCTCGGCGGACATAACCTCCTGCAGCTCCGCGGGAATGACAATGTCGCGAATTTCCACGGACAGCACGGTGATGCCCCACACGCTCGTGCGCTCCTCGATGATCTCCTGAAGCTCTTGGTCGAGCTGGTTGCGGCGGATGGCCACCTCCGACACGCTGGCCCGGCCGATGGCGTCGCGCAGGGCCGTCTGGGCCGCCAGCGACACGGAGTTGTAGTAGTTCTCCACCTCCAGGCACGCCTTCTTCGCGTCCCACACCATCCAGAACAGCACCGCGTCCACGTTGATGGGCACCAAGTCGCTCGTCAGCGTCTCCTCGGCGCCGAAGCCGGTGACCATGATGCGCTGGTCGGCCTTCAGGGCCGTCTGCTCGATGAAGGGAATGGTGAAGTAGAGCCCCGGCCCCTTCACGCGGGAGAACTTACCGAGGCGAAACACCACCACCTTCTCCCACTGCATGGCGATGTGCACCGCCATAGTGGCGGCCCAGGCCACGAGAAAGGCCGCGCCAAGCCCCCACACGGTAAAGGCGCCGGCCACGGCAGAGGTGGCTCCGAACACCGCGAGGAACACCATGACGGCCACAAAGGCCGAGAAGAGCAAAGGCCCGTTCTGAGCGGTGCGCCGGTCGATGTGGGAATTGTACTGCTCGATGCCGGGGATGCGCTCGCGGCGCAGCGGTTCCTCGGACTTGGCGGCACGTCGTTTCATAGAAGATCCCCCCTAACGATGCGAGGACTTCTCGTCCTGCAGACGATGGGCCACGTCGATCATGCGCAGCATGACCTCGTCCACCGTCATGCCCAAGGTCAGGCAGCGCTGGATGCAGCCCTCGATTTCCGTATCGGCAATGGAGCGCACATCATCGGCCTTGCTCCCGATATCGCGCACGAACACACCGCGCCCGCGCACCGATTCCACGTAGCCGTCGCTCTCCAGATTCACGTACACCTTGCTGACGGTGTTATAGTTGATGGCTGCCTCGGCGGCCAGGGTGCGCACGCTGGGCAGCTGGTCGCCGGGCTGGTAGTGGCCTGTCTTGATGAGGTACACGAAGCGGTTGCGCAGCTGCACCCACACGGGCAACCCGCTCGATTCGTCTATCTCGAACAGGGCCATGCCACCTCCTTACCGCCAGATCGGGTCTTCCTCAGGGACGCGCAGCAAGATGCCGCGTCTCGTTTCATTGTATCATCAGCCCTAATGGCTGCCGGCCAGTACCAGGCAGAACCGCAGAATCAGCCCACCGACGATGCAGAGTGCCTCGACCCCCAGCGACACGGCGCCCGCCCCGAAGGGGCGGCGCAGCCCCTCGGCGGCCAGAGGCACGAGCACGCCCGCCACCCCGAAGACCCCGACGAACCAGGGGCCCAAGCCCTGCGGAGCCACGAGGGTCGCCAGCGACTCGCCGGCGAAGGGGTTGGCCGCCGCCAGGGCCCCGTAGGTACCCAGGGCCGCCAGCTCGGCGAGCAGCACCCATCCGTGGATGCGGTGCACCCGCTCGAGGGCTGGGGCCAGCCGCTGCCATTCCCAGCCGAAGGGGGCCGCCAGAAGCACGATGGCAAGACCCGACGAGGCCGACGAGCAGGCGAGCAGTACGGGCAGGGCCGGGTTGTTCCACAAAGGCACGGCCTCCAGGAAGGCCATATAGAGCCCGGTGTACACCATCATGGCCACCGAGAGTGCCGCGGCCGCCGCTTCCAGGCAGCGGCGCCGACGGCAGCCCAGGTGCCATCCGGCGCCATCGGCGAGAGCGAGGGCGCCGGCGACCAGCCAACAGGCCCCCAGCACGAACGACCCGAGGGAAATAAGCGACGGCGTCGGCCGCACGAACAGCAGGTAGAACCGCTCCGGCCGGCCCAGATCGAGCAGCAGGCAGAGGGCGGCGGCCGTCAGGATGAGAAAGGCGATGGCCTCCAAGCGCCCCCGCAGCACGCAGAAGGCCCGATCCGTCAGTTGCGACTGCGGGGCCGAAGCGGCCCGCGCACTGCGAGCCACGGACCATAGGGACACGACGAGCAGGACCCCAGCGCCGCAGCCGCCGAGGAACAGGTACAGCACCACGAAGGACCCCAACATGAGCGCACCTCCCCGGCAAGCTACCGTTTCCGCTTGAACGCTTGGGCCTCGCCGTCGAAGATGATGGCGAAGCGCCGGACGTAGCAGGCCACCAGGCCGAAGACGAAGTCGCCCGCCCCGCGGAAGTAATCAGACGTTGCATGGCGGGCCACCCCGTAGCGCCACACGGCTAGCCAGGGCAGCACGTGATCGGCCAGGAAGCGATCCTGCTCCAGGGCCAGGGCCTCGGCCTTGGCCTCATCGCCGGCTGCGCGGGCCGCCTCCTCCTCGCCGATGAGATGCGAGACGAAGCCCAGCATGAGACCGAGATGGTCGTCGGGCTCGCGGTGCACCTGCTCGATCTGCAACCCGTGGCGGCGATAGATGGCCCGCACGGCCAGGGTGCATTCCCCGAACATGTGCCGGTTCGGCTCCACGTAGAACGACTCCAGGCACGATGCCTCCGGAGCGCCCACGCCGGCGAACAGGCGCAGCCATTCCCGGCGCACATCTCCCACAGCCTCGATGAAGGCGGCACTTTCCGTCAACAGCCGAGCCTGCCGGGCCTGGGCCGCCTCGTCGTCATCGGCGCACGGACGGGCCAAGGACGCCTCGCCCATCTCGGCGGCCGCAGCAGCCCGTGCATGGGCGCACCAGCGCGCCATAAAGGCCAAGCCCTCGGCAGCGATGGGATCGTCGGCGGCGAAAGGAGCACGTGCGAATTGATCGGCGGCCACAGAAAGGGCCAAATCCTCTGCCGTAGGTTCCACGTACAGCAAATGGGATGCAACGGCGAAGCACACCTGGGCGCCGGATAGCGATGCGGGGGAAAGAGGGTGATTCATGGGATACCTCCCAAAAAAGAACAGGCGGGGCACCGGGCAAATCGGGAGGGAGGGGGGGTGAATCTGTCCGGTACCCGCCTTAAATCGGGATTATACAGGGTTTTCGACGAAATGGAACCGACGCTCGCACGTTCATAGAAGGGGCACAGGTTCGCCAAAACCAGGCGGCCACAGCACTACCAAGATCCGGCGAAGCCCCTGCGCCCCTTCTCTCACGATGCTACAGCTCTTCCTCCAAATTCACGAGCGCACCGGTGCCAGAGCCCGATTTCTGCGCGTTGCGATGGGGCTCGATGATAAGGTTCGCACCCGTGGTGTTCTGGGGCAGAGGCTCGATCTCCACGTCGCCCTCGCCGTAGGCCGCCACCATTTCCTCGCGGATACCGAAGTCCAGCGCGCGCATGGGGCAGCCAGTCACGCAGATAGGCTTGCCGCCCTTGGCCGCCAGCTCGTCTTTGCACATGTCGCACTTCAGCATGTAGCCCTCGTCCTCAGCGAAGGTGGGGGCGCCGTAGGGGCAGGCGGTCTGGCAGGTCTTGCAGCCGATACACACCTCGTGATCGGTCCACACGATGCCGGTCTCGTCGTCCTTCTGCATGGCGCCGGTGGGGCAGTTGGCCACGCAGGCCGCGTCGGTGCAGTGGTTGCAGGCCAGCGACACGAAGTAGCCGAAGACGCCCTCGGGCACATAATGGCCGGTCTCGGTGGGCTTCCACGTGCCGCCCTGGTAGTTCAGCACCTTGCGGTACAGGTTGTTCGGGCCCAGCTTGTAGGTTTCCTTGCAGGCCACCTGGCAGGTCTTGCAGCCCGTGCACTTGCTCGAATCGAAATGGAATGCGTACTGAGTCATAGCGCACCTCCCCTATTCCTCGATGCCCACAGGCATGACAATGGGCGTGTTCTTGTCGGGATCCAGCGTCAGCGGGCCGGTGTACTTCTCTACCTGCACGAGCGTGCCTGTCCAGGACTGGGACGCCTCACCGGAGGATTTCGGCGCCTGCAGGATGTTCGGGTCGCCGCCCAAGTCGATACCGGTTTCCTCGTCGATGCGGATCCACGCGCCGTCCTGGAGCGCCACCGCGCCCGGAACGATGGTAGGCAGCACCTTGGCCGGGCGCAGCACCTGGCCGTGGGGGCTCGTCATGAGCACCAGGTCACCGGTCTTGATGCCACGGGCCTCGGCGTCCACCGTGCTCATGAAGCACTCCTGGGGGAAGGCCTCGCGCAGAGAGACGACGTTGTCGTTCACCGTATGGGCACGGCGCAGGGAATGCGGCGTCCACAGCAGCAGCGGGAACTGCTCGGTCTGGGTGCCGGCGCCCTGCTCCGGGTCACCGATCTGCCACTTCGCGATGGGCGAGATGGTGGAGAAGCCCACCGAATTGATGTAGGCGGCCAGGCCCGCGCAGTAGATCTCGAACTTGCCCGTGGAGGTGGCCAGCGGATTGGCCTCGGGGTCGGCGTAGAACGCCTTCCACGGCACGCTCGTGAGCGCATCGTCCTTCTGGCGCGGAATCTTGAAGAAGCCCTTCTCCTTGAACTCGGCCACGGTCATAAGGCCCTCCTGAGGAGCACCCTCCACGCCGAGCTCGTCGATGTCGGCCTGGCTGATGGTGAGCAGCGGAGCATAGCCCATGGTGTCGTGATCGGTCATGTACATGGCCCCGGCCAGGGACGAGTAGGTGCGCTCGGCATCAGTCATGGTGTTCGCCGCCGTCGGATCCACATCGAGGCGCTTCGCCAACTCCTCGGCGATGTAGCCCTCGGGCTTGGACTCGAACAGAGGCTCCATGATGCGATCGGCCCAGTACACGGTGTCGGAGTTGTTCATCCAGGCGATGTTGCCCTTCTCCCACCAGGTGGCCACAGGCAGCACGATGTCGCAGTACTGGCGCGACGGATCGAAGAACGGGTTGGCTCCCCAGACAAAGTCCATCTTGCGGAACACCTTGATGGCGGCGTTCGCGTTGGGCAGCGAGTTCAGCGAATTCTGGTAGGCGCCCGAGTAGATGACGTGAATGTCGAGGGGCTTCTTGCCGCCGGGCCAGATGTCACGGCCGTACTCGCCGTTCAGGATGGAGATCCAGCACTCGGAGTGATCGACCTTCTCCCAGCTTGCGGGATCTTCGATCTCGGCCCAGTTGGGCGTGGACATGACCAGCGGCGGCGTCAGCGGATTCACGGGGTTCTTGCCCGCGCCGTTGGAAGAGTCGCCGGCCATGCAGTAGGGCGTGGCGGACATGCCCTCGTGCAGACCCACCCACGAGGCGTAGTTGCCCGGGGTGCCCAAGCCGCCGTGCATCATGGCCAGGGTGTAGAAGGCCTGGGCGAACATCTCGCCCGCGGGGATCTTCGTGGTGGACTGGCCGGCGAAGAAGTTCACCTTCTCGGTGCCCGCTATCTCCTCGGCCAGGCGGCGGATATCGGCCGCCGGCACGCCGCAGATGGCCTCGGCCCACTCGGGGGTCTTCGGCTCCTTATCGTAGGTGCCCAGCACGTAATCCTTGAAGTTGTCCTTCGGATCGGCCCCCTCGGGCATGTGCTCGGCATCGAAGCCCACACAGTACTTGTCGAGGAACGCCTGATCCTGCAGATTGTTCTCGATCATGTGGTAGGCCATACCGATACAGAAGGCCGTATCGGTACCGGGAACAATGGGCACCCACTCGTCGGCCACAGCCTGGGCCGTCTGGTTCAGCCACGGCTCCACGATGATGACCTTGCCGCCCTCGCGCTTGGCGTAGTCGAGCTGGTAGGCGGTATTGCCGCCCTTGTTGGCCATCCAGTTGTTGCCAAAGTGGAAGTGCAGGTCAGAATCTTGGATGGCCAGCGAGTCAGGTGCGGCCAGCATGCCGCCGGTCATCATCAACTCGGGCAGGGGCCACGAGCCGAGGGACACGGTGCCCATGTCATGATGCACCGCGCCGCCCTTGGCGTTCAGCAGGCAGATGACCGGATCGAAATAGGTGTCGCCGATGTCGTCGTAGCCGGCGGCCAGGATGGAGCGGGGCCCGTAGGCGTCGTAGGCCTTCTTCATCTCGGCGGCGATGTAATCGAGCGCCTCGTCCCAGCTGATGCGCTCCCACTCGTCGCGACCGCGCATCTCGCCGTTGGGCGCATCGGGGCTCCAGCCCTTGCGCTTCATGGGGTACTTGATGCGCGCTGGCGACGTCATATTGCTGATCTGCGCGCGGCCGCGCGGGCAAGCCCGGCGCTGGGGCACTTCGATGGAGTCCTCGTCCTCCTCGTCGGTGCGGATCTTCAGCGGCACGCCGTCTTCCACGTACACCCTCAACAGGCAGCGCGACGAACCGCAGCTGCAGTTGTTCATGCACGCGCCCGTCAGCCACGTGCCCGTCTCTTCAGCCGGAGCATCCCCTGTCTCAGACAGCTCTTCGGCCTCGGGCGCGGCACAGCCGGTGAAGCCCACGAGCGCCGTAGCGCCAGCGGCGGCAGTGCCCCATTTGACGAAACTGCGTCGAGTCAATGGTGTTCCCATAGATGACCCTCCCTCTTGTGATCGCATCGGGAAAGCTCCCGCCAAGGCCGCTTCCCCTGTTCCCTTACACGACCCATGCATAGGTGCAACCGTCCTATTTATCTATGACGGCTACAGCGACCATGCTATCATGCTGCTCTATGACAGTCAATGGTTAGCGTCGGACTTAGCTATCTATCTTGAGGATAATAATTCCACCCAATGTTGGGCTGACAAGTCATCTATCCTATGCTATTGTGACAACAAGGGAGAAAGCTCGCGGAGAGGCCTGGAGGAGGCCCGAAGGAGGCGCCATGAGATTCGTCATCGCATTGATCCTGTCGTTTGCCCTGGTGTGGGTATGCGCCAAACCCCTGAAGAAGTACCCCGTTCCCTTCTACCTGGGTGCCGTGGCTCTTTTGGCTTTGTACTTCTGGGGCACCGCGGTGAATATCCGCGGCGAGGCGTGGTCGTACTTCCAGCCGCTCATGCAGCGCTGTGCCCTGGCATTTCTGCTGTTCTCCATCGTCATGTTCGTGGGTGTGCTCGGCGAGAAGTCGCCTCTGCGCACGCACCTCATGCCCATTCGCCGACAGCTGTCCATCCTCGCCTGCATCTTTGCCGTAGGACACATCGTCTTCTACGGCGCGTCCTACATTCCGCGCATCACGAGCGCATTTTCCGGGAACCTGGCCTTCTCGTTGGGCCTGGCGGCCCTCATCACGGCGCTCATGGCCGTGCTGTGGGTCACTTCGTTCCAGGTGGTGAAGCACGCCATGAAGGCCGTGACGTGGAAGCGCGTGCAGCGACTCGCCTACCCCTTCTACCTGCTCACCTACGTGCACCTGGCTCTGCTGCTCATGCCGAGTGCCCTCGTGGGCAACACGGTAGCCGTCGTGTCCATTGCCGTGTACTCGGTCATTATGGGCGCCTACGTGGTCCTGCGCACCGCCAAGGCCCTCCGCGACCGCGCCGCCGCCAGCGCCTCGGCCCCCGAGCTGGAACTGGAAGCCGCCGCGGCCTAAGGCACTCAACCCCCATCACTCAAACGCAAAGAGGGCTCCCCGCGGGGAGCTCTCTTTGCTTGCCGTCCTTTGCGAGCAGCCGTCGCGCAGGCCGACGGCCCTTCCCCGGACCGCCCCTTCGTCACGGCGGGGCCGGCTCCCTCCCCATACAAGAAAAGGGCTCCCAGCAGGGGAGCCCTCTCTCGTTCGCTCGGTCTGGGCGATGCGGCCTACTCGGCGGCGTAGAGATCCTTGAGCTTCTGCAGATGATCCCAGCGATCCATGGCGGCGCGCTCGTTCTCGGCGAACAGCTCGCCGGCGCGCTCGGGGAACTCGCGGGTCAGGCGGCTGTAGCGGGCCTCGTTCATGAGGAAGTTCTGATACTCCCCTTCCACGGGCTCCTTGGAGTCGATGACGAGCTTCTTGCCCGGGGCGCCCTCGGGATTGAAGCGCAGCAGGTTCCAGTAGCCGCAGTCCACGGCCTTCTTCATCTCAGTCTGGCAGTTGGCCATGCCGCCCTTGATGGAGTGCATCTCGCAGGGGCTGTAGCCGATGATGAGCGAGGGACCCGGGTAGGCCTCGGCCTCGGTGATGGCCTTGATGGTCTGGTTCAGGTTCGCGCCCATGGCGATCTGCGCCACGTACACGTAGCCGTAGGTCATGGCGATCTCGGCCAGCGACTTCTTCTTCACGTCCTTGCCCGCGGCGGCGAACTGCGCCACCTGGCCGAGGTTGGAGGCCTTGGAAGCCTGGCCGCCGGTGTTGGAGTACACCTCGGTGTCGAACACAAACACGTTCACGTCCTTGCCGGAGGCGAGCACGTGGTCCAGGCCGCCGTAGCCGATGTCGTAGGCCCAGCCGTCGCCGCCGAAGATCCAGACGGACTTCTTGGTCAGGTAGCTCTTGTTGGCCAAGATGCCGGCAGCCAGCGCCGCCAGCTCACCCTCGCCCTCGGCAGCCGTCTCCAGGGCCGCGATGTAGGCCGCGGAAGCCGTCTTGGAGGCCTCGGCGTCGGTGCGGGCCTCGAGCCACGCGGAGGCGGCATCGGCCAGATCGCCGGCCGCGCCCTCGCAGGCCAGCAGGGCCTCGGTGTCGGTCACGACCTTGTCCTGCACGGCCTCGTAGCCGAGCAGCATGCCCATGCCGTGCTCGGCGTTGTCCTCGAACAGGGAGTTGGACCAGGCCGGACCGTGGCCGTCAGCGTTCACCGTGTAGGGCGAGGTGGCCGCCGGACCGCCCCAAATGGAGGAGCAGCCCGTGGCGTTGGCGATGTACATGCGGTCGCCGAACAGCTGGGTGACCAGACGGGCGTAGGAGGTCTGGGCGCAGCCGGCGCAGGAACCGGAGAACTCCAGCAGAGGCTGCTTGAACTGGCTGGCCTTCACCGAAGTGCCCTCCAGCTCCTCCTTGCGGGCCACTTCCTTCACGCAGTAATCGAACACCGGCTGCTCGTTCAGCTCATCGGCGATGGGCATCATGGTCAGCGAGTCGGTGGGGCACTGGATGGCGCACAGGCCGCAGCCCATGCAGTCGAGCGGCGAGACGGCCAGCACGTACTGCATATCGGCGCCCACCTTGCCCTTCACGGGAATATGCTTGGTCTGGGCCGGGGCCGCGGCCATTTCGGCCTCAGTCAGGGCGAAGGGACGGATGGTGGCATGCGGGCACACGAACGCGCACTGGTTGCACTGGATGCAGGTGTCGGCGTTCCACTCGGGCACCTGCACGGCCACGCCGCGCTTCTCGTAGGCCGAGGCGCCCAGCGGGAACTGACCATCCTCGTAGCCCATGAAGGCGGACACGGGCAGGGAGTCGCCGTCCATGCGGCCCACGGGGAACATGATGTTCTCCACGAGGCTCACGGTCTCGGGACGGCCCTCGGCCGCGGCGGCCTTCGCCGTACCCGTGGCATCCTTCCAGGAAGCAGGCACCTCCACGGCCACGAAGGCGGTGGCGCCGGCATCGATGGCCTTGTGGTTCATGTCCACGATATCCTGGCCCTTCTTGGCGTAGGAGGCCGTGGCCGCGTCCTTCATGTAGCGGATGGCCTCCTCCTGGGGCATAACGCCGGCCAGGGTGAAGAAGGCGGACTGGAGAATGGTGTTGGTGCGCTTGCCCATGCCGATTTCCATGGCCAAGTCGATGGCGTTGATGAGGTACAGCTTGATGTCGTTCTCGGCGATGTAGCGCTTCGCGTCGGCCGACAGGTGCTGCTCCAGCTCCTCGGGGGTCCACTGGCAGTTGATGAGGAAGGCGCCGCCCGGCTTCACATCGCGCACAATGGGGAAGTCCTTGGTGATGTAGGACGGGTTGTGGCAGGCCACAAAGTCGGCCTTGTTCACGTAGTAGGGGCTGCGGATGGGGGCGTCGCCGAAGCGCAGGTGCGAGATGGTCACGCCGCCGGTCTTCTTCGAGTCGTACTGGAAGTAGGCCTGCACGTACTTGTCGGTGTGGTCGCCGATGATCTTGATGGAGTTCTTGTTCGCGCCCA
>CANSQM010000015.1 GCA_947649205.1 uncultured Enterorhabdus sp.
CCGCCGTGCCGGCCCGGCGCAGCGCCGCTACCCAGGGGGCGCCCCGCGGCGCCGGCTCGCGCACGGCCAAGCAGGGGCGCGCCATGCTCGGCGCCGAGGCCGTGGTGGCGAGCCTGGAGGCCGAGGGGGTCACGACCGTGTTCGGCTATCCGGGCGGCCAGGCCATCAAGCTCTACGACGCGCTGTACGACTCCGACCAGATCACCCATGTGCTCGCCCGCCACGAGCAGGGGGCCGTGCACATGGCCGACGGGTATGCCCGGGCCACGGGACGCGCCGGCGTGGCGATGGTCACTTCGGGCCCGGGCGCCACCAACACCGTCACGGGCATCGCCACCGCCTACATGGACTCGGTGCCGCTGGTCGTCATCACCGGCCAGGTGGGCCGCGGGGTCATCGGCACCGACTCGTTCCAGGAATCCGACATCGTGGGCATCACCATGCCCGTGGTGAAACACTCCTACCTGCTACAGTCCACCGGCGAGCTCACCCGCACCATCCGCGAGGCCTTCCATATCGCCGTCACAGGGCGCCCCGGCCCGGTGCTCATCGACATTCCGAGCGATGTGGCCGGCGAGACCATGGTCTTCGAGTACCCCGATGCGGTGAGCCTGCCCTCCTACAAGCCCACCTACCGCGGCAACGCCAAGCAGATCCGCACGGCCTGCCGCCTGCTGGAAGAGGCCGAGCAGCCGCTTCTGTACGTGGGCGGCGGCGTCATCTCCTCGGGCGCCACCGAGGAGCTCGTGGCCCTCATGGACGCCATGCAGGTGCCCGCCGTGGTCACCCTCATGGGCAAGGGGGGCGTGCCGGCGAGCCACCCGCTGAACCTGGGGCCGGTGGGCATGCACGGGGCGAAGTACTCGAACATGGCCATGACCGAGGCCGACCTCATCATCGCGGCGGGAGCCCGCTTCTCCGACCGCGTCACCGGGCGCGTGTCCGAGTTCGCCCCCAACGCCAAGATCGTGCACATCGACATCGACCCGGCCGAGATCGGCAAGATCCGCGATGCGGACGTGCCCATCGTGGGAGACTTGAAGGGCGTGCTCGCGGGCATGCTGGACTGCCTCGCCAAGGCCGGCGCGACCCCGCGCGACGGCCAGTGGCTGGCCGATATCGCCGCGTGGCGGGAGCGCTATCCGTTCTACCATCCCAACATGGCGGTGAACGAGGAAGAGGACGAGATCGTTCCCGAGCTGGTCATCGCCGAGCTCGGGCGCCAGCTGGACCCGGATACTTCCATCGTCACCACCGAGGTGGGCCAGCACCAGATGTGGGCCCATCAGTTCCTGCACCGCGAGCGGCCGCGCACCTTCCTGTCCTCCGGCGGCCTGGGCACCATGGGCTTCGGCTTCCCGGCGGCCATCGGGGCCGCGGTGGCGCACCCCGACGCGACGGTCGTCTGCATCGCCGGCGACGGGTCGTTCCAAATGAACTCCCAGGAGATGGCCACCGCCGCCATCAACGGCGTTCCCGTCAAGGTGATGATCCTCGACAACCGCTGTCTGGGCATGGTGCACCAGTGGCAGAAGCTGTTCTACAGTCGCCGCTACTCCCAAACGCTCTTAGAGCCGGTGCCCGACTTCGTGAAGCTGGCGGCGGCCTACGGCTGGGAGGGGGAGCGGGTGGAAGCGCCCGGCGAGGTGGCGGCCGCCATCGCCCGCATGCTGGCCGCGCCGGGGCCCTACCTGCTGGACGTGGCCATCTCGCCCGAGCAGAACGTGTATCCCATGGTGGCACCCGGGGCGGCCCTCGACAACGTCATGGGCGCCATCGACGTGGCCGTGGGCGCCGTGCGCACCGATGTGCCCGCCGCTTCCGGATCCCCGCGGGCCCGCACGGCCGCCGCGCCGTCCGGGGCCACGTCGCCGTGCGCCAAGATCGACGCCCAGTTCGGCGGCCGTTGGGAGATAGATCCCGAGGATACCGGCGCGCGCCTGGGCCAGGACGGCTCCACGGTGGACGTGCGCCCCGAAGACTGGAAGACCCTCTTCCGCGACGGCGACGGGGGAAAGGAGGCCCGGCGATGAAGCACATCCTGTCCGTTCTGGTGGAGAACCGCCCCGGCGTGCTCTCCCGCGTGACCGGCCTCATTTCCCGGCGCGGCTTCAATATCGAGTCGCTGTCGGTGGGACCGACCGAGGACGCCACCATGTCGCGCGTCACCGCCATCGTCATGGCCGACGACGTGGCCTTCGAGCAGATCACCAAGCAGCTGCACAAGCTCATCAGCGTTCACAAGATCACCGATCTCACCGACGAGGGGGCCATCGAGCGCGAGCTGGCGCTGTTCAAGGTGTGCGCGCCGCCCGAGCGAAGAGGGGAGGTCATCGAGATCGCCAACATCTTCCGCGCGAAGATCGTCGACGTGGGCCGCTCGACGCTTACCGTGGAGGCCACCGGCGACGACGCGAAGCTCACGGGCCTGGAAGATCTGTTCCGCGCCTACGGCATCAAGGAGATCGTCCGCACCGGCAAGATCGCCCTGTCGCGCTCGAGCCGCGACTAGCCCCTGTTTACCGCACACCAGCCACCGACGAGAAAGGAAACCCATGGCTGTCACCATCTACTACGAGCAGGACTGCAACCCCGCCATCATCAAGGACAAGAAGATCGCCGTCATCGGCTACGGGTCCCAGGGCCATGCCCACGCGCTGAACCTGAGGGATTCCGGCTGCGATGTGCGCGTGGGCCTGCGCGAGGGCTCGGCGTCCCGCGCCGCGGCCGAGGAGGCGGGCCTGCGCGTGTGCGATATGGACACCGCCGCCGAGGAGGCGGACCTCATCATGATCCTCGTGCCCGACGAGCTGCAGCCTGCGGTGTACGAGGAGTTCGTCGCCCCGCACTTGAAGGCCGGCGACACCCTCGCCTTCGCCCACGGCTTCAACGTGCACTACGGCTACATCACGCCGCCCGAGGACGTGGACGTCATCATGTGCGCGCCGAAGGGCCCCGGCCATATCGTGCGCCGCCAGTACACGCAGGGCTCCGGCGTGCCGGACCTCATCTGCGTGGCCCAGGATGCCTCGGGCACCGCGTGGGACACGGCGCTCTCCTACGCCTGGGGCGTGGGCGGGGCGCGCTCCGGCATCATCAAGGCCACCTTCGCCCAGGAGACCGAGGAGGACCTCTTCGGCGAGCAGGCCGTGCTCTGCGGCGGCCTCGTGGAGCTGGTGAAGGCCGGCTTCGAGACCTTGGTGGAGGCGGGCTACCCGCCCGAGCTCGCCTACTTCGAGTGCTACCACGAGATGAAGATGATTGTGGACCTCATGTACGAGAGCGGCATCCACTTCATGAACTACTCCATCTCCAACACCGCCGAGTACGGCGAGTACTACGCGGGCCCGAAGGTCATCAACGAGCAGAGCCGCGAGGCCATGCGCGAGATCCTCGCCCGCATCCAGGACGGCTCCTTCGCCCGCGAGTTCGTCGCCGACTGCAAGAACGGCCACGCCTGGCTCCTCGAGCAGCGCGAGGCCATCAACGGCCACGAGATCGAGCAGACCGGCGAGCGCATCCGCTCCATGTTCTCCCGGACTCACGAGTAGGAACGTCTCCCATTCTCATCCCAAGGGGGGCCGACCTCGGTCGGCCCTTTTTCTGTTAATAGTTCTGAACAGGTAAAACTATCCTTGTCACGTAAAGATGTGACAGGAAGATTTTCGGTTCACGTGACAAAATCACGGGTCTGCGTGATAGGCGGCGACCTTGGAGGGAGGCATTATGGACGCCATCGAAGCGCAAGCAAGCGGCGCCGCGGAGGGAACACTTTCGGGGCGCACCTGAAACCAAGAAGGAGACTATCTCATGAAGATCCTCGGACTGGGCGTGCCCGAACTCGTTATCATCCTCGTCGTCGTGCTGCTCATCTTCGGCCCGAAGAACCTGCCCAAGCTCGGCGCCTCCCTCGGCAAGACCGTCAAGAGCCTGCGCGAGGGCATGGCCTTCGACAAGAAGGACGACGAAGAGGAAGAGGTCGTCGAGATCGTCGAGGACGAGCCCGCCCCCGCCACGGCCGGCGCCCAGACCACCGCGGTCAAGAAGGTCGTCAAGAAGAAGGCCGATTAACCTCCCTTTGTGAACCGACCCCGCGGCCCTCGGGCGCGGGGCGTTCAACCCTCCCTCCCAAGCGAAGCGGCGTCTGCCTTTTGGCAAGCGCCGCTTCGCTTCGTTTTGGGGTACAATAGACGGCTGGTAATGAACGACGAATGAGAGGGGAGGGCCCATGGGCTATCCGACATCGCCGCGGCTGCGGCAGGCGCGATGCGCCATCATCGGCTTCGGCTGCAACCAGGCCTTCCTCTTCACAATGCTGTATCTAGACGGCTCGGTGGCCGGGCCCGAGCGCGGGTTTTTGGCCGATCGCGCCGATCTGCTCTGCCTGCTCGCTGTGATGGCGGCCACGTTCGCCCTCATGTTGCACCGACGGTGCCGCGCGGCGCTGCTGCGCGCCGGCGACGGGCTCGCGAACCTGTTCGCCGCTCCGCTCGTGCTGGCCCTGCTGGCGCTCGTGGTGCTGCAATCGCTGCTGCCCGAGGCGCCGTGGATCGGATTCGCCCTGCTGGAGGGCTTGCTCGTGGGGGTGCCCCTGGCGCTGCTGCTGTGCCTGTGGGGCCGCGCCCTGGGGGCGGCGCCCATCGACCGGTCGGTGCCCGAGGTGTTCATCGGCAGCGCCCTGGGGGCTGCCGTCTGCTTTTTGGTGGTGGCGCTGCCCGTGGCCGAGGCCCCGCTTTTGCTGTACGCCCTGCCCTTGGGAAGCGCCTGGGGGCTGCGGGCCCTGGCGGCCATGGCCGATGCCGACGCAGCAGATGGGGAAGCAGCCGCGGGCGGAGAAGGCGCCGGCGCGCCCGCCTCGGCTCCGAGCGCTTCCGATGCCCCCGACGACGAGGCCACCAAGCTGTCGGGCCGCATCCTGGGGGGCACCGTGATGTTCGGCCTGGCCACCGGTGCCATCGAGGCCATGACGGCCCGGGCCCAGGCGGCCTCCCATACCTCGCTCTCCGTCACCTTCATCCTGTTCGTGCTCTATTGCGTGGCGGCCCTGCAGCTTTACGGCGGCCGTCCGCTGTCGCTCGGCACCCGCGCGGTGCTGCCGACCGGCTCCAATCGGGAAACGGGCCCGCTCGGCGGTGCCTACCGCTTGGCCGTGCTGCTCATGGTGGGCGGCTTCATCGCCGTGCCGCTTCTGGAACGCGTGGCCGTGGCCGGCGTGGCCGTGGTGCTGGCGGGGTACCTCGGCGTGTTCTCGGTGCTCGTGTCGCTGTTCCTCATCATGGGGCGCATCGCCGGCCGCGATGCCACCGCCTCCATCGCCCGGGGCTTCGCGGCCCTGTTCGCCGGCGAGATCCTCGGTGTGCTGGCCGGTGCCGGGGCCCTGGCGGCCTTCGGCGGGGCGGGGGCGGCGCCGGTCCTGGTCACCCTGGCCGGGGTAGCGGCGCTCTACGCCTACCTGTTCCTGTTCACCGATCGCGACATGGCGGCCCTGTCGGTGGTGGTGGCCAAGAGCGACCGCTTCGACGAGGCGTGCTCCCGCATCGCCGCCGAGGCCAAGCTCTCCAAGCGCGAGGCGGAGATACTGCCCTTGGCCCTGCGGGGTCGCACGGCCGAGCGCATCGCCGGCGAGTTCTTCATCTCGAAGAACACCGTGGACACCCACCTGCGCCGCATCTACGCCAAGTGCGGCGTGCACACCCGCCAAGAGCTCATCGACCTCGGTGAGCGCACCGAGGGGGAACTGTAGCCATGGCCGCTCAGACGGGCTTCACCTTCAACGAGTTCGCCGAAGCCGGCCGCGTGGGCGACGGGCGCCGCGCGGCGCGAGAGAGAAAGGACGTCATGGACGTAACCTTGTATTCCGATGGGAGCTCCCGCGGCAACCCGGGCCCGGGCGGCTATGGTACCATCCTGCGCTACCGGGCCCCCTCGGGGGCCGTGCACGAGAAGGAGTTCTCCGAGGGCTTCTCCTGTACCACCAACAACCGCATGGAGCTGCTCGGCTGCATCGTGGGCCTGGAGGCCCTGCGCCGCCCCTGCACCGTGACGGTGTACTCCGATTCCCAGTACTTGGTGAACGCCTTCAACCAGAACTGGGTGGCCGGCTGGCTCAAGCGGGGCTGGAAGAACGCGCAGAAACAGCCGGTGAAGAACGTCGATCTGTGGAAGCGCCTCTTGGCGGCCAAGGAGCCCCACACCGTGAAGTTCGTGTGGGTGAAGGGCCATGCGGGCCACGCCGAGAACGAGCGCTGCGACGCCCTGGCCACCGCCGCCGCCGACAATCCCGCGTGCCATCAGGTGGATACGGGTTTTCGTCCCTAGACCCCCGCGTGCGGCCGACCCGGCCCGGGCGGGATGGGCAGCATGATGACGAGGGTGAATCGATCCCCCTCGACCGACCACGACAAGTGGCCGCCGTACTTCTCAGCGGTCTTCTCCATGGAGCGCATGCCGATACCGTGGGTTCCGTCGTCTTCCTTGGTCGTGCGGGGCAGGGCTGCGCCCGCATCAATGGTCCCGCTGAAGCGATTTACGCAACGGATGACGGCGATGTCGGCGCGGTAGGTGACCGAGAGCGAGAAGTCCCGCGGCTCGTCGGCGCAGAGCCGGGCGGTGGCCTCCATGGCGTTGTCCGCGGCATTGCCTATGAGGGTGCACAGGTCGAAGTCGTTGACGAAGGAGAGACGGCTGCCGTCCACGAAGAAGGAGGGGCGCAGGTTGCTCTCGAGGCATTGGCGGTACTTCTCGGTCAGCAGGACATCGAGGACGTCGTTGCCCGTGCGCACATCGGGGACATAGGGATCGATCTCGCGCTGGAGGGTTCCGGCGAATGCGCGCAGTTCGTCGAGGGAGTCGTTGGAGCCGTTCTCGGCAAGGGATTCCAGCCGGGAGATAACGTGCTTGAGATCATGGTGACGGCGATTCACCGCTTCGGCGGCGCTGCGCTGGGTGATGATGTGAAGATGCTGGTCCCGAAGGAGCTGCTGCATGGAGAGCACCTCGTTGGCGCTTACTTGGGCCGCCAGGTTATGGGCGTTGGCCACGATGATGACGACGGTGCACAGGCTCAGGAGCAGCAGCACGATGACCATGTCCTGATAGAGGGCGGGATTGGAGTAGTCGTACACGTAGCCGGCATTCCGTATGAAGGTGTAGGGGATGAGGGGCAGCAGGATGAAGAGGCTCTGTCCCCATGAGAGCAGGCTGATGCCCGCGCAGAAGGCCCATCGGCGAACGACGGCGAGGGCCACGGCGCTGAAGAGGGTGGACAGGGTGATCCAGAGCGCGGCGATGGCCTCGGCGGGCAGGAGGGCCAAAGTCCCGTAGAGTGGCTGCATGCACAGATCCACGGCGACGATCTTTCCGATTTCAGTGCAGAGCAGGAACACGCAGGCCAGATAGAGGGCCTGCCCTCGCTGCGTGTGCCGGGTAAGCGCGATGAAGGCGGTCACCAGGGCGATATTGATAAGGAAGTCGAAGGCGAAATCGAGGTGCAACAGGTGGTTGCCGTGCCAAAGCAGGGCCAGGGCCGCCAGTGCTCCTCCGATCGCGGCGGGATGACGGAAAACCCGGGGCTCCAGGGGCCGCACGAACAAAAGAAGGAGGCCGAGTTCGAGGACAGTGGAGGCCAGCCAGAGAGGGGAGGCGTAGTGGGTCATGAGGTTGGTTATCATAGGGCGCTCCCCATGTAATGGGCCAGGGTGTCGAGAAAATGACGCCGGCGGTGCTTGCTGACGGGCAGGGGCATGCCGCCCACCACGACATCGGTGGGGGTGATGGTTTGGACGAAGGCGAGATTGACGAGGTAGGCGTTGTGGATGCGGAAGAAGGGGTGCCCACCGAGTTTTCCCTCGATCGCCTTCATGGCCTCGCTGCAGGAAATGGCGCCGCGCTTGGTGTGGATGACCACATGTTTGCGCTCAGTCTCGACATAGAGGATTTCGCCGGCATCCACGAAGATGGTCTGCTTGCCCTGCTTGAATTTTGTAAGGCGGGGTCGGCGGTGCGCGCTGGCCACGCGGGCGCGCTCCATGATAGAGGCGAACGCCCGATAGCTGACGGGCTTGACGAGGAACCCCATGGCTTCGACGGCGTAGCCCTCGGGGGCGAGGGAACCGTAGTTCGTCATGAAGCACAGCGGCGCATCGATGCCGCGCTCCCGCAGGTGCCGCGCCGCATCGAGGCCGTTGAGCCGCGGCATGTCGATGTCGAGGAGCACGAGGTCGGCATCGCCGGCAAGCCCCAGGGCCACCGCCTCGCCGTCGGGGTAGTGGACGAGGTGTCCCTCCTCGTGCTGTTCCGCAAGGAAACGGTTCAGGTGGTCTCGGATGATACGGGCGTCATCCGGAGAGTTTTCGGCCATAACGACGGTGAGCATGGTCATTCCTCCTCTCCTCTCAGTATAGCTTTCCCTTCCGGGTCCGGCGCGCCCAACTGGTCGGGGCAGCGGGCCAACGAGTCGATGACGGTTGAATCGGGGATCCAGCGGGGCCATCATGGCCCCTGCCGGGCAAGAAGGCCCGGAATACGGCAGGGAAAGAAGGAGACTATGGACAAGAACAGAGGGAAGATCCTGGAGAGTCGCTCGACGACGGGAACCTGCACGCGCCGCTCGTTTCTGACGGGCTCGCTTATGGCCGGTGCCGGTTGCGCCCTGGCCGGTCTGGCCGGTTGCGCTCCCCAGGAAGCGACCCCGGCAGAGGGTGCCATGGCCGCCACGGGGCCGGCCGCGGCGGCCAACGCTACCGTTGAGGCGGGTTATCTGACCTACTTCGACTGGCTGGGAGCGGCTCCCGAGATCGACGAGACCGCGATCACCGATACCGTGGAGGCCGACATCGTCGTCATCGGCGGCGGCAATGCCGGTGTCTGCGCCGCCCTGGCCGCAGCGGAGGCCGGCGCCTCGGTGGCGGTGATGGAAGTGCAGACCGAGGCCGACTACACCTTCCTCGGCCATGATATCGGGCACTTGAACTCCAACTGGTCCCGCGAGCACGGCGGCGACACCATCGACGAGACCGAGTTCGTCCAGGACTGGACGCGGCGCAACATGAACCGCACCAATCCGCTGCTCGTGCGCCAGTTCGCCGCCGAGAGCGGCGCCACCCTGGACTGGATCCTCGATCATCTCGACAGCGCCATCGTCGAGAACTGCGGTATCTTCGGGGTGCCGAAGCCCACGGCCTATCCCGGCGAGATCTCCGGCTACAAGTGCTGGTCGTCGGCCATTCACTTCCAGGACGAGGGCACCGATTGGCCCGATGCCGCCAAGGCGTTGAAAGCGGCCGCCGAGGCCCTGGGCGCCACCTGGGCCTTCAACTGCCGCGCGGTGAAGATCGTCATGGAGGACGGCCGGGCGACCGGCGTGGTGGGGCAGGCCCCCGATGGCTCCCAGCGGCTGTTCGCGGCGGCCAAGGGCGTCATCATCGCCGCGGGCGACTACAGCGGCAATCCGGAGATGGTGTTCGCCCTGAACGACGAGTACCGCGATTTCGTCCAGGCCCGTGGTCAAAACTATGCTGAGATCGTCGGCAACGGCCGGGTGGGCGACGGACAGCGGCTCGGCTGCTGGGCCGGCGGCCGCATGGAGCCCGGCCCCCGCGCCTCCATGGGTCGGGCCATGGGCGCCGGAGCCTTCGGCGGCATCGCTGTGCCGCAGTTCAATCGCGACGGCAACCGCTTCATGAACGAGGGCATGCTCGGGGTGTGGGGCAATCTGTTCCAGGTGATGCGCCAGCCCAAGGGCATCGTCTTCGGCGTGGCCGATGCCACCTGGAAGGAGTACGTGCAGAAGAATGCTCCTGAGCACGTGTACCCCGGCACGGGTGGCTTCCATGACGGCGGTTTCCTCCAGTCGCTGGAGGAGGAGTTGCCCCAGGTTATTGCCGCTGGGGCCGAGGGCCACAAGATTCGCGGCTGCGTGACCTACGGCGCCGATACGCTGGAAGAGCTGGCCGGGTACCTGGGGCTTGAAGACGCGGCGCGGGAGACCTTCCTCGCCGAGGTGGCCCGTTATAACGAGCTGTGCGCGAAGGGCGTCGACGAGGATTTCGGGAAGGACGGCTTTCTGATGGACCCCATCGCCACGCCGCCGTTCTACGCTTCCTGCATCGACAGCAGCGAGTTCAAACTCGGCCTCGTGGAGCTGTCGGGCTTGGTCACCGATGGCAACCAGCAGGTGCTCGATGGCGACGACTGCCCCATTCCCGGTCTGTACGCCACGGGCAACAGCTGCGGCGGCCGCTTCGCTCTCCAGTACTGCACCCCCATCGCCGGCATCAGCATCGGGTGGGCCACCACCATGGGCAAGATCGTCGGCGAGACCGTGGCCGCGCTGTAGGGCGCTTCTGCAACCGAGCCCTCCCCAAGGCCCCCGCTCCATGGCGGGGGCCTTTGCTGCGAGGAGGCCTAAAGGTCGGCGCAGTAGCCGCGGGTCTGGATGGTGCGGGGGCTTTGGGGGAACAGGTGCTCGTAGATGGCCATGAAGTAGCTGTCGGTCATGGACGCCATGTAGTCCGCGACGATCTGGTTGGGGTCGCCGGCCAGGTACTCCTCGGCCACGATGGATCGGGAGGTGGCGGCCAGGCGCGCTGCGTGGTGGCGGAAGATGGGGGAGTCCTCGCGGCCGGCCACCAGGTCGGCCAAAAGGCGGCCGTACATCTCCTCGAACATCTCCTCCACGAGGTTCTCGGTGTCGTCCACCATGCCCTCCTTCAAGTAGATGACCTCGTAGTTCTGCCGCTTCGCCCGCTTCAGGTCGGCGAAGACCTCCTCGCTCATGGCGATCTCGCCACGGCCGTAGGAGTTGTTCACGATGTCCACGGTGAGGTTGTTGATGATCTTGGCGTTGGTGGTGCCGATGACGTCGGAGTCGAAGATGTCTGCGGAATCGATGACCCCCATGGCCAGGGCGTCCTGGCGGTCTTTGCCGATGTAGGCGATCATGTCCGATACGCGCACCACGCAGCCCTCCAGGGTGGAGGGGCGCAGGGTCTTGATGGTCGTCTCGTCGGCGTTGCAGGCCTCCACGAGGGCGTCCAGGTCGGCGAAGGAGCCGCAAGCGCCGCGGACGAGACGCTGCTGGGCGAACTCGCCGTTGTGGCAGAGCACGCCGTCTAGGGTCTGGAGGGAGACGTTGCGGCGGTACAGGGCGTCGAGCACCCGCACCGAGTGGACGTTGTGGTTGAAGTAGCGCCCGGTGCGGCGGTGGTAGCAGGCCGAGAGGAACCGCTCGCCGGCGTGGCCGAAGGGGGTGTGGCCCACGTCGTGGCCCAGCGCGATGGCCTCGATGAGGTCGCAGTTCAGGCCGAGCAGGCCGCCGATGCCCCGGGCGATGCGGCTCACGAGCTGCACGTGGAGCCCGCGGCGGCTGATCTCGTCGTTCTCGGTGAACGAGAACACCTGGGTCTTGTCGGCGTAGCGGTTGTAGGCCGGGATGTTCAGCACCTTCTCGATGTCGCGCACGAAGGCGGGGCGGGTGAGGGTGGCGGTGTCGTGGGGCAGGTCGCGGCGGCGCACCACCGCCTCGTCGGGGAAGCGCCAGGGGGATGCCGCCCCGGTGGCGCGGTCCTCGCGGATGGCCTCCTCCACGAGGGGGTCTAAGGTCAGGTAGGGAATGGCATTCGTCGCAGTCACAGTCGCTCGCTTTCTCGTCGCTGATTTCGGCCTATTGTAGGCTCTGAAACATTTGTTTGCGGCGACGGTGCTATACTTCACAGGAAAAAGAGCAGTGGGACGGCGCGCGAGGGGCCCGAGAGGGGGCACCTGGCGCGGGCGTTCCCGGGAAACGGGAAGGGCGGGCCGTGGCGGGCATTAGCGACGAGGACATTCAGAAGGTGCGCGACGCCAGCGATGTGGTGGCCGTCATCGGGGAGCGGGTGCCCGTGAAGCAGCGCGGCCGCGACTTCTGGTGCTGCTGCCCCCTGCACCAGGAGAAGACCCCCTCGTTCAAGATCGACCCGTCCACCCAGCTGTGGCATTGCTTCGGCTGCGGCGAGGGGGGCGACGTGTTCTCCTTCATCATGAAGACCGAGGACCTGAACTTCCCCGAGGCTGTGCGCCGCCTGGCCGAGCGGGCCCACATCGACATCGTGGAAACGGGCGGCCGCGGCTCCATTCCGGCGAGCCGCAAGGCGCGGCTGAAGGAGGTCTGCGCCCGCACGGCGGAGTTCTACCACACCCAGCTCATGCGCGGCCGCGGCCCCGAGGCCGACGCGGCCCGGGCCTACCTGGGCGGCCGGGGCTTCGGGGGGAAAGTGCCCGACACCTGGTGCCTCGGCTTCGCCCCGGGCCGGGGGGCGCTCGTGCGCCACCTGTCGTCGCTGGGCTTCAAAGGGGAGGATATGGTGGCCGCCAACGTGGCGGTGGAGCGGGGCGGCCAGCTGCGCGACCGCTTCTACAACCGGGTGATGTTCCCCATCTTCGACGTGGCCGGCGACTGCATCGCCTTCGGGGGGCGCGTCATCGGCACCGGCGAGCCGAAGTACCTGAACTCGGGGGAAACGCCCCTGTTCCACAAGTCCCAGGTGCTCTACGGCCTCGATCACGCCAAAGGGGCCATGACCGCCACGGGCACCGCCATCGTGGTGGAGGGCTACACCGACGTCATCGCCCTGTCCGAGGCCGGCATCGCCAATGTGGTGGCCACCCTGGGCACCGCGCTCACCATGCGCCATATCCGGGTGCTCGCGCGCCATGCCTCCAAGCGCATCGTCTACCTGTTCGACGGCGACGCCGCCGGGCAGAAGGCGGCCGACCGGGCCCTGGCCTTCATCGACAAGTCCATGACCCCCGAGGCGGGGCGCTCCCAGGTGGAGCTCGTGGCCGTGACGCTGCCGGACAATTTGGATCCGGCGGAATTCGTGCAGGCTCGGGGCGCCGATGCCCTGCAAGCGCTGCTCGACGACGCCATGCCCCTGCTGGAGTACGGCATCGAGCGGCGCCTGGCCGGCTTCAACCTGGACGCGCCGGCCGAGCGCGACCGGGCCCTGCGGGAGTGCCTGGGGCTTCTGGCCCCCATCAAGGAGTCGCTCGTGGCCAAGGACTACGCCGTGCGCATCTGGTCGACGCTGCGGGCCCATGGCCGCCTCGGCATCGAGGAGAGCGACGTGCTGAACTTGCTGGCCGCCCTGGAGCCGCCCCGCACCGCCGAGCGCGAGGACGGCCCTGCCGGGGCCGAGGGGGGAACGCCCGCGGCCGTCCCGCGCCGGGCGCTCTCCCAGGCCGAGCTCAACCGTCTGCGCTTCGAGCGGGAGTTCCTGAGCTTGGCGGCCCAGAACCCCCTCGTGGGGCTCGCCCATGCCGACGCCCTGGCCCAGATCCAGTGGCGGGAGGACGTGCACCGGGTGCTGGCCGAGTCCATTCTGGCCACCCTGGCGGAGAACCCCGCCGCCGCCCCGGCCGATGTGGTGGCCCGGGCCACGGTGGCCACGCCCCATGCCGGCCGCGTGCTCACGGGCGGCGCCAGCCAGGCGGGCGAACCGGCGGCCGTGGGGGCCTACCTGGCCGAGGAGCTGGCCCTGGGCGATGCCGAGGAGGCCATCGGCTCGCTCACAGCCCAGCTGAACGCCGGGGTGTCGGCCGAGGAGGCCGAGCTGCTCCACGCCGCGGTCACCACCTTGCAGATGGACGTGGCGGCCCGACGGCTCGCCCACCGGACCCTGCCCTCGGCCCCCTAGGGCGTCCCGGCGGCGCTTTCCCGGCTTCCGTAGATTTCGCGGGCGCTCTGGACGGCACCGGCGCGGGGGTTCACAATAAGTTAGTTAACCCATGCCCGCGCGGCCCGGCTTTGCCCGGCCCGTCGCGCGGAAGAGAAAAGGAACCGCTGTGCTGCCCATCGTCATCGCCCCCGATCCGCTGCTCGCCACCGTGTGCGAGCCCTGCGACCCCCGCGACAAGTCCCTGCGCCGTCTGTCCAAGCAGATGGCCCACGCCATGTACAAGAACTACGGCTGCGGCATCGCCGCGCCCCAGGTGGGCGTCACCAAGCGCCTCGTCGTCATCGACGTGGACTGGGACGGCGAGAAGGGGGAGAAGAACCCCATCGTGCTCGTGAACCCCGAGATCGTGGAGTTGGCCGGCGAGCCGGAGGAGGGCGGCGAGGGCTGCCTGTCCTGCCCCGGCGTCACCGTGCCCGTGAAGCGGCAGCCCTGGGCCCGGGTGCAGTACTACGACCTGGACGGCGAGCTGTGGGAGATCGAGGGGGACGGCCTTCTCGGTCGCTGCCTCCAGCACGAGATTGACCACTTGAACGGCCGCACCCTCTTCGAGAGCTGCGATCCGGTGACCCGCATCGAGGCGCTGCGGGCCTACGACGAGGCCAAGGCCGCCGGCGCGCGGCCCGGCGACACCGACATCGAGGTGAAGTAGGGTGCGCGTCGTCTACATGGGCACGCCGGCCTTCGCCGCCGCCATCTTGGAGCAGCTCATTCCCCACCACGAGGTGGTGGCCGTCTACACCCGCCCCGATGCCGTGCGCGGCCGGGGGAGCGAGCCGGTGGCCTCTCCCGTGAAGGAGGTGGCCCTGGCCGCGGGCATTCCCGTGCGCACCCCCCGCACCCTGCGGGACGCCGCCGAGCAGGAGGCCCTGGCCGCGCTCGCCCCCGACGTCATCTGCGTGGCCGCCTACGGGGCCATCCTGCCGCCGGAGGTGCTGGCCATCCCGGTCCACGGCTGCCTGAACGTCCACGGATCGCTGCTGCCCCGCTGGCGCGGCGCGGCCCCCATCGAGCGGGCCATCCTGGCCGGCGACGAGGAGGTGGGCGTGTGCATCATGGCCATGGAGGAGGGCCTCGACACCGGCAATTACTGCGTGTGCCGCTCCATCCCCGCGGCCGGGGCCACGACGGAAAGCCTCACGGCGGATCTGGCCGATCTGGGGGCGAGCGCGCTTCTGGCGGCGCTGACCCAGGTGGAGGCCGGGCGCGTGGCCTGGGTGGCCCAGGACGAGGCCGCAGTCACTTACGCGGAGAAGATCGCGAAGGGGGAGCTGAACCTGAATCCGGCCGAGGACGCCGTGGCGAACGACCGGCGCGTGCGGGCCTCGAGCGCGGCCCATCCGGCCCGCTGCGTTCTGGGGGCCCGGGCGGCCACGGTGCTGCGCGCCCGGGTGGCCGACGACGCCCCCGTTGCCCTGGCTCCCGGCCAGGCCATGCTCGCCGGCAAGCGCCTGTACCTCGGCTGCATCGAGGGCATCTTGGAAGTAATCGAAGTGAAACCGGACGGGAAGCGCGCCATGGAAGCGCACGCCTTCGCCGCCGGCGTCCCCGCGCTGCGGGGCGAGGAAGGAACTTGGTCCCGTGCATAACGACAACCACTCTCAGAATCAGCGCCGCTCCTCCGATCGGCCGTCCTCGGGCGGTCCGGGCGGCCATCGCGGGCCCCGTTCCGGCGGCCCGCGCGGCAACGGCGGCTATCGGGGCCGCGACGACCGCGGACCCCGCGGCCCCCGCAAGGACTACGGCGGGCGCGGGGGCGACCGCTCCCGGGACGACCGCGGGCCGCGCAAGGATTTCGGATCCCGGGACGGCCAGGGCGGCCGCGACGGGAAGCCCGGCGGCTTCCGCAAGGACGGCAAGCCCGGCGGGTACCGGGGCGGCAAGCCCGGGGGATACCGCAAGGACGATCGCGGGCCCCGCGACGGCAAGCCCTTCGAGCGGAAGCGCTTCGAGGGCGACCGTTCCCAGGGCGATGACGGCGAGCGCAAGGATTTCCGCGGCCCCCGCAAGGACTTCCGCCCCCGGGGCGATCAGCCCCGCGGCCCGCGGCGCGACAGCCGCGACAGCGGCCATCCGCGCGAGGTGTTCGTTGACGGCAAGCTCATGGCCGCCCCCGATCAGGGCGACGGGCGCGACCGGGGTCGCGGGCGCGACTTCGGCGGCCGCGACGATCGCCCGTGGGACGGCCGGCCCCCGCGCCGCGACGACGGTGCCCGGGCCAAGCGGCCGAACAGCCACCATGCCACCTCGGCCCGGGAGCTGGCCCTCTCGGCCCTGCACCAGCTGCGGGAGCGCGACGCCTTCGCCCAGGACATCATCGCCAAGACCATCGACAAGTCGAAGCTGTCCCGCGAGGACCGCGCCTTCGCCACGCGCCTCGTGCTGGGCGTGACGAGCACCCGCGGCACCCTGGAGGACGTCATCGACGGCTGCATGGACTCGCCCGACGACGCCGCCCCGGCCGTGCGCGATGCCCTGGCCCTGTCGGCCTACGAGATCATCTTCCTGCAGAAGAGCCCCCACGCCGCCGTGGATCAGGGCGTGGAGCTCGTGAAGACCGTGGCCCCGCGGGCCGGCGGCCTGGCCAACGCCGTGCTGCGCCGCGTGGTGCGGGCCAAGGAGCACTTCCCCTTCGGCGACCCGCGCACCGACATCGCCGCCTACGCGCGGCTCCACGGGTTCCCCGTGTGGCTCGCCGAGCGGCTCATTGCCGAGCTCGGCCCCGAGGGCGCCCGCGACTTCATGGTGGCCTCCAACGAGCCCGCTCCGGTGTTCGTCTCGGTCAACGCCGTGAAGGCCTCCGAGGACGAGGTAGTGCCCGTGCTGGCCGCGGCCCACGGCGACCCGACCCCGGTGACGGTGGCCGGCCGCCCCGTTCCCGGCTGCTATCGGGTGTCCTCCGGTGTGCCCCTGCTCGACGGGCGCGTGCGCCGCATGTTCAGCCAGGGCCAGCTGCTCGTCTCCGACGCCACGTCCCAGGCCGTGGCGAGCCTCGTGGTGGGCGACGAGGCCCCCGCCTCCTTCTTGGAGATCGGGGCCGGCCGCGCCACGAAGACCATCCTCGACCAGAGCTGCGCCTATCGCCGCTTCGGCGCGCAGATCGGCGACTACGTGACCGTGGACGTGCACGCCTTCAAGACCCGCCTCCTCCAGGAGCGCGCCGAGCTGTACGGCATCGAGGTGACCGAGCCCATCATCGGCGACGCCACCGACCTGGGCGCGCTGGTGAGCGAGCGCACCTTCGACCGCGTGTTCATCGACGCGCCCTGCTCGGGCCTGGGCACCCTGCGCCGCCACGCGGACATCCGCTGGCGCCTGCGACCCGAGACCATTGACGAGCAGGCGGCCCTCGACGGGCGCCTCTTGGCGAGCGCCGCGGCCCACGTGGCTCCCGGCGGCATCCTGGCCTACGCCACCTGCACCATCACCCACGAGGAGAACGCCGATGCCGTGGATCAGTTCCTCGCCACGGAGGCCGGCTCCGCCTTCGAGGTGATCCCCTACGAGAACCCCGAGCTCGGCATCGAGCGGCCCTTCTTCTCCATTCCCCTGGAGCCCGGCGGCCCCGACGCCCACTTCCTCGCCCTTTTGCGCCGCAAGGCCTAGGACCGCAGGCACGAACTTTTAATGTATGAAGGCCCCGTGTCCCGGCTGGTAACGGCTGGGACACGGGGCCTCTTCTCGCTGGGGCGATAGCTTGCCGGCGGATCGCTATTGTTCGTCGAGGGCCTTCGCCAGAAGTCCGAGCGTCTCTCGGTCGAGGCGGCCGATGGGTGCATCGCGCAGCAGTTTCTCGCGGTTCACCTCGAAAAGCGGATTGAGCTGCACCCAAGAGGGCCTTCTCAGACCGCACGCCTCCCAACGGGGAATCTCCAGATAGCCGGATTGGTCGTAGTTTCCCGCCGAGGTGACTTTTGCGGTGATGACGCTTGCCCGGCCGGTTTCGTCGAGGATGACCACCGGACGCACTTTTCCCGTATGGGGATGGTCTGCGAATGCGACATAGGCAAGCCAAATGTTACCTATGCGCGGCTCAGACAAGGTCATCGTACAGACCGTCATCTTCGGGAGCATCGGCCCATGGGGGAAGGATCGTCATGCCCGTATCGGGTTCGGGCTTCAGGATGGCTTTATCCCGCAGATCGATGGAGGGCTCGGGGCGCACATCGAAGGGCAGGCCGCCCACTTCAATCGACTTTCTCATGAAGAGGTTGAACGCTTCGCTCAGGCTCATGCCCCATCGTTCGTAGACGGTACGCGTCTGATGCTTGAGTTCGGCGCTCGTTCTGAACTTGATCTCGGCATTCTTCGTTGCAGTGGCCATGAGGCACCTCCTTAATGTGGCCCTTATGTTACTACAAGAGGGTACCTTCGGTGAAGGCAGGCGCGAGGTAATAGGATGTCTCGCGTTTCTTTTGGAACATGAGCAATATTGTCATGAATGGGCACGTAGATGTCAGAACAGGGAAGCGCAGAAGTGCGATGGGGATCCTATACTTTTCTTTGTTTTGACATGTGGTCTAAGGTTCGAGCAGCTGCGCGAATCTATGGGGAGAGAGCGAAGGATGTGAGCATAATGGAGGACACCTTGAAGACTGTTCTGCGAGAGACTGGCGAGCAGCTCTCTTCGTCGGAGGCGTGCGGAAAAGCCAGACTGAAGGGCCGATTGAGTGCGGAAAAGCTGCTTTATCCGACGCGCGATCGCGTCCATGAGATCCTCTACGCCCCTGAAGCGCTGAGTGCCAAACTTCCCGAGCAAACGCTCTACGGATATCTGCGGTCGTCGAACGACGACAACCTTTCGGCTGTGGCTTTCTCTTATCTGGGAACTGACATAACCTACAAAACGTTGTTCTGTCAAATTGAGCGCGTGGCACGCTCTCTGCGCGCAGCTGGGATCGGGCGGGGAGATTTTGTCTCCGTTGTCCTGCCCGGAATCCCCGAGGCGTTCTACGTGGTGTACGCCTGCAGCATGATCGGCGCCGTGGCGAACATGATCGACCCCCGCTATCCGGCCCAAGGTATCGCGCATCAGGTTCATCAGGTGGGCTCTCGCTTTGTCATAGGACTCACGACAGTCTCGCCGTTGCTTGTTCCCTTGTATGAGGAAGGCGTCACGGTTGTCGCCGTTTCGCCCTCCGAGTCCCTCGATCTTCCGTCTAAGCTCACCTTTGCGGTAAAGGCGCTTGCGGGCAGGGTATCGCTCCCGAAGAGGCCGGCCGAAGCGGCACTCTTTAAGTCGTGGTGCGATTTCCTTGCGGCCGGCGAAAGCGTGGCCGCCGTAGCCGACTGTTACGTGAGGGATACGCCCGTAGCGGCGCTTTCCACGGGCGGTACAACGGGCATGCCGAAGAAGGTGCTGCTCTCCAACGACAACATCAACGCGGCGGTGTTCCAGGCGGCGCGGTGTGGCCTTACATTGGACCGCAGCCAAAGCTGGTACGACATCATGCCGCCCTTCATCGCCTATGGCTTGGCCGATGGGCTGCACCTGCCACTCGTCATCGGCATGAAGGTTTACCTGGTTCCCGATCCGAAGGGAATCGATCTAGCCGAGGAGATGCTGCGGTTGCGTCCCAACCATATGGCGGGCGCTCCCGACCACTGGCTTTCCCTGGCCGATAGCGAGAAGCTCGAGGGGATCGACCTCTCGTTTCTCTTGGATCCCATTCTGGGCGGCGACGGGGTGTCGCTTGCGCAAGAGACGCGCATCAACGACTTCCTCGCGTCCCACGGCTGCGCCCATCGCCTGAGAGTCGGCTACGGAATGACGGAGTGCTGCGGCGGCGCGAGCGTGGCGGGCGCCAACGAGTCCGTCGTCCTCCAGAGCGTCGGCTACTCATTTCCCCAGCAGCTGATCGCGGCTTTCGAGCGGCGAGCCGATGGGAGCGCGGGCTCGGAACTTCCCTACGTTCCCGCCGATGTTTCCGAACCCATTCCCGAAGAGTACATCGGCGAGATCTGCTTTTCAGGACCCAGCGTCATGCTCGGCTACTTCGACAATCCCGAGGAGACCTCCCATGCCCTGCGCGTGCACGATGACGGGAGAACGTGGCTCCATAGTGGCGATGCGGGCTATTTGAAGCTCCCGAAGGGAGAGATCCACATTACAGGTCGCTATAAGGACTTCATCGTGCGCCACGACGGTTTCAAGATTCCCCCGCAAGAAATCGAGGCGGTGGTCTACCAATGCGACGAGGTCGAAGTGTGTAAAGCGGTGGGCATCCCCGACAGGGATCGCCCCCAGGGTGAGCTCGTGAAGGTGTTCTTCAAGGTGAAGGCGGGGAAGTCTCCCGCAGGGAAAGATGTGACGGTCGCAGAGCGCATACGCACGCTTTGTGAGGAACGTCTTCCCGCGTACAAACTGCCCTGCGCCTATGAAGAACTCGATGAGTTTCCCAAGACGTCCATTGGCAAGATCGACTTGAAGGCACTGCGGAAGACGGAAGGGTGAGCAACGGTGAATCACAAGGACTCTCATAATGGCCTCCGGCGTCTCTTGCCCTCGCAGGAGAGACCGTGGAGCAAATACTACAGCCAAGAGGCGCTGGCCGCCGAGCCGCCTGATGCCACGATGTACGACTATCTGGTGCAGTCGTGCGAGGCCGGCGGATCGGATACGGCTCTGATCTATTTCGGACGACGGGTGACCTTTGGCGACTTCATGGGAGAGGTTGACGTTGCCGCCAAGGCGCTGTGGGCGCAGGGCGTGCGACAGGGCGATGTGGTTACGGTCGTTTCCCTCGCGACCCCTGAAACCTATGCGCTCGTATACGCTATCAACCGTATTGGGGCCAAGGCGAATATGGAATATGCCACCGTCGCTCCCGGCGTGCTCGCGCAATCGCTTCGCAAGACCGAGTCGAAGATGCTGTTCGTGCTTGATCTTTTTGCCGAAACATTGGAAGGGGAGCTGAAGACTCCGGGAATCCGCAGCGTCGTTTTGCCCATGGAGCGCTCCATGGGGACGTTTGCGCGGATGGCGACCCGTTTGCGCAGGGCGCCGCGGGGAGCCCATCGAGCCTTGAGCTATGACGGTTTTCTCCGTGCAGGCGCCGCAGCGTCCATTGAGGAGGTGCATGAGGGAGGCTTGGCGTTTGCCTTGCTTTCAACCTCGGGTACAACGGGCGAGCCGAAGAAGGTCGTTCTTTCCAGCAATGCGATCAACAGCATTGTCTGGCAGTATCGCCACAGCGGGATGGACTTCAAGCGGGGAGACACCTACCTCTCGGTGGCACCGCCGTTCCTTGCCTTCGGCATGGTTCTCTCGATGCATGCCCCTCTCTGTCTCGGCGTGGTGAACCATCTGGCGCCCGACCCGTCCGTTGATGCCGTTGTACGGGACTATCTGAGGGTAAAACCCCAGCACTGCCTTGAGGCACCCGCCTATATCGAGAGACTGGTCAGGGCCGTTGACGGCCGCAAGGCGGATCTCTCGTTCATCAAGACGCTCGCCGTGGGAGGGGAGAGCCTCTCTCCCGAGCGAAGAGGGGAGATAGACGAAATCCTCTTTCGCCATGGCGCCCGCGTCGGCGTTATCCATGGATACGGAATGACGGAAGTTGCCTCAACGGCCGTTACCGAGATGCCCGGCAGGCGAAAGTGCGGCAGCGTCGGCTTGCCCCAGTGCCGGGTGAACGTGAAAGCGGTCGATCTTGAGACGGGGCATGAGGGTGGATATGGAGATGTCGGCGAGTTGTGGGTGAGTTCGCCGGGAGCCATGATGGGGTACTTCGATAACGACTTGGCCACCAATGAAACCCTGCGCGTTGATGAGAGCGGCGCTGTTTGGGTGAGAACGGGGGACTTGGCATCAATCGATGAGGACGGGTTCGTGTTCCATCACGGCCGCATCAAGCGCATCGCCATGGTCATCGATCCCGTCACGAAGCAGATAGAGAAGGTTTTTCCCGAACAGGTGGAAGGCGAGTTGCTGAAATTGCCCGATGTTGCCACGTGCGCGGTAGTCGTGCCCGTCGGGAGCGATCGCTTGGGCGTGCCCTATGCCTTTGTGGTTCCCGCCGAGGGTGTCGTCTTTGACAAAGCAGCGACTGACAAGGGATTGCGTGGTGCTTTGCCCGCTCACTCCTGCCCAAGGGATTATTTCTTGGTCGAGGAAATCCCGCTGTTGTCATCGGGAAAGACCGATTATGGGCTCCTGGAGAAGCGGGCCCGCGGCCTCGCGGCGTCTTGAGCAAGACCCTGTTGTCGCCGACCGGGTGAAAATGGGGAGACATCCCGTTGCCTCCTCCGAAGGTGCGGTGTCGAAGGATCCCCCAATCTCCATCGGCGCCCAGACTGGCTTCTTTTCGCGGTGCCACGCTCGGTTCACGCGGCGCCCCGGCTGGCAATGGCCGGGGCGCCTTGCGTTTCGCTGGGGACGATGGCGGGTTGGTGGGAAAAACTATGGGGTTGGTTACCGATGTTTTAACGGTTTTGAAACGTTGACCGTTCCGGTGTCAGTACAATAGCAAGCTAAATTATTCCCCAGGTCCGAAAAGGAGGTCGCAGGTCGTGGAGCCGAATATCAAAGAGGTGGCGGGGCGCATCCGCGCTCTGCGCGAGGACATGGACCTCACCATGCAGGAGATGGCCGAGGCCACGGGCCGCTCGGTGGCCGAGTACGCCGCCCAGGAGGCCGGCGACGAGGATCTCTCCTTCACCTTCCTGTATAAGTGCGCCGAGAAGTTCGGCGTGGATGTGATCGAGCTGCTCACGGGCGAGAACCCGCATCTGACGGGCTACTCGCTCACCCGGGCCGGCGCCGGTCTGTCCATCAAGCGGCGGGCGGGCTTCGAGTACCTGCACAAGGCGCCGCACTTCCGCCACAAGCTGGCCGAGCCCTTCGTGGTGACGGCGCCCTACCTGGAAGAGCAGCAGGATGTGCCCGTGCACCTGTCGCGCCATGAGGGTCAGGAGCTCGACTTCATCATCTCCGGCCAGATGCGCTTCGCCTACGAGGGCCACGAGGAGATACTGAATCCCGGCGACGTGGTCATGTACGACTCCGGTCGCGGCCACGGCATGGTGGCCACGGGAGGCGCGCCCTGCGTGTTCCTGGCCATCGTCATGAAGCCCGGCGACGAGAAGATTATCTAGGCGGCCCGGTCCGTCGCGGGCACGCCCGCGGCCCTGGCGTCGCCCTATCCCGCGCCCCGGTGCCCGCAGGCGCCGTGTCGCCCGCAGCTGGCCTGTGGCCCTCGCTGCGGAACCGCCCCTAATCTTTTCGCACCCGACTTCACCCGAGGAACCATTATGCGCAACATCAACGAACGCTATGTCACCGAGGCCTTCAACGAGCAGGGCCAGCTCACCCAGTTCGACGTGGACGTGCCCGCCGATTTCAACTTCGCCTACGATGTGGTGGACGACATCGCCGAGCACGACCCCGACCGCACCGCCATGGTGTGGTGCAACCCGGAAGGGGAGGAGCACGTCTTCACCTTCGCCGACATGAAGCGCTGGTCCGATAAGACGGCCAACTTCTTCGCCGACTGCGGCATCGGCCGGGGCGACTTCGTCATGGTCATCCTGCGGCGCCACTACCAGTTCTGGTTCACCATGCTGGCTCTGGAGAAGCTGGGGGCCGTGGCGGTGCCCGCCACCTTCATGCTGAAGGAGCACGATCTGACCTACCGCCTGAACGGGGCCGATATCAAGGCCGTGGTGGCCACTTCCACCGGAGATATCGCCGATACCGTGGACGCCGTGGTGGGCGCGTGTCCCAGCGTGGAGGCGCTCATCTTGGTGAATCCCGCGGGCGGCGGCCTCACGGCCCAGGACGGCGAGGGTCGCTGGCTCTTCCCCGAGGGGGAGCCGGGCGGACTGGCGCTCTCGGGTTCTGAGGGCATCTGCGCGTTGCCCGCTGTCCGCGCGGGCTGGCGCGACTTCAACAGCGAGGTGCGCGCGGCCAGCGCCGACTTCGCCCGGCGCGAGACGGCGGCGGCCGACCCCATGCTCATGTACTTCTCCAGCGGCACCACGGGCAACCCCAAGATGGTGCTCCACGATGCCGGCTACGCCGTGGCCCATCTCATCACGGCCAAGCACTGGCACAACGTGAACCCCGAGGGGCTGCACTTCACTATCGCCGACACCGGCTGGGGCAAGGCTGTGTGGGGCAAGTTCTTCGGGCAGTGGCTCATGGAGGCCGCCGTGCTCACCTACGACTTCGACCGCTTCGACGCCGCCGACATCCTCTCGCTCATCGGTCGGTTCGGGGTGACCACCCTGTGCTGCCCGCCCACCATGTACCGGCTCATGAGCGAGGTGGACGTGGACGCCTACGACCTGTCCAGCCTGGAATACTCCACCACGGCCGGCGAGGCGCTGAACCCCGATCTGTTCGACTTCTGGCGCGAGCACACGGGGCTGACCATCTACGAGGGCTTCGGGCAGACCGAGACGCCGCTCACCGTGGCGAACCTGACGAACTCCACCCCGCGGCCCGGCTCCATGGGCAAGCCTGTGCCCCTGTACACGATGGCCATCCTGCGCGGCGACGGCACCGAGTGCGACACCGGTGAGACCGGGGAGATCTGCATCGCCGTGAACCCGCGCCCGGCGGGCATCATGTGCGAGTACTACCGCAACCCGGAGAAGACCGCCGAGGCCATGGACGGCACCTGGTACCACACCGGGGACACCGCCTGGCGCGACGAGGAGGGCAACTACTGGTACGTGGGCCGCAACGACGACGTCATCAAGTCGAGCGGGTACCGCATCGGTCCCTTCGAGATCGAGAGCGTGCTTCTGGAGCACGAGGCCGTGCGCGAGTGCGCCGTCACCGGCGTGCCCGACCCGGTGCGCGGCTTCGCTGTGAAGGCCACGGTGGTGCTGGCCGAGGGCTGGACCGGCTCCGATGCCCTCACCCAAGAGCTGCAGAAGTGGGTGAAGCGCCAGACCGCCCCCTACAAGTACCCGCGCATCATCGAGTACGTGGACGACCTGCCGCGCACCGTGAACGGGAAAATCCGCCGCGCCGCCATCCGCGAGGCCGACGCCGCGGCCCCGGCACCGGCCAAGACCCCCGAGGGACTGATCTGATGGGCGGCCCGACCGAGCCGGCGACAGTCCCGGGCCTGCCCTTCGATCTGGCGCCGGTCACGGTGGTGGTGGGCCACTACGGGGCGGGCAAGACCACCTTCGCCCTGAACCTGGCCCTGGACGCGGCGGCGGCCGGACAGGCGGTCACCCTGGCCGACATGGACGTGGTGAACCCCTACTTCCGCTCCAGCGAGTACGCCGAGCTTCTGGAAGGGCATGGAGTGCGGCTCATCGCCCCGGTGTTCGCCCGGGCCGGCACCTCGCTGGACGTGCCCTCGCTCACCGGCGAGGTGGTGCCCGCCATCCAGGCTGCCTACGCCTGGCAGCGGGCGAGCGACGGTGGTGAGGGCCCGGCAGGACCGCGGCCCGTGGTCATCGTGGACGCTGGCGGCGATGACGTGGGCGCCACGGCCCTGGCCCGGTTCGCCTCGGCCCTGGGGGCCGGTCCCGGCGAGGTGCTCTACGTGGCCAACGCCTACCGCAACCTCACCCGCCAGCCGGCCGAGGCGGTGGCCGTGCTTCGCGAGATCGAGGCCAAGGCCGCCGTGGCGGTGACGGCCGTGGTGGGCAATTCCCACCTGCAGGGGGAGACGACCGCGGCCCTTGTGCGGGAAGCTGTTCCGTTTGCCCAGGCCGTGGCCGATGGCGCCGGGGTTCCTCTGCGGTGCGTTACGGTGCCAAAGTCGGCCATTCAACGGGAAAGCGACGGGCACGGGGCCCTGGTGGGCCTGCCCGGTGTCTATCCTGTGGACGTGTACGTATCGCCGCCCTGGTCTTTCGGGCCGGAGGCGTAGGAGAGATTGAAGGGATGCCGCGCGGGCCGCAGGGCCGATGCGGCGAGGACAGTGCAAGGAGGTTTCCATGGCGCGCGTTACCATCGACGACCATTTCTGCAAGGGCTGCGGCCTGTGCGTGGACGTCTGTCCCACGGTCATTCTGGAGCTGGACGAGGCCGTCATCACGGCCAAGGGCTACCATCCGGCCCATTGCGTCGATCAGGAGAAGTGCACGGGCTGCTGCTCGTGCGCGACGATGTGCCCCGATGTGGCCATCACGGTGGAAAGGTAGGCTCATGGCGCAGAAAGTACTCATGAAGGGCAACGAGGCCATGGCCGAGGCGGCCATGCGGGCCGGTTGCCGCCATTTCTTCGGCTATCCCATCACGCCCCAGACCGAGGTGGCCGCCTACATGGCGAAGATGATGCCGAAGGTGGGGGGCACCTACTTGCAGGCCGAGTCCGAGGTGGCGGCCATCAACATGGTCTACGGCGCCTCCGCGGCCGGCGCCCGGGTGATGACCTCCTCGTCCTCGCCGGGCATCTCGCTCAAGAGCGAGGGCATCTCCTACATGGCCGGCGCCGATCTGCCGGGCGTCATCATCAACGTGCAGCGCGGCGGCCCGGGCCTCGGCGGCATCCAGCCCTCCCAGGCCGACTACTGGCAGGCCACCAAGGCCACGGGCCACGGCGACTTCCAGATTGTCGTGTTCGCCCCCTCCACGGTGCAGGAGATGGCCGACTACGCCTTCGAGGCCTTCGATGTGGCCGACCGCTACCGCGTGCCGGTGATGATTCTGGCCGACGGCATGCTCGGCCAGATGATGGAGCCCGTGGTGCTGCCCGAGGCCATCGACCCGGCCGATCTGCCGGCCAAGCCCTGGGCTACCTGCGGCCACGGCCACGCCCGGCCCCATAACGTGGCGAACTCCCTGTACCTGACCGCTGCCGCCCTGGAGGACCTCAACCGCGAGCGCTACGAGCGCTACGGCGCCATCAAGGCCGCCGAGCAGCGGGCCGAGTGCTACCGCACCGAGGACGCCGACATCGTGCTCGTGGCCTTCGGCGGGGCGGCTCGCGTGGCCCGCAGCGCCGTGAACGCCGCCCGGGAGCGCGGCATCAAGGCGGGCCTCGTGCGCCCCATCACCCTGTGGCCCTTCCCCGAGGACACCCTGGCCGAGGCTTTGGATCACGCGAAGGCGGCCCTCGTGGTGGAGATGAACATGGGCCAGATGGTGGAGGACGTGCGCCTCGTGGCGAACGGAACCGTGCCCGTGGAGTTCTACGGGCGCACCGGCGGCGTGATTCCTGCGCCGGAGGAGGTTCTGGCCGCGGTGGAGGCCCTGAGCGGAAAGGTCGGTGAGTAGCATGGCACAGGACGAGCGCGAGATGAAGGTGGTCTACGAGCGGCCCCATGCGCTTTTGCCCGTGGTGACCAACTACTGCCCGGGCTGCCCCCACGGCATCGTGGAGCGCCTCGTGGCCGAGACCATGGACGAGCTGGACATCGAGGGGGAGACCATCGGCGTGGCACCGGTGGGCTGCTCGGTGATGGCCTACGACTTCTTCGGCTGCGACATGATCGAAGCGGCCCACGGCCGCGCCCCGGCGGTGGCCACGGGCGTGAAGCGCGTGCACCCGGACAAGATCGTCTTCGCCTACCAGGGCGACGGCGACTTGGCCTCCATCGGCATGGCCGAGACCATCCATGCGGCCACCCGCGGCGAGAACATCGTCGTCATCTTCATCAACAACGCCATCTACGGCATGACCGGCGGCCAGATGGCCCCCACGTCCCTGCCGAACCAGGTGACCCAGACGAGCCCCTACGGTCGCGACGTGGCCACGGCGGGCAACCCCATCCGCGTGAGCGAGCTGTTGGCCACCCTCGATGGGCCGGCCTACATCGAGCGCGTCTGCGTGGACAGCCCCAAGAACGTGCGCAAGGCCAAGAAGGCCATCAAGAAGGCTTTCCAGAACCAGGTGGACGGCGTGGGTTACTCCTTCGTCGAAGTGATCTCCACCTGCCCCACCAACTGGGGCATGACTCCGCAGGCCGCCTTCGAGTGGATGCGGGAGAACATGCTGCCGTACTATCCGCTCGGCGTGTACCGCGACGTGGTGGCCGACGGCTTCGCCAATGCCGCCGAGGCCGCGAGCGCCCGCAACGCCGCGTGCCCCATCGCCCACCCGGAGAAGAAGGGGGAGAACTAATGGACCGCGAGCTCCAATGCGTCATCGCCGGCTTCGGCGGCCAGGGGTCGCTCTTCGCCGGCAAGGTCATCGCGACGGCCGGCCTCATCGAGGATCGCGAGGTGTCCTGGATGCCCTCCTATGGTCCCGAGATGCGCGGCGGCACGGCGAACTGCTCCGTCACCCTGTCCGACGAGCCCATCGGCAGCCCCCTTGTGCTGCACCCCAACGCCCTCATCGCCCTGAATCAGCCCTCCTTCGACAAGTTCCTGCCCACGGTGGCCGAAGGCGGCATCGTCGTGGCCGACACGGCCATGGTGCCCGAGCTGCGCGAGGCACCGGGCGTGACCGTCGTCGGCATCCCGGCAGCGAAGCTCTGCGAGGAGGCCGGCATCAAGGGCCTCGGCAACATAGTGCTCATCGGCAAGCTGTGGGCCGCGTTCCCCTTCTGCGGGCAGGAGGCCCTGGAAGGGGCGCTCGCCCAGGTGGCCGGCAAGAAGCCTGCGATGCTGGAGAAGAACAAGATCGCCCTTGAGCTGGGCATGAAGGCATAGGAGAACGTCATGGATGAGAATCTGAGAGAACTCGGCATGCGCGTCCAGGGCCTGCGCGAGGCCTGCGACGTGTCCCGCCACACCATGGCCCAGGAGCTGGGCGTGGATATCGACACCTACCGCGCCTGGGAGGAAACCGGGGTGGATATCCCCATCTCGGCCATCTACCACATGGCCACGAAGTTCTCCGTGGATCTCACGGAGATCCTCACGGGCAACGCCCCGAAGCTGGACACCTATCACGTGGTGCGCGCGGGAGAGGGCATCAACGTCGACCGCTTCCCCGGCTACCAGTACGAGGATCTGGCCTGGCGCTACGCCCGCAAGATCATGCAGCCGCTGCGGGTCGTGCTCGATCCGAGCGATGAACCGGCCGAGCTGGTGTGCCACGGGGGCCAGGAGTTCAACTACGTCGTGGACGGCTCGCTCGTCCTCACCTTCGAGGACCGCGATATCGTCCTGAACGCCGGCGACTCCATCTACTTCAATCCGGAGCACCCCCACGGCCAGCGCTGCCACGGCGACGCCCCCGCCACCTTCATCACGATCATCGCCGAATAGCTTGTTCCGTTCGCCCTGGCGGGACGAACGGACACGCCGATGCTGCGGTTCCGACAGGCACCTGGCCTTGTCCCTTGTTTCGGGCTCGGCGCGTACCGAAGTACGCTTGGCCCGAAGGCGGGGCAATGCCAGGCACCTGTCGGAACCTCGCTGACCTTGCCAATAAAGTAAGTCCGAGGAGTTATTAATGGATCACGTTCTGAAGAAATACTGCCCGAGAATCGAATTCGATTCCTACGAGGACTTCGCGGAGAACTTCCGCATCGAGGTGCCCGAGGACTTCAACTTCGGCTTCGACGTCGTGGACGAGTGGGCCGCGGTGGAGCCGGAGAAGCGGGCCCTTCTGTGGTGCAACGACGCCGGCGAGGAGCGCACCTTCACCTTCGCCGACATCAAGCGCCTCTCCAACCAGGCCGCCCACGGCTTCGCCAAGCTGGGCGTGGGCAAGGGCGACGTGGTGATGTGCATCCTGCGGCGGCGCTGGGAGTACTGGATCTGCGCCGTGGCCCTGTGCAAGCTGGGCGCCACCATCATTCCCGCCTCGCTGCAGCTGACCCGCAAGGATGTGGTGTACCGTGCCAACAGCGCCGACGTGAAGGCCATCGTGGCCGTGAACGACGACTACGTGTGCACCCAGGTGGAAGAGGCCCTGCCCGATTGCCCCGGCGTGCGCGAGACCTTCATCGTGGACGGCAGCCGGCCGGGCTGGATCGACTTCGAGGACCTCATCGCCGGTCAGCCCGAGACCTTCGAGCGGCCCACGGGCGAGGCGGCGGTCGCTGCCCACGACATCATGCTCATGTACTTCACGAGCGGCACCACGGGCAACCCCAAGGCCGTCGAGCACAACTTCGCTCACCCGCTGGGCCATATCATCACGGCGAAGTACTGGCAGCAGGTGCGCGAGAACGAGCTGCACATGTCGGTGACCGATTCGGGCTGGGCCAAGTTCGGCTGGGGCAAGATCTACGGCCAGTGGATCTGCGGCGCGACCATCTTCGCCTACGATATGGAGAAGTTCGTGCCCGCCAAGCTGCTCCAGAAGATCCAGGACTACCGGCTGGCCACCTTCTGCGCGCCGCCCACCATGTACCGCTTCATGCTCCAGGAGGACGTGGCGGCCTACGATCTGTCCAGCGTGGAGAACTTCGCCACGGCCGGCGAGCCCTTGAACGCGGAGGTGACCATCCAGTGGGAGCGGCTCACGGGCAAGAAGATCCGCGAGGGCTTCGGCCAGACCGAGGGGCCGGTGCTCCTGGCCACCTTCCCCTGGGTGGAGCCGCGCCCCGGCTCCATGGGCAAGCCGTCGCCCTTGCTGAACGTGAAGCTCCTGGACGATGACGGCCGGGAAGTGGAGGACGGCGAGGAGGGCGCCATCTGCGTGACGGGCCTGAAAGAGGCCTACCCGCCGGGCCTGTTCGTCGGCTACTACGGCAACCCCGAGAAGACCGCCGAGGCTGTGGGAGGGGAGTACTACAACCTCCACGACATGGCCTGGCGCGACTCGGACGGCTACTGCTTCTTCGTGGGCCGCAACGACGATGTCATCAAGTGCTCGGGCTACCGCATCGGCCCCTTCGAGGTGGAGAGCGCGCTGGTGGAGCACCCGGCTGTGGTGGAGTGCGCCGTCACGGCGGCGCCGGACCCCATCCGCGGCAAGGTGGTGAAGGCCACGGTGGTGCTGGCCCGGGGCTACGAGGGCACCGACGCGCTCACCCGCGAGCTGCAGGAGCACGTGAAGAAGACCACGGCGCCCTACAAGTACCCGCGCATCATCGAGTATGTGGACGAACTGCCCAAGACCATCGGCGGCAAGATCAAGCGCAAGCTCATCCGCACCAACGACGGCATCGACGAGTAGCTGCCGCGCTGTTGCTCCGACCAAGGCGCCCTCCGGGGCGCCTTTTTGCTGCCCGCAAGGAGGTCTCTCCCTCGCCCCGCTCGGGGGGGGGCGGGCATCGCGGTTGGAAAGACCGCTCCGCCATCCATGAGGGGATTCGAGCTCCGCTCACCCTTCTCGCCCCATTTAGGTATGGAAATTTTGTCATGGAATCGTTAAAATAACAGAAGTTCCTGCATCACCGCGAGGGGCGACCCTCAAGCTCTCCACCTGGGGAGGGGTGAGAGCGGCGGTGTCGCAGGAACACGGAAAGGAAAAGGAACAAGGAAGGAAAGAAGGAGGTTAGAAGGCATGAGTGAAGAGACCAAAGTTGATGCCGAGGTAACCACGGACGCTGCGGACTCCACGACTGAAGCTACTCCCAAAAAGACAGGCAAGAAGAAGTGGCCTATCGTCGTTGGCGTAGTGGCAGCGGTCCTGATCGTCGCCGGCGCGGGCCTGTGGGTCTGGCATGAGCAGCCGAGCTTCTGCAACGCCATCTGCCATACGCCGATGGATCCGTACAATGCCACGTACGACCAGGAGCTCCACCAGACCGGTATCGATAAGTGGGGCAACGAGGCGAGCACCGACGCCATGCTGGCTGTCACGCACAAGGCCACCGGCTCCACCTGCATGTCCTGCCATGTGCCGCAGATCAGCGAGCAGATCGGCGAGGGCATGAACTGGGTGACCGGCAACTACGTGTACCCGCTCGAGGAGCGTTCCCTGGCCGACCTCGTCGAGGCCCGCGGCATCGCTTCCGAGGAGTTCTGCCTCAACAGCGGCTGCCACGTGAACGATGACGGCTCCGTCATGACCACCGACGACCTGCAGGCGAAGACCGCCGACATGAAGCGCAACCCCCACGTGCCGCAGCACGGCAAGGTGGAGTGCGGCGAGTGCCACAAGGCTCATCGCGCGTCGGTGAACTACTGCTCCGGCTGCCACAACGACGCCGACATGCCCGAGGGCTGGATCTCCAGCGCCGACGACAAGAAGCTGAAGAAGGCCTTCGAGTCCGGTGCTGCCGCCTAGGCGCGACGCGAACCGCAACGGTTACCGCATCGGGAGCCGCCCTTCGGGACGGCTCCTTTCTTTGATGAAGTAACGGTGACGAAACGGTAACCGCTTTTCCCCTGGCCGAATGGGCCCACTTCGGGTATCATGGCACATCGAAGCGAATTCCTCGGGATGGGGGCGCCGCGCCGAACGGGCGGCGCCCCCATCCTGCGGTGAGGTCAGCTGGGGAGGGCGGATCGCTCGCTTCGCAGGAAGGGGGTGCGCACGCGCACCTCGAAGATCCCCAACTGGAAGGATGGATGAATGTCCGAAGAAGAGAAGACCGTGGAGGTCGCCGAGGTTGAAGGGGCTCCGGCCGCAACCAACGAGCCGGCTGCCAAGAAGGGCAAGAAGAAGTGGCCCATCGTGGTGGGCGTCGTCGTGGCCGTGCTCGTCGTGGCCGGTGCCGGGTTCTGGGTCTGGCACGAGCAGCCGAGCTTCTGCAACGCGATCTGCCACACCCCCATGGATCCCTACCTGCCCACCTATGAGGCCACCCCGGGCGAGCCGGCCACCGATAAGTGGGGCAACGAGCTCGAGACCGCCAGCGGCATGATGGCCGCCGTGCACCGCGCCGAGAACGGCGACACCTGCATGAGCTGCCATGTGCCCACCCTGTCCGAGCAGATCGGCGAGGGCATGAGCTGGGTGACTGGCAACTACGAGGTCATGCTGACCCAGACCGGCCAGCACGTGGTGCCCGAGAAGTCCCTCGAGGACCTCGTGGCCGCCCGCGGCATCGAGGCCGACCAGTTCTGCCTGAACGAGAGCTGCCACAACATGACTCGCGACGACCTCATCGAGGCCACGGCCGACATGAAGCGCAACCCCCATGTGCCGCAGCACGGCAAGGTGGAGTGCGGTGATTGCCACAAGGCTCATCGCGCGTCGGTGAACTACTGCTCCAGCTGCCACAACGACGCTGACATCCCCGAGGGCTGGATCAGCGCCGCCGACGACAAGAAGCTCGTCAAGGAGCTCGAGTCCATGAACTAACGGGGTTTCACCGTTCGGAAACCTCAGGAAAGGCCGCCTTCGGGCGGCCTTTCTCGTTGCTCTGCCAGGGTCGCGAGGCGTCGGGTGTTCCGATTCGCTCAGACAGTCCTCGCTTTGGAGAACAGGACATTGAGTCCTGTTCTCGCCGCTGTGGAACTCGCTCGGTCGAAACACCCGCCGTCTCCTTTGCGCTCATCCGTGCTTGGCCCTCTCAGGCTTCGGCTCGTACCTTTTTTGAAAAAATCTCAATCTATACTTGCGTGTCATCGTTTTCGGGTGTATGGTGCAACCGTCCTTTAAATGCGGTACAGAGAGGCCGACAAGGTACACCCCGTGCGCGGGGGCGCGAGAGCAAGCATCGCGAACATAAGCGCACTCAGTGAGCCTCGTCGCCAGACGGGCTTTTTTATTGCCCTCAGGCGGCAGCGGACGGGTAAAACTCGGATCCGTCCATCGGATTTCGTCTGTACACCGGAACCCGTGAAGGGAGTGTGTATGAACGACGCAAGTATGGTCAAGTCCGTCTGCATGGACGCAGACGACATCGAGCGAGCGGTGACGCGCATGGCGCACCAGATCCTCGAGGCCAACAAGGGGGCGGCGCATATCGCGCTCGTGGGCATCGTGACCCGCGGCGATCTGCTCGCGAAGATGCTCGCCCATAAGATTCAGGAGATCGAGGGGGTGGAGGTGCCCCTCGGCAAGCTGGATATCAGCTTCTACCGCGACGACTTCGCGACCCATTTCGCCCCGGAGGTCCACTCCACCGACATCCCCTTCGACATCGACGGCATGACCGTGGTGCTCGTGGACGACGTGCTCTACACCGGCCGCACCATCCGCGCGGCGCTGGATGCCCTCATGGACATCGGCCGCCCGGCGGCGGTGGAGCTGGCGGTGCTCGTGGACCGCGGCCATCGCGAGCTGCCCATCCGCGCCGATTTCGTGGGCAAGAACGTGCCCTCCTCCTCCACGGAGAACGTGCGCCTGTTCCTGGAGGAAGTGGACGGCATCTCCGCCGTCGAGATTCTGGAAATCGAGCCGGGCAAGCGAGCCGGTTCCGCGCCGCTGCAGACCAACGGAGGTGAGTAGGTCCCATGGCCTTCAATCACAAGCATCTCATCGACATCACGGACTACTCCGCCGATGACATCATGACCATCCTCGAGACGGCCAAGAACTTCAAGCAGGTGAACGAGCGCCGCATCAAGAAGGTGCCCACCCTGAAGGGCTTCACCGTGGTGAACATGTTCAACGAGCCGTCCACCCGCACCCGCTCCTCCTTCGAGATCGCCGAGAAGCGCCTGTCCGCCGACTCCCTGAACTTTGGTGGGTCCTCCACGGCCACGGTGAAGGGCGAGAGCCTCGTGGACACCGTGAAGACGCTGTGCTCCTACAAGATCGACTGCATCGTGGTGCGCGACCGCTGGGCCGGCGTGCCCCGCAAGATCGCCGACGTGTCCGGCGTGTCGGTCATCGACGCCGGCGACGGCAAGCACCAGCATCCCACCCAGGCCCTTCTGGATTTGTACTCCATCTGGGAGGAGAAGGGCGATCTGGACGGCCTGCATGTGGGTGTGGTGGGCGACATCGCCCACTCCCGCGTGTGCGGCTCCCTCATCCCGGCCCTGAAGATCATGGGCTGCGAGGTGACGGTCATCGCCCCGCCCACGCTGCTGCCCGCCCGCCCCGACATCCTGGGGGCCGACCACGTGACGAGCAACCTGGACGAGGCCCTGCCGGAGCTGGACGTGGTGTACATGCTGCGCATCCAGCGCGAGCGCTTCGAGGGCGCGCCCTACCCGAACCTGCGCGAGTACAACCTGCTCTATGGCCTGACCAAGGAGCGCGACCGCCTCATGAAGCCCGATGCCTGCGTGTGTCACCCGGGCCCCATCAACCGCGGCGTGGAGCTGGACAGCTTCATGGCCGATCACCCCAAGCGCTCCATCATCCTCGACCAAGTCTACGCCGGCGTCCTCGTGCGCATGGCCGCCCTGTACCTGCTCCTAGGAGGTAGCAACGATGGCATTGATGCTTAAGAACGCCCGTCTGATCGACCCCCAGATCGGCCTGGACGACGTGGCCGACATCCTCATCCGCGACGGCAAGATCGTTGAGGTGGGCAAAAACCTCACCATGGAGAAGGGCGTGGAGCGCGATCTGTCCGGAAAGATCGTCACCCCCGGCCTCGTGGACATGCACGTGCACTTCCGCGATCCGGGCCAGGAGCAGAAGGAGGACATCGCCTCCGGTTCCCGCGCGGCGGCCCACGGCGGCTTCACCGCCGTGTGCACCATGCCCAACACGAGCCCCGTGGTGGACGATGCCGTGACCGTGGAGTACGTGAAGGCCCGCGCCGCCGCGGTGGGGAAGTGCCGTGTCATCCCGTCCGGCGCCTGCTCCAAGGACTTGAAGGGCGAGGTGCTCGCCGACATGGGCGACATGTACGCCCACGGCGCCCCGGTGTTCACCGATGACGGCCACGGCATCCAGGATGCCGGCATGATGCGCCGCGTCATGGACTACGCCAAGCAGTTCGATACCGCCATCATGGTGCACTGCCAGGACGACTCGCTCGTGGCCGACGGCCAGGTGAACGAGGGCGTGGCCTCCACGCGCCTGGGCATGGTGGGCTGGCCGGCCGAGGGCGAGGAGCTGGAGATCGCCCGCGACATCGCGCTCTGCCGCCTGACCGGGTGCCCTCTGCACATCCAGCACATCACCACGAAGCGCGGGCTGGATCTGGTGGCCGCCGCCAAGGCCGAGGGGCTGCCCGTGACCTGCGAGGTGACCCCGCACCACATGTTCCTCACCGAGGACGCCATCACCGCCGAGTACCAGACGGCCCTGAAGGTGAACCCGCCCCTGCGCACCGCCGAGGATGCCGCTGCCCTTATCGAGGGCCTTGCGAACGGCACCATCGACGCCATCGTGACCGATCACGCGCCCCATACCGACTGGGAGAAGGACCGCGAGTTCGAGCTGGCGCCCTTCGGCATGACCGGCCTGGAGACCTCCCTCGGCCTCGTGCTCACCCATCTGGTGCGCGCCGGCGTCATCGACTACGGCCGCATGGTGGAGGCCATGGCGGTGGCCCCCCGCGCCATCCTGCGCCAGGAGCCGGTGAAGATTCAGGCCGGCTGCACTGCCGATCTCACAGTCATCGACCCCGAGGCCGCCTGGACTGTGGCCGTGGACGACTTCTGTTCCAAGGCCAACAACTCCGGCTTCATCGGCGCCGAGCTCGTGGGCCGCGCCACCGACGTCTACGTGGGCGGCTGGGCTACTATGGAGGACGGCGCCATCGTCGAGTAGTCCCGGCTTCCGACCGCACCGCTCTTGCAAGACCCCCTTCAGCGAAGGGGGTCTTTTCTATGGGAGCTGGCAAGCGCTGCTGAATGGCACCCTATGCATCGTTCCCGATTGCCCCTTCCCGTCGTCGTCGGACGATGGCACAGCGCCGGTGCAGAGCTGTACCGTGCAAGCGCCGGCTATATGCGGCTTCGTTACGGTCTGTTCGGAGACCTAACAAACAACGAGGGTCCTTTTCTCTCCGAGATCCCTTCGATTGCGAAGAAAATGACGGTTCTCGTAGTCTTATGTCGCCGGGAAATCAAAGCGAGGACTTCTAACCTGGGAAAACTCCAAGTTCATAGAGTGTTTTCGCGCTCATCTCATCGGGCAAGCTACGAGAACCGTCATTTTCTTCGCGTTTGGCCCCATCTAGATCGGTGGCACACGAAGCTGCACCGATCAGGTGCCGAGGGGGCGCACGGTGTGTCGTGTGGCGTCAGCGTCTCTGCCCTAGCATTTCCAGCAGTTCGTCTCGGGTGTGTACGCCGACTTTTTGGTAGATGTGGCTCACATGGGTCTTTACGGTGTTGTAAGACAGGCACATCTTGTCGGCGACGGAAGGGAGTGTGCGGCCGCGGGCGAGATGCCGGAGGATTTCTCGCTCGCGCGTCGAAAGGCCGAAGGCGAGCGCGAATGTCTCCACAGCGTCTTCTCGATCGGCTCCAGCTGCCTCGCGTGCGGCTTTCCCATCTCCCCCTGCACCCATCCCGCATGGACGATTGAGGTGTAGGAGATGAGGGCGAACCCGATGAGCAGCCCCAGATCGATGGCGAATGTTCCCAGACCGAATACGCGCACCGGGAAGCGCGTGCGCGTATCGGCGAGATAGGCGAACTCCGTGTATATGTAGATGAGGAAGAGCTGGTAGCCGGTCTGCATGATATAGGCGCCCCAGGTTGCCATGCCGGATCCCACGACTGACAGAATGAGAAGGCCTCCGGCCATGAGCGGCACGATGAGTCGGGAGAACAGGTGGCTGAGACTGTGGCCAGCCAGCCGGTGGTCTACGGCGACGGCCAGGGCGACGAAGGTGCCCACGCAGGCGAACAGCGTCAGCGAACCCGATCTGGTGCGCGCTGATACCCTGGCCGAGGCCGCTGCGGCCCTCAAGCTGGATGCCGATGTCCTGCAGAAGACTATCGACGACGATAACGCTGCCTGTGCGGCCAGTGTGGATACCGAGTTCGCCAAACCGGCGGCATCGCTGGTGGCTGTGGGCACGGCGCCGTTCTACATTGCCAAGCTGAACCAGTACTATCTCATGTCGGTGGGCGGCATCGAGTGCGACATCAACGCCCGGGTGGTCGATAGCGCGAAGACGCCCATCGAAGGCCTTTACGCCGTGGGCACCGACGGCTGCATGCTGCACCGCAACATCTACACCATCAACGTGGGGGGGAGCACCTGCAACTGCAACAATATCAACTCTGGCCGTACGGCGGCCAATCATGCCCATAGCTTGATAGGCGCGTAACGCTTCAAAGCCATCCCTCCCCAGGCGGCCTCTTGCGAGGCCGCCTTTTTATATTCAGGGTGCAACAAAAGAGGTTCAGGGGAGAAACAGGTGGATTACCGGGTCGTTTGGTGGTAGAGGGCAATGACTACAATGAATAGACAGCGCTCTTGTGGAGGTTTTCTCCCTGGTTTTGCGCGATAAGTAAACCTGTGCTAACATCTTCCGCCGTGAGTTTGCTAAAGCTAACTTAACTGGTCACCATTGAGAAAGGAACCACCTATGGCCCCCATTTCCCGCCGCACCTTCGCCGCCTTCCTCGGCGTCGCCGCCCTCACTCCCGTGCTCGCCGGCTGCTCCGGCACCCCTTCGGCTTCCGACGACGGGACCGGCGCCGCTGCCGACGATGGCGCCGCCTCGGCCATGCGCACTGTGGACACCGACAAGGGCCCCGTGGAGATTCCCGCGAACCCCCAGACCATTGTGACCGACTACTACCTCGGCGAGTTCCTGGCCGTGGACGTGAAACCGGTCATCGCGAGCCCCTACGCCCTGAACAACCCCTTCCTCGCGGGGCTGTGCGACGGCATCGAGGCCCTGAACACCACCTCGGCGGAAACCTCCCTGGAGATGATCGCCGAGAAGCAGCCCGATCTCATTGTCACCATTACCGAGGCCGACTATGACAAGTACGCCAAGATCGCGCCGACGGTCTACATCGCCGACGGCACCCGCACCGACGAGGAGTTGTTCCGCTACATCGCGGGGCTTGTGAACAAGACCGAGGCGGCCGAGGCCTACATCAACGAGTTCAACGACAAGGTGGCCACGGTGAAAGACGAGATCGTGGGCATTGTGGGGGACCGCACCGTGTCCATCCTGGAGGTGTGGCCCCAGGAGATCTACACCATGGGCAGCCACTTCGCCCGCGGCGGCTCCATTCTCTACGACATGTGGGGGCTGAAGGCGCCGGCGGCCATCCAGGGCTCCATGGTGGAGGGCGACGAGGCCTATAAGGTCATCGCCGTGGAGGCGCTGCCCGATTATGCCGGCGACTTCATCTGCTACGGCGTGCTGGACGGGGCCGACGCGGCCTATGTGGACGATTCCCAGCTGTGGAAGAACCTGCCTGCCGTGAAGAACGGCCTGGTCATGCCCTACGAGCAGGTGGCCTTCATGCACCGCGATCCCATCACGCTCACCAACCAGCTCCAGGCGTTCACGGACTTCTTCCGCGCCCACGCCGCCCCGGCGGCCTAGGGGAGCGGCTCCTTGTCGCGTCTGAGAACATCGCTGTTTCTGATTGCCGGCACCGCGGCCGTGGCCCTGGCGGCCGGGCTCTCGCTGTTCGTGGGGAGCACGGCCATCGCGCCCGACCAGGTGCTCGGCGCGCTGCTGTCGCCCGACATGGCGAACCAGGAGCACGTGGCCGTGCTCGAGCTGCGCGGGCCCCGCACCCTGGGGTGCATCCTCGTGGGGGCCGCCTTCGCCGTGGCCGGCGCCATCATGCAGGGGGTCACGCGCAACCCCCTGGCCGATTCGGGGCTTCTGGGCATCAACGCCGGCGCGGCCTTCGCCCTGGCGCTGTGTTTGGCCCTTGTGCCGGGTATGAGTTTCGCCGGGGTGGTGGCCTGCTCGTTTGTGGGCGCCGCCTTCGCCCTGGCCGTGGTGTTCGGGGCCGTGAGCTTCCGCCGGCGCCATATGGACCCGGTGCTTTTGGTGTTGGCCGGCTGCGCCGTGGGGCTCTTCCTCACGGCGCTGGCCCAGGGCGTGGCCATCTTCTTCCATATCGGCTACGCGCTCACCTTCTGGACGGCCGGGGGCGTGGCGGGCATCCGCGCCGACAGCCTGGCGCTCGCCGCGCCCTTCATCCTGGTGGCCCTGGCGGTTTCCGTCGCCCTGGCCCGGCGGGTGAGCGTGCTGTCCCTCGGCGACGAGGCGGCCGCGGGCCTCGGCGTGGCCGTGGGGAAGTCCCGGGCGCTGTGCCTGGTGGTTGTGCTCGTGCTGGCCGGGGCCGCCGTGGCCCTGGCGGGACCGGTGGCCTTCGTGGGCCTCATGGTGCCCCACATCGTGCGCCGCTTCGTGGGGGCCGATTACCGGGCCGTCATTCCCGCCTCGCTCGTGGGCGGGGCGCTGTTCATGCTTCTGGCCGATGCTTTGGCCCGCACTCTCATCGCGCCGAGCGAGGTGCCCATCGGCATCATCTTCGCCCTGATCGGCGTGCCCTTCTTCATCTGGTGCGCCCGGAAGGAGGCGATGGGCCTTGACTGAGACGCTGAGGCGCCATCGCGGCGCAGGAGTGATCGCGCTTCTGGCCCTGGGGGCCGCCCTCGCCCTCTGGGCCGACGTCAACGCCGGCTACCGCAGCATCTCCATGGAGGAGCTGGGGCAGATTCTGTCCGGCACGGCCCCGGCGAGCTTGGCCTACACCCTCGTGGAGCTGCGCCTGCCCCGGGTGCTCACGGCCCTGCTCGTGGGCGTGGGGCTGTCTTTGGCCGGGTGCCTTCTCCAGGGGGTGTCCCGCAACGACATGGCCGACCCGGGTGTGCTCGGCATCAACGCCGGGGCGGGCCTGCTCGTTGCAGCGTTCATCGTGTTCGTGCCCGCTGGCGCGGTGCCGAGTGCCGTGGCCCTGCCCCTGCTCGCCTTCGCCGGCTCGGCGGCGGTGGCCTTTGCCGGCTGGCGGCTGTCGGTGGTGCGCGGCGCCTCCAGCCCGCGGCGGCTGCTGCTCATAGGTGTGGCCCTGGCCACGGGGCTCTCCAGCGCCACCTCGCTGCTCATGCTGTCGCTACCCGATGGGGACTACGCCTTCGTGCAGAACTGGATCGCCGGCAGCATCTGGGGCGCCACGTGGGAGAACGTCGCCATTCTGGCCGTCGGGCTCGGGGTGCTCACGGCGCTTGCGCTCTACGGGGCCCGCACGCTGAACGTGCTGGGGCTCGGGGCGGCCGCGGCCACGGGGCTGGGCGTGGCGGTACCCCGGGCCACGGCGGCGCTCACGGCCGTGGCCGTGGGAGCCTCGGGGCTCTGCTGTGCGGTGGGCGGCGGCCTTACCTTTGTGGGGCTCGTGTGCCCGCACATGGCCCGGCGCCTCGTGGGACCGAACTTTCGCCTGCTCGTGCCGGCCAGCGTGCTCGTGGGGGCCATCCTCATGCTCGCCGCCGACATCGTCTCGCGCACGCTGCTCTCGCCCAACGAGATTCCCGTGGGCATCGTGGCGGCGGTCATCGGCGCCCCGTATTTCCTGTATTTGCTGGCCAGATCCTAAGGAGGGGAGTGCCGTGGAACCGACTGTGACGCCATCGACGACGGGCGAGGGGAAGATCGCCTTCTGCGAGACCTGCGACCGCACCTGCGAGCGCTTCGCCGACGCCGCCCTGCGGGGCGAGGCCGTGGCCGTGGGCTACGGGGACCGCCTCATCATCGAGCCTCTGGACGTGGCCGTGCCCGCCGGCGAGGTGACCGCCATCATCGGCCCGAACGGCTGCGGGAAATCCACGCTCTTGAAGGCCCTCTCCCGCACCATGCCCCTGGTTGGCGGCGCGGTGTATTTGGACGGCCGCGCCATCGCCGAGATGCCCACGGCCGAGGTGGCCCGCAAGATGGCCCTGCTGCCCCAGGCCCCCGAGGCCCCGGGCGGCCTGACCGTGGGCGAGCTGGTAGCCTTGGGCCGTTACCCGCACCAGAAGGGCTTCGGGCGCCTCGCGGCCCGCGACCGCGAGATCATCGCCTGGGCCCTGGCCATCACGCACCTGGGCGATTTCGAAGCCCGTGCGCTGGACGCCCTGTCCGGCGGCCAGCGCCAGCGGGCCTGGATCGCCATGGCGCTCGCCCAGGACACCGACCTCATCCTGTTGGACGAGCCCACCACCTACCTGGATATGGCCCACCAGCTGGAAGTGCTCGAGCTGTTGCGCGATCTGAACCGCCGCGAGGGCAAGACCATCGCGCTCGTCATCCACGAGCTGAACCTGGCCGCCCGCTTCGCCGACTGGATGATCGCGCTCAAGGCCGGCTCCATCCGCGGGGCCGGCACCCCTGAGGAGGTCATGACCCCGGCCATGCTGCAGGACGTGTTCGGCTTGGACGCCCTCATCGAGCCCGACCCCTGGACCGGCCGCCCCAGCCTCGTGAGCTACCGGCTGGCCCGCTAGGGGACGGGACGGCTTTCGCGGCGGGGCGGGCGGTTGGGTCGGTGGTACAATGGCTCCTAACGTGATTTTGTCAGCGACAGCGAGAGGAGCCGCATGACCCTCTGTAACGAGTGCGCACCCATTCTGGTGAACGAGGAAGCGGGGTGCAACATCTGGCTCATGACCGTGCGGGCGCCCGAGATAGCGGCGACGGCGGCCCCGGGCCAGTTCGTGCACGTGAAGATCCCCGGCATGGACGATCACATCCTGCGCCGGCCCCTCGGCGTGTACGCGGCCGACGCAGAAGCGGGCACCGTGGACATGATGTACCAGGTGCTCGGCTTCGGCACCGACCGCATGACCGCCTTAGTGCCCGGTGCCGACGCGGTGGAGCTGATCGGCCCCATCGGTCGGGGCTGGGAAGTGCCCGCGGGCTGCAAGCGGGCCCTGGTGGTGGCCGGTGGCGTGGGCAGCGCGCCTCTGTATCCCCTCGTGCAGTCGTTGGCGGCCGACGGGGTGGCCGTGGACGCCATCCTCGGCGCGTCCACTATCGATGCCCTCGTGGCTCGCGAGCGCTACGGGGCGGTGCTCGGCTGCGAGCCGGCCTGCTCCACCGACGACGGAACCTTCGGCCGCGCGGGCTTCTGCACGCCGCTCGTGGAAGAGGCCCTGGCCGCGGCCGAGGCGGCCGGCAAGCCCTACGACTACGTGGCCTGCTGCGGTCCCGAGCCGCTCATGAAGCTGGTGGCCGCCATGGCCGCCGAAGCGGGAGTGTTCTGCGAGGTGTCCCTGGAGCGCCGCATGGCCTGCGGCGTGGGGGCCTGCCTGTCCTGCGTGGTGGACACGGTGGACGGCAAGCGCCGCGCCTGTGTGGACGGTCCGGTGTTCCCCGCGACGGAGGTGGTGTGGTAATGCAGCGTTCCCCCAAAGAGACATCGGTCAAGCTGGCCGTGGACCTCGGCGGCCTGGCCATGAAAAACCCGGTCACCACCGCCTCGGGCACCTTCGGCGCCGGACGCGAGTACCACGACTTCGTGGACGTGGCGACGCTGGGCGCCGTCACCACCAAGGGCGTGTCCCTCAATGGCTGGGAGGGCAACGCGAGCCCCCGCATCGCCGAGACGGCCTCAGGCATGCTGAACTCCATCGGCCTGCAGAACCCCGGCGTGGCGCATCTGAAAGAGGTGGAGCTGCCATGGCTCTCATCCATCGGCGCCACGGCCATGGTGAACGTGTCGGGCCATTCTTTCGACGAGTACGTGGCCGTCATCGAGGCGCTGGAAGAGGCGCCCGTGGCCGCCTACGAGGTGAATATCTCCTGTCCGAACGTGGACGCCGGCGGCATGACCATGGGCTGTCACGTGCCTTCCGTGGAGAAGGTCGTCTCCCTGTGCCGCGCTGCCACCAAACGGCCGCTCATCGTGAAACTCACCCCCAACGTCACCGACATCACCGAGATCGCGAAGGCCGCCGAGGCGGCCGGGGCCGACGGCATCTCGCTCATCAACACCCTGCTCGGCATGGCCATCGACGCCCGCACCCGCACGCCGCTTCTGGCCCGGGTCGTGGGCGGCTTCTCCGGTCCGGCCGTGAAGCCCGTGGCCCTGCGCATGGTGTGGCAGGTAGCCCAGGCCGTGTCGGTGCCGGTGCTCGGCATGGGCGGTATCTCAACGGGTACCGACGCCGTGGAGTTCATGCTGGCCGGTGCCACCGCCGTGGCCGTGGGCACCGCGAACTTCGTGAACCCCACCGCCACCGTGGATGTCATCGACGGCATCATCGACTACTGCGAGGAACAGGGCGTCGCCGACGTCAACGAGCTGATTGGAGCCCTCACGTGCTAACCTCCTTCGATTCCATTCCCGCCCGCGACCGCGTGATCGTGGCCCTCGACTGCGACGCCTGGGAGGCCATCGCGCTCGCCGACAAGCTGGAAGGCCATGCACAGTGGCTGAAGATCGGCATGACGCTGTACTACGCCGAGGGGCCGGCCATCGTGAAGATGTTCAAGCGCCGCGGCTTCAACGTCTTTCTGGACCTGAAGTTCCACGACATTCCGCACCAGGTGGAAGGGGCCGCTCGCTCGGCGGCGGCCAGCGGGGCCGACATGATCACCATGCACACCGTGGGCGGCATCCCCATGATGGAGGCGGCCCAGCGCGGCGCCGCGGCCGGCGCGGCCGAGTGGGGCGGGGAAGTGCCCGCCACCCTGGGCATCACCGTGCTCACCTCCATGGACGCCGCCACGTTGGCGGCCACAGGCGTTACGCGCCCCTTGCCCGAACAGGTGGCGGCCCTGGCGGGCCAGGCCAAGCAGGCGGGCATCTCCGGCGTGGTGGCCTCGCCCCAGGAGGCGGCCACCCTGCGGGAGATCTTGGGACCGGAGGGCTACATCGTCACCCCCGGCGTGCGCCCGGCCGGCGCCGCCCTGGGCGATCAGAGCCGCGTGGCCACCCCGGCCCAGGCCTTCGCCAACGGGGCCTCGCACATCGTGGTGGGCCGCCCCATCACCGAGGCGGACGATCCCGTGGCCGCCTTCGAGGCCATCGCGGCCGAGTTGGCCTAGGGGCATCGCCGCCATCGGCGCGGGTCGCGCAGCCCGTGCCGATGGCGCTTCTTTGGAGCGGGTTCCAAGGATTTCTGGAGCCTGCTCCAATGAAAACTTTCCCGTTTTGGCTGATACATTGAAGGTTTCATCACATTTACGGGTTCTGCGTAAATTACATGTTGTTTTGTCATGAATGGATGGTATGATTTCGGCAGCCCTAACCGGAAGGAGAACAAGATCATGGCTATCCCTCAACTCAGCCCCGAAGCTCGTGCCGAGGCTCTTGAGAAGGCAAAGGCCGCGCGGATCAAGCGCGCCGAGGTTCGCGAAGAGCTGAAGACCGGCAAACTCACCGTCGCCCAGGTGCTCGCCATGCGCGAGGATCCCATCGTGGGCCGCATGAAGATCTCCACCCTCATCGAGACGCTGCCGGGCTACGGCAAGGCCAAGGCCGAGCGCATCATGAGGGAGCTCCAGATCGCCGAGAGCCGCCGCATCCGCGGCATCGGCGAGCGTCAGCGCGAGGCCCTGCTGGCCCGTCTGACGAAGTAGCCCCGTCCATAGTAGCAAGGGAATACATGCGAACCGGAAACCTTTTCGTCATCAGCGGCCCCTCGGGGGCCGGCAAGGGGACCCTCGTTGCGCGACTGCTTGAGGAGGTGCCCGACGCCTGGGTTTCCGTTTCGGCCACCACGCGACGCCCCCGTCCCGGAGAGGAAGAGGGCGTCAGCTACTATTTCCTCGATCGGGAGGACTTCCTCGCCCTCGCGGACGAGGGCGGTTTTCTCGAATGGGCCGAGTACGCGGGCAACTGCTACGGCACCCCCTTGGCCTCGGTGCAGCGGGAAATGGCCGCGGGCAAGCAGGTCATCCTGGAGATCGAGGTGCAGGGGGCCCTTCAGGTGAAGGAGAAGATGCCCGAGGCGCACCTCGTGTTCATCGAGCCGCCGTCCCTGGAAGAGCTCGAGCGGCGCCTGCGGGGCCGCGGCACCGAGGCCGATGATGTGGTGAGAAAGCGCATGGACACCGCTTTGGTGGAGCTTTCCCATAAAATGGAGTATGATATACGGCTGGTAAACGACGATCTGGACGAAGCCGTCGCCCAACTGGTCGCTTACGTGAACGACACCGCCGAACAGAAGTAAGAGGAATTCCCGTCTATGAGCATCATCGAACCGAAGATCGACGTCCTTCTGGACCGCACCGATAACGACCGCTTCCTGTTGTGCGCCCTGGCCTCCAAGCGCGCCCATGACATCAACGACATGATGCGGGGCCAGCGCGACCGCGCCATCCAGCTGCAGACCGCTGTGGAGATCGCCCGCGCCGCCGACACAAAGCCCCTGTCCATGGCCTTCAGCGAGGTGGCCCGCGGCGAGGTGTCCTACGACCCCGAGTCTATTGATGTCAAAAATCATTAATTAATGATTTTTGACCCGACGCTGCGAAGCCCCGTAGCACCCAATCTTGGCGCTCCAAGCCCTCGTCGCGTACCTTAGTACGCTTCCTCGGTCTTTCGCGTCAATCTTGGGCGTTACGGGGCTTCTCGCTGACTTACTACGCCAACCTGTGCTACAAAAATCTTAATTAATAGATATCAGAGGGTCATGATGGAATTTCAGAGAATCATTCTCGTGCACTACCACGAGATCGGGCTGAAGGGGCGCAATCGCGGCGTGTTCGAGAAGCGCCTGCAGAAGAACTTGGAGGCGCTCCTCGGTGCATACCCGATCGTCACCATCCATCGCATCTCTGGGCGGCTGCTCGTGTTCCTCAAGGAGGGCACGTCGTTGGAGCTGGCCAATGAATGCGCCGACGCCATCCTGGGCGTGCCCGGTGTGGCCCGGGTGTCCTGCGGCTTCAAGTGCGAGCAGGAGATGGAGGCCATGGGCCGGGCGGCCTGCATCGCCCTGGCCGAGGCCGAGCCCTTCCAGACCTTCAAGGTGAGCGCCCGGCGCAACCACACCACGTTCCCCATCGATTCCATGCAGCTGAATCGCGATATCGGTGCGGTGCTCTGCGAGGAGTTCCCCGCCAAGATCGTGCAGATGAAGGGCCAGGACGTCACCGTGGGCGTGGAAGTGGTTGAGGGCTCCACCTACGTGTACGCCCGCAGCATCCGCGGCATCGGGGGCCTGCCCGTGGGCAGCTCCGGCACCGTGGTGTCGCTTCTGTCCTCGGGCATCGACTCGCCGGTGGCGCTCTGGCGCATGGCCCGGCGCGGCGCGGTCTGCGTGGGCGTGCACTTCTCCGGGCGTCCCCAGACCTCGGATGCCTCGGAGTTCCTCGTGGACGATATCGCCCGAGTGCTGGAGCGCACCGGCTGCATCGGGCGCGTGTACGTGGTTCCCTTCGGCGACTACCAGCGCGAGATCTCCCTGGCCTGCCCGCCGGGACTGCGGGTCATCCTCTACCGCCGCCTCATGTTCAAGGTGGCCGAGGAGATCGCCCGGCGCGAACGGGCCGGGGCCCTGGTGACGGGCGAGAGCCTGGGCCAGGTGGCCTCCCAGACCCTCGACAACATCCGCGCCACCGACGCCGCCGTGGCTATGCCGGTGCTGCGCCCGCTTATCGGCTCGGACAAGTTGGAGATCATCGATGCGGCCCAGCGTCTGGGCACCTTCGAGATCTCGTCCATGGACGCGCCGGACTGCTGCACGTTGTTCATGCCGCGCAATCCCGAGACCCATGCGAAACTGGCCGACGTGGAGGCCGCCGAGGCCGCCTATCCGGTGGAGGAGTGGGTGCAGGCCCTGGCCGATGCGGCCGAGCCCCACGACTACGCCTGCCCGGCCTACCGGCCGCCGCGGAAAACCAAGGCCCGCTAGGCCGGGGCCTCGACAATCATCGCGTCATTTCAAGGGCGGGAGCTGCGGCTCCCGCCCTTGTTGCGTGGGTGGGGCTGGGCTTCCAACGACCGCGGAAGACGCCGCTCAGGCCGCGCGCCCTCGGGCCCGTCGCCCGATGCGAGCCGGCGCTTCGGAAGGGCGGGAGAGACGCGGGGGGTGAGCGAAGCGAGACACGGGGACGGCTCGGGAGCGAACCGCGCGAGGCTGCGGGAGCGGATCGGGGGCGAACGGGGTGGCCTTCGGGAGCGTCTCTGAGGCGCAGAGCGCGGGGCTCGAGGGGACGCCGGAACGGTGCGCGGCGGGAGCGAAGTGCGGCCAAGGTGCGACATAAGTGCGGTTTGCGCTTGGTAGAGTGGGGGCCGGTCGTTCTAAGGAGAAACCGTGGCCTTCCAAGATCAAGCCGGGGGCATCTGTGCCCGCCTCCACCTCACCGCCGTGCGCAAGCCGATCCTCATCGGCATCGTCGTCGTGCTGGGCGTCGTGGCCGCTTCGGCGGCCCTCGCCCTGGCATCTCCGGCCGCGGCGGGCGAGGTTGTCGCGGTGATCGCCGCGCAAGGGGGATCCGTCGATGGGGAGGAGGGCGCCGGTGGGGCGGAAGCAGAAGGGGTGACGGAGGTGCCCTCGGCGGAAGGGGCGGTTGAGGCCGATGGCGGTGAAGGTTCGCAAAACGGGGCGGCCTCTCTCGGAGGTGCCGGATCCGGAGCGGCGCTGTGCGTCCATGTGGATGGGGAGGTGGCCGCCCCCGGCGTCTACTACCTGCCCGTGGGAAGCCGCGTCGTCGATGCCGTAGAGGCCGCCGGCGGCATGACCGGCGACGCGCGCTCGGCCGGGGTGAACCTGGCCCAGGGGCTCGCCGACGGCCAGCAGGTGCTCATACCGGGCCCCGACGATCCGCCCGCCGCCACGGGCTCGACCGCGGGAGGGGAGGGGGCGGCTGCGGGCGATGGGCTGGTCAACGTCAACACTGCCACGGCGGCGGAACTGGAGACCCTCGACGGCATCGGCGAGGTCACAGCGGCCAAGATCATCGCCGAGCGCGAGGCCCGCGGCCCCTTCGCCTCTGTCGAGGATCTCAAGCGCGTCTCGGGCATTGGCGACAAGAAGCTCGAGGCCCTGCGGGATCGCATCTGCCTATGAGAGGGGAAGATCTCCGGCCGCCCCGGCCCCATCTGCCGCCGCTGCTGATCGCGGGCCTCGTCCTGTGGGGAAGCACGGCCCTGCTGTGGCCCGGGCTCGCGGGGGCATCGCCGGCGGCTCTCGCTGCTGGGGGCATCGCCTCCCTCGTCGCCACCATTGTTGTGGCGGTGTGGTCGCTGCGCCGCCGCGCCGCTCCCTTGGGCGCCGTAGCGCTCCTGGCTCTGCTCGTGGCCGCGGCCTCCTCCTGCGCCGGTGCCGCGGCGCTTCACGGAGAGGTTGCCGCCGCTCGCGAGGGCGCGGGCCCGTGGCACTGCACCTTGACAACTGACGCGAAGCCCACGGACTTCGGCTGGCAGGCCGAGGCGCGGGCCCGCGATAGCTCGGGGTCTGTGGTGTCGGTGCGACTGTACCTACCCGAAGATGGCGCGGGGCTGCTCCAAGGGGATCGGATCAGGGCGGAGGGCTCGTTTCGCGAGCCGTCGGAGGAGTCCCGCGACTTCTTCTGGGATGGGGGCCTGGCAGGATCGATCTCGGCAACCGCTTGGGAGCGGGAAGGAGAGGTGCCTCCCCTCGGCATCCTGCGCCAGCGGGCCATTGCGGCGGTGGCAGAGCACGGGGGTCGTGAGGGCGCCCTCGTGCAGGCCCTCGTCTGCGGCTATCGTGCTTCGCTGGAGCTCGCGGACGGCTACGGCCCGTTCCAGACCGTGGGACTCGCCCATCTCGTGGCCGTATCGGGAGCCCATTTGTCCCTCGTCACGATGTTCGTGGCCCGGCTTCTGCGCTTCGCGCGCCTCGGGCGCAGGGCCACCGCCGTAGTCACGGCCCTGTTCCTCACCGCCTATGTGGGATGGGTCGGCATGCCGGTGTCGGCCCTGCGGGCGGCGGTCATGGCCGCGACGGCGCTGCTGGCCCTCGTCGCCGACCGGCGCAACTCGGCCCTGAACGCCCTGGGGCTCTGTCTCGTCGTTTTCGTGGGCCTCGATCCGTCCTGCGCCCTCTCGGCCTCCTTCGCCCTCTCGGCCGGCTCCACCCTGGGGATCGTGTTGCTCGCGCCGCTGCTCTCCTCGGCCGCGGCAGGGCGCGGGCGGCGCCTCCGCTCTTTGGTGGTGGAGCCCGTGGTCCTCACAGCGGCCTCGGCCCTGGCCACCCAGCCCTATGCGGCCGCCCTGTTCTCCCAGGTGCCGCTGCTCGCACCCGTGGCCAATGTGGCGGCGGCCCCTCTGTTCGTTCTGGCCTGCACCGGGGGCTTCGCAGCGGTGGTGCTCGCGTGCCTGGTGCCCGCCCTTGCCCCCGCGGCTGTGGGGTGCGCCGTAGCGGCTGCGCGTCCCCTGGAGGCGGTGGTGGCCGTGCTCGCCCAGGTGCCCGGCAGCTGCCTGCCCGTCGATGTCGAGGTGCTCCCCATGGTTGCGCTCTCGGCGATCCTCGTCGGGGGCCTGTGGGCTTGGTGGCCGATGGTGCGAGCTCGGGCCATCGGCGGCGTCGCGGGGGCGCTGGCCGTCCTCCTTCTGGCCGCGACGGCGCCCCCGGCCCTGGCCGCGGCTCCTGACGAGATCGTCATGCTGGACGTGGGCCAGGGGGACGCCTTCCTCCTGCGCAGCCAGGGGGCCGCGCTCCTCATCGATACGGGCAATCGCAACGGGCTGCTCAAGGAGGCCATCGCCCGCCAGGGCGTTCGCCGCATCGACCGGGTGGCTGTGACCCATCCCGACGACGACCACTGCGGCTCTCTGGACGCCCTCGGCGATGTGGCCCGGGTGGGGGGCCTGCTCGTGGCCGACGACCTGCTCTCCTGCCCCTGCGAGAACTGCACGGAGCTGGTGGCTGAGGCCGAGGGGGAAGCCTATCCCGAAGGGATCGAGGGGCTATCCGTGGGCGACATTGTGGGCTGCGGCCGCTTCACGCTGGAGGTGATCTGGCCGAATGCCTTCGATGACGAGGGCGGCAACGGCGACAGCCTCAGCTTCCTGTGCCGATGGGACGGCGACGGGGACGGCGAGGCCGACTGGACGGCGCTCTTCTGCGGCGATGCCGAGGCAGACCAGCTCGCGGCCATGGCGCCGGCGCTGCCGCCCGAGGGGGTGGACGTGCTGAAGGTGGGGCACCACGGCTCCCGCCGCAGCCTCGACGAGGGCCTGGCGCGCCGTCTCGCTCCAGCAGTGGCCCTCGTCGGCGTGGGCGAGTCCAACCGCTACGGCCACCCGGCGCCGGAAGTGCTCGATGCCCTCGCGGCGGTAGGAACCCAGGTGCTCTGCAGCGACGAGGTGGGGGACGCCACCATTGCATTCTCCATGGAGAAGCTCTCCGTGACGACCCAGAAGGGCGCCGACCCACCGCCTTCGGGTACAATGGGGCCATGAGCAATGGAAACGAACAGAACCAGCTGCTGGCGGCCTACCTGGCCGTCGGCGAAGATGCCCTCAAGCGCGAGGCGGTCATCGCCCGTCTGCGAAAGCGCTTGTCGGCCCTGGGGGACCTCTCCTTCAACGCCGACGACTTCGACGGCGAGACAGCGGCCGGGGCCGATATCGCCGCCGCCTGCAACACCATGCCCTTCGCGAGTCCCGTGCGCCTCGTCTACGTGCGCAATGCGGAAAAGCTCAAGAAGGCCGACTCCGAGGAGCTCGTCTCCTACCTGGCCGCGCCGAGCGAGTCCACGGTGCTGGCCCTGGAGGCCGAGAAGCTGGCGAAGAACACGCGGCTGTACAAGGCCGTCGCGGGCCTCGGCCCCAAGGCGGTCATCGATTGCGCGCCGCCCAAGAGCTGGGAAATGCCCAAACGGGTGCGGGCCATGGCCACGGGCCACGGCATCGTCCTCACCGAGGGGGCGGCCGGGGCCCTCGTGGAGCTCGTGGGCGAGAACACCGTGCACCTGGACAGCGAGCTCAAGAAGATCGCCCTCGCCCACAGCGGCACCGATGCCGTGGGCGAACGGGAGGTGCGCAGCCTGGTGGCCCGCACCTCGGAAGTGAAGCCCTGGGACTTCACGGCCGCCTTCGCCGAGCGGAACCTGGCGAAGTGCCTCGCCCTGCTCCCCCAGATGGAGTCTACTTCGGCCCACGCCCTTATCGCCATGTGTGCCACGCGCATCCGCGAGCTCATGGCGGCCCAATCGGCCGCCCGCCGCGGGGGCACGTCCGTGGGACAGCTGCTGCACCTGCCCGACTGGCGCGTGAAGAGCCACGGCGCCTGGGCCCGCAACTTCTCGCCGTCCGAGCTGCGGGCGGCCCTCGTCAGCTCCCGCGATGCCGAGCGGGCCATGAAGAGCGGCGCCGACCCCGATGAGGTGTTCTACGGCTGGCTCGTCGACACCCTGAGACGATAGGAACATCCCCGTGCCCGATCTCGATACCCTGATCGCCGACCTCGACGACCGCTACCAGCGGGCCGGCTTCGGCGAGCCGGTGGCGGTGCTTTCCGATCTGTATCTGGTGAAAGTGCCCCTGCCCGCCAATCCGCTCAAGGCCGTCAACTCCTACTTCATACTGGGGAGCGGGGGAGAGACCGTCATCGTGGACGTGGGCTTCAACCACCCCGACTGCGAGCGGGCCCTCGATGACGCCCTGACGGCCCTCGGCCGCTCCTGGGACGGCGTGCGCATCGTGCTCACTCACTCCCATCCCGACCATACGGGCAATCTCGACCGCATCTGGCGTTCCGGTATGGCGGTGCAGGCCAATCTCCACTCCTTCCAGGAAGTGAAGAACCTCATGGCCCTGGAGGAGGCGATCTACGGCCCGCTGCTTCTCCAGGCGGCCACCCTCGAGCAGCAACGGGAGATGACCTTCACCGACGAGGGCCCGCGCCTTCACGTCTCCGCCGAACTGCTGCCCCTGGAAACCTATCCCGCCTTCACCTACCTGGCCGAGGGGGACGTCATCGAGGCGGGCCCCTACACCTTCCGGGTCATCGAGACCCCGGGGCACGACCGGTGGCACATCTGTCTCTACGAACCCCGGGCGCGCCTGCTCATCGCCGGGGATCACGTGCTCGAGCGCATCACGCCGGCCGTCTCCTCGTGGTTTCCCGCCGTCGATGCCCTGGCCCAGTTCATGGCCAGCCTGCGCAAGGTGGCCGATCTCGAAGTCGACCTCATCCTGCCGGCCCACGGCCGGCCCTTCACCGGCCTCGCCGAGCGCGTCGCCTTCCTGCTCCGCCATCACGAAGAACGGCTCGAGGAGATCTACGAGTTGGTCCGCGGCGGCTGCGACGACATCGTCGCCATCTCGCAGCAGGCCACCTGGCGCTACCCCGATTGGAAAAGCTGGCCCCTTGACCAGAAGTTCTTCTCCATGGGGGAGACCCTGGCCCATCTGGTCTATCTCGTGCGCCAGGGGCGCATCCTCCAGGGCATCTGCGGGGACGAGTACTACTTCCGCATGCCCTACGACCGCAAGAACCTGGCCCTGGCCCGCATCCAAGGCTAACGCCGGCCCTTCGGGGCGCCGGGCGCCCTGTGGGCCACAAAAAGCACCGCCCCGCAGGGCGGTGCCTCTCGCTCCATCAACGCGCCCATAAAAAAATCGCCGCTCCCGAACGGGAGCGGCGATTCTCATAGGTTGCGGCGCGCCAGGTTATTCGGCGGCGTCCTCGGCCGGAGCCTCCTCGCCCTCGGCAGCCTCGGCGGCAGCGGCCTCAGCCTCGGCCTTGGCAGCCTCCTCGGCCTCCTTGGCCTTGCGCTCGGCGGCCTTCTTCTCCTCCTTCAGCTGCTTCTCGCGACGCTTCGCCTTCTCGGCGGAAGCCTCGGCCATGGCGGCCTTGCGGGCCTCCTTGGCGGCAGCCTTCTTGGAGCCGGTCTTCTGGGCCTTCGGGACGGCCTTCTCGTAGGCGGCGATGTCCTCGGCGGTCACGACGGTGTTGGCCAGGGCCATGATGCCGCTCTTGCGGTTGGCGGCCTGGTTCTTGTGGATGACGCCCTTGGAGGCGGCCTTGTCCATCAGGCGGCAGGCGGCGCAGGCGGCAGCGTAGGCAGCGGCGCCGTTGCCCTCGGCCACGGCGTCCTTGACGCGGCGGATGGCGGTCTTCAGCTCGCTCTTGACGGCGCGATTGCGCATGCGGCGCTTCTCGTTGGTGATGATGCGCTTCTTCTGGGACTTGATGTTAGCCATGATTGCTAGCCCTTTCTGGTTCGGTCGTTTCCCATTGATCGGTATCCAACGACACGAACGCGCAGCGGTAAGGCCCGCCCGGGCATCGTGCGAGATGGAAGGCGGCGGGATTTGTCCGCTTTCTCAGCCCCGGACCCTGAGCCCGGAAGGCCGCCAGCAATCGCAATCTCTCAAGCGCAGCCACGTCTGCAGATTTGGCGGTGGAATCACCGCGCGTGCGTATCGCTGGATACACAATGCGGTAGAATACCAAAGATTCGCACCAGCACCGCGAAGAAATCTGCCCGGGAGGGGCAATTCTTCGCGAGACGCACACATACGCAGGACCCGACCGCGATAAGAAAGCCATTATGACCCACGAACTGTCCCATATCCGCAACTTCTCGATCATTGCCCACATCGACCACGGCAAGTCCACGCTCTCGGACCGCATTCTGGAGCTGACGGGCACCGTGGCCAAGCGCGACATGCAGGCCCAGCTGCTCGACTCCATGGACATCGAGCGCGAGCGCGGCATCACCATCAAGAGCCAGGCGGTGCGCGTGAGCTACACGGCCGACGACGGCGAGACCTACCAGCTGAACCTCATCGACACGCCGGGCCACGTGGACTTCACCTACGAGGTGTCCCGCAGCCTCGCCGCCTGCGACGGCGCCGTGCTCGTGGTGGACGCCACCCAGGGCGTGGAGGCCCAAACGGTGGCCAACGCCATGCTGGCCATGAACGCCGACCTGGAGATCATCCCGCTCATCAACAAGATCGACCTGCCGGCCGCCGAGCCCGAGCGCGTGAAGGCCGAGATCGAGGACGGTCTGGCCATTCCGGCCGACGACGCGGTGCTCGCCAGCGGCAAGACCGGCGTGGGCGTCCACGACCTGTTGGAGGCCGTGGTCTACAACATCCCGGCCCCCGAGGGCGACGGCGAGGCCCCCCTGCGCGCCCTCATCTTCGACAGCTACTTCGACGCCTACCGCGGCGTGGTGGCCCTCATCCGCGTGGTGGACGGCTCCATCAAGAAGGGCGACAAGATCCGCATGATGGCCACGGGCACCGAGACCCTGGTAGAGGAAGTGGGCGCCCGCCACCCCCAGGAGGTGCCCGAGGAGGCGCTCTACGTGGGCGAGGTGGGCTACCTGGTCACGGGCCTCAAGGACGTGAGCCAGGTGAAAGTGGGCGACACCATCACCCTGGCCGCCGGCGGGGTGAACACGCCCCTGCCCGGCTACCGCGAGGCGAAGCCCATGGTGTTCACGGGCCTGTTCCCCATCGACGGCGACCAGTACGAGCCGCTGAAGGAGGCCCTGGAGAAGCTGTCCCTGAACGACCCGGCCCTCGTGTGGGAGCCCGAGACCTCCCACGCCCTCGGCTTCGGCTTCCGCGTCGGTTTCCTGGGCCTTCTGCACATGGAGGTCATCAAGGAGCGCCTGGAGCGCGAGTTCGGGCTCGACCTGTTGGCCACGGCCCCCTCGGTGGAGTACCACGTGTACCTGAAGGGCGGCGAGATGGTCTCGCTGCACTCGCCCCAGGAGATGCCCGACCCCGGCTCCATCGATCACGTGGAGGAGCCCTACCTGAAGGCGAAGATCCTCATCCCGCCCGACTACGTGGGCGCCGTGATGGATCTGGCCGTGGGGCGGCGCGGCAACTTCGTCACCATGAACTACCTGTCCCAGACCACGGTGGAAATGCTCTGGGAAATTCCCTTGTCCGAGCTCATCCTGGACTTCTTCGACAAGTTGAAGTCGAACACGAAGGGCTATGCCTCCCTCGACTACGAGATGGACGGCTACAAGCCCTCGGAACTGGTGAAGCTGGACATCCTGCTGTCGGGCAAGCCCATCGACGCCCTGTCGTTCATCGTGCACAAGGACAAGGCCTACGATCGCGGGCGTGTGCTCTGCGACAAGCTGAAGGAGATCATCCCGCGCCAGATGTTCGAGGTGCCCATCCAGGCGGCCATCGGCGGTCGGGTGCTGGCGCGCCAGACCGTGAAGGCCAAGCGCAAGGACGTGCTGGCCAAGTGCTACGGCGGCGACATCACCCGCAAGCGCAAGCTGCTGGAGAAGCAGAAGGCCGGCAAGAAGCGCATGAAGGCCATCGGCAACGTGGAAGTGCCCCAAGAGGCCTTCATGGCTATCCTCAAGGTAGATGAGTAGGGAAGCCGCGGGCCCTCAACCAGAAGGCGTCGCTTGCTGAACTGCCCCCACTTCCTGGATAAGAGGAGCGGGGGCAGTTCTTAATTGGGGGTCGCCCCCGTAGGGCAAGGACACGGCCCCTTACTGGCTACGCTCCCAGCACGTCCGCTCGGACGTAGTTGGTCATCACCTTGGGCTCGATCTCGGGCACCGGCACGCCGGCTTCGCGGCCCGCTTCGATGCACCGCAGCAGCCACGCCATGTTGCGGCCGAGGGTGCGCATGGTGTGCAGCCCCTCGCCGTCACCCTCCGCCTCGCCGGGGGTGCGGCCGAAGGCGATGCCCCAGTAGCTGGAACCCACCACGGGCATGGAATTGATCTGGAAGTACTTGTTGATCTGGTCGGCCGCCTCAATGGCCCCGGCCCGTCGGGCCACGCCCACGCCGGCCGCCGGCTTGAAGCGCAGCAGGGAGCCCCCGGCATAGAACAGACGGTCGAGCAGCGCGATGAGCGAGCCGGCCGCTCCGGCGTAGTACACCGGCGAGCCCACGATGAGGCCCTCGGCCACCGCCGCTTTCTGGATGAGCTCGTTGCAGGGGTCGTTGTCGAACACGCAGCGGTTATCGCCCTTCTTCCCGCAGATGCCACAGGCGATGCAGCCGCGGATCTCCTTGTTGCCGATCCAGGCGATCTCCGTCTCCACGCCCTCGGCCTGAAGAGCTGCGGCGGCCTCCTTCAGAGCTCGGGCCGTGTTTCCCGCCATGCGCGGGCTTCCGTTGATAAGCAGTACCTTCACGATTGTCTCCTCTTCTCTTGGATTTTGCTCGGCCCGATTGTAGCATCGGCTACACTGTGCCTTGAAGTACGGAACCGGATCGAAGGCTGGCTAGAGGACGCGATATGGCACGGGAACCCCGCGAGGACTACGATTGGATCGATGATCCCTTCAACGAGAAGAAGATTGCCGAGGAGCAGGAGCGCTTGGGCATGACGGGCACCTCCAAGACGCTCGTGGGCGTGGGCTGCCTGCTGGCCGCCGTCGGCTTTGCGGCCCTCGTCGGCCTGCTGCTGATCGGGCTTGTGTAGGCGAGCGCGGCCCATGGACGGACTGTTCGGGAAGTACCGGGTGCTGCTGGCGCCCATGGCCGGCGTGTCGGATATCGCCTTCCGCACCCTCAGCCGCGAGGCCGGCGCCGACATGGCCTTCACCGAGATGGTGTCGGCCAAGGGGCTCTCCTTCGCCAACGAGAAGACGCGCCATCTGCTGGCCCTGGCCGACGGGGAGAGCTCGGTGGCCGTGCAGCTGTTCGGCCACGAGCCCGAGGTCATGGCCTCCCAGGCCGCCTGGATCGAGCAGGAGATGGGGGAGAGTCTGGCCTACCTGGATATCAACATGGGCTGCCCGGCCCGCAAGATCGTGTCGAAGGGGGACGGCTCGGCCCTCATGCGAGAGCCCGAGCTGGCCGCCTCCATCGTGCGGGCCGTGAAGGGAGCCGTAGAGCATCCGGTCACGGTGAAGTTCCGCCGGGGTTGGGCCGAGGGCGACGAGACGGCGCCGGCCTTCGCGCGGGCCATGGAAGAGGCCGGGGCCGATGGGGTCACCGTGCACGGGCGGTTCGCCGAGCAGCTGTACCGGGGGAGTGCCGACTGGGGCGTCATCGCCCGGGTGCGCGAGGCGGTGAGCGTGCCCGTGGTGGGCAACGGCGACATCCGCTCGGGGGCCGATGCGGTGTCCATGGCCGCGGCCACTGGCTGCGACGCGGTGATGATCGCCCGGGGCGCCGAGGGCAACCCCTGGCTGTTCTCCCAGGTGCAGGCCGCCCTGGCCGGTGAGCCTGAACCTGCGGCGCCCACCGTGGAGGAGCGCATCGCCATGGCCCGGCGCCATGCCGAGCTACTCACCCATCGCGAGGGCCGCAACATCGTGCGCATGCGCAAGCACGCCATGTGGTACATGGCCGGCCTGCCCGGCGCCGCCACGGCCCGCGGCCGCATCAACTACTGCACCACCCTAGCCGACTTCGACGCCGTCTTCGACGACCTTCTGGAAATCGCCCGGGAGCATTCGTAGTTTGTCCGTCCGACGGGAGGAGGCACTGCAATTCGCTCAGACAGTCCTCGCTTTGTGGAAACGCCCGCTGGACATTTCCAGTCGCTGCGGAACTCGCTCGGTTGCAACACCTCCTCCCGACGGACTACTCGTTTTGAAATGAGGAACACGCATGGCTTACGATCCCTACAAGGCGCTCTACCTGCACATTCCGTTCTGTGTGAAACGGTGCGGGTACTGTGATTTCGCCACTCAGGCGGTAGAGCGCGACGCGCCGGTCATCGACGAGTACGTGGAATCGCTCGTGATGGATATCCGCCGGGCCTCCAAGGAGGGGAAGCTCGGCGCCCTTGAGACCGTGTACCTGGGCGGCGGCACGCCGAGCCATATCGGCATGGGGCGGCTGTCCAGTCTGCTGTACGCGCTGGCGATGTCCATGCACCTGGAACCTGAGGTCGAGTGCACCATGGAGGCGAACCCGGAGAGCCTCACCGAGGCCATGGTGCGCGACATCTGGGCCCTCGGGGTGAACCGGCTGTCCCTCGGCGTGCAGTCCTTCGATGATGCGGTGCTGCGCATTTTGGGCCGGGCCCACGACGGCGACGGGGCGCGGCGGGCCATCGCGGCGGCTCAAACCCGCTTTCAGAACGTGTCGGTGGATCTGATGTGCGGCATTCCCGGTCAGTCGGCCGAATCCTTCGCCGAAAGCGTGCGGGAAGCCGTGGCCCTGGGTGCCACCCACGTGTCGGTGTACCCGCTGACCATTGAGCCGCACACCCCCTTCGATCGCGCGGTGATGCGCGGCGAGATGGCCGAGCCCGATGAGGATACCGAGGCCGAGGCCATGGAAGGGGCCCGGCGGATTCTAGAGGGCGCCGGCTTTCACCGCTACGAGGTGGCCAGCTACGCGAGGCCAGGGTTCGAGAGCCGCCACAACACCGCCTACTGGACCGGCGTGCCCTACCTGGGGATCGGCCGCTCGGCGGTGACCATGACCCAGAACGCCGAGCGCCGCATGCGGGTGCAGGACGGGCGCGTGGTGGACGATCTGGGCGCGCGCCAGATGGCCGCCGAGGACCTCATGCTGTCCATGCGCATGGCCCGGGGCGTCTCGGACGAGCGGGTCGCCCGGGCCACGGTGGTCCTCGGGGATGAGACGGCGTGCGCCGTCTTCGACGAGCTGGTGGCCCTCGGCCTCGCCGAGCACCGGGACGGACGCTGGCGGCCTACGGAGCGCGGCTGGCTCTGCGGCAACGAGCTGTACGGCCGTCTGCTGGATTTGGCACCCTAGGGCGAGGGATCGTCGGGCTGCCTTCTGCCTGCTCCCATGTGTCGCTTGCGTCGAGATCGGCCCTTCCGTTAGCACTCTCGCACCTTGGTTGCTAAAATAGCGTCAACAACGGTGCGCCCGCAGGGGCGCCGGCGGGGAAGCGAAAGGAGAGGCCATGCTGTCGGAGCGACGCCAGAGGGTGCTGCGAGCGCTGATCGAGGACTACATCGAGTACGCGCTGCCCGTGGGGTCGCGCACGCTTACCGAGCGCCATCGGCTCGGCGTGAGCCCGGCCACGGTGCGCAACGACCTGTCCGCCCTGGAGGACGCGGGCTTCATCCAGCAGCCCCACACCTCGGCCGGCCGCGTGCCCACCGATGCCGGCTACCGCACCTTCGTCGACGAGCTGCTCTCGTCGGGCCTCGCCGAGGAGGAGCGGCCCCATCCCGCCATGATGGACGAGTTGCGCGGGGCCGCCTGTGAGCTGGACGCCCTCATGGAGCGCACCTCCGCTGCTCTGGCGCGGCTCACCGACTGCCTCTCCATCGTCATGGCCCCGTCGGTCTTCGCCGGCCGCATTCGCCAGATCACCCTCGTGTCCCTGTCGGTGTGGCAGGCCATCATCATCGTGGTGGCCGACGACGGCCAGGTGGCCAACCGCACGGTCACCTTCTCCGAGGAGGTCACCTCCGACGAGCTGGCGGCGGCCCAGAACCTGCTGAACCGCCTGCTCGTGGGCCAGTCGGCCCGGGACGTGCGCCGCTCTCTGGACGCGAGCACCATCGAGGCCCTGCGCGATCCCCTCGTGCAGCTCATCATCGACGAGGTGGTGGAGTGCCTCGGCGTGAGCGACGGCAACCGGGCCCACAGCCTCGGCATCTCGTCCCTGCTGCGCCAGCCGGAGTTTAGCGACGCCAAGGCGCTGCTGCCGGTCATGGAGGTGCTCGAGGACGACGAAGTGCTCCTGCACACCTTCGACGACACCGTGGAGGGGGGAAGCCCCGTCATGGTGCGCATCGGACGGGAGAACCCCGCCTCGGAGCTGGCCGGCATTTCCATCGTGGCCTGCCCCTACGGCCGTGGCGACAGCGAGGGCGTCGTCGCCGTTATCGGCCCCACCCGCATGAACTACGGCAACGCCATCCGCGCCGTGCGCGCCGCCCAGAGCGTGCTCTGCGACGACTAGCGACGCCACCGACTTTTGTACGACCCATCAGAAAGGCAAGACGTTCCACCATGGCCGCAACGAAGGACCTCTACGAAATCCTCGGCGTCTCCCGCGACGCCTCCGAGACCGAGATCAAGAAGGCGTTCCGCCACCGCGCCCGGGAACTGCACCCGGACGTGAACAAGGCACCCGATGCGGAGGACCAGTTCAAGGAGTTGAACGAGGCCTACGACGTGCTCTCCGACCCCCAGAAGAAGGCCGCCTACGACCGCTTCGGCACCGTGCCCGGAGCTGCGGGCGGCGCGGGCCCCTACGGCGGCGTGAACATCGACTTCGAGGACTTGTTCGGCGGCGGCTTCGGCGGCATGGGCGACATCTTCTCCACCTTCTTCGGCGGTGCCGCGGCCGGAGGCGGCCGCCAAGTGCGCAAGGACGGCCGCGACATGGGCGTGGGCATCCGCGTGACCCTGGCCGAGGCGGCCACCGGCGAGAAGAAGGAGATCGTCTACGACCGCCTGGCACCGTGCCCCGACTGCGACGGCACGGGCCTCGGGGAGGACGGCAAGGAGATCACCTGCCCCGAATGCGACGGCCGCGGCCGGGTCGTCACCGTGCAGCACACCTTCCTCGGCGACATGCAGTCGGCCACCACGTGCCCTGAGTGCCACGGCACCGGCACCATCATCGAGAACCCCTGCTCCGAGTGCGAGGGCCAGGGCCGTGTGCCCGACCGCCAGCGCGTATCGGTGGAGGTGCCCCGGGGCATCCGCGACGGCCAGCAGCTGCGCATCCACGGCTTCGGCGAGGCGGGCATGCAGGGCGCGCCGGCCGGCGACCTCATCGTCACCGTGCGCATCGCCCCCGACGAGTTCTTCGAGCGGGACGGGGACAACCTCCACTGCAAGCTTGTGGTGCCCATGGTCCAGGCGGCGCTGGGCGCCGACATCGAGATCGACGGCATTTTCGAGGACGAGAAGGTCACGGTGAAGATCCCCGAGGGATGCCAGAACGACCAGGTGGTGCGCGTGAAGGGCTTTGGCATGCCGCGCCTGAAGAGCGACGTGCGCGGCGACCTGTTCGCCCATATCGACGTGGAGATTCCCACGAAGCTCTCCAAGCGCGAGCGCGAGCTTTTGGAGGAATTGGCCGCCGAGATGGGCGAGGCCGTGGACGAGAAGCGCTCGCCCCTGCAGAAGCTGCGGGATATTTTCGAGTAACCGGTTCCGCCCGTCCTGCGGAACGGGCGGACACGTCGACGCTGCGGTTCCGACGGGCACCTGGCCTTGCCCCTTGTTTTCGCTTCGGCGCGTACCGAAGTACGCTTGGGCGAAAGGCGGGGCAATTCCAGGCACTGGTCGGAACCTTGCTGACTTTGCCAATTATGGAGGAATGAATCTGCGATGTCTTTACCCCGCTTCTTTCTAGAGAACCAGGTGCTGGCTGCCGAGACGGAGGCGGTGTTTCCGCTGCGGTTGGCGGCCGACGACGCGAAGCACGCGAAGGTGCTGCGTCTGGCGCCCGGCGAGCACATCGCCGTCATCGACGGGGCGAGCGACTACTTCGAATGCGAGATCGTCGATTTCTCCGACAGCTTGCCGCTCGTTTCCATCGCCCGTCACGAAGAGACGGCCGCCGAGGGCCCGCAGGTGATACTGCTCCAGGGCCTGGCCAAGGGCGACAAGATGGAGACGGTCATCCGTCATGCCACCGAGGTGGGTGTGGCCGCCTTCGTGCCCCTGGCCTGCAAGCGCTCGGTGGTGAAGCTCGACGGGAAGAAGGCCGCGGCCAAGACCGAGCGGTGGCGGGCCATCGCCAAGAGCGCCGCCATGCAGTCGGGGCAGGCCCGCATTCCGGAGGTGAGCGAGCCGGCGACCGTGGGGGAGGCCTGCGCCCGGCTCGGGGGCGCCACGGCCGTGCTCGTGTGCTGGGAGGAGGCGCCCGAAAGCGCCAGCCTGCGCGGTGCGATCCGGGGCGCCCTCGCCGCCACGTGCACGCCTGCGGCCGATGCCCGCATCGCCGTGGTGGTGGGGCCCGAAGGGGGGCTTGCCGAAGAGGAAGTGCGGCGGCTCTTGGACTGCAACCCTCGTGCGGCCCTCGTGACCCTGGGTCCTTCCATCCTGCGCACCGAGACGGCCGGCATCGTGGCCCCGGCCCTTGCGCTCTACGAGCTGGGCGGTATGGGGAACGGCCATGGATAGCCCCGCCTTCCGCTTCGCCGTGGTGAACCTGGGCTGCAAGGTGAACCGCGTGGAGGCCGACGGCTTCGAGCGGCTCTTAACGGATGCGGGCGGCGCGCCATCGTCCCAGGCCGAGGCCGATCTCATTATCGTGAACACCTGCACGGTCACCGGCGAGGCAGAGAAGAAGACCCGCAAGGCCGTGCGCCACGCCCTGACCGCAAACAAGGAGGCCCCCGTCGTCGTCACCGGCTGCGCCGCCGCCATAAACCCGGACTTCTTCGCCGATCTGGGCGGGCGCGTGGCCGTGGTGCCCAAGGCTCAGATGGGCCCCTATCTGGAAGCACTCGTGGAAGACGGTTCCCTCCTGCGCACGCGGGAAACGGGAGCCGAGACGGCTCCCCGAGAAACCCCCGCGGATCTGCCGGCCGGTGGAAGGGCCTTCGCCTTGGGGAATGGAAGGCAAGACCGCACTCCCCGGGCGACGCAGGAACCCGAGCCGCGGCCCTGCTATGAGGGGGCTCTCGGCGGTCGCACGCGCATCGGCATCAAGGTGCAGGACGGCTGTGACAACGCCTGCACCTACTGCATCGTGCACGTGGCCCGGGGCCGCGCGATGAGCCGGCCGGCCGACGCGGTGGTGGCTGAGGCCGTGGCCCTGGCCCGCTCCGGCGTGCGCGAGATCATGCTCACGGGCATCAACCTGGGCTCCTACGACGATGAGGGGACGAACCTGGCCGATCTGTGCCGCCAGCTGCTCGCGGCGACGGCCGATCTGGCCGCGCCGGGCGAGGAGCCCTGCCGCTTCCGCGTGGGCTCCATCGAGCCCCAGGATGTGACGGCCGATTTCATCGCGCTTCTGGCCGAGGCCGAAGGGCGTATCTGCCGCCATCTGCATCTGCCCCTGCAATCGGGCTCGTCGAAGGTGCTGCAGGAGATGGCCCGGCCCTACGACGCCCATGAGTTCCGCCAGCTGGCCGACTACCTCCAGGCCATGGTGCCGACCGTGGCGCTCACCACCGACGTCATCGTGGGATTCCCCGGCGAGACGGAGGAAGACTTCGAGGATACCTGCGCCTTGGCCCGCCACGTCGGCTTCGCGAAGATCCACGTGTTCCCCTACTCCAAGCGGGAGGGAACCCCGGCCGCGGCCCGGGGAGACCAGGTGCCTCCCGCAGTCAAGACCGCCCGGGCGGCCCGTTTGCGCGCCCTGTCCGACGAGCTGGCCGCAGCCGACCGTGCTCGTCGGGCTGGCATCGTGGAGCTGGCCTTGGTCGAGCAGCCCGGCCGCGGCACCACGGAGAGTTACCACGAGGTGGCCGTGACCGAGGATGCCGTCGTGGGCACCCTGGTGGCCGTCGCACTGTAGGCTGACCTTGCCTCAGCGACTGCCGCGCCATGGGCACCGACCCTCCCAAATCCCCATCTACGAAAAGCGCCCCCGGCGGGCAACCTGCCGGGGGCGCTGAGCTTCTATCTCGCAAACGTTGAAGGGGCGCCGCGCGATTTCACGCGGCGCCCCTTCAACATCAGGGAGAGGGGAGCGGTCGAGCCGAGTACGGAGGGGAGGGAACGCCCGACTCGACCGCGGGGGATAGCTTAGGCGAACAGATCCAGATCCGGAATCTTCTCGTCGGCGTTGCCGCCGGCAGCGTTGATGCCGGCCATGCGGCCGAAGGTTACGCAGCGGCCGTGGCCGATGCCGGGCACGTAGGTGGGGTAGTCGCCCGCGCCGAAGAAATCGCCGGCCGCCGAGCCGCAGACATAGAGGCCCTCAATGGGCTGGTCGTTGGCGTCGAGCACGTGGGTCTCCAGGTCGGTGCGCAGGCCACCGCACATGGTGAGCAGGTCGGCCTCCAGCTTGCCGGCGTAGAACGGCGGCTCCACGACCTTGGCCATCACCTCGGGACGCTTGCCGTAGTCCAGGTCCTTGCCGAGGTCGCACAGCTCGTTGTAGCGCTCCACCGTGGCCACGAAGTTCTCGGCGGGCACGCCCATGAGGCCGGCCAGCTCCTCCAGGGTATTGGCCGTCTGGGTGAGGCCGCTCTCGATCTCGCCCTGAAGCACGATCTCCTGGGCCTCCAGGTTGTACTCGCCGCCCACGGGCTGGGTCAGCTGGCCCCACTGCAGGCCGCCGCCGAGACCGGCGTCCATCTGCTGCTTCACGGCCTTCAGACCGTTGGCGTCGTAAATGGTCCAGGCCTCCTTCTGGGTCTGCAGGGCCTTGGTGACCGACTTGGACTGGGTGTTCACGTCCTCGTTCTTGAAGCGCTTGCCCTCCCAGTTCACATGGAGGAAGCCGTAGGAGGCCGCACCGAAGTCGAGGTGCATGACGGCCGCGTGGGGCTCGCTTCGCTGCATGGCGCCGCCGATCCAGATGGCCTGCTTGTGCATGTCGCCGGTGTCGCAGTCCGGCGGATTGTAGTAGCGGGCGTCCATGGCGTAGGCGGTCATGGGAGCGTAGTACTGGAACATCTCGTCATCGGCGGCGTAGTCGCCCGATGCGATGACGACCGACTTGGCGTTGATCTGCACCATGCCGTCGGGGGTGCTCACGATGGCGCCGGTCACCGGGCCCTCGCCGTCGCGCACGAGGCGCTCGGACTTGGTCTCCCAGCGGATCTCGCCGCCGTTGGCGGCGATGGCGTCGTACAGGGCGGGCACGAGCACGGCATTGCCGTACACGTCGCCCACGCCGGAGCCCTGGTAGAAAGTGAAGTTCACCGTCTCCTCCAGCATGCCCTCCTTGTAGAAGATGTGGGTGACCGGGTACTCGGTGTAGTCGGGACCCTTGTAGTAGCCGTCCCACAGCAGCGCTTCCAGGCCCTGGGCCTTGGCGATGTCGTAGAGCCAGTCGAAGCAGGCGCCGGACTTGCGGGCGTACTCCCACAGCAGCGGCTCCTTCACACGGCCCTGGGCCCAGTTGATCCAGCGGCGCACCACATGCACGTAGTCGGGCTCCTCCAGCAGGCCCTGCTTCACCAGGTCGGCCTGGACCTTGGTGTGGAAGCCGGCGATGTGCACGCCGCGGGCGATGGCCTGCTCGGTGTTCTTGTCGATGGTGATGACCTTCGCGCCCTCTTCCAGAGCGGCCAGGGTGGCGCAGCAGCCGCCGAGGCCCGCGCCGATCACGAGCACGTCGGTGTCCTCGGTCGCGGTGATCTCGTCGGCCGGAATGGGCTCCGGCGCGATCTCCCAGCTGTGCAGGCCCTGGGTGTCGGGGCCGGCCGAAGCGCCGTTGTCGGCCATGGGCATGCCGCCGGTCTGGGACAGCGTCTCGCCGCCCGCAGGAGCTTCGGCCGCCGTCTGGGGCGCGCAGCCCGCAAGCCCGGCCACGGCAGCTCCTGCGGCCACGGTGGCCCCCAGGCCGAAGAATGCGCGGCGGGAAAGGCCGCTCTTGCTCTGTTCCTTCGTCATGATTCCTCCTTTAAGAATCCTCCCCATCCGGGGCTCGGCGCCCCGAATGCGACACCGCGCCGCCCCGCTCCCTTCGGCGGGGCCCTCGGCAGCGTTGCCGGCTGCGCTAGGCAGCTGACCCGATTCAAGCGCAAAGGCTCGGGCGAATCTCCCCGTCGGCAGGGGGAAACGCCTCCCTCATACCCAATATCCCCCTCCCAGGGGGAGACGTTTTTCCCGGCAATCCGAGGAGGGGCGCCTTCCAAAACCCCTATAATGGCGGCGGAGGGATAGATCATGAAGAACAAGTTTTCCCGAGAGCGCTGGCTCTCACCGGACGTGCTCGGCTTCGCCGCCCACTGGGCCTGGATCTGGTGCGTGTTCTGGAGCAGTCGCTTCTACGACGAGGGAGCGCAGCTGGGGGCCGCCGCCTTCACCCCGGGCACCATGCTCGAACCGCTCTGGGTCGTGTCCTTGCTCGCCAACGTCGTGTCCATCGCGGCCTTCCTGCTGCTGGCCCGGGTGCGCAACCCCCTCTCAGAGCTGCGGATCGTGCCCTGGGAGGCGGCGGTCCTCACCGCGCTGGGCACTTTGTGCGTCTCCCTGCTGCCCGGTCTCGTGGATCCGAGCTCGGCACCCACTCTTTATTTGGTGGGGGCCGTTCTGACCGGCGTGGGCAGCGGCGGCATCGTGGTGCTGTGGGGCGAGCGGCTCGTGGAATACGGCCCGCGCCGGCTCATGCGGGTCTTCGTCGCCGCCATCATCATGGCGGCCGCCGCCTACGGCATTCTGCTCGCCCTCCCGACGACCGCCGCCCACCTCGCCGTGGCGGCCCTTCCCCTCATGAGCATCGCCTGCTACCGGCACCAGGCGCGTCGCCTGCCCCGGGTCCCCCAGAAGTACCGCAACCTGCCCGTCACGGCGCGGCTGCCCCTCGTCATGATCCTCGTGGCCTTCTTCTTCGGCCTGTCCTTCGGGCTCATGAAGGGGCTCATGGCCCCCGTGGGAGCAGGGTGGATCAACCTGCGCGACCTGCTCAACATCGTTGCCATCGTCGGGGCGGCCATCGCTTTCTACGTTACCAGCGCCGTGTTCAAGATGGATTTCGACCACCTCACCTACCAGGTGGCCCTGCCGGCCATGGCCGCTGGCTTCCTCTTCCTGCCGCTGCACGAGCCCTTCTCCATCATCGGAACGGCGGTGCACCAGTTCGGCTACCAGTACTTCTATATCGTGCTGTGGGCCATCTGGGCCGTGCTCGCCGCTCGCGAGGAGGTGCCCGCCGCCTGGATGGCCGCCTGGGGCCTGCTCGCCATCCAGCTCGGCCAGTTCGCCGGGTCCGTGGCGGCCGACGTGAGCCATCCCTTCCTGGCGAGCGACCTGTCCCTGGCCATGCTCGCGGCCCTCGTGATCTTCGTCATCCTGCTCGTGAGCCTGTTCGTGTTCGGCAACCGCTCTGCCTCCACGGGCTGGGGCTTCGTGCGCCCCATGGAGGAGGAGGCGCGGCCCGTGACGGGAATGGGCCTGGACGAGGCCTGCGAGGCCCTGGCCCGACGCCACCGTCTGACCTCCCGCGAGCAGGACGTGTTCCAGCTCCTGGCCCGCGGCCGCAACCGCGCCTTCATCCGCAAGGACCTCGTTATCGGCGACGAGACCGTGAAGAGCCACGTGAAGGCCATCTACCGCAAGTTCGAGGTCCACTCCCAGCAAGAACTCATCAACCTCGTGGAAGAGGAGCGCGCCGCGGGGTAGGGGGCCGCCCCGTGCCCTGTTTCTGAGGGGTTCTATTGCAAGCGCACAAGATGAGGTACAATGACGGGCATGACTGATTCCATGCAGACAACGCTCACGGCACCGGACGCGGTGGACATGGCCTGGGTCGTCGGCCCGGGCGACGAGATACTCCACCAGATGGAGGAGGCCTTCGACGCCCGCATCACGGTGCGGGGCAACGAGGTGTCCCTCGCGGGCGATCCCATCGAGGTGCAGCAGCTCACGGCCCTGCTCACCGACCTGTTCCGCCAGGCCGAAGGGGGAGAGGCCCCCGACGCCGATTCGGTGCGCCACGCCATCGAGCTTCTGCGTCACGCCGAGTTCGCCCCGTCGGCCCTGCGCGACGACGTGCTGCTGTCCTACCGCGGCCGGGCCATCCGCCCGAAGACCGCCGGCCAGAAGCACTACGTGGACGCCATCCGCGACCATACCGTCACCTTCGCCATCGGGCCCGCCGGCACGGGCAAGACCTACCTGGCCATGGCCATGGCGGTGGCGGCCCTGAAGCGCAAGGAGGTGGGCCGCATCGTGCTGTCCCGCCCCATCGTGGAGGCCGGCGAGAACCTGGGCTTTCTGCCCGGCACCCTCTTCGAGAAGGTGGACCCCTATATCCGCCCCCTCTACGACGCCCTGTACTCCATGTTCGACATGGAGAAGGCGAGCGCGCTTATCGAGACCGGCGTCATCGAGATCGCGCCTTTGGCCTTCATGCGCGGGCGCACCTTGAACGACGCCTTCATCATTCTGGACGAGGCCCAGAACACCACCCCCGAGCAGATGAAGATGGCGCTGACCCGCCTTGGCTTCGGCTCGAAGATCGTCGTCACCGGCGATATCTCCCAAATCGATCTCCCGCGGGGCACAAGCGGCCTCGTGCAGGTGCGCTCCATCCTGGAGGGCATCGACGACATCGCGTTCTGCGATCTCACCGGAAAGGACGTCGTGCGCCACTCCCTCGTCGCCACCATCGTGGCCGCCTACGAGCGCGCGGCGGGAAAGGCCTGATTCCCATGGACATCCTGATCACCTTCAATCACGGCGAGGACCGCCTCGCCGAGCTGCCCCTGGCGTCGCTGGCGCAGTTCGTCCTGAAGGACGAGGGGAAGCCCGCAAACTCGGAAGTGTCCATCAGCTTCGTGGACAACGCCACCATCGCCGAGCTGAACGAGCGCTTCCGCGGCATCGAGGGGCCCACCGACGTGCTGTCCTTCGAGTGCGACAACATCGCCGACGACATGACCGCCGCCGACGGGGCGGGGTGCCCGGTATACGAGCTCGGCGACATCATCATCGCCCCGGATGTGGCCGCCACCCAGGCGGAGGAGTACGGCAACTCCTTCGAGCAGGAAATCAGCCTGCTGCTCGTCCACGGCCTCCTGCACCTGTGCGGTTACGATCACATCGTCGACGAGGAGGCCGAGGTGATGGAGGCCCGGGAGAAGGAGCTCCTCACGGCCTGGTCCGAGCGCGACCTGCCGGCCGCCGACGAGAGCCGCTAGGCGTCCCGTGCCCGACGACCGCCCCACTTCGGCTTCGGCCCCCCGGGCCGTTCCGCCCGCCGAGGGCGGCTGCGGCTGCGACGACCGCCTCGTG
>CANSQM010000016.1 GCA_947649205.1 uncultured Enterorhabdus sp.
GCGGGCCCGCTCGTAGCTCTCCATGGAAGAGCGGGTCATGTCGTAGCTCTCCTGAGACGAGAGCGGGGGCACCACCCGCGTGCGCCGCGAGGTTGCCGGCGCGGGGGCAGCGGCCCCCTGGCGTCGGGCGGCGGGCTCGGCCTCGCGCTGGGCACGATAGGCCTCCTGCTCGCGCTGCTGGGCTGCCAGGGCCTCCTGGCGCGCCAGGCGGTCGGCGTTGCGCTGAGCGGCGCTGGCCGCCGTGGACTGGGCCGCCTGCTGGGAGCGCAGCCGCGCGTTGCGGGCGCGCATCTCGTCTTGGGAGGCGTAGGATTGCAGAATGCTCTCGCGGGAGGGACGGGTGGTTATCTTGCCGCGGGAGCCCGTGGCGGGGCGCGGAGCGGGATCCGCGGGGGGATAATCAGGGGTGCCCGACTGAGCGGCGCGATCGTCTTCGTAGGTTCCCATGGAGATCAACCTCTTGTTCGTCTGTCGTGCGTTTCAAGCTCGTTTGTGGCTGCGCCGACCGCCTCGCGGCGGGCGCGGTTGCTTCCGTTGGAATTCTCAAGCCGATACAGTATAGGGGAACTCGCCGGCGATCTGCGGGAAAACGCCCGCTCTTCGCTAATTTTCTACGGCCGGATGGCCGCTCTCGGCCGCCGTGGGCACCTCAGGCCCTCCTCCTTCATTCCTCCGCAATCCGGGCCGCTTCTGTTTGCACCGTGTCAACAACGGCAACGGTCGGACAACGGAGCCGCCACGGAACGATGGCAATGTGCCGCGAATATGAACCGAGCCGAACAGGCTTCCAACAAATGCCCGATCAGAGCCTATTTCTTACCTTCCCACCCTATGATAGTCCCCGACAGACGGCCCCGGCGCTCCCCTCGCCGCAGCGCCTCCGTACTCCCGCCCGACCGACCCCGCGGAGCCGTCGCTCAGTCGGGGCCCCTCGTGAAAGGAAGCAGGTTATGAAGGCACCGAAGGTTCTGGCGGCATCGCTCACATCCGTGGCGGCCCTGTGCCTGGCCGGCGGCCTCGCCTTCGCCCTGGAGCCCGTCGATCCCGCGACGCGCCCCATGCCCGAGAAGGCCCAGGACACCTCCATCACCAAGCAGGTAGCCTCCATCATCATCTACGAAGACCAGGAAGAGGCCGTGGCCATTGCTACGGAATTCGAAGCCATCCACGACCAGCTGGCCCTCCAGGCCGTGGCCGAACGGGCCCAGCTGGCCCGCGACCACAACCGCACCGATGAAACGGCCACCGCCGACGATTCGGCCGCCGAGGACGCCGCAGCGGCCGAGACCGCCCCGGAAGTGACCGAGGAGGAGGCCGTCGATGTGGAACCCGTGGACGTCGAGCATCCCCTCGAGACCATCTCGCCGGAGGACGTGGCCGAGCCCGATGCCATGGCGGCCGCTACCATCAATGTGAACGGCGACGTCATGGGCTACATTCCCTCCTACGAGACCGCCTCGGCCCCCTCCTCGGGCGCCGGGCTGTGGATGGGCTCCGACAGCACCACCGACGGCAGCTGGGGCTACTTCATCGGTCATAACCCCGGCTCCTTCACCTGCGTCATGACCCTGAAGAACGGCGACCCCGTGACCGTCTGCGACAGCGACGGCAACGCCCGCACCTACTATGTCGTGGACGAGTTCATCGTGCCCGACGACACCTACTGGGAGGACATCCAGTCCCACGTGACCGACTACGGGGAGTCCATCATCCTGCAAACCTGCTGCGGCGACAACGCGCACTACCGGGTGGTCATCGCCAACTGACGCGACCTCCCCTTCCCCCAAGGGCCGTCCGACTCACCCCCACAGCGCGGACGGCCCTTGTTTGCGCCCTCCCACGGTACAATGGGGGCGAACGCACCCCCTCGCGAAAGGAGCCCCATGGCCCGACTTGGCGTCATCGACCTCGGATCGAATTCCGTGCGACTGGTCATCTACGAGGCCCGCAAGGACGCGGCCGCCCCCAAGCCCTTCCGCATCCTCGCCGACGAGAAGAAGATGGCAGGGCTGTCGGCCTACGTCGTCGACGGGCAGTTCAGCGCCGCCGGCATCGAGCGGGCCGCGGCCATTCTCAGCGACCACCTGAAGATCGCCCGCAACCTCTCCTGCGACCGGGTGGACATCTTCGCCACCGCCGTGCTGCGCAACTGCGCGAACTCCGCCTTCGCCGTGGCCGCCATTGAGGAGGCCATCGAGCACCCCATCTTCCTCCTGTCGGGGGAAGAGGAGGCCGACCTCGGCCTGGCCGGGGCCCGCATCGGCCAGGATCTGGGCCGGGGCACCCTCGTGGACATCGGCGGCGGCTCCACCGAGCTGACGGCCTTGAACGAGCACGGGCGGCGCCCCCACCACGGGGCCAGTACGAGCCTGCCCCAGGGCAGCGTGTCCTCCTATGCGCAGTTCGTGGCCGTTATCCTGCCCGAGGCCGCGGAATGCCGGGCCATCGCCGAGGGGTTGCTCTCCCATCTGGATCGCCTGAGCGAGCAGAGCCGCCAGCAGCTGCGCGGCGAGCGCTTCTACGGCATCGGCGGCTCGGTGCGGGCCGTCGTGAAGATGCAGGCCCAGGCCTTAGGGTTACCCGCGAAACCACCGCTCATTAAGCGGGCCGCGCTGGAAGCCCTGTTCGACCTGATGGAAAGCGATCGCGCCGCCTTCGCCCACGGGGCCGTGAAGGCCTGCCCCGACCGCGTGCACACCCTCGTGCCGGGCATGGTCATCCTGCGCACCCTCATGGAGGCCCTCGGGGCCGGCGAGGTGGCCGTGTGCAAGTACGGCATCCGCGAGGGCTACCTCGTGAAGCGCATGCTGAAGGACTAGGAGGCGCCCTGCTCGGCCACGAGGCGACGGGCCTTCTCCATGACAGCCCGCTCGAGCGCGCGGATATCCGGCGGCGTCCAGCTGATGGCGTCGGCGCCGGCGGCGATGGTGGCCGTCACCGAGGCCTCGGTGGGACCGCCCGTGGCGATGATGGGCAGCTCGGGGTAGCGGCCGCGCAGGGCCCTCACCACATCGGTCGTGGCGGCGCCGGCGGCCACGTTCACCATGTTCGCCCCCGCCGCGATCTGGCGGGCGGCCACGGCGTCGTCGGCGCAGACGGTCACCACCACCGGCACGTTCAGCCGCTCGGTGAGGGCGCTCACGGTTTCCACGGGAATGGAGGTGTTCACCACCACGGCGGCCACGCCCTGCATCTCGGAGTGCAGCGCCACCTCCACGCAGCGCTCGCCATGGGTGATGGAGCCGCCCACGCCGTTGAGCACCGGGCGCTGGGAGGCGGCCACGAGGGCCTGGGTGATGGCCGGCTGGCAGGTGAAGGGGTACACGGCCAGCACCGCATCGGCGTTGCAGTGGCAGATGACGGCCAGATCGGTGGAGAAGACGAGCGAGCGGATGCGGCGCCCCTGGAGGAAGATGCCCGGGGCCTCGCGGATAACCGCGGGCACGGCCAAATCGGCGGCGAATATGGGGGTCGGCTCGTGCATGGGTCTCTCCCGTCGTCTCTTCAGGGCCGTCAAGCAAACTTGTTAAGTGTAACAGGGGAAGTCGGCCTGGTGCCCCGCGGCTCGGCCCGGTGGCCCGATCCGTTGCCGAGCCGTCGCGCCCGCAACCTTCTGCGGAGAATTCCCCGCTCCCAACGGTGACCGGAGCGCTTATCGGATACCCTTCCCCTAGAGTCCGTTCCCCTCAACCGTTAGGAGCTGCGCCATGAACGTTGTATGCCTGGACCTGGAAGGCGTGCTGGTGCCGGAGATTTGGATCGCCTTCGCCGAGGAGGCGGGCATCCCCGAGCTGCGCCGCACCACCCGCGACGAGCCGGATTACGACAAGCTCATGGCCTGGCGCCTCGGCATCCTGGCCGAGCACGGCCTGGGTCTGGCCGACGTGCAGGCCACCATCGCGAAGATCGAGCCCATGGAGGGCGCCCGGGCCTTCCTCGACGAGCTGCGCTCCCTCACCCAGGTCATCATCATCTCCGACACCTTCGAGCAGTTCGCCCGGCCCCTCATGGAGAAGCTGGGATGGCCCACCCTGTTCTGCAACGAGCTGATCGTGGCCGAGGACGGCACCATCACCGACTTCGCCATGCGCTGCCCCGAGAGCAAGCTCACCACGGTGCGGGCGCTCCACTCCTGCGGCATCGAGACCATCGCCGCCGGCGACTCCCACAACGACCTGGGCATGATCTTGCATTCCAAGGCCGGCTTCCTGTTCCGCTCCACCGATGCCATCAAGACGGAGCACCCCGAGCTGCCGGCCCTGGAAACCTACGACGAGCTGCTGGCCGCCATCAAGGCCGCCCTGTAGGTGGAAGAGGCCCTGCTGGAAATAATCGCTGCGCTGAAGGCGGGCGAGGACGTTGACGGCGCCTGGTTGGACAAGCTCGTGCGCCGGCACAACCGCGCGGCCCACGACAGCACGCGCCAGGTGGCGAAGCGGCGCCTGCTGCCGTTCTACCTGCGCGTGAAGGCCGAGGAGCCGGAGCGCTGGGCGATGTGGAACGTGAGCGCCGCGGAGGATGCGGCCTTGGTGCGGCTGCTCCAGGCCAAGCCGCGGCGCACCGCCTCGGGCGTGGCAACGATTACCGTGCTCACGAAGCCCTGGCCCTGCTCGGGGGCGTGCGTCTTCTGCCCCAGCGACATCCGCATGCCCAAGAGCTACCTGGCCGACGAGCCCGCCTGCCAGCGGGCCGAGCGCTGCTGGTTCGACCCCTTCCTCCAGGTAGAGGCGCGGCTGCGGGCGCTCACGGCCATGGGGCACGTCACCGACAAGGTGGAGCTCATCGTGCTCGGGGGCACCTGGAGCGACTACCCCGAGGCCTACCAGCGCTGGTTCATCGGCGAGCTGTTCCGCGCCCTGAACCTGCCCGATAACGAACGGGCAGCCGAGGCCGCGGCGCGCCGGGCCCGCTACGAGGCCCAGGGCCGCCCACGCGAGCGCGACGAGCTGGCGGCCCTGACCGCCCCGCTACAGGCGCGCATCGACAACGGCGAGCTCACCTACAACGAGGCCTGGAAGCTGCTGTGGGGCACCGACCCGGCCTGCGGCTCTGTCGACGCCCGCAGGGGCGGGGCCATGCCCCCTCCGCCAGCCGCAGCCCCGCGCCCGTGCGGGGACGACGGGCCCACCGCGGGGAACGCCCCCGCGCCGGAGCCGCAGGACCTCTCCTGGGAGGATCTCGCGACCCTGCACCGCGCCAACGAGGAGGCGGCCAAGCGCGTCGTGGGGCTCGTGGTGGAGACGCGGCCCGACCTGGTCACGGCCGCCAGCTGCCGCACCCTGCGGGCCCTGGGCTGCACCAAGGTGCAGATCGGCATCCAGAGCCTGAGCGACGAGGTGCTCGCGGTCAACGGCCGCGCCCTCACCGCCAAGCGTATCGCTTGCGCCATGGCCCTGCTGCGCCTGTTCGGCTTCAAGAGCCACGTGCACTTCATGGTGAACCTGCTCGGCGCCACGCCCGCGGCCGACGTCGCCGACTACCGCCGTCTCGTCACCGACCCGGCCTTCCTTCCCGACGAGGTGAAGCTGTACCCCTGCTGCCTCGTGGCCAGCGCCGCGCTCACCGACCGCTTCCGCGACGGTGCCTGGCACCCCTATACGGAAGAGGAACTCGTGGGGGTGCTCGCGGCCGACGTGCTGGCCACGCCCCCCTTCACGCGCATCTCCCGCATGATCCGCGACATATCGGCCACCGACATCCTCGTGGGCAACAAGAAGACGAACCTGCGCCAGGTGGTGGAAGCGGCCGTGGCGGAGGCGGGCGAGCCGGCGCGGGAGATTCGCAGCCGGGAGATCTCCGTGGAGGGGGCCGATACCGAGACGCTTTCCCTGGAGACCATTACCTACGCCACCACCGTGAGCGAGGAGCGCTTCCTCCAGTGGACCACCCCCACGGGCAAGATCGCCGGCTTCCTGCGCCTATCGCTGCCCCGGGAAGAGGCCTTGGGGCTGATAGCCGCCGACGGCCATGGGCGATCAGCTGCCTTCCCCGCCCCGGGCGAGTCCGTGGGCGCCGTGGCCGCGGATGACCGCGATCGCCCGAACAGCTTCCCCGCCCCGGACGAGGCCCCACTACCAGCGACCACGAACCGCCCCGGGCAGGCGGGCAGCTTCCCCGTCCGGGGCGAGGCCATGATTCGCGAGGTGCACGTGTACGGGAAGGTGGCCGCCCTGCACCGCACCGGCGAGGGGACCCAGCATCTGGGCCTCGGGCGGACCCTCGTGGAAGAGGCCTGCCGCCAGGCAGCGGCTGCGGGCTTCACGGCCGTGAACGTCATCAGCGCCGTGGGCACCCGCGCCTACTACCGCCGCCTCGGCTTCACCGACGCCGGCCTCTACCAAAGGCGCGATCTCCCATGAGCTACGACAGCGATACCCTCCGGCGCCTGAGCGCCCTCACGACCGACTTCTATGCCCGTAAGGCCGCCTCGTTCTCGGCTACGCGCCAGGCTCCCTGGGACGGTTGGGACCGGGCGCTGGCCGCCGTGGCCGAGGCCGACCCCGCCCTGCTCGCGGGGCCCTTGCGCCTGCTCGATGTGGGGTGCGGCAACCTGCGCTTCGAGCGGTTCCTCGCCGAGCGCTCAACAGGCCCGCTGTCCGTCATCGCCCTGGACAACTGCGACCCCCTCGTCTCAACAGCTTCCCCGGCCCCTGCAACCGCCGAGATCGACTTCCGCTCCCTCGACATTGCAACCGCCCTCATCGACGGCGATCTGGAGCGCCACCTTCCCCAGAATTCCTGCGCCATGGCCGTGGCCTTCGGGTTCATGCACCACCTGGCCGCGCCGGCCCAGCGCCGCGCCCTGTTGGACGGCCTCGCGGGAGCCGTGCGCCCCGGTGGCTTCGTCCTGGTGTCGTTCTGGCAGTTCCTGCGCGACGAGCGCATCGCCGCCAAGGCCGCAGCCGCCACCGACCATGGAAGAGCGGCCCTCGGCCTGCCCGCCTTCGCCCCGGGCGACTACCTGCTCGGCTGGCAGCATGCCGAGGACGTCTACCGTTTCTGCCACCACGCGACCGACGAGGAAATCGACGGCCTGATCGCCAATCTCTCGCTGCCCTGCCGCGAGATCGCCCGCTTCTCGGCCGACGGCAAGAGCGGCGACCTCAACTGCTACGTTGTGCTGCGGCGCCTCCTGTGAACTTTCCGCAAACGGCGCCTCGCCGCGATCGCGGCCCGCGTCATCTGCTAAGGTAGCGCCCATGACACGCACCCCCGACACCCCAGCCGTCGCCCGCCGTCGCGAGCGCGAGCAGCGCACCATCTCCCAGATGGTGGCGGTCTACTGCGCCGGAAACCACGATCGCGCGAACCGCACCGAGACGAGCCACAGCGGCGAGCCCATCTGCCCCGATTGCAAAACCATCGACGAGTACTGCGTGCGCCGCACCGAACGGTGCCGTTCCATGGCCCACAAGACCAGCTGCGAGGCATGCGGCAACCACTGCTACGCCCCCGCCGAGCGCGAGCGCATCCGCGCCGTCATGCGCTACGCCGGCCCCCGGATGATGCTCCACCACCCCGTGGCTGCCATCCGTCATCTCCTGGGGAAATAGCCGCCGAGCACCGCCCGGGCCGCAGGCCCTAAGCCAGCCCCCGCAGATGCCGATGGAAGGCCTCACGCGTGGCCGTGCTCCGCTGACGGCTGACTGGCAGGCGCTCGCCCGTGGAGAGGGCGATGGTCTTGCCGTCCACCCAATCGATGTAGTTCATATTCACGAGAAAGCTCATGTGGCTGCGCACGAAGCAGCCGGGCAGGCGCTCCTCGAATTCCGAGAGCTTGGCGTAGGTCTCCACCGTGCCGTCTACCATGTGCACCGACACCTTCCGACGGTTGCTCTCCAGGTAGATGATCTTCCCCACCGGCAGCCGGCGCACCACGCCGCCCGAGGTGACGGGCAGATAGCTGCTCGTGCGCGAGGCCAGCCGTTCCAGGGCCTTCCCGAGCGCCGCATGGAGCTGCTCGGATTTCACCGGCTTCAGAAGGAAATACACGTGGGAGGTCTCGTAGACCGGCGTGCAGTACTCCGGATAGCCCGTAACGTAGATCACCTGGGTGGCGCAACCCTCGGGAAAGAGAGAAGCCACCGCCTGAATGCCATCGGCGAAACGGCCGGGCGCCTCGCCGACGCGCACGTCCATGAGGCAGATATCCACCGGCCCATGCGTGGCCTGGTAGGCGATGAGGTCCTCGATGCTGGTGAAACTCTGCACCTCGAAGCCGTCGGCTACCGGGCATTGCGCGATGAGGTCCAGTAAAATATCGCACTGACGCGGATCGTCGTCCACAACGGCCAAGGTGTACACAGGTCGATCTTCCTCACTCATAGCTTCGTTCCAATTCAACGGCGACCGCGTGCATCCAGCGCGACGACGCCATGTTCCACATTATCGCAAAAGCGCGCGGGGCGCTCGGGCCCATGTCACAATCAGTCGCATCGGGGTAACAAAATGCAGGGACCCCTCCGCAAACGGGCTGGGAACGCCCCCCCCCCCGAGCCCGTTTCGCGCCTTTCGCCTCGTCGCCGCTGCAAGTTATGGCGACAGCGACGCCAAAAGTTTCAAGGCGGTTGAGCCGACCGCGCCGCAGCCGTACCTTAAGGCCGTATGCGCGGACCGCCTCCCGGCCGCGCGAGAGAGAACCGGAGGCCGGCGCATCGCACCCTGGCGGTGCGTCAACGATCAAATGGAGAAAGGAAGGTTCCATGTTGCGAGGAAAACTCATGTGCGCCGGCTGCGCCGTGGCCTTGGTCGTGGGTCTCGTGCCCGTGGCCGCTTGGGCCACGGCCGAGGAGGGCGACGGCCCGAGCGAGGTGGCGGCCCTGCAAACCGCGACGAACGACAAGGTCGAAGAGATCACGGCGACCGGCAGCGTCGACGCGACCCCGACCGACGACGCGACGGCTGAGGGCAACCCCGTCATAGCCGAAGGCGACGATGCGGGCAACGGCGCTCCGACGGATCCCGACGGAGCCGATGGAGACGAGACCCCGAACGAGGGTACTGGAAAGGCCGACGGCGCCGGCACCGAGGGGCCCGATGGCGATGGCGCCGAGGATGGCGCAGACGACCAGGCCGACCCCATGGACCCCGCCAACATCGCCGATAAGAACACCACCCCCGACACCGAGAACGATGCCGATGAGGGCGGGGAGGATTCCGACGAAGCCATCGATACCGAGGACGAGACCGATGGGATCACCTACGACGACGTGGAAGTGATCAGCGCTGGAACCTACACCTTCTGGACGGGCGAAGGCCGAGGAGTGGTGGGAGACAGCCTCTTCGATCTCAACGATGCCGGCTGGGACTTCTTCAATGACGAACCCTTCGCGGACTACGTGGTCAGCGTCACCTCGAGCAACCCCGCCGTTCTCGCCATTACCCAGGAGAACAACCCCTCCGACCCCTTTGCCTTGTATTACGCCGAGGCACTCAAGCCCGGAACCGCGACCGTGACCTTCACCCTGAAGGACAAGGCCCCGGTCAGCTGCACGGTCACGGTGAAATCCTACGACGAGGCCCCGTACCAGAACCTCAAATTCTCGAAGAAGACCCTCACCCTGACCGTCGGCACGAGCAACTGGATCGGCGAGTTTCTGCAGGAGCTCGTATCTGAATCTGCCCTGGCTTCCGTGAACTGGTCTGCCGGCATAACCTCCTCCGACGAGAATATCCTGAGTGTCCAGGCCAACGATCGAACGACGGTCGCGGCTCTGCGCCCCGGCATCGCCACCCTGAGCCTGTACTTCTACAATCCGGAGAAGGAGGAATGGACGTTCACCGACACCATGAAGGTGACCGTCACCTCCCCCTCGGCCATCGCCGGCACGACGCCCTCCTCCGATATTGCGGGCAACATCATTTCCTCCAACGGAGATCTCGACGTCCTGGTGCAGGACGAGGGCGTGCGCCTCGACGTGAAGGTCAAGAAGGATAGCGAGCTGACAGCGGCGCAGCAGCGGGGGCTCATCCTGGTGAAGGACGTCACGGAGGCCGATCGCGCCATTCCCATCGACCTGAGCCTGATCGATCAAGAGGGCAACCTCATCCACGGCGGCGAAGAGGGCTACGTCTTCCCCTACGCCGTGCGCCTGAAGCTGGAAGGTACGCTTGCCGAGCTGGATCCGGCCACCATCCAGGTGTTCTATCTGAGCGACGAGGGTCGTCCCGAGAACATCACCAGTTGGGTTGAAGGGGGCTACCTGTACATCGTCGCCGATCACTTCTCCCAGTATGTGGTGACCGGTGATCTCAAGGCCGGCACGGGTGCCACCACCGCGCCGACCCAGCAGGTCGGCAACAAGGACGCCAGCGGCTCTGCGAAGCAGACCGTGACCGCCCGGGCCACCAGCGTGCTGCCCCAGGCCGGCGACGATGCCATCGGGATCATCCCCGCCGTGGCCCTGAGCGCCGCTGCGGCCGGCGCCGCCCTCTACCTCACCCGCCGCCGCATGACCGCGGAACAGTAGCCCTTCGGCAGACATCCTTCCGCCAGAGCCGGCCCAACCTCCCATGGGCCGGCTCTTTTTCTTACGAGAGACGGTTTTGCCATCGATCGGGAGGGGCCCAAGCCCTAAACAAGTAAAGCACCGACGATGGTGTAGGTGGACACCATGCCAGTGCTTTGCTGCTTGATAGGGTATATGCTTGACTATTTTATGTCAATCACTTCCCGCTTCTTGTTCACAAAAAGAAGCCTGCGTATCTGCCTAATAATGGCAGCCTGCTTGCGCAGCTCATGTTCGACTTTGGAGTCGGGTGCTCCAAGTGGCACCTCCCTCATAGATGCTCACAAGAAATCGAGTGGCGAAAACGAGAGAAGAGCAGCGACGGAAACCCTGTGAGCTATGGAGCGCCGAGACCAGGCCGCTAAAGGTGGTCCCGCAGCGAGTTTTTACCGGAGAGATACCAGAAGTTCCAAGGTCATTGAATCCTGCCAGGCGCTTCCGTACCTTGATGTGATTGCGCGGGGCGGCGCCCTTCCGGCCGCTCCGCGCAAGAGAGGAAGACCGCCGCGCGGCCCCTGGGGAAACCGCGCCGACAACCGAAGGAGAGCGAATGAGACGACCAACCCTGAGGGGCCGGGCCCTGCGTATCGCCTGCGCCGCCGCCCTCGCCGCTGGCATCGTGCCCGCAGCCGCCTGGGCCGGCGACCCCAACCCCACCGCCGACCCCCTCGAGTTCACCGAAGAGGTGAAGGAGGGAAATGCCGCAGAGTCCGTCCCCGAACCGAACGCGGCCGAAAACGAGGCGACGTCCCCTGATGCCGATGACGGCAGCAGCACCATCACCAACGCGACCGACGCCCATGCGAAGAACGCGAGCGAAAGGGAAGCCCGCGCCACCGGCGAATCAACCGACAAAGAAGCAACGGTAACCCCGCAAAACCCCGCTGCCCCGTCGACGGAAGAGACGGCAGGGGCCGCGCCGAGCGCAGAGGCAACCGCCCCCACCTATGAGCTTACCCTGGACGCCTCCACCGTCGATGTCATCCTCTACCGATGCCCGGTTTGCAGCTCGGCAGCCAACGCCGATAGATACCACCCCAGCGCATCTTCCGGAGACGTTCGTTATCGAATTACCAGCTCTGATGGCTCCCGCTTGGGAGAATACGAATTCACATGCCAGATCGCCGGTATCACGGACTACCTGGGGTACGAGGGCCATGGACATGAGGGAGCGCTGAATCTATCCGTCTCCACTCCGGGCGAAAGCGAAGCGACGATAGCCTTAATGGAGGCAGAAACCGGAAGCGTCCTCGCCACTGCTCCCATCACGATCAATGGCGTCGTCTCCCCCGAAAAACCAACCTTCACACCCGTAGCCAACCCTTTCACGGTGCTCGACAAAGATAGATACCTGGACATTTACGATATCTTCGAGGGAAACCCCTCTGCCAGAGCACTCCTCTTCGCATCCCATCATGAGAATAACGCAGGCGAGCTCATAGCCGATTTCTCCGTCAGCGACCCGACAATTATGTGTCCGGCTTCCCTAAACGGCTGGGGCGTGCGCGGGCTCAAACAGGGCACCGCCACCGTCACCATGACCCTCGCAACGGGAGAAATTTACACCAACACCGTCACGGTCAAGCAGTGGAGCGACCTTGATTATAGCCAGCTGAAATTCACAGAGAAAGAGCTTGTCCTCCAATCAGGCGAATCATTTGGGAACACCCACTTGTTCAGCTACGGCATTACTGGCCAAGAGGCCGCGGGGCACTCCTTCTACATCGCAACTTCCGACGATAGCGTTCTCCACTACCCCTTCCCCAAGGACGAGCCCATCACGGGCGACGGCGGCGGAGTTCGGCTGACAGCCTGCAAGCCTGGAACAGCAAAGCTCTACCTGTACTTCTACAACCCCGTCACCGAGGAGAGCATCCTAACCGACACCATGACGGTAACCGTGAAGGCCCCCGATACAACGGCCGGATCGACTCCCGATTCCGCATTCTCGGGAAACATCATCTCATCAGGGAATGCGGACGATATCGTAAAGCAAGAGAAGCTCTCCCTTTCCACGGACTTGAAGCCGCTTGACACACTCACGGCCGATCAGCGCGCAGGCCTGCTCGAAGTCGTGAACGCCGCCAAGGGCGAGAAGGCCATTGCCGTGGATATCAGCCTGGTTCGCCCCGATGGCACGGCCTTCGACGAATACGATGATCTGGATGGCTCTTTCACCTTCACCGTCCGCCTGAAGCTCGAGGGGGAGCTGGCCTCTCTCGATCCGAGCACCCTGCGCACCTACCGCATTCACGAGAATGGCGGCATGGAACCCATCACCTGCTGGGTGCACGAGGGCTACCTCTATATTTCCACGAACCATTTCTCGCCCTACGCCATCGTGGGCCAGGCGAAGAGCGCTGGCGGCAATGGGTCTCAGGGCGGAAACGGCTCGGGATCTAACGGTTCCCAGGGGGACAACATGACGAATGTCTCCGATAAGGGGGCTTCAAGCCCCACGGCCGACGCGGGCTCGAAGGGCTCTGCCGCTACGGCGACTTCGCGCACGCCCCTCGCCCAAACCGGAGACGCTCTGGCTCCTCTCGCGGCGATTCTCGCCCTTGGCGCCTCTGGGGCGGTCGCGGCGATCGCGCTCGCCCGGCGCCGCCTGAACCGCCGGTAATTCCCATCATCGTCGCTGCAGCGGCCCCGCCGGCCGCAGCGCCATCCCCATTCAGCTACATGAGGGCTGCCCTTTCCGAGAGCAGCCCTCTGAGCATCTTGCACCTATTGAGAAGGAGGACATCATGACCCTAGCCGCCCTGAGCCGCCTGCGCGCGCTTCCCACCATCGCGCTGGCCCTCATCCTAGCCGTGGCGCTCGCCGGCTGCTCCGCATCGGAGCCTGCCGACAAGACCGCCGCTCCCGCCCCCGCCGAAGAGCCGGCAACTCCCGAAGCCCCCGTTGAAGAAGAGGCCGAGGAGCCGGAGCCGGAAGCCCCCGCCATCGACAAAACGCAACTGGTGACAACGGTGACCGAGTACTTCGACGGCATGGATGAGCCCGTTGTCTCGAAGGCCACCTATGGCGACGACGGCCGCATCCTGACCTACGGCAACGGCACCGAAGAGCGGGCGTGGACCTACGACAATGAGGGTCGCATCCTAACGGAGCGCGTCATCGCAGAATCCGAAATGGCCCCGCAGGATCGCCTGACCACCTACACTTACGGTGCCGACGGTGCTCTCGCCGAGACCCTCGTGGAAGATCATGCGCCCGCTGTGTACATCAATGCAGAAACGGGCGAAATGGGAACCGACCCCGCCTTGGGAGAACTGATGCAGGAGGCAGGGGAAAGCTCTCGTACCCAGTGGACATTCTCAGAGGATGGCAAAGAGAAGAAGGGCGAGACCTTCACCCTCGATGGAGCCCCCGTCGAAAGCGCCATCTATTATTACGACGAGGATGCCCGCACCGCCTACGACACATTCTCCACCGACCCCCGGTTCCTGGGCCAAATAACCCCCTCAGCGCACCCCATTCGCACGGAATCCTTCGATGCCGAAGGCAACAAGATCGGTGAAAGTAGCATCACCTACGATGCCAACGGAAACAGGACATCCACCAAGGACGTCAGTAACGGCGCGACCTACGAGCTCACTTCTACTTACGATGAGGAAGGGAACCAGACTTCCTCCACCTATAGCGAAGACGGCATCAATATGAGCAGCGAAACTACCTGGACTTACGATAAAGCAGGGCGGCCGATTTCCTCGAAAACAACCTACAGCGAGAATCCCGATCCGCAAATGGAATTCTTCACCTACGATAGCAAGGGCCGCCTGAAGGCCACGGTGTCCCTGGTGCCCATGATGGGGTATGACGAGAACGGCAATCCTACCGTCGAAGAGGCCATGGTGAACTGCACCGTATACGATTACCTCGTCGACAACGAGGAGCTTTCCGCAACGCCGCAGCAGCTCATGGATGAGGTTCGGGCGCAGGCCGCCTAGAAAAGGCTCGCAACCCAGCCCACTGAGCGCACCGTTCCATCGAACGGCATCGCACCTTAACCCCCAAGCCGCCCCTTCCCCATGTTCGCACGGGGAAGGAGCGGCGTTCGTTTTCCAGAGACCCGTCGGCCTACCGTCCCACCAGATCCCGCGCTCCCTCCAGGTAGCGGTGGGCCTCGGCGTAGTCGCCGCCGTCACAGAGGGCGCGCACCACCGACTGATGGTTGCGCAGGTCGTGGCGCAGCCGTGCCGTGTCGTCCAGGAGCCGCTGCATGGCCGCCAGCTCGCCGAGGTAGGACCCCACTTGCGCCTCCAGCAGCGCCGCTTCCATCTCTGCGCGACGCTGCCTGAACGAGCGGTCCATTTGCACGAACAGCAGCACATCGGCCGCCACGCAAAGTCCGAGCAATGCCGCCAGCGTGACCATATAGGCCCCTTCCCCCTCTGTCACATCGAAGGCGATCCACACCATGGTGTAAATGAGCATCATCTGAATCAAGGGGAACAAAGCAGCCCACCGAAGCCACGCCGTCCCATGCTTTGCCCCCGCAGAATCTTCCTCAAGGGGAAAGAAGCGGAGACAGAGCCAGCGAAGCCCGTTCATGATAAACGCGAGCGCCACCATTTCCGCGACCACGCTGGCCATGAACTGATGAGCATGGATGAATGCCAAATGGTTGTCCATGATCTGAAGGCCCGTAAGGCCCATCCACACCACGGCCGCCACCAACTCGGCCGCCGTCTGCATGGACATGCATAGCACGCAGATCACGATGCGACGAAGCAAGCGCCCCCGGAGCAGCAGAAGAGGAATCACAAGAGAGCCAACAGTGCCGATGACAATACGCAACGGGACAGGATAAAGGGGCTTGAGGAACAGCGTCACCGCCTGGTAAACGATCTCCACGGTCCAGAACGTGCGCGCCGAGCGGGGCGGCAAGACCCTTGTCATCAGCGCCAGGTAGACGAACTGCGCCGACAGGCCGCAGAAGGCGTTGACGAAGAGGTTCTCCGGGGAGAGCAGCAGGGCGACCGCCTCCATTACAGCACGTCCCCGACCGGCTCCAAGTCATCCGCAAGGCGCGATGGCGCCGAGGCGGTGACCGCGCCAGCGTTGGCTCTCATCGCTGCGGGAGCAGTCGCGTTGCCCACACGCATGAGAACCGTGGCGCAAAACACATCATCGCCCTCTATCTCGCATTCCAGCGTGCCGCCATGGCGCTGGGCAATACCGGAGATGATGGACAGCCCCCATCCGTGGGCGTCGCTCCAGGTGCGCCGACGGCGATGGGACTGCCGCTCAGATTCCTCCCAGGCAATGCGGTCGGCCTCGGCAATGCTGTTGCGAGCCTCTATGACCAAATGGCCCTGACGCACATGGGAGCGTAGCGACACGAAGGGCTCGATCCGCTCCTCAGTCGCGCCCGCTGTAGCGGCATCTTCGCCGCCCGCTCCCACCGCAGTCGCCTCGCTTTCCCGCGATCGCAGGGCGGCGGCCAGCCCGTTGTCCGCCAGATTCGCGATCACGGCGCACAGTTCCACCGCCGGCACGCCCACATCGTAGGGAATCTCCAGGGAAAACTGAGACCGCACGCCGGCGTCCTCGCAGGCCTTCGCCTTCATGGTGGCCACGGCATCGGCCGAGCGGTGCTCGCACAGGCGATAGGCCGTCGAGCCCATGAGATTCACCGCCCGGGAGAGCCGCTCCTGGGCCGCAACCTCCTCCTTCTCCCGCAGCTGTCGCACCGCCTCCTCAACTTCCGCCGCCACTTCGCGCCGCAACGCCATGATGTCCTCCATGTCGGCGGTGATCTGCTCGCGATAGGCCACCTGCACGCGCTCCTGCTCCTCCAGCATGCGCACCCGCTCGCGCAGAATGTCGGCTTCCTGGGTCTTGCGCACTTCGCGGAACAGCTGAAAGTCTACGGGGATGCTGGCCAGCGCGAGCAGCCCCACCGCCCATAGGTATCCCTCGGGAAGCTGCAGCCGCACAATCCAGATGGCCGACACCACCACCATGACAAGCTGACTGGCCGGATACAGGAAAAATGCGACGCGACGGAGAATCGAACGGTTCATAAGCGAGACCTTTCTCGGAATGGGCGGAAACGGTAACGGGACGACACGGGGAATGGGGAACGGTTGCATGGCGAAGAGCACACGGTTGCGGCGATTCTCGCGAAAGCGCAGATCGCGACAAGCGGTGCAGCGGCAACGCCTCACGAAGAGCGCAGCGGCTCGACCACCTCCTCGAGGTAATCGCGGGCCGCAGCGTATTCCCCGCGCTCGCAGAGCGTTCCCACGACCGACTGGTGGTTGCGCACGTCGTGGCGCAGCCGCGCCGTATCGTCCAGCAACGCCTGCACGGCCGTCGATTCGCCCAGGTAGCCCGACAGCCGCTCTTCCAAAAGCGCCGCCTCCAGCTCGGCGCGACGGCTTTCCGCCGAGCGGCTTATCTGCACGAACAGGAACGCGTCCACCGCGAAGGCAAAGGCCAGCAGGGCCAGGGCAACCCCCACATAGGACGCCTCCCCGCGCGTGAGGTTGAAGGAGACGGTGAGCAGGATGAACACGAACGGCACCTGCAGGATCGGCAGCAGGGCGATACGGCCGAGCCACGAGGGGCCCGAGCGGCCGACCGTCGCCGGGGCCGTGTCATCGGGGAAGAAGCGACGGCAGAGCGCCGCGACGGCCAGCAGCCCCGGCACCATCACCGAACCGTACCCGATGGCCGCGCACAGAAGGAAGGCCTCGCTGTGGGCCAGGGCCAGCGATGCGTCCATGACCTCCAAGCCGGTCAGCTGCAGCCAGACCACGGCACTCACCAATTCACTGGCGGCCATGAGCACCATGCCGATGGCGCACACGACGACGCGCCGCACCACGGGCCCCGACAGCAGCAGAACCGGCAAGAGCACCGACAGCGCGATGCCGATGACCCCCGTGACCAGCGGCGGCAGCACGATTCTCAGCAATGCCAGGGGCAGGGAGACAGCGGCGATGGCGGCCCAGTAGCGCACCTTCGATTTCGGGGGCATGGCGCGCTGAATCAGCCACGAGTACAGCAGCTGAATGGGCCATGCGCAGCACAGCGCCCGAAACAGATTCTCCGGCATGGCGATCGTCGCCAGAAAGCCGTCCATGAAACCCCTCCTCGAACATTTTCCGCACCTTCATCCTGCGAGACGCCGCGCCCCTCCCCCGCGCCGGCGCCCTCAACCGGCTCGCCTTCCCAGAGCACGCGCCCCGACTCCCTCAAGTCCCTTGGCCCGAGCGAGCCCTAGGGACCCAACAGCCCGCGGGCCCCTTCCAAATACTCTTGGGCCTCCCGGTACTCCCCCTGATCGCAGAGGGCCCGCACCACGGACTGATGATTGCGCACATCGTGGCGCAGCCGCGCCGTATCGTCCAGCAACGCCTGCACAGCCGCCGATTCGCTCAGGTAACCCGACAGCCGCTCTTCCAGAAGCGCGGCCTCGATGGCCGCCCGCTGGCTTTCGGATGAACGCCGAATCTGCAGGAAGAGCAGTGCGTCCACGCCCGCGCACAGTCCCATGAGGGCCACGGACGCGATAACGAAGGAAGGGTCGCCCCGCGTGATGTTGAAGCAGATGCCCAGAACGACGAATATGAGCGGCACCTGCAACAGAGGGAAGAGCGCGAGCCGGCGCATCCAAAGAAGCGACAGGGCCTGCACCGCCCGGCCGTTCCGGAGCGCCGCATCATCGGGAAAGAAGCGGTGCACGATGCGCCCCATTCCGATCATGGCGGGCGTCATCACGAGCCCGTAGCCCACCACGCCCATGAAGATGAAGAGCCGGGCATTGGCGAGGGCCATCTGCTCGTTCATCATGTCGAGGCCGGTGGAGGAAATCCAAATGCCAGCGCCCACCAGCTCGGCCACCGCCATGAGCACCATGGCCAGCGAGCACACAATGATGCGCCGCGGCAACGAGCCGCTCAGAAGACAGACCGGAAGCACCACCGACTGGAAGATGCCCAGCAACGCGCGAATGTCGGGCGGATAGAGCGGGCGGAACAATATGAGCCCGAGGGACACTGCGATCACCGTGACCCAGTAGACCCGTTTCGATTTCGGCGGAATGATGTAGGCGAGCAGACCGTCGTAAAGCATCTGGATGGGCATAGCCATGGCATACCCCGTGAAGAGGCACGCCGGCGAGAAGATCGTAGACAGGATGTCGTGCATGGCCCCTCCCGATTAGGATGACGATCCTACTCAGTATATCCCTGACAAATCGTCAACACGTAACCGAAAGTTACAATGAGGCACCGCGCGGGCCGCACGGGAATACGGCAACGCCATCCCATGGATCCCCATGCACCCATACCCCCGCAGCCGCCTGAGTTGCCGTCGGCACGTTGCCCCGCCAGGCCGCCTAGCGTCCCAGATGCGCCAGCAGCCCCTCGCAGCCGGCGAGCACGTCGTCGTAAGTGGTCTCGAAATCGCCTGTGTACCAGGGGTCGGCCACATCGCGCGTAGAGCCGGCGAACTCCAACAGCTTGTGAATCTTGCCCTCGGGATCGCCCCCGAGCATCCGGTTCGTGTTGCGAATGTTCGCCTCGTCCATGCCGATGATCAGGTCGTAGCCGTCGTAGTCGCCCCGCGTGAGCTGCCGGGCCCGCTTGGCCTGAAAGCCGCCGACGCCATGGGCCCGCAGCATCCGCTGGGTACCGGGGTGCACGGGATTGCCGATCTCCTCCGTACTCGTCGCCGCCGACTCAATATGGAACTCATCGGCCACCCCGCGGGCGGCCACCATATCCTTCAGCACGAACTCAGCCATGGTGGATCGACAAATGTTCCCGTGACAGACGAACAGAACGCGATGAGGAGTCTGGGCCATGGCGAAATCCTTTGTGAACGAAGATGACCTCCCCATTTTCGATGAGTTTTCCAATTTCCGTGCTAGAATCTCGGCCACGTGCCGGCAGAGTCCGCGCGGGCGGTGCTTCGAGAGATTGGAGTGCTGCCATGGAGAGTATTCTTTTTGCCGCTGCGGCGGTCGCCACAATAGTAGGCTTTCTTTTGGAGGTCTGGCGGGAGTTGAAACCCACGCGAACGGATGACGAAGGGAGAAAGAGAAAGGGCCAGCGCTAACTGACCCTTCATTTCGACTATACCTGCGCCGCCCGTGAACCCTGAGTTTTGCCGCTGAGGAACGGGCTTTGCTGGTACGGTCCTATTATAGCTCTTTGCGAAGCACTTGGGAACCGCCCCGACCACGTCCTCCAGATTTTTTAGGCGATCCGCGCCTCGGAAAAACAGGTCTTGGCCCACAAAATCCAAGCAACCTCGTCGAAACCCAGAAAGCGTAGCTGCAGTGCTTCCGCCTATCTTCCGCCTATTCCCCGGTAAGGCGGTCGGCGAACTCGTCCAGGTAGGCCTCGGCCCGCTCGTACTCGCCCCGCTCGCAGAGGGCCTCCACCACCATGCGGTGGTTGCGCAGGTCGTGGCGCAGGTGGGCCGTCTCGCCGAGCAGGGCCTGCACCCGCTCCGAGCGCCCGAGGTAGTCGCCCACCCGCTCCTCCAGCACGGCGGCCCGCACCTCCTCCTGGGCCTGGGCCACCGAGCGGCCGATCTGGACGAACAGCAGCACGTCCACGGCTAGGCACAAAATGCCGAGCAGCGAAACGATGCCAACCGACCCCTCCTTCCAGTGGAGCACATCGAAGCCGATCTCCACCACGACGAAGAACAGCGTGAACTGAAGCACGGGAAACCACAGGTACTTGAGCACCCAGGCGGAGGGAATGCCGCGCGATCCAGTTGCACGAGAGGTCTCAGTCGGCAAAAACCGATGAACTAGCCATCGGATACCCGCCGCCAGGAGGAACATCGTTCCCCCGTGCCCGACAATCAGCGTAATCAGGTAAACCGGTAAATAGCTCACGAGCACATTGTTATCCACCACGCCCAACCCTGTGATGGACACCCACCCCACCATGCACACCAGCTCGGCCACCGTCTGGGCGACACCGGCCAGGGCGCACACGAAAACACGGGTGAAGAGCGAACCGCGCAGCAGGGGAATGGGCAAAAAGACCCCGACGGTCACACTGGCCGCGAGCCGCGGCAATGCGGGCATGACCGGTTTCAGGAACATGAAGAATGCCGTGCAGACAAGCTCAACGAACCAGAACACTTCCTTCGATCGCGGAGGAATAATCCACGTCAGAAGCGCGAGGTACACGGTCTGAATGAGCATGCCCCCGATCATGTTGACGATGAGGTTGCCTGGGTCGAACAGGGCGTCGTTGATACCGTTCATCAGCGCGCGCCTTCCCACTCCCCCACGGTCGGCTCCAACCCCAGGGCCACCGTGGCCCGGAAAACACCGTCGCGCACATCAGTGACCAGGGCGCCACCGTAGCGGGCCGCCACAGACGACACGATGGAAAGTCCCCACCCATGGGATGCCACCGAGCGGGGGCGCCGTCGGCGCAACCCGGCGGACTTCCCAAAAGCGGTAGCATCGGCAGGACACACCGGATTCTGCGCGGTAATCACGAGATACCCATCGCGCTGCTCCGCCGTCAGGCGCACGTAGGGAGCCGGCTCATCCCCAGAATGAGAATCGGCGGCGGCAGTCGTCACGGGGTCGTTTTCCGATCCCGCCCCAATCCCCTCAGCTCCCGAGCGCCCCTCCCGTGCCCGCACCGCCGCAGCCAGCGCGTTGTCGACAAGATTTCCCAGCACGGCGCACAAATCAACCGCAGAAACGGGAACGTCTCGGGAAATTTCCAGGGCAAACTGCGGATCGATGCCCGCATCGCGACAGGCCTGCGCCTTCATAGAGGCCATGGCATCGGCGGAGGGATGATCGCATTGGCGGTAGGCACCATCGCCCATCAACTCCAAGGCCCGCGAGAGACGGCGCGAGGCGCCGCCCCCGTCACGGGCGGCAATCATGGCCCGCGCCTCGGCTACCTCCTCAGCCACGCGACGCCGCGCCATCCGAATGCCCTCCTCATCAGCGAGCAGCTTCTCCTGATAGGCTGCCGAAATGCGCTCCTGCTCCTCGAGAGCCCGCACGCGCTCGCGCACGCTCTCCACTTCGCAGGTGCGACGCACCTCGCCCCGCAGCCGCAGGCTCAGGGGCACGCATAACACCATCAACACCACGAAGACAACGGTCAGCCACGGCGACAGGCGATAGAAAAACGTCCAGCCAATGCCGACGACGGCAACGATCAGAAGGCTTGCGGGAAACAACACGAGGGCAATACGCTGCAAAAAGGGCACGGGAGCCATCACCGCCCCAAATTCCCGAAGAAGGCTTCGCGCACTTCACGCTTCCGCCGTTTACTCACAGGAACCACCTCGCCGGAGCGCAGCACGAATTCATCGGGATCAAGCCGCGCCACATGGGCCAGATTCACCACAAAGCTCTTGTGCGTGCGCACAAAGCCCCGGGGCAGGGCACCCATAATGTCGGGGATAGTACCATAGGTGTCGTGCACGCCATCGACCGTGTGAATCTCCAATTTCCTCAACCGACTTTCGATGAAGGTGACCTCCCCACAGGGAACGGCAATGACCGTATGGCCATGCTTCACCATCAGGTTTTCCGAAGCCGTATGCTTAAGGCCCTCCACCGCCCGCGCGAGGGCCCGATCGAAATCGACCTGGCAGATGGGCTTGGTCAGGAAGTAGACGTGATCGGTCTCGTACACCTCGGTACAGTACTCGATATAGCCCGTAAGGTAGATGACCTGGGTGGCACATCCGCGCCCGAACAGCTCGCGCACCGCCCGAATACCATTCGCTTGATCGTTATCGCCCAACCGAATGTCGGCGATCAGCACATCGCAGGGAGCGCCCCCCCCCCGAAGGATTTTCAGCTCGGCGCTGTTGGCCACCCGGGTAATGGAAAACAGCGAACCCAGCGGGCTCGCCTCAACGGCCCTCTGTGCTTCTTGGGCCGCCTCCTCCATATCGTCCATGATGACCAGCGAGTACATGATGCCCTCTCATCCTCCTTACACCCATACGTCATAATCTACCACAAAGAGACCCCCCCCCCAGCAAGGCATTGGCAGAGGGGATGCCCGCTTCTAACACGAAGTGGCCCGTTCGTGACAAACACCCGTCAATGGACGCCGCCACGCAGCCCCATGCGCTCCCTAGATGCCCAACCAATGGTAGCTCTCGGCGCAATCGTTGCAGATATGCACATCGTATTCCGCGTTGTTGTAGCCGGGCCCGAAAAAGCTCTCGCCGCAGAACTCACAGACGTGGAACTGGGTGAGCACGAGAATTATCAGTCCGATAATCACGACGCCGACAATCGCCACCTTCATAGTTGATTTGGTTTCCGCTCTTTCGGCTTCTTTCGCCGCCGCCTCCGAGTTGCCCAGCACCGCAGCGGCCCCAACCGACCCCGCGCTTCCTCCCAGATCCTCCCCACAAGCCGCGCAAAAGCGCGAGCCATCGGGTAACTGCGTACCGCATTGCTTGCAGAACATAATTGATTCCTTTCCAAAAAGTCCAAATACGTTAGCCCTGGCGTTCGGGCTCCCCCGCGCATCACTTCACATATCGGGCATTTCTATGTCATAGGGAAGACCTTTGGGCATATCGGCTCGAACAATTTCCGCCCCACTCCGCAAACCATCAAAATACTCTTCCCAAGCTTCAGAATCACTTTCGGAGCCCAGCAAGACTTCTCTCAATTTTTCGTCTTCAACCTGTTCGCGTAGCGCGCCTTCTCGATATTCCTCCTCCGTCACTCCGGAAGCGTCTAGCGCCTCCAGATAGGCCTCCTCAGATTCAAATTCAGCCTTTACTTCGTCTAGTGCCTCCTCGATTTCTTCAGGCGTGATTTTGACCTCATATTCAGCGCAGAGCTGTTTCTTCAGTTCCAAATCGATGTAGTAATTGACAACCTCGCTCCTTACTATTTCTGGATCCCATTCGTTATACTGCATCCAACTCACCCAAGCTGCGTCCTCGATCAGATCGCTGTCCAAACGGAACTGCGTCACATAGTCGGTGATGACGGATTCCCGGATTTCAACCCCATTTACGGTGGCAGCAACTGGAGAATCATCGGTTGCCCCACTGTCTACGTTAGGGGATTCGCCATCCTCATCCGATAAGACATCTTCTGTGGGAACCGCTTGATATGCACCATCGGAGTTTTCCGCAACAGTGGCGGTCCCTGACTCCGCCATCTCGAAAAACAACACAGCGATAACCACCAGACCCGCAGCGCATACTCCGGCCAGTCCCGCTACAAGCCTTGACTTATGGGGCTTGCGAGACGAGCTTGCCATAGATGCATTGCTGTCGCATTGGCAACCGCATCGAGGGCAGAATTTCGCACCGTCAGAAATCGCGCCCCCACAGCGAACACACTTCATAGAACACTCCTATCGGATCAAATCCAGAGAAGAAGCAGCTGTCTCAAATTACAATCGTACCCGTCTCGTCTATGCACCGCCAGTCGCCATCCACCTTCAGCCATGCGCGATTCTCGTAAAAGGGCGTTCCTTCCTCCCCGCGAACATCGCCAAGCGTGTTCCCGTTCACGTCAATGTAGTAGCCCTCTTCCTCGACGGGATTCTTTCCCGCGGGATCGGGCTTGTAGAAAAATGCAACTGAAGTAAGTTCGCTATGTTCACCAGATCGAATGGGATCGAACATTTGCGTTCCGCTTTTATCGATAACGGTAAGATACGTAGCAGCCTGCTCGTTGCTCAGCATCACAAGGCAGTAATCTCCGTAGGCAAAAGCATCCCAAGATATCATGCCATCCGGATCGGTTAAGTATTTCGCAAGAGGCATAGAACTGATATCCAGAACCACCTCTCCCTCGACATTCTCAAATTGGCCATGCCCTGTATACAACATATTGCCGCAGGCAAAGTACTCCTCCCGATCCTGGAGCTTTGTGGTGCTGAACCCCCCGTAGGTGTGACCGCTCATAAACGTGTCTGCTTCGGGAGTACGCCCCAACAATTCGCCGGTTCGATACAGGAAGATCCCCCTCTCGCTCAGAGGCAGCCAATACCTGCTTCCAGCTGGATCGCTATCCATATCCCAATTCTTCGCTTCATCGATAGACAACGGCTCTACAACCCAGTTGCCCGCAACATCGATCGCCCCCGTGAGGCCGCCCGTGAAATCGAAGGTGTCAATGATAAAATTCACGCGGAGATAACCGGACCATTTCCCGTAATCAAAACCGCCTACCGTTACATTCGTCACATCCTCCGACCCGTAAAGTTCATATGCCTTGTTCCACCCATCAGTTTCCAAGGTCCAGAGAGGATTGCCCTCTTTATCAATCATTGCAACGAAGTCCCCGTGATTATCGTAAGCCAAGGCGGCGCCATTGCTGTACTCAGAAATGCTCCCGTATTCGGTGTCTCCTTGCTGAAGAAGAATCTCCCCCTCGGAGTTCACAAGTATTCTGTCGTCGGCAGTTTCCACCCATGCACAGCCGTCAGAGAAATCACTCACCTCTTCTATAGCCGAAGCATCGATCATCTCTTTCTGAGGCGTTGAAAATTCAGCGTCTTCACCAGCCCCTTCCTCGATCTCCGACGAAGACGACTCCTTTATGGTCTCGCTTACACCCGACGGACCCGTCATAGGCATTTGGGGCTGTGTCTTCTGACAAGAAACCATAGCCCCTAGGGACAAGGCGAGCAAAACACACGGGACGACTGCCGCCACTTTCTTAGCCATCATCTCTCTCCTTCCAAGAATACTCAGTAGCTACATCGCTATATCGTTAGGAAGTCGTTCTCGACGACGAAGGGGGCATTGCGGGAACCGCAGTCAGTGCAGAGGAAGTCGTAACCGTAGGCGCGGTAGGATTTCCCGAAGAACGGTGCACCGCAGTAGTCGCAAACGTGGAACTGAGTGAACACCAGGGCGATGGCCATGAGGATAGCTGCAACGATGGCTATGGTTTTGGCCGCTGATCCCTTCTTCTCTGGTGCCCCCATCGTCGCACCGGCCGTAGAGCCGACAGACATTGCGGCAACCCCAGCTGGCTGTGCGCTCATTCCCCCTAAATCCTCTCCGCAGGCCGCGCAAAAGGCCGCTCCATCGGGCAGTTCGGTACCGCAAGTTTTGCAAAACATACGTTCCTCCTTCTCTATTTCGCCGTTACCAGATACGGCGAGTTATGCGCCATCTCTATGGCGTGCATCGTCTCGATATTCTCAAGCTCTATCTTGTTGAACTGGTTGGGTAGCGCATCGAACTCCTCGGGCGTGTACTGCTCGGAGTACCACGTGCGCGTGGCGAAATGCTCCACGAGGTCCTGGTTCTTGAAGCCACGGCCATGGCGGGCGAATATCTCGTTGCGTGCCAAATACAACTCCCACAGAGACATTTGCTCCAGCTCGCTCTCGGAGTACACCCTCGAGGCGCTATCGGCCAAGATATAATCGTCGGTGTGAGCCTGGGTTGAGAAAGAGTCAACCGTATCGACCGGCACATATTCGAAAGTCGTCTCCGCCTGGATCGTGTCTTCCGTTCCATAAGTCGCCCGAACGCTGCGATAGACATCGGTGGCGTCTTGGCACTGGGAGGTAAACACCACACGCAGCATGGAGAGCTGATCCTGGTAGATGGCATCGTATATCGCACGCAAGGAGACAGCCACGTCGCGCTCGTTCACCTCGTAGTAGCCGCCATGGCACAGCTGGGCCAGATCGTCCAAAAGTCCATACTCCACATCATCACCAATGCCGATGATGTACACGGGAATGCCCGTCATGCGCGACAACTCGGCCACGTCTTCCGCGCTGTAGTAGCTCGCATTCTCGGCACCATCGGTGAAGGCGATAACCATGCGCGCGCCACTCTTTAAGTTTGTTCTCTGAAGAGCCCAGTACAGAGCATCGTTGAGCGCAGTTTCCCCGCCGGGCTCCAGAGCATTGATAGCACTCGCCAACAGTTCTTTACTTTCCGTGAAAGGTTGGCGATTGCTGACAGTATCGTCGAAAGCCGTAACTTCCGCTTGGGCTCCTCCTATTGCGAGAAGCTCGTCGACGAATCCCAGAGCCGCGTCCTTGGCACCGTCCATCTTCCCCATCGCATCCATGGAGCCGCTCTGGTCCACCACCAAATTGATGCTCATGGGGTCACCCTTGGCGAACGCAGCAAGCTGCGTCACCGTTGCAGCTCGTTCGGTGCCGTCGGCCCCCACTTCCACAATGCGCATATTCTCGCCAGTAAGACCCGCGGCGGGCGAGCCGTCCTCAGCCAACAACTGGGCGTACAGCGTCACCTCAGGAAACGAAGAATTATCTATCTGCGAGATAACGAAGTCGAATTGCTCCAACGCTTCCTCGGGAGCAGTGTCCGCCAAAGCATCATGAGCGCCTGATGCTTCTTCTGCTGACGTCGATGCGTCCTGCGCCCCCTCTGGCATCACACCGACGCGAGGGCCGACGAAGAACACCAGGGTGCCTGCCATGGCAACCAAAACCGCTGCGATCAACCCGATTGCCACATTCCGAGAAGGAACTCTTTTTGATGGTTTAGGGGCCGGCGATACCTGTGGGCTAGAAGAAGCTGAGATGCCACGCGTAGCGGAAGACGCGGGAGCAGTAGACGGGTCGGAACGGAAACCGCCAGGAGCAGCCGCCCGTGAGGGAGAGGGAGCCTTCACCGTGGGCGCACCGCATCGGGAGCAGAACTTGACATCATCGGGGATCTGGCCCCCGCATTTGATACAAAACATAGAACCCCTATTCGTGCACTCGGTGGCTTTGGTAGTTTTGCAGATAGCCTGCAAATTCTTCAGACGTATCGGAGTTGCCCGAGCGCCACGCTTTGTGATCGACAATGTCGCTCTCGAACCCGTAGTAGGCGTCGATGTAGGCGATAAGGCCGTCCACTGCCTCAAGCTGTGCGGCCGGATAGTCGCCCTCTCCTCCCCTATGCACCATCTCGATGCCGACGGACCAGGCGTTCAGCGCATAATCGGGCGCCCAGGATCCGATGGGCACCGAGCCCTTCATGTCATCACGGCCATCCTCGTCGATGCCGTACAGCTCGTTATGCCCCGCATCTCCGTAACCGGCATGGTGTGCGATCTCATCGAGGGGGACACACTGCACGATGGAGCCGTCCTTGCCCACGACAAAATGGGCTGCGACGAGATTGCCGTTCGAGTCCCACCAATCTACTACCGAACCAGGGCTTCCGCCGCCCTCGGTGTCATGTAGCACGATGTACCGTTGATGGGCGGCCGTTTTCGGTCCATGGGAAAGCGATGGTCGAAAGTCCTCGACAATTCCAAGCTGCGTTTTAAGAGAATCCTCGCTGGAAGCGACCCCAGAAGTCGGCCTCTCCCTCTCTTGAGTGCCCTTCTCCGCTCCGTCAGCTCGTGGAGCCTCTCCGTTTAGCTCCGCCGCCTCTTCCCCGCTCTGAATGACATCCGACACGGCATCGTCGTATCGTTCCACCTGAATTCTCTCATCACGGACAGCCTCCCCATGATCTCTAGCACCCTCCGAAGCACCAGAGCACGCACAGAGACAGACTGCGCCCGGCATCGCAAGCGCAAGAAGCGTCCTCAACATGGTTTTCGGAAATCCCTTCCGCACCTTTCCACTCCTACCTCTTGAGCTCGAAGCGAGCACACTGGTAGCCCGCATAGACAAGGAGCGTTATGGACAGAACGAGGGTTATCCACAACCAGGGGGATGCCGTCATGACGCCAGAAAGCATTCCATAGCCCGACTGGCTTACAGCCCCATAAACCAAAAGGCAAATCACCAGTGCCGCGGCACTTGATGAGCACGCTCCCCACGCGCCGCCGATCCCAAAGGGCTTCTTGCCGCCAAAATTCCCATAAGCATTTCGGGCCAAAAGCACCACAGCAACAAGCCATAAAATAACGATTGCGACGCTGAAGATGCCCAATCCTTGCTGCGCACTCGTGACATCTTGCGAAGACGACCCTAAATAGGAGAGCATTGTGCGAACTTCATCTCCCGCCGATGCAAAATCAAGTAGCGAGAATGAACCGGCCCACAGGCCGAAGTCGATATTCACCCACGGCAGGAACATCAAGACGATAAGCGCAACGTCCATGACCCCGGCAAGCTGGCGAGCCCGCTTCATTTCGGTCGCCCCGGCAGAAGGCCCAGCCACAGCATCACATGCGACAAGCACCTTTCGAGCACTTGAGACCGATTTATCGACTATTACTCCGCAAACCGGGCAGAAACGAACCTCCTCGGGCAACTCCTTGCCGCATTTTGCACAAAACATTTTGTCCTCTCTTCATTTAACTTGAAAGCCCTGCTTTAGTTCAAAGGCTTTAGGATGCCGGAGTGAAAACGATAGTCGCCACATCCGAAGTCCAGGTTTCTCCCATGGAGCTAAAGTGAGCGGTAATTTTGGCTTTACCGTCGGCTTCCTCATCTTGCCGCGCCCACTGGATAATATTGGAAACTGACTCCCGGGGAGAGTCGTCATTGGCACCGAACCAGAGAGTCGCATCCACGTTGCCATCAGCTTTAAGGCGAAATGCAACCGCGGCCTTTTCCGGAAGACCAGCATCGCTAAAGAACGAAGACGGCTCAACGGAGAAGGTCCATTCACCTTCTACTGTTTGAGGAAAACCTTCCGGAACCACAAAGGTAACCGAGGTTTCTCTCAGACACCGATTGAAATCAATGCCCGCGTCCTGCAATGCCTTCCAATCGTCGGTGGAAACCGCATCTTGTGCATCTCCATCAAACGTAATGCGATAGTGCTCCCCGCTTCCCTCAGGGACAGGGGTTTCAATCTTTTCCCATCGCAAACCCTTAACAACGGGGTTCCAGTCCCTAACCCCTATTCCGAGAAACTTACCCCCACCAGGCAAGCCATCCACTCCTACCGTACCGTCGGATTTCAAGTCGAACCGCAATTCCAGATAGGGCGTTGAAATCTCATAGGTTCCAGCTATATCTCCCCGAACGTGAGTGCCGGCGAAGGCGGAGAGGTAAATGGTGACTATGACGGCCACGATAATGACGGCGAGAACACCGACCCAAACTCGCGACCTATGTAACCGCGTATTAGATGCGTTCTTCTCAGAGGGAGCAGCATTTTGCAGGCAATCCCGAGCATTCCCGCAGTGGGGACAGAAAGCCGCATTCTCTTCTAACTGGCTTCCACACTGATGGCAAAATGACATGAGGCTTCTCCTTAAGCAATAACGATGTTGCTGACAATTTCCCGCTCAAGATGATGCCGTTGGGCTTCCATGAGGAAATCAATGTAAGTAGCATCGTAAGGCGTAGTGGCAATCTCATCATAAGCAGAGCCATCGCCGAGGCAAAGCTGGAGCAACATCTGCCAGTGCCCCTGCGTGCTGAGACCATTTGAGGCTTGATAATCGTTCTCTATAGCATCCATGAGAATAGCGCCCCATGCCGGTGAAACTACCGAAAGGAAACGTCCATCATCGAGCGGCCAATAAGCGAGCACAATATCAAATTCTCCTGGATCTCCCACCACGAATTCCCCGGCAGAAAATGCCAGGAGTGTGACTTCAGGCACATTCTTCAACTTCACTTCTACGTAAGAGTTCTCGCCACCACCTACCCCGGGGTAGATGATATCCACATTGTCCTTCCAGTCCTCAGGCAAATTGAGCTTGAAGTCTCCCGTGTCGATATCATAGGAAGCAGTCGATTCCTCCGATTCCAATCCCACATCTTCAGTTTGCTCCTCGAAAATGAGAGAGGGTCCGTTGAGGGAAAGCCCATCGGTCCAGTGTTCGGCATCGTAGACAGCGAGTTTCAATTCGTTGGGATTGGAAAGAGTGCGCGGCATAATGCCCATGGCCTGATACGCCGCTTGCGCGGGGCCTATTTCCCTCACGGTCACATCAAGCGTGGAAGCGGTATCTTGCCCCCACTCTTGCCCCAGAGTACAGCCATTCCCCGCAATAAGATAATCGTCACTTCCGAAGCCAACGAAAAACTGCGGCACATAGCGTCTTGCCGGACGATCCTCGAGGGAGCCGACCATCTTGATGTAGGAAACCTCGAGCTGAATATCACGATCGTAGTCCGGTTTGCACGTCTGCACCCACGTCACATACCCGTCGATATTGCACGAATAGTCGAAATCGACGCACGAAGCCTGCGGATTCCCTGGAACTAGCCTGCTGTAGAGGAGATGCCCTTGCTCGTCGTATCCCACATGACGATCGGTGCCACCATACTCGCTATCCCACAAACGTGTCACGTTTCCGTACACGAGCATGCCACGCTCGTCATACTCATAGGTCAGATCGTCGGACAACTCCTGAAACCCGCTTTCCTCTGCATAGAAGCGGGCTGCGGCAAGTCGCCCGTTGCTATCAAACTCAAACGCTCCGCGCTCGCTCCCGTTGGCATCAAGGTTCTCGGAAAAAAGAGCGACCGGTCTTCCGTCCTCATAGGCAAGCGACCTTCTTTGCTGAATATTCCCACCGTAGCGAAGCTCGGTCTGCATAAGGGCAGCGTCTTCGCCGTAACCGAACGTCGCCTCCCAGGTGTTCGTGCTTTCGGAATCCAACGTGAAGAACGTCTCACAACGTTGCAGAAGACCGTTTTCACCGTACTCATACGTTTCCCAATCCGACGAGCTCCAAGCGGATCTCACAAGTCTTCCCTGGTCGTCGTACTCATAGCGACGCTCTCCACCACGCCCCTCCAGCACTTTCAGCGGGCGGCCGAACGTGTCGTACTCAACTGCCCATGACCCCTCGATGTTTCCTGTATCTCGATTGGCCTGAGTGGCACCGACCACGAGATCCGTGAAATACAACCCAGCCTCTTCCAAGCCTTCCAGAGGCACGTTGTCATCGCAGAACAGCGTCGTCAAGTTTGCGTTGTGGGCTAAGTTGAGCGAAACGAGGGGGTTGTTGCGGCAGTCAACATACTCCACATTAGGGCATGACGAGAGGTCGAGTTCGGTCAGCCCCGCATCACGCACCACGATGGTCCGCAGATTGGGAAACGCGCCGAGGCTGCCCGTATCGATGGGATTTCCACCCTGCGAACCCGCCGTGCCAGAATCATCACCGGAGTCGGCCTCCGAGGAGGCACCCTCCCCGGGGTCAGTTTCTTCCCCAGAGGACGCATCCTCCTCAGGTGCGGCTTCATTCCCCGCCGCTGCGTCACTCTCGACGGCTCCATCGTCGATGGCATCGCCCGCATCAGAACCGATCATTGCCCCTGGATCGACTTCCGCGCCGTTCAGGGCAAATGCAACCTGGCCGTTCCCCGCTACGAAGCCCGTCACCGCCTGTTGTTCCTCCTCGGAAAGCTCCCCGTCGCCATCGAGATCCACCTGGGCCATCACGGCGGCGCGGATGGATTCGTCGGGAAAAGCCGTCTCGTCAATAACCAGTCCCCGAGGATCGAAGAAGCCAGTGGAGAGCAACGCCACCGCCACTCCAGCGGCCAACACGACGGCGCCGGCAATGCCCCCTATGGCAGCAATTCGCCCCTTCGAGAACTTGCGACGAGTATGATCGAGGCCAGAAGTCGCGACGCGCACAGTCGCACTCCCCCCTGCTGGAGTGTCGCAGATCACGGGCATTTTGGCATCCTCAGATGCCTCGTCAACCCCGACAGTCTCCTCAGGAAGAGCGGAACCGCATTCGCCACAGAAGCGAGCAGAGGGCGGCATGGGAACACCACAGTGGGGACACTTTCTCATCATGGGGGCCATAGCCTTTCCAATCCAACATCGTAACCGAAAGCCCTTAGGCGCTCGGATCCAATTCCTTTTCCTTTACTTCCGGATAAATGAGAGCGGCAACGGAGAGGGCGATAGCGCCCCACACCCATCCTGTCGCCGAGACAATACCGCTGGGAACGCCCGATGAAGAGCTGACCATTTGATCGAGGGCAAAGACCACCAAGAGGAATAACACCGAGAGAGCGCACATGGCTGCTGCACCCGCGCACCTGAAGCCTTCCTCGTTGGTGAAGTAGCGATAGGCATCGCGAATCAAGACGACGACGGTACCGAGCCAGATGGCGAGAATTCCGACAATGATCGCAGTCAAACCTGCCAAGGCGCCATCAACATCGCTCGAGATACCGCCGAGCGACGACCCCCATTCGCGAACAGTATTCGTCATATCGAGCAAAGCGGGCATGGAGAAGGAGTCGCTCCAGATATAGAGGTTCACATTGACCCACGGCATGAATGCACAGACGACCAGCAGCGCGTTCAGCACTCCCGCCACAATCTTTGCGCTCTTCGTCCTCGCGGCCAGAGCCGATGAAGCGGCGTCAACGACGCGATGGCCAACAGGCGCAGCGGACGAAACGCCGGACACCCTCGAACCCGGCCGAGAAGACGAATATCCCGTGGAGGCCCCGCATGACGGACAAAAACATGCGGTCGCTTCCATTTCCTTTCCGCATTGGCTGCAAAATGGCATGGTATCCCCTTTCGGTGCCAGACTGGAAATTACGCCGATTCCGGCTTCACAAGCGCTGTTCCACATTCCATGCAGAATGCCTGGCCGTCTTCGACGGAGGCCTCGCAAGTCGGACAACACGGCTGAGCTCCAATGGCCTCTGCTTCTTGAGATGCTCCGTCATCGGCCTCGGTGGATGTCAATGCATCGGAATACGCCTGCACCGGCGCACCGCATTCCATGCAGAACACGTAATCAGCTTTGAGGGACGCCCCGCAGGCGGCGCACTTCAGCCCTGCGGTGGCTGACATCGTAGCGGGCTGCGCCTGACGGGCCTTGTCGGCTGGCGTTCCACATCCGCTGCAGAACAGATCACCTCCTCGCAGCATCGCACCGCACACGCAGCAGGCAAAACTCTGGCGGGCGGCCTCCTCGGCAGCAGCCGCTTCCTGCAGCTGGTCTAACGCGCGCTGTATCTCGTCGCGCTCTCCATCGCATTGCGCGATGCCCTCGTACAGCTCTTCGCGCCCTTTTCGGAACTCCCCGTTCTCGCGCGTGACCTCATATAAACTTGCGCCCAGCTGGGCGGCAAGCCCTTGGCGTCGCTTGTTCACGTCACGCAGATCGGCCTTCAGCTTCGTCGACCGCGCCGCCCGTTCAGCTGCATTGGTTCCCCGACTCAACGCCCCTGTCACATCGTCCATAATGCCCATGCGTCTTCTCCCTTTACTTATTTCGCCTACCGTGCTTGGCGCAAGCCTTTGACAATCCAACTAGTTCAAACGTTCAATTTCTGCGACAAGCCTTTTGTTGTCCGAAGACGAGATCCAGATAGTGTTCGACCAAAGCCTGCTGACCAGACTTGGTATTCAGAATCTCATAGTTGCCGGTCGCCCAAACTTCTGCCATTTCGTCGCTTTGCTCTTTGGTCAACTGGCGGCAATCAAGACACCCGTACCCCAATTGAGCATGCACGACCTGCATAGTGGGGGCAGTCTCAGCTATGGAATTTCCCCATTTGTCCGCACTTGACACCTCGTAGGGCTGCATTTCGTGACAACTACCGCACTGGGGGCAGAACTTCGATTGCTCAGGAATGGTCGCGTCGCACTGAGGGCACCGCATCTTATCTCACCGCTCTCTCTTTTGCATCCTTCCAAAGGGGAGCGCCCATGATCTTTACCTGCGAAAACAACCGTGCAGCCCCTACTGCCCGCGATCGAGGAGAGCAATCTCACCCAACAGTCAAAAGTATAGGTGCGTCCTCACCTTATTCGCCCTCCCAGTTCTAACGGGAAGTTGCCCGTTCCCGACGAATAAGGTGAGGTCTTGCGCTTTGGCAGCAAATGCAACAGAAGGCACTTCAATAGAAGCTCGAGTCGGCCTTGCTCTCTTTTTATTTATGGAACAAATGTTTGTGTATTGCGCTATAATTGTCTTGAAGGAGACCGTAAGGAGTTATTGAGATTTTATAATCTGAAAGTTATACTTAGGAGGAATTATGCCAGTGATCGCAACGTTCGCGGGAATGGTGATGAAAATCTACTTCCTGGGTGCAGAGCACAACCCGCCCCATGTTCACTGCGAGTACGGGGAATTTGCGGCCGCCATCGACATCAAAACGCTGCAAATTCTCGATGGGTTTCTTCCAACGAAGAAGTACCAACTGGCAAGCAAGTGGATCGGCCTCCACCAAGCTGACCTGCTCGACATATGGGAATCGCAGCAGTTTCGGAAATTGCCGCCGCTTTAGGAAAGGATTTAAGATGTTCCATAAGCTCATTTCCATCTATCCCCTCAGCGACTTTCGGCTCCTCGGTTTCTTCCCAGGACAAGAGGCGCGCCTCTACGACATGGGGAAACTCATTGAGGAACATCCCGCCTTCGCGCCGTTGCGCAATGATGACCTTTTCCGAGATGTCCGCGTCGATGCAGGCGGATATGGCATTTCGTGGAGCGACGAGATCGATCTGTCTTCTAGCGAGATTTACGAATGCGGCACCGCCCTCGACGTGGCGGCCGTCGAAAAAGCGGCACTTTTGCGGGAAATTGTGGCAGCTCGCCAGGGAGCCGGCTTGAGCCAAAACGCCGTGGAAGAGGCTTCGGGCATTCGCCAGCCTGTTATAGCTCGCATGGAAACGGCGGCCACCAACCCACAACTAGACACAATTCTGAGAGCCCTCGCCCCTCTTGGCAAAACCCTGGCTGTCGTCGATGTGAATGAGGAGGTCATTGCACTCTAAGCGGAGTCGACGATCCTCGCCATAGCGGCGCTGTGAACTTTCGCCAAACGTGCTCGCTTTCCCTTCCTCGCATTTCGTGAGGACAGTGGCGCGGGCGCGGACGTTCTGCGACAATACCCCTCATGCAAGAGAGTGGGGACGGCAGGCCGTGGCCAGCGGGAAGATGATGCAATCCCGATGTGCGGCACCAGCAAAGCCCTCGCCAAGCCAGCAGAAAGGCGGTTTTCACTTCATGGCGGAATTCATCTACCAAATGTACAAGGCGCGTAAGGCCGTGGGTGACAAGGTCATCCTCGATGACGTCACCTTGTCCTTCTACCCTGGCGCGAAGATCGGCGTCGTGGGCCCCAACGGCATGGGCAAGTCCACCCTGCTGAAGGTGATGGCGGGATTGGAAGAGGTGTCCAACGGCGACGCGCGGCTCTCTCCGGGCTACACCGTGGGCATCCTGCAGCAGGAACCGCCGCTGGATGAGGACAAGACCGTCCTGGAGAACATCCAGATGGCCTTCGCCGACGTGCTGGCCAAGGTGGCCCGCTTCAACCAGATCGGCGAGGAGATGGCCGCGCCCGATGCCGACTTCGACGCGCTCATGGACGAGATGGGCAAGCTCCAGGACGAGATTGACGCCGCCAACGGATGGGACCTGGACTCCCAGCTCTCCCAGGCCATGGACGCCCTGCAATGCCCCGACCCCGACGCGCCCGTGACCATCCTCTCGGGCGGCGAGCGCCGTCGCGTGGCCCTGTGCCGCCTGCTGCTGGAGGCCCCCGACCTGCTGCTGCTGGACGAGCCCACCAACCACCTGGACGCCGAATCGGTGCTGTGGCTCGAGCAATTCCTCAAGAACTACCCGGGCGCCGTGCTGGCCGTCACCCACGACCGCTACTTCCTCGACCACGTGGCCGAGTGGATCTGCGAGGTGGATCGCGGGCAGCTGTTCCCCTACAAGGGCAACTACTCCACCTACCTGGAGACCAAGGCCGCCCGCATCGCCGCCCAGGGCCAGGCCCAGGCGAAGCTGGCCAAGCGCATGGAGAAGGAGCTGGAGTGGGTGCGCTCCTCCCCCAAGGCGCGCCAGGCCAAGTCGAAGGCCCGTCTGGCGAACTACGAGGCCATGGTGGCCGAGGCCGGCCGCGCCAAGAAGCTCGACTTCGCCGAAATTCAGATTCCCGTGGGCCCGCGCCTGGGCTCGAAGGTGCTCGTGGCGAAGAATCTGCACAAGGAATTCGACGGCCGCGTGCTCATCGACGACTTGTCCTTCGAACTCCCCCGCAACGGCATCGTGGGCGTGATCGGCCCCAACGGCGTGGGCAAGACCACCCTGTTCAAGACCATCGTGGGCCTGGAGTCCCTCGATGGCGGCGAGCTGGAGCTCGGCGAGACCGTGAAGATCTCCTATGTGGATCAGAATCGCGTCGGCATCGACCCGGACACGAAGCTGTGGGAAGTGGTGTCGGGCGGCACCGACTACATGATGGTCGGCGAGACCGAGATTCCCTCCCGCGCCTACGTGGCCGCCTTCGGCTTCAAGGGCGCCGACCAGCAGAAGCCCGCGGGCGTGCTGTCCGGCGGCGAGCGCAACCGCCTGAACCTGGCCCTCACCCTGAAGGAGGGCGGCAACCTGCTGCTGCTGGACGAGCCCACCAACGACCTGGACGTGGAGACGCTGTCCAGCCTGGAGGCGGCGCTGCTCGACTTCCCTGGCTGCTCGGTGGTCGTCAGCCACGACCGTATGTTCCTCGACCGCATCGCCACCCACATTCTGGCCTGGGAAGGCGACGACGAGAACCCCGGCCGCTGGCATTTCTTCGAGGGCAACTTCGAAAGCTACCAGGCCGACCGCGAGGCGCGCCTGGGCAAGGAGGCCGCCAAGCCCCACCGCCTGCACCGCAAGCTGACCCGCGACTAACCGTCGGAAAAGCCGACTGTTTCCCGGAGCCCTCTTCGACCCCCGGTCGGAGAGGGCTCTCTCGTTATGCAGCCGTTCTCCTTTTCAGACGGAAGCGGCCTAGATGGCGCGAGACACACCAGAAAGCAATATGTCGAATTCTTTCTCTATCTTTTGATTGGTATTTTGCCTTCTACTTTATAATCTATTGAGCTAATAACACTTTCATTTGCCTCAAAATGGTGCTAAAATTGCCTTATCTTATCAATCTATAGATTGGATTATCATGAGCGAAGTCGATATGTCCCGGCAAATCAAGGAAATTCGCAAGCGCTATGGCCTCTCGCAGCAGGCGTTCGCCCGTCTCCTCGGCATCGGCGAGGCGAGCATCACGCGATACGAGAACGGGGTCACCCCTACCAAGGCCAATGCCAATCTCATCCGCGCCGCCATGATCCCCGAGTTCATGGCTGGCTGCCTCGAACGGGAGGGTGGCGCGCTCACCCCCAAGCAACGCGCGTCGGTCGAGAAGATCGTCTACGCGGAAATCACCTTTGATGAGGAGGGAGAGATCATGGATATGACCGAAATCTACGAGCTCACGCTGCAACAGGAAGTACTGAATGAGAAAGCTGCCGAAATTATCGGCGACATCATCAATGGACTGGCGCAAGCCGAAGATGAGAATGATGAATTGCTGAAGATGGTCTACGAGGACCTCTTTGCGCAACTTGCGATCCTGAAACCCACTATCGCCACCATGGAAACGGCCAACTGGCACAGCCTTCACAGTATTGATGGAGAGCTGAATTGCATTCGCTCCCTTTGCAATCGCGTTCAAAAGAGGGCAGCATGAGCGACGAGCATCTCGGAGAATACTCCGCTACCGAATTTCGACGGCGCCTCGCACGAGAAATTCAAAAGGCAACTTTTCCCGTTGAAGTGGGGCCGAGCAAGACACCGCAGGCCGTTCTCTTGGGCGGCCAGAGTGGTGCCGGGAAAACAACGCTGCACAAGGTATTCCGGCAAAAAATGGCCAACGATGTCATCGTGATCAACGGAGACGAGTTCCGATCGTCGCATCCGCGCTTTGCGAGGCTCCAGCGTGCCTTCGGCGACAAGTCGGTCGATTACACCGCTCCTTGGGCTGGCCACATGACAGAAGCGGTCATAGAGCACCTCTCACGCATCGGTTACAACCTCATTATCGAGGGAACGCTGCGCACGGCTGAGGTGCCCCTCGAGACAGCCGATCTGCTGCGCGGGCGCGGCTATGGGGTATCCCTGGCCCTCATGGCCGTCAAGCCGGACATATCGCTGATAAGCTGCCAGATACGCTACGAGGAAATGCGCATCATGGGAACCACGCCGCGGGCCACCGATCCGGCACACCACAACAAGATCATCGACCAGATCGTCAGCAATCTCGCCGTCCTGGAACAGAGCGGCGCCTTCGAGAGTATCTCGCTCTACAACCGGGCCCAAGAGTGTCTGTTCCCCCGCGAGGGCACCGACCAAAGCGCAAGCGATGCCCTGCGGAACATACTATTCGGCCCCTGGACCACCGCCGAGCGCCGCCACTACCAGCACCTGCAAGCCAAACTCGCCCACCTGCAGACACGCTGATCTACTACGTGTGGGGAGCGTCGTCCTCGTCACCGTCATCCTCCGCGGGAGAGGCGGCCTTGCGGGCCAGGTGGTGGGCAACGAGGTCGGCAGCGAGCAGACGGCGGAAATCCTCCACGTTGTAGAGCTCTCCCGTGTCGCTCTTGCCGTCTACCACGGGAATCTCTCCTGTAGCACTTCCGTCGCTGGGCACGCCTTCGACCGTCGACGACCCGGCAGCGGTGGCCGCCCCATCATCGGCGAGAGTGATAACGGGAATCTCCCCCGTGTCCCCCAGCTCGTCGATCACCGGTATCTCGCCTGTGGTGCCGCACTCGTCGACCACGGGTATCTCGTCGGTGGGGCTGAGGCCGTCGATCGGGGGCAGCTCGCCGGCGGCGTCCGCGTCAGCAACAGGGCTCTCGCCCAGGCCGTCGGATGCACTGACGCCTTCAGCAAGACCATCATCCCCCGTCGGTACGCCCCAGGCGCTCCCGCTCTCGGTGCCGGCCGGGCAACTCTCAAAGGCGACGGGGATAAGATGCGGCTCCTCCCCCGCTGCGGCTGCCGCGGCAGCGGCCGCAGCTGCCGGCGAGGCAGCCGTGGCCCGGGCCCGCAGGGCCTCGCGCTTGCGGAGGGCGGCATCCAGGGCGCTTCCCGTCGAGGCGCCATCCGTCCCCTCGACAGCAACGCCCTCGGCCACGGGCGCCGGGGAAGCGCCGGCCCCTTCCTCGGCCACCGGCCACCAGGAGGCTCCCTCGGCGGCCATGGCCAGCGGCGTGCGCACGGCCTCGGAGCGCTCGCGGCGCAGACGGTTCGCCTCGCGAGCCAGGGCCACCGTGGCACCGGCGGCCCCCGCCGCCAACACGGCCAGAGAAACGGGCCCCGCCATACGGGCCGCGGCGATCCAGGGAATCTCCCCTGCGGTGGCGAAGGCCTCGTTCAGATGGCCCTCCGTTCCGTACTTGAGCACTTGCACGACCCCATGGCCGCCCTGCTCGACAGCCCCCAGCACATTGGCGCGGTCCCACCCGCGCTCCCGCAGCACGGCGGCGCGCTCCTGGGCCCGCTCCAGCACCTCCTCGCGCGGACCGAAAGTCAGGGCATCAACAGGGCACGCGGCCACACAGGCCGGCAACTCCCCATTGGCCACCAGGTTGGCGCATCCGTCGCACAGACGCACCGGGCCATGCTCTCCCGAGCCGTGGGGCGCGCCCACGGGGCACACCATGGCACACAGGCCGCAACTCACGCAGCGATCCGCCACCGGGCCCAGCAGCCCGGTCCCTTCCACGATCTCAAGGGCGCCGGTGGGGCACACCTGACCGCAGAGGGGCTCGGCGCAGCGAACGCACCCGCGGCGGGCCGTCTCCCACACCAGGCCGCGCCCCGGCACTTCGCGCTCGGTCAGGGCGATGGCCAGCGGCGTTGATCCGTCTAGGTCGGCCGGGCGCTCGTAGGCGTCGGCCACGGGCTCGTTGCCGGCCTCGGCGGCCAGGGGCAGCCAGCGCCGCTCCTTGCAGGCGATGGCGCAGGCCTGGCAGGCCACGCAGCGGCTTCCGTCGAACAGAATGGCGTTCTCTCCCATGGATCCTCCCTTAGGCCTTCTCGATGTTCACGAGGAATCCCTTGCCGTCGCGCGCCGCAGCCGCTCCGGCGGCCCCGGGAACGAGCCGGTTCCAATGACAGGCGGAAACCTCCGCAGGGGCCGAGGCCGCCGTGCGCGGAGCCATGCCGTTCAGGCAGATAACGTGGGCCTCGCTGTCCTCGCAGGGGAAGGGGGCCACGCGCCCCGTTACGAGCACCGGCGCCTCGAGGGAGCCGCGCTCGTTGAACACCCGCACGGTGTCCCCCGTGGCCAGATCGCGAATGCGGGCCAGGGCCGGCGACACCTCAACGAAGCAACCGGGCTCGAAGGCCCGGGCCGCTGCGGAAAGACCGCGCAGGGCCGCTGTCTCACCCCGGCCGTTGTTCACCACCGCCACGATGGGGTAGGCCGTCCGGTCTACCTCGATGGCGCGGTAATCCGGTGCGAGGGCATCCTGCACCGCGGCATCCACCGCCCCGGCGGCCGCAACGCCCTCGGCGCCCTCCTCGACCGCGTCCGCTTCTGCCCCTTCCCCGGCATCGGATGCCGCCCCGGCTGCCCGAGAGGCCGCAGCCATCAGGACCGGCGAGGCGTAGGAGCCGTTCAGGCGGTTGTTCAGCGACGATTCCAACGGCTCGTAGTGCTCGGGCAGGGGCCCGTCGCCCAAGCGGTCGGACGCGAGCAGCCCCGTCTCTTCCCACAGACCCGGGAAGGCGCGGTTATCCGGCGCGAGCCAGCGTCCGTCGCGCAGAGCGGCGAAGTCGGGCTGATCGATGAGAATCCAGCTCTGGCCGTCCCAATGGAGCAGGTCAGCCGCCGCGTTCCAAGGCTGGCCGGCCAGATTGGCACTGGCCCGATTGCCGCGCACCCGCACGTTGCCGGGCCAGGTGAAGCCCCACTGGGGAAAGAGCCCCAGCCCGCTCTCGTCGGTGGCATCCCGCCGGCCCACGGGCTGTTCCGCGGCCCGCTCGAGGGAGGCGACGCTGTTCCAGCACCCGGCCAGGGCTGGTACGGCGCAGGCCACCGTCCCATCGGCCCGCAGGCCGTCAGGCCCCTCCAAGAGGCGCACGGCGGTGCTGTCGAAGTCGCTGTCCTCCACGACATAGCCGTTGAGGGCCCAGGCCACCCGGGCCGGATCCACCCGCTCGTCTGCCAGGTAGTTCCACTGGGCATTCAGCAGAGGCGCGGCCCCCGTGCCCCCCTTCGTGTCGTAGAGGTTGCGCACGCGGCGCCACAGATCGCCGATGATGGCGAGCTCGGAGCGGCTCTCCCCGAACGGCTCGAGGGCCGCGTCGGCGTGCTGCACCATGCGGCCGCTCGCCCGCAGGCCTCCCTTCTCGGGACCCACGGCCGCGGGCAGCACGTACACCGTCGTGCCCACCGTCGCGGCGTCCACATCCGGCGCGTTCCAGAACGAGGCCGTATCGTCCAGGGCGCTTTCCACGACCACGAGCCATTCCAGCGAGCCCAGGGTGCTCCCATCGAAGCCGCCAGGGGCCGCGGCCAGCAGGTCGGCCGACCAGGTGAAGCAGCCGCGCACCGTTCCCGCCGCCAAGGCGGCGAACAAGTCGCCTTCCGCGGCGGCGGCCCGCTTGGGCAGCCAGTCGTAGCCGTAGTCGTTCTCGGCGGTGGCCGCCGCGCCCCACCACTCCCGCAGGACGGACACGAGGCGCTTCGGATCCTGGGCGCGGGAGCCGGCCGGGGCCACGCGCCCCTCCAACCACGCCTGGAGCGTGCCGTCGTCGGTCGTGGGCCACGCCATGCCCCCCGGCAGCCAGTCGGGGCGCAGGCCCACCACATCGGCCGTGGCCTCCCCCGCCGCGCCGCCGGCGTAAGCGATACCGCCCCCGGGCAGCCCCACGTTGCCGAGCAGCAGCTGGGCCACGCAGGCGGCGCGGGCGGCCTGGGCCCCCGTGCCGTGCTGCACGAGCCCGGCCCCGGCGATGATCTTGGCCGCCCGATCGGGCGCCCCCGTGGCGGCGACGATCTCGTACACCCCTTCCAACACGGCCTGGTCCACACCGCACACAGTGCTCACCGTGTCAAGATCGTAGCGCCCATAGAACTCCTGGAGCCGCATCCACGTGCTGGAGGGATGCTGGAGCGTGATGTCGCGCACCGGCTTCGGCGTCGAGGGGATGGCCCACACGGGCACGCCCTCGCCGCGCACCCAGGCGAACTCGCCCTCGTAGCGCATGTTCCACGTCTCCGTGCCGTCGATCTGCCAGCCCCAATGCGCCTTGTCGTAGGTGCCCGAGAACGGGTCCCACCCGGAGAACAGGCCGCTGCCGCTGTCGAAGGCGAAGCCGTCGTCCAGCAGGAAGGAGGCGCTCGTATAGTTCAGCACGTACTCGGGCTGCCAGAGGTTGTGATCCAGAATGTACTTCACGAGGCCGCCGAAGAAGGCGATGTCGGTGCCGGGGCGCAGGGCCACGTGGGTATCGGCCATCTCAGCCGTGCGGCTGCGCACTGGGTCCACCACGATCCAGCGGGCGCCCCGGTCGCGGGCCTGCTCGATCCAGCGGGCCGTAAGGGGCTGGGAGGCAACATGATCGGCGCCCACCGTGAGAATCACCTGGGAATTCACCATGTCGTTCAAGGCCGAAGAGGGCTCGGCGATGCCGAAGGTGGCCTCGGTGCCGGCCCCGAAGATGCGCCGGCCGCCGGCGGCCTCGCTGTCCAGATGCACGACGCCCCAGCTGCGCAGGGCCTTCATGAGCAGGTACTGCTCCTCCACGAGCAGCTTGGCACCTCCGAAGCTAGCCAGCGCCTCAGTGCGCATGACGGGCAGCTCGCCCTCGTATTCCACGAAGCTCTCGTCGCGGGTCTTCTTCACCAGGGCCGCGATCTCGCCCAGGGCCATGTCCCACGAGATGTCCTCCCACTCCGCAGCGCCGGAACGGCGCACCCGCGGCGTGGCCAGGCGGCGCGGGTTGGCCACCTTCTCGCCGGTGGCCGGGTCGCGCTCCTCCCGCAGGTCCAAGAGCCGCTGGCCCCGGGTGCACAGCTTTCCGCCCGTGAAGGGGTTGGCCTCGTCGCCGACAACGGCAAGGGCCGCGCCGTCCTCGCAGACGATGGCCCCGGTGCAGCCCAGCGGGCAGCCCTCGCAGACGATAGGTCGCCACTCCTGCTCGCCCTCGGTCGGGGCCTCGGCGGCGGTCTCGTCATCGGCCCAGGCAGCCGTCGGCGCAAACGTCGCCGAGGCGGCCGCAGCGGCCAGCCCGGCTCCGGCAAGGAAACTTCTCCGCGTTAGTTCCATAGGTGACGATCTCCTCAGATGCGCTTGTTAACACCTCGTCTCTCGCCCAGCATTTTCCCACAGCGAACGAGAAAACGGCCCCCGGAAACGCGCTCTCCGGGGGCCGTCGGGGCCCATTCCCATAAATTGTCCACGTTCTTCACCGCCTCACCCCCATTGATGAGGCGATTCGTCGGCTTTACCGGCTCAACGAGCCGATGGGCCGGCGGGACGCCGCCCTCCGGGTGCCTTAGGCCTCGGCCCGGCTGACGGCCACGGCGCACACCTTGTACTCGGGCACCTTGCACACGTCGTCCAAGGCCGCGTTGGTGAGCCAATTGGCGTTGCCGTCCTGGAAGTGGAAGGGCATCCACGTCTCGCCCGGCGAGGTCTTGGGCGACACGCGGGCCGTGGTGACCAGGGAACCACGGCGGCTTTCCACCCGGACCCGGTCGCCGTCGGCCACGCCGAGGGCCGCCGCATCGGCATCGTTCAGCTCGATGAACGACGTGTCGCCCATGGCGTTGAGCCCCTCGGTCCGCGCAGTCATGGCACAGGCGTTGTAGTGGTGCAGCACGCGCCCGGTCATGAGCACGAGGGGGAACTCGCCGCAGGGCAGCTCGTCGGCGGGACGGTACTCCGCGTCGGAGAACTTCGCCTTCCCGCGGCTGAAGGTGCCCACGTGCATGATGGGCGTGCCCGGAGAATCCGCCGTGGGGCAGGGCCACTGAAGCCCGCCCCCGGCCACCGCAGCGCTATCGAGGCGCTCGTGGCTGATGCCGCCGTAGCTGGGAGTGAGCGAGGCCACCTCGTCCATGATGGCCGCCGGGCTCAGGTGGGGCTGCGGGTAGCCCATGCGGTTCATGATCTCAGTGAAGATCCAGGTGTCGGGGCGCGTTCCCTCGATTTCCACAGCCGGGCGAATGCGCTGGACGCGGCGCTCGGTGTTGGTGAAGGTGCCCTCCTTCTCGGCGTAGCTGCGCCCGGGCAGCACCACGTCGGCCAGGGCCGCCGTCTCGGTGAGGAACAGATCGTCCACCACGAGGAAGTCCAGGGCCTCCAAGGCGCCCATCACGTGGTTCGTGTCGGCATCGGTGCGCACCGGGTCCTCGCCGAAGATGAACAGGCCCCGGATGCGGCCGTCCTTCATGGCACCGAAGCACTCGGTGGCCATGAGCCCCGGCTTCTCCGGCAGCGCCACGCCCCAGGCCGTCTCGAACTTGGCCCGCACCTCGGGGTTGGCCACCTTCTGATAGCCCGGGAAGTCGGCCGGAGTGGCCCCCATGTCGCAGGCGCCCTGCACGTTGTTCTGGCCGCGGATGGGGTTCACGCCGCAGCCGGGACGGCCCAGCTTGCCGGCCACCAGGGCGATGTTCGACAACGACATGACGCCCTCGGTGCCCGTGGAGTGCTCGGTCACGCCGAGGCAGTAGATGATGGGGGCGCGGTCGGCCCGGCCGTACAGCTCGGCGGCGGCCACCAGATCGTCCGGGTCGATGTGGCAGATCTCGGCCACGCGCTCGGGCGTGTACTCCTCCACCATGGCGGCGAAGGCGTCGAAGCCCTCAGTGCGCTCCTCGATGAAAGCGTCATCGGCCAGGCCCGCGTGGATGAGTGCCCGGGCGAAGCCGTTGGCGAAGGCCACGTTGGTGCCGGGGCGCAGCTTCAGGTGGATGTCGGCCCTCTCGGCAATGCGGATGTCGCGCGGGTCCACCACGATGAGCTTGCTGCCGCGCTCCACGGCGGCGCGCACCTGCATGCCGATGACCGGGTGGGCCTCCTCGATGTTGGAGCCCACCATCATGATGACGTCCGGCGTGTCGGTAATGTCGGCGATGGTGTTGGTCATGGCGCCGGAACCCAGGGTGATGGCCAGGCCCGCCACGGTGGGGGCGTGGCACACGCGGGCGCAGTTGTCCACGTTGTTGGTGCCGAAGGCGGCCCGCGCCATCTTCTGCAGCAGGTAGATGTCCTCGTTGGCCGAGCGCGAGCAGGCGAAGGCGGCCACGGAGTCGGGGCCGGTCTCGCCGATGATGCGCTTGAAGTTCTCAGCCACGTAATCGAGCGCCTCGTCCCAGCCGGCCGGCTCCAGCGCCCCGGTGGCGCAGTTGCGGATGAGGGGCGTGGTGAGGCGATCGGACGCCTGGACGAAGTCGAAGCTGCCCGAGCGGCCCTTCACGCAGAGGCGGCCGTGGTTGGAGGGCCCGTCGGCCGGGCGCGTGTCCACGATGCGGCCGTCCTTCACGAGCAGGTCGTACTGGCAGCCCGTGGCGCAGTGGGGGCAGGTAGTGCGCACGGCGCTCACTTCCCAGGCGCGATAGTCGGCGCGACGCTTCTCCACGATGGCGCCGGTGGGGCAGGCCGCCGCGCAGCAGCCGCAGCTCTCGCAGCCCGTGGCGCGCCAGTCGGGCCCGAAGGGGGCCTCGACGGCCGCGCGCAGGCCCCGCTGGACCGTTTGCAGCGTGTGGTTGCGGGCCTGGTTGTTGCAGGCGCCCACGCAGCGCTGGCAGCCGATGCACAGCCGCGGGTCGAAGCGCAGAAACGGGTTCGCGTCCCGCACCGGGGCGTTCTTCTCGGGAACGGGGAAGCTGGGCGTCTCCACCCCCAGATCGCGGCAGAGGTCCTGCAGCTCGCAGTCGCCGTTCTTCAGGCAGCTGAAGCAGAAGTTGGTGGAATTCAGGCCGTGGTTGGAAATGACCAGGTCCAAGGCGAGGCGCCGGGCCTCCGCGACCCGCGGGGTATCGGTGCGCACCACCATGGCCTCGGCCACCGGGGTCTTGCAGGCGGCCACGAGCTCCGGCTCGCCTTCCACCTCCACCACGCATACGCGGCAGGAGCCCACATTGCTCACGTCTTTCAGGTAGCACAGGGTGGGAATGGCGACGCCGGCCTCCCGAGCCGCTTCCACGATGGTGGTGCCCGCGGGCACGGTCACGGCGCGGCCGTCGATGATCAGGTTAGGCATACTGGATGCGACCCCCTTCCGCACTGCCGCAGCCGAACACGTCGCAGCGCAGGCAGCGACCGCACTCCTGGGCGGCCTCTTCGGTGGACATGGCTTCTTCGGTAGCCGCGAAATCGCGGGCGCGCTCGCGGGCTGGGCGCTCGGCCACCGCTACGCGCCCCGTGGGCACGCGGCGGTTCGGCACCGCCGGGGGCGCCTCCACCCCGCAATCCAGGGTGTGGTTGTAGCCCAGGTAGGCGTCGATGTTGCGGGCCGCCACCTTGCCCGCGGCAATGGCGCGGATCACCGTGGCAGGGCCGGTCTGGCAGTCGCCGCCGGCGAACACGTTGGTGAAGCCCTCGGCCACCAGGAAGTTGTCCGCCGTGAAGCGACCGCGATCGGCGGCCATGCCGAAGGCCTCGAAGGGATCGGACACGATGTCCTGGCCGATGGCCACGAGCACCACGTCGGCGGCAATGACCGTCTCGGGCTTGTCGGCGGCCACGGGCGCGGGGCGGCCACCCTTCATCGGGCCCACCATCTGGGGCTGGGTGATAAGCGCCCGCACGGCGCCCTCCTCGTTCACGGCCAGGCCCACCGGCGCCTGCAAGGGGCGCATCTCCACGCCCTCGGCAATGGCGGCCTCCACCTCGGCGGCCAGGGCCGTCATGTCCTCCAGGCGGCGGCGGTACACCACCGTCACCTCGCCGCCGCAGCGCACGGCGGTGCGGGCGCAGTCCATGGCCACGTTGCCGCCGCCGACCACCACCACTGACTTGCCCGTGAAGTCGGGAATCTCTCCCTCGCCGATGGCGCCGAGCAGCTCCACGGCCGAGAACACGCCCGCGGCCCCCTCGTTTTCCAACCGCAGGGTCTTGGCCCCGTGGGCGCCGATGGCCACGTACAGAGCGTCGAAATCGGCGGCCAGGCGCTCCAGGGCCGCGGCATCTACCGCCTCGCCGGCGTGCACAGTGATGTCGCCGGCCCGCAGGATGGCGGCGATGTCCTCATCCAGGCGCTCCCGCGGGAAGCGGTAGGAGGGAATGCCGAAGCGCATCATGCCGCCCAGCTGGGTGCGGCCCTCGTACACGTGCACCTCATGGCCCATAAGGGCAGCGAAATAGGCGCAGGTGAGTCCCGAGGGGCCCGCGCCCACCACGGCGATGCGGCGCCCCGTGGCCGGCAGGGCCTCGGGCACGGCCACTTCGTCGGCGGCGGCCCGGTCCACGGCGTAGCGCTTGATGCCGCGAATGTTCAGGGGCGCATCCACGAGCATGCGCCGGCAGCGGGTCTCACAGGGATGCTCGCACACGAAGGCGCAGGCCGTGGGGAACGGGTTGTCCTTGCGAATCATGGCCACGGCACCGGCGCAATCCCCCGCTCCGGCCAGGGCGATGTAGCCGGGCACGTTCACATGGGCGGGGCAATCGGTCTCGCAGGGCACCGACTGGCCCACACCCTCGGTGCAGCGGCGGCGCTGCACGTGGGAGGCGAACTCGTCGGCGAACTCGTCCAGGGCCGCGAGCACGGCCGCGCCGGCCTCCGAACCGATGGCGCAATCGGAGCCGTCGCGGGCCAGCTCGGCCAACGCACGCAGGCGCTCCATATCCCCCTCGGTGGCGCGGCACGCCAGCACCGAGCCCATGAGAGCCGCGGCCTGGGGCAGGCCGTCGCGGCAGGGCACGCACTTGCCGCAGGTCTGGGCGGCGCTCGCCTCCAGCAGCGTGGTGGTCAGCGCCACCGGGCACATCCCCGGGGGCGTGGCGACCACGCGCCGCTCGAAGCGATCGAGAAACGCCCGCAGCCGCCCGTCGTGGACGGCCCGCGCCTCGATAGAGAGTCGGTTCATAGGCTTCTCCCTCTTCTTGTTCAGGTTAGACATGCGCCAGTGTATCAGCCGGCGCCCGGGCCCGTGTTTCCGAATGGTTTCCCGCCGCCCAGCGGTGCAACTCGCAGGCCGGCCCGAAGAATGAGCAGAACGCGGAATGCATCGGGGCGACGAACCATACGGGAACTTTCCGACACGGGAAACCATCCCTGACGAAACTGCGGAAAACCACCGCGCCACCCTCACGACGAAACCCGCCAGAATCCACAACGCTCCGTACTGACACTTGTCAACAAACGGTCTACAGGGCAATGATTAGCTTGTCGATCAAGGTTCTAGGGCTATACTGTCACCGTTGTCATTTTGTCCCCGAATAAGGAGAACCACCATGAACACCTCCCACGCCAAAGCCATCAAGGGCATGAGCATCGCCAACATCGTGCTCGCGTCCCTCGGCATCATCGGCATCCTGATCGCCTGGGCCGGCCTCGGCGCCGGCGGTGCGGCCATCAACAATTCCGGCTACGACTACTTCTACACCGACGAGGGCTACATCATCGAGATGAGCGACATCAACATGCTGCTCGGCCTGGTGGGCGCCTTCGTGTTCTGGGGCTTTGCCTGCCTGGTGCTCGTGCTCATCGCCGGCATCATGGGCGTGCGCGGCGCCAACAAGCCCGAGAAGCTGAAGGGCGTCATGGTGTGGAACATCGTGGGCGCCGTCGCCGCCTTCCTCGGCGCGGGCATCATCTCGCTCGTGCTCTGCATCATCGTGGCCGTGAACGCCAACAAGGACAAGAAGCTCTACGCCATGGCCGCTCCCTACGGCGCCCCTGCCTACGGCGCTCCCACGGCTCCCGCGGTCCCGGCCCAGCCGGCCGCTCCCCAGCAGCCCGCCGCCCCGCAGGCCCCGGCCGCCCCGGTAGCCGTCGCCACCGAGACCCTCGTGTCCGACCCCGCCCCGGTGACCCCCGCCGCCGCCGAGGCAGCCGCCGCCGAGCCGGCCGTCGTCGTGCCCGACAACTACATCGAGGACGCCCAGGCCAGCGTCACCATCGTGGAGGAGACTCCCTCCAACGACAAGCCCCAGGCGTAAAAGCCAACACCCCCAGCACCAAAGAGAGGGAGCCCGAAAGGCTCCCTCTCTTTATGCCCCAACATCAACCAGACCAAGCAGGTCCCCGCGCAGGAGGGGCGCGTTCGCGGACGTCTGAGCGCCCCGCGAAGAACGCGGCCCAAAAGAAGCAGATTCCACTTCAGCACCAACGATGCGGGGGATAGTACCGACCGATGTGCGTCATCCCCTCTGCTTCTCCAGCCGCGTTCGCAGCGGGAACCAGCGCGAAGTCGGCCGTGAACGCACCCCTCCCGCGCGGGGACCGGACAGCCGCCAAACCAGCCAGAGTCCCTACTCCTCATAATCCGTATCGATCACTACATCGAACGAGTAGGCCGGATACCGCGCCGACAGCGCCTTCACCACCGCGTCGCGCACCGCCTCCCCGTCGGCCGAGAAGTCCACCACCATGTCGAAGTACACCGTGGCGTCTTCCGTATCCCCGTAGAACCCATGCACTTGCTCGATGGCCGGCTCCTCGGCCACGATCTTCTGCAGGGCCGCGCGCATATCGGCGAACTGCCCTTGGCTGTTGGCCGCGTAAATGCCCACGATGGCCCGGATGCGGAACTTCTCGGCAAGCCCCTCGGTGATCTTGCGCGTCAGCTCGTGAATCTCGCGGGCATCCATGGCATCGTCCACCTCGATGTGCAGGCCGCCGAGCACCTCGTTGGGCCCGAAATTGTCCAACACAATGTCGTAGGTGCCCCGCACCCCGGGAAACCCGTTCACGTAGGTGGCGATGGCGTTCACCAGCTTCTTGTCCTCCGGCAGCCCGATGATGGGACCCAGCGCGTCCCGCAGCACCTCAATACCGGCCTTGCATACCACCAGCGAGATGATGAGGCCCACGACACCGTCGATGTTGAGCCCCCACAGGTTCTGGGCCGCAGCCACCACCAGCGTGCCCGCCGACAGCACGGCGTCGTAGTTGGAATCCACCCCCGAGGCGATAAGCGCCTCGCAGTGCGTCTTGTCGCCGAAGCGCTTGAACATGATGCCGATGGCGATCTTCGCCAAAATGGCCACCACGATGACCGTGATGGTGACAACCGAATAGCTCGGCGCGCCCGGATGGATGATCTTCACCACCGATTCCCGCAGCGACACTACGCCGGCCACCAGGATAATAACGGCGATGACCACGCTCGTCAGGTACTCCACGCGCCCGTAGCCGAAAGGATGGCGGCGATCGGGGCGGCGCCCGGCCAGCTTCGTGCCCACGATGGTCACGATGGAGGACAGGGCGTCGGTGGCGTTGTTCACGCCGTCCAGAATGATGGCGATGGAATGGGACACCAATCCCACGGCCAGTTTGAATGCCACGAGCAGCAGATTGCCCGCAATGCCGTACACGCTCGCCTTAACGATCTCCCGCTCGCGATCCATGACCATCACCTTCGCTATATTATGTGCGCCCTTCCGGCTCAGCTTCGATTATAGCCCTCGTCCCCGCCGCCCTATATGCTTACCACGTAGCCTTTCCAATGCAATTCGGCAACCTCCCGCCAACAGCGGCCACCAGCAGCCGAAACAAGTCGTGGCGCGGACTATATTTCATAGAGAAGCACTGCTTCTCCCTGTCCACGCTCACTTTCAGGAGGCATCCATGGCTACCACTCCCACGGCCGCGCCGGCCGCGAGCACCAACCTCACCGACGGATTCCACGTGCTGGTTGAATCGCTGCTGAAGAACGATTTGAACCGTATGTACGGCGTCATCGGCATTCCCGTGACCGATGTGGCCCGCATCGCCCAGGCCAAGGGCATCCGCTACATCGGCATGCGCCACGAGGCCGACGCCGGCAACGCCGCTGCGGCCGAGGGCTTCATCACCGGCAAGCCCGGCCTGTACCTCACCGTATCGGCCCCCGGGTTCCTGAACGGCATCGTGCCCTTGAAGGAGGCCACCGAGAACGGCTGGCCCGTCATCATGATGGCCGGCTCCTCGTCCCGCGAGCTCATCGACTTGGGCGAGGGCGACTACGAGGGGCTCGACCAGCTGAACTACGCGAAGCCCTTCGCCAAGGCCGCCTACCGGGTCGACAAGGTGGCGGACATTCCGCTCGTGGTGGCCCGGGCCATCCGCGCCGCCTGCTCGGGGCGCCCCGGCGGCGTGTACATCGACCTGCCCGGCGATACCCTGGGCCAGACCATCGACGCCACCGTGGCCGAGGGCCTGCTGTACAAGGTGAACGACCCGGCCCCGGCCCAAATTCCCGCCCAGAGCGTCGTCGATGAGGCCATGGCCGTGCTGGCCAGCGCCAAGAAGCCCCTCATCTACCTGGGCAAGGGCGCGGCCTACGCCCAGTGCGACGACGAGGTGCGCCAGTTCGTGGAAGCCACCGGGGCGCCGTATTTGGCCATGTCCATGGCCAAAGGCCTTTTGCCCGATAACCACCCGCAGAACGCCGCCAGCGCCCGCGGCATGACCATGCGCGAGGCCGACGTGGTGGTGCTGCTGGGGGCGCGCCTGAACTGGATGCTCAACTTCGGCAAGGGCAAGCACTGGAACGAGAACGTGAAGTTCATCCAGGTGGACATCGACCCCACCGAGATCGACAACTCCCGCTACATCGCCGCGCCGGTGGTGGGCGATCTGAAATCTACCGTGGGCCTGTTCAACGACTACCTGGCCGCCCATCCCTTCAAGGCCGATCCCGCCTGGCTCGCCTCCATCCAGGCCGATTCCGCGAAGAACAACGCCCGCTTCGGCGGAGCCGAGACGGCCGACACCGTGCCCATGAACCACTACAACGCCCTGGGGGCCATTAAGAAGGTGACCGACGCCAACCACGACGTGTACATCGCCAACGAGGGCGCCAACGCCCTGGACGATTGTCGCGACATCATCGATATGTACCTGCCCCGCCACCGCCTGGACTGCGGCACCTGGGGCGTCATGGGCGTGGGCTTGCCCTACGCCATCGGCGCGGCCGTGACCACGGGGCGTCCAGTCATTTCCATCCACGGCGATTCCGCCTTCGGCTTCGACGGCATGGAGGTGGAAACTATCTGCCGCTACAACCTGCCCGTGACCGCGGTGGTGCTGAACAACGGCGGCATCTACCGCGGCGACTTCAAGAACCTGGGCGACGACGGCGACCCCTCGCCCCTGACGCTTGCGGCGTGCGCCCACTACGAGAAGCTGATGGAGGCCTTCGGTGGCACCGGCTACTACGCCACCACCCCCGCCGAGGTGGAGCAGTACGTGGCCGCTGGCGTGGCGAGCCGCAAGCCCACCCTGGTGTGCTGCGAGCTGTCCATCCACGCCGGCAAGGAATCAGGGCACATCACCTACCTGAACCCCCAGCCCGTCACCGGCCCCCTCGTCGGCAACGAGCAAGAAGACCTGGCCGAGCACCGCGAAGGCGGCAAACTCGTCGATTAGGAAGTCATCAACTGCGGCCGGCATGCTTCCCATCCCCCCGAGCCATGTCGAATGCGCCCTCGACCGTGACCAAGCGTAGAGGGGATGCGGGGTGCCTTGACCGAGCGAGTTCCACAGCGACTGGAAATGTCCAGTGGACATTTCCACAAAGCGAGGACTGTCTGAGCGAATCAAGGTACCCCGCAGCCCCGACCGGCGCAGAGCCCCAAGCTAACATCAACCGAGAAAGAAGGCCCGAAATGGGAGACATAGGCAACATCATCATCGCCGACATCCTGCCGATCTTCGCCATCATGATCCTCGGCTACCTCGGCGGCAAGCTGCACAAGTTCGACCACGACCAGATGCAGGGCCTGAACAAGGTCGTGCTGGACATCGCCCTGCCGGCCGCGCTGTTTCTGTCCATCACTAAGGCCACCCGCGAGATGCTGTTCAGCGATCTCACGCTGACCCTCGTGAGCCTGGGCGTCGTCATCGGCATGTTCCTGCTCAGCTTCCTGTTGTGCTGGAAGATGTTCAAGCACAACATCGCCGAGGCCGGCGTGTGCGCTCTCATCGCCGGCTCGCCCACCATCGGCTTTCTGGGCTTCGCCGTGCTGGACCCAGTGTTCGGCACCGGCACCCAAACGGGCCTCGTGGTGGCCATCGTGGCCATCATCGTGAATGCCATCACCATTCCCATCGGCTTCTACCTGGTGAACAAGGGCATGAACGCCGAGGCGGCCACCGGTAAGACGAAGCTGGCCGCTACCGGAGCCGCCGCAACGGCCAAGGGCGCCCCGGCCGCACCGGCCCAGCATCACAACTCCAGCCTGAACGCCATCGTCAGCTCGCTCAAGCAGCCGGTGGTGTGGGTGCCCCTTTTGGCCGTGGCCCTGGTGCTGGTGGGCATTCAGTTCCCCGCCGAGCTGGACCCCTGCTTCAGCCTCATCGCCAAGGCCAACTCCGGCCTGGCCGTGTTCGCCGCCGGCATCGCCCTGTCCACGGTGAAATTCGCCCTGGGCAAGGAAACCCTGTGGAACGTGTTCTACCGCAACCTGCTGACCCCGGCCGTGGGCCTGGCCATCGGGCTCGTTTGCGGCATCCACGGCGTCATGCTGCAGATGTTCGTGCTGGCCATCGCCCTGCCTCCGGCATTCTCGGGCATCATCATTTCCAGCCGCTACAACATCTATGTTCGCGAAGGCGCCTCCACCGTGGCCGTGTCCACCCTGGCCTTCGCCGCCACCATGCCCCTCTGGATCGTCGTCACCCCCATGATCGAGCATATGTTCGGCGCCTAAAGGAGCAACGGAAAACGCAGTACGTTCAGGGGCGGGCTTCAGGTCCGCTCCTTTCACAAGAGAAGGGAGCGTCCATGGACACGCAGCGCACGGATGAGGCGGCGGTGCCGCATCGCCAGGCGGTCACGGGAATGGAGGCGGCGGCGAGCGCAGCCTACGCGCTGTCGGATGTGGCCATGATCTTCCCCATCACGCCGGCATCGCACATGGCCGAGACCGTGGAATCCTGGGCCGTGGCCGGGCGGGAGAACTTCTTCGGGCATCCCGTGGTGGTGAAGGAGATGCAATCTGAGAAGGGCGTGGCCGGAGCGCTGCACGGCTGTTTGGCCGGGGGCGCGCTCGCCACCACCATGACGGCCAGCCAGGGCCTCATGCTCATGATTCCCAATATGTACAAGGTGGCCGGGGAACTGCTGCCGGCCGTGTTCCACGTGACCTGCCGCTCGCTGGCCACCCACGCCCTGTCCATCTTCGGCGACCACCAGGACCTCATGGCCACCCGCGCCACGGGCGTGGCCATGCTGGGCAGCGCATCGGTGCAGGAGTGCCAGGACCTCTCCTGGGTGGCTCATCTGGCGGCCATCGAGGGCAGCCTGCCCTTCGTGCACTTCTTCGACGGCTTCCGCACCTCCGACGAGGTGCAGACCATCGACGTCATCGACCCGGCGGCCATGGGCCCGCTGGTGGATTGGAAAGCGGTGAGCGCCTTCCGCCACCGCGCCATGGACCCGGAGCATCCCGCCATCCGCGGCACGGCCCAGAACCCCGACATCTACTTCCAGAACCGCGAGGCCCCCAACCGCGCCTACGACGCCCTGCCCGCCATCGTGCAGAAGACCATGGACGGACTGGCGAAGGTGTGCGGGCGCCAGTACCACCTGTTCGATTACGTGGGCGCCCCCGATGCCGAGCGCGTGATCGTCACCATGGCCTCCAGCTGCGACACCGTTGAGGCCGTCGTGGCCGACCGCTGCGCCGCCGGCGAGAAGGTGGGCCTCGTGAAGGTGCGCCTCTACCGGCCGTTTTCCGCCGAGCACCTGCTGGCCGCCCTGCCGCCTACCGCGAAGATCGTCTGTGCCCTGGACCGCACCAAGGAGCCGGGCAGCCTCGGCGAGCCGCTGTTTCTGGACGTGCAGGCCGCCGTGGCCGCCGGCCGTCCCGGCGTGCGCGTCATCGGGGGCCGCTACGGGCTGTCCTCCAAGGAGTTCACCCCGGCCATGGCCAAAGCCGTCTTCGACGCCATGGCCGCCCCCGATCCGCTGCCCCGCTTCACTGTGGGCATCACCGACGACGTGACCCATCTCTCCCTGCCCGTGGCCCCCTACGCGCCGGTCCCCACCCAGAAGCTCACCCAGGCCGTGTTCTACGGCTTCGGCAGCGACGGCACTGTGAGCGCCAACCGGGCGGCCGCGGCCATCGTGAGCGATCGCGCCGACCGCTTCGTGCAGGAGTACTCCTGGTACGACTCGAAGAAATCCGGCGGCCTCACCATCTCCTACATGCGCTTCGGCACTACCCCGGTGCGCCAGCCCTGGCTCATCACCGAGGCCGACTACCTGGCCTGCCACAAGGACATCTACGTCCAGCGCGGCTATCCCCTCCTCGACCGTTTGCGCGATGGGGGTACCTTCGTGCTGAACGCCCCCTGGACCACGGTGCGCGAGCTGGACGCGTCGCTGCCCGCCGCCCTGCGCCGCGGCCTGGCCGCCAAGCACGCCGACCTCTACGTCATCGACGCCGCCGCCCTGGCCGCCAAGCACGGCCTGGGGCCGCGCATCAACATGATCATGCAGGCGGTGTTCTTCCGCCTCACCGCCGTCATGGACTTCACCGAGGCCCTAGACCAGCTGAAGGAGAGCGTGGCCCGGCTGTACGCCTCTAAGGGCGCCGACGTGGTGGCCCGCGACCAGGCGGCCATCGACGAGGCCGCCGATTGCCTGGTGAAAATCGGCTACCCGAAGCGCTGGGCCACTGCTTCCGACGGGGACGACACTCCCGGCGACTACGCCGCCGGCACCGGTGCGGCCCCGGCCGTGCGGCTCGGGTCGGTTCCCGGCGAGGACAGCTTCATCGAGCGCATCTTCCGCCCCCTCGACCACCTGCACGGCGACGAGGTGCCCGTGTCGGCCTTAAGCCCCGACGGCATCGTGCCCCCGGGGTCGGCCGCCTACGAGAAGCGCCGCGTGGCCTACGAGATTCCCCGCTGGGACGTGACCAAGTGCGTGGAATGCTACGAGTGCTCGCTCGTGTGCCCCCACGCCGCCATCCGCCCCTACGTGGCCGAGACCGGCGAGCTGGCCGGCGCGCCGGAGACCTTCGCCACCAAGCCGGCCCGGCTCAAGGAGCTTCAGGGCATGGCTTTCCGCATCCAGGTGTACCCGGAAGACTGCGTGGGCTGCGGCAGCTGCGCCGATAACTGCCCCGCCCCGGGCAAGGCCCTCGTCATGGAGCCTGTGACCAGCCAGCTGGCCGAGCAGAAGGCCAACCTGGCCTTCGCCGAGGCCAACATCAGCCTGAAAGACGACCGCGTGCCCGCCGACTCCGTTCCCGGCACCCAACTGCAGAAGCCGCTGCTGGAGTTCTCCGGCTGCTGCGGCGGGTGCGGCGAGACCCCCTACGTGAAGCTGCTCACCCAGCTGTTCGGCGAGCGCCTCATCATCGCCAACGCCACGGGCTGCTCCTCTATCTGGGGAGCCTACATGCCCTCGATGCCCTACACCGTGAAGCCGAACGGCCATGGCCCGGCCTGGGGAAACTCCCTGTTCGAGGACAACGGGGAATTCGGCTACGGCATCGCCAAGGCCGTCATGGTGCGCCGGCGCCACCTCACCGACCTCGTGAAGCGGGCCCTCGGCAAACCGGCCGCAGGGGAACCCGCATCGAGCGAGCCGGCCGCGCCGTCGCCCGCTGCCGCAGATACAACCGGCCCCGCTTTCTCCCCCGCCACCACCGCGCTCTTGAGCAGCTGGCTCGCCGTGGCCGACGACAGCGGCCTGGCCTACGAGGCGGGCCAGGCCGCCCAGACGGCCCTGCACGCGGAACGGCGCTCCCTGGCCCCCGAAAGCCCCGCGGCCGCCCTGGCCGACGAGATCCTCGACTACGGGGAGATGTTCGGCACCAAGAGCGTGTGGGCCGTCGGCGGCGACGGCTGGGCCTACGACATCGGCTTCGGCGGGCTTGACGAGGTGCTGGCCTCGGGCGAGAACATCAACGTGCTCGTGCTGGACACCGAGGGCTATTCCAATACCGGCGGCGAGATGTCGAAGGCCACGGAACTTTCCAGCGTGTCCGGCTTCACCATGGACGGCAAGCCCACGCCCCGCAAGGATCTGGGGCGCATGATGATGCAGTACGGGTACGTGTACGTGGCCCAGGTGTGCCTGGGGGCGAACCGGGAGCAGACTATTACCGCCCTGCGCGAGGCCGAAGCCTACGACGGCCCCTCCCTCGTGATCGCCCTGTGCCCGTGCATCAGCTGGGGCATCAAGGGCGGCATGAGCACCAACCTGCGCGTGGCCCGGGAAGGCGTGGAAGCCGGCTACTGGCCGCTGTTCCGCTTCAACCCCCAGCGCGCGGCCGCCGGCGCCGACCCGCTTACCGTAGACTACCAGGCCCCCGACGGCCACCTGGACGACTTCCTCAACCGCCAGGACCGCTTCACCTCGCTGCTCGCCCGCGACCCGCGCCGGGCGCGCATGCTCCACAGCGAGCTGGCCAAAGACCTCGCCCGCGAATACACCGAGCTAGAGCGCACCGTGAGGGTGTACGAGCCCGAAGCCTAGGAACCACGACATGACAAAAGAGCCCCTTCGCTCCTTTTGAGGGGGCTCGATCGAGCTCATCGGGAAGGGTTTACTCCTCCGCGTCACCTTGCTCGGCGTTGGGGTCAACGCCGTCGGGATCGAACTCGAAAAGATCGCCGGGCTGGCAGTGAAGCTCCTTGCAGATCTTCATCATGGTGGAGAAGCGGATGGCCTTGATACGGCCCGTGCGAATGCGGGAGATGTTCACCGGGGAAATCTCGATACGACGAGACAGCTCGTTCACGGACATTTTGCGGTCCGCCATCACCCGATCAAGCCTGGAAATAATGCGCATGGGACAGCCTTCATACGGTATCGTCGCTTAACTGCTGTAGCAATGCCGCATAGCGAAAAATTGCCGACAACGAGTACATGATACCAGAGAACACCAGCATGCCAACGTTAAGGTTCACCGTCGGCTCAGAAGCCCCATCGTTCACAACGATTCCGTAGCCAGCAGAAGGGGCCACCGCATAGGAAACGCCAGCCGTAAATATCAGCTCCAACACGACGAGAGCCAAAGCCGCAAGCGAAACTATTCGCAGACGCCGAGCCTGGATCTCAGAAAAGGGAGGATTTCCCTTGACCACCTCATTGAAAATACGAAACAGCGTCCCCAGCATAACCACAACAAGAGCTCCGTATACAGCACAATAAGCAACCGTAGCGCCATTGACATTGCTCGGACTCGTGATGCAGCCATAGACCAGTACGCCCAGCATTAGCACCCAAACGACAATGCAAAGTGCAAAACACAGGGCAAAGACAATGCGGATGCCCTTGCACGCTTTCTCCGCTTTGCCCAAAGACCGTTCAATATCACGCTCATCAGTTCCCATGGTTCATCCCTCGCGTTAGGGTGGTGACCGAGACATCGGTCACCACGTGCCTGCAAATTAAATACCGACCTTCAAGCACGGCGCGCTCGGCCCCACGTAAAAGCACACGTTCTGAGGCTCAGGCTCTCCATAAAACAGCATGGCTCACACCTCCTTTCCCGTCTCGGCTCCCATCATGGCCTGAAAGAGAAGACGGTAGAACGTCCTCATCAGGGTGCAATAGGGATCGCAGGCCCCCACGTCGCCCGTGGCGAAGTAGGCGCGGGCCCGACAGCCGCCTCCGCACAGGTAGCGAATCTCGCAGGTACCGCACGGGGCCAGCTCGTCCACAGGCGGCGCGGGTCGGCGGAGCCGTTTCAAACACGTCGGATCGTCGCGCAGCGACCCCGCGCAAAAGGCCTCGTCGTGCAGCAGGTGGCACGGGAACACCTCCCCATCGGCCGACACGCTCACCAGAGAGCAGCCCGCACCGCAGCCCGTTGTGGTGCACAGCCCCGTGCTCACCGGCGTATCGGCCAGCAGCGGCACCCCGCCCGAGGCCAGACCCAAGGTGGCTCGGGCCAGGGCGACCAAGGCTTCCTCGTCGGGCAGCACCGCAGCGAGCTCTCCCCCATCGGCCGGGGCCGAGAGCAGACTGAAGTTGATGGTCGCCCCCAACTCATCGGCCAAGGCGCAGTAGGAGCCCATGGCATCTCCGTTGCTCCGGTGAATAGTCGGGATGATATGGGCCCGCACGCCCGCGGCCCGAATGCGCTTGACCGTTTCCACCAACGCCGAAAAGCGATTCTCCCGCCGGATAGCCGACACCGCGCGGACATCGGCCCCATCGAAGGATACCGAGATGCAATCCACCCATGGCGCCAGGGCCTCCAGCGCTTCCCCAGTCACCCGCGTGCCGTTTGTGAGCACGTCCACCTGCTCGATGCCGGCTTCCTTGGCCCCGGCGACGATGGCCGCCAAATCGTCGCGCAGAAACGGTTCGCCGCCGGAAATGACCAGACGTATCACGCCCGCAGCCGCCAAACGATCCACGATCTCGAGCATCGTCCCCAGGGGCAGGTCATCCTTCTCGTTGCGGCCGTCTACCGCGGAATAGCAGCCAACGCAGCGCAGATTGCAGCGATGGGTGACGTGCAGATAGGCCATTTGCAGCGTCGACTCCTCACCGGTGCGCGCCTCCTCGCCGAAACCGCCGCGGCGCAAATGCTCCAACAGGCGCTCGTCCACGGCGGCAACGACCTCGTCGGGCACATCTTCGGTGAACATGCGGTGGCACAGGGTACGGCCCTCCGGAGTCAGGCCGATAACCGCACCCGTCGCCGTATTGCCGATCATGGGAATGGAGAACGGTTCGTGCTCCACGATGGTATGGCCGAACCTCATCCTGGGCTCCCCTCATTGCGTGATATTTTAACTATTTTCGATCATTTCTCATCCGCATTTATGCGTTGTCCGCCATAAAATATCGCCTTATTAACACGAAACGCTAGAGACCTCCCAAAAGAGGCTCTCACCAGGCAACTTGTCTTCGGAAAAGTCCTCGATCGCCAGCAATGGGGGCTGCCCGGGCGACGCAAATCAACCAGGTGCAGCGTGGGCCAAAAATAGTATCTCCGAACAGCGCAGATCGCCCGAGGACCACCGAAGATGCCGGAGCCGCGCAGACTACATGCCGCGGAAAATATCCTCGAGGGTAATGCCGAGCGAGGTGGCTATCTTCTGGAGTGTGCGCAGGGTGAGGTTCTTCTTACCGGCCTCGATCTCGCTCATATAGGACTTGGTCATGGAGGTCATGAGCGCCAGCTGCGACTGCGACACGCCCTTGGATATGCGAATATCCCGAATGCGTTTCCCAATTCTGTTTTGCAGTCGATTGCTCATGGCCCCAAGGCTACCTTGCCCTGTAAAAAGCGGTTTTCTTATAACCGAACTTACGGCGAACTTCAGCAAATATGCAAAACGCCGGGCCCCGAAAGGGAACCCGGCGCTTGGTGCGGGCGGCTCGTTTTCGCTGGAGCGAAACACTCCGCAAAAGCCAGGCGGCCCAGCTTACTTCTTAATCACCTGCACGGCTGCGTTGTGCGGTGTCGTCGGCGCTTCCAGGACACCGGCCTGGGTGTACTGCTGCACCTGATCGGCCGTGTAGCCCAAGCCCTCCAGAATCTCGGCATTGTGCTCGCCCAGGTCGGGAGCGCGCTGGTAGTCCGGCTTGAAGTTCGACATCGTGAACGGCAGCCCGATGGTCTTGAACTTCCCGCGGGCACCGCCCTGGTCGATCTCGGGAATAGTGCCGTCGGTGGTCAGGTCGGGGTCGTGCTCGATCTCGTACCAATCGAGCACCGGGCCCACCGGCACACCGGCCGCGCCCAGCTTATCCGTCAGTTCGAACTTGTCGTACTGCTTGGTGAATTCCTCGATGATCGGGTACAGCTCCTGCTTGTGCAGCTGGCGGTTTTGCCACGGCGTGAACCGGACGTCGGTGGCCAGTTCTGGCTTGCCGATGGCCTCGGCCAGAATCTTGAAGGCCTTGTCGGAGTTCTGCACGACGATATACACGAAGGCGTTGGGGTCGGTCTCCCAGCCCTTGGCCTTGTAGCACCAGCCGATGACCTGGCCGCCCTCGGTGTTCTCGGCGCGCGGGATAGCGCGGCCCCAATCGAAGTTCGGGTACACCTCGTAGTGCGGCAGGGCACCCAGGTTGTCCAACATCAGCTGATCGCGCAGCTTGATGCGGCACAGGTTCAGCACGGCGTTCTGCATGGACTGGTACACGTAGCAGCCCTCGCCCGTGCGCTCGCGCTGCAGCAGTGCCGACAGGATGCCGATGAGGAAGTGCATGCCGGTGTTGGAATCGCCCAGGGCCGCAGCGGACTGGGTGGGCACGTTGAAGTCGCCCTCGTTCCAACCGGTGGTGGAGGCGGCGCCGCCGGCCGATTGGGCCACAGGCTCGAAGGCCTTCACATGAGCGAAGCGCGAGCCCTGGTTGAAGCCCTTGAGCGAGGCCATGATGCAGCGCGGGTTGATGGCGTGCACCTGCTCCCAGCCAAAGCCCATCTTCTCCACGTCGCCCGGACCGATGTTCTCCACGAACAGGTCGGCCTCCTTCAGCAGCTTGGTCAGGATCTCCTTGCCCTCGGGCGTCTTCACGTTCAGGGTGAGGGACTTCTTGTTGGCGTTCAGCTGAAGATAGTACAGGCTCCAGGAATCGGCGATATCCAGCAGCTCGGTACGGGTCGGGTCGCCGCCCGGGCGCTCGATCTTGATGACCTCGGCGCCCATCCACGCCAAAAACTGGGTGCAGGAGGGGCCCGACTGAACCTCAGTCCAGTCGATGACCTTGATGCCCGCCAAAGGGGCCGTGGAATTCGCGTTTGTTGCAGTCACGGGAACACCTCGCTTCTCGAAGGATTTAGAATGTGCTACGGCATCTATTCTAGAAAGCGGATGGCGGCAATCTCGTTCGCTGAGCGCCTTTGTCACAGAGCGGTTTGCAGATTGTGGTGAGAAGGGAAGGTACCCATGGGCAGCGAGCACCAGAAATTGAAGCTCCTCTATCTGATGCAGATGCTCTACGAGCAGACCGACGAGGCCCACGGACTGACTACGCCGGAGCTCATCGAGGGCCTCGCCGAGCGCGGCGTGGATGCCGAGCGCAAGTCCATTTACCGTGACCTGGAGACCCTGCGCTCCTTCGGCCTCGCCATCGAGAAACTGCCCACCCGGCCCGTGAGCTACGCTCTGGCCAGCCGCACCTTCTCCGAGGCCGAGCTCATGCTGCTCGTGGACGCGGTGCAGTCCTCGCGCTTCCTCACCCGGCGCATGGCCAACCGGCTGGTCGGGGGCATTGCCTCCCTCGGCTCGTGCCATCAGGAACAGGCCCTCTCCCGCAACGTGCACGTGGAGGGCCGCATCACCATGCAGAACGAATCGGTGTTCCACCACGTGAACACCATCCACGAGGCCCTGCGCCGGCGCTGCCAGGTGACCTTCCGCTACGTGAAGCACGACGTCCACAAGCGGCCCGTGGCCCAGAAGGACGGGCGACTCTACCGGGAGACACCGGTGCGCCTCATATACTCCGAGGGCTGCTACTACCTCATCGCCTACAACGAGAAGCACGAAAGCTTCCCCGCCTACCGCGTGGACCGCATGCAGGGGCTGCGCCTCACCGATACGCCGGCCGTGCGCAACACGGCCATCGCCACCTTCGATGCCGATGCCTACAGCGCCCGCACCTTCTCCATGTTCGGGGGCGCGACGCGACGGGTGACCCTGCTCGTGGAAGAGCCGGTCATGAGCGCCGTGCTGGACCGCTTCGGGAAGGACGTGGAGAGCGCAGCCGTCGATGAGCGATGGGCCCGCGTCTACGTCACTGTGGCGCCGAGCCCGGTATTCTTCGGATGGCTCGCCCAGTTCGGCCGCGGCATGCGCATCGAGGCCCCGAGCGATCTAGCCGAGGAATACGCCGCCTATCTTCGCGACATTCTGGAAGATTACGCCTAGGGCGAGCCCGGGCCGAGGGACTCGCGTCCGTCAAACGACGGGCTCGGGGCCGAGAGTGCCGCGGGTTCACGCGAGCCGAGAGCGCCGTGCTGCGCTGCCCTATTCGCCGTTGAACATGGCGGTGGACAGGTAGCGCTCGCCGGTGTCGGGCAGGATGACGACGATGGTCTTGCCGGCATTCTCCGGGCGGGCGGCCACCTTGGTGGCCGCGGCCACGGCAGCCCCGGCCGAGATGCCCACGAGCAGGCCGTCCCGGGCCGCCAGCTCGCGGCCGGTCTCGAAGGCCTCCTCGTCGGTGACGGCCAGCACCTCGTCGTAGATGGCGGTGTCCAGCGTCTCGGGCACGAACCCGGCGCCGATGCCCTGGATCTTGTGGGAGCCGGCGCGGCCCTCGGACAGCACCGGAGACCCGGCCGGCTCCACGGCCACCACCTGGATCGCGGGATTCTGGGCCTTCAGATAGGCCCCCGTGCCCGACAGCGTGCCGCCGGTGCCCACGCCGGCCACGAGGATGTCCACCGTCCCGTCGGTGTCCTCCCAAATCTCGGGACCCGTGGTGCGCTCGTGCACGGCAGGGTTCGCCGCATTGGTGAACTGGGAGGGGATGAACGAGTTCGGGATCTCGGCGGCCAGCTCATCGGCCTTCGCGATGGCCCCCTGCATGCCCCGGGCCCCCTCGGTGAGCACGAGCTCGGCCCCGTAGGCCCGCATAAGGTTGCGCCGTTCCTGGGACATGGTCTCGGGCATGGTGATGATGATGCGGTTGCCGCGCACAGCCGCCAGAGCCGCCAGACCGATGCCCGTGTTGCCGGACGTGGGCTCGATGAGCACGGTCTCGTCGTCGATGAGCCCGGCGGCCTCGGCCGCCTCGATCATAGAGAGGGCGGCGCGGTCCTTCACCGAGCCGGTGGGGTTGAAGGACTCCACCTTCCCGAGCAGCGTGGCCGGCACGCCGTGGGCCCGCTCGTAGTTAGTCAGCTCCACCAGGGGCGTGTGACCGATCAACTCGGCAATGCTCTTGTGCACGTTCATGGAAAGTCCTTTCAGTTGTAGCCCACGTCACTCAACCGTGGTTGAGCGTAGAGGAGACGGCGGGTGTCCTGACCGAGCGAGTTCCGCAGCGACTGGAACAGTCCAGCGGACTGTTCCACCAAGCGAGGACCGTCTGAGCGAACCAGGATACCCGCCGGCTCCGACCGGACAGAGCCGCAATCACTTTTGATGGGCCCATCGTACCTGTCAACAGGACCCCGTCAACCGAGGGGGCCATAGGGGTTTTCGATGGCCGCCGCGCCAACATTCCCCGCGCCACTGGGCGGTTCCCGTGCCTGTGCACCTCCAACGGGGTATATAATTCCCAGAAACTTCCTAGACTTTACGGAGCACCCCATGACCCTCCAACAGCTGCGCTACCTCATCGCCATTGCCAGCCACGGCTCCATCAGCGCCGCGGCCCACACGCTCTACGTGTCGCAGTCGAGCCTGTCGGTGGCCGTGCGCGACATCGAGCGCGAGACCGGCGTCACCATCTTCGAGCGCTCCAACCGCGGCATCACGCTCACGAGCGATGGCGTGGAGCTGCTCGGCTACGCGCGGCAAGTGGTGGAGCAGGCCGATCTCATGGCCCAGCGCTACTCCGGCCGCGGCGATGGGAGCAACCAGGCCCAGCGCCTCGCCATCACCTCCCAGCACTACGCCTTCGTCGTGGAGGCCTTTTTGGAGCTGGCCGAGGAATACGAGGACGACGCCTACAACTTCTCCCTGCGCGAGACCCGCACCGCCGAGGTTATCGAGGACGTGCGCGATTTCCGCAGCGATTTGGGCGTGCTCTATCTGTCGTCGTTCAACGAGAGCGTCATCGGCCATGCCCTGGAAGACGCGAACCTCTCGTTCAACCTGCTGTTCTCCGCCCAGCCCCACATCTTCGTGAGCGCAAGCCATCCTCTGGCCGAGCGGGCCGAGGTCACTCTGGACGATTTGGCCCCCTGGCCGCGCTACGCTTTCGAGCAGGGCAATGCCAACTCGTTCTTCTACGCCGAGGAGCCCTTCGCCGAACGGCCCCACGCCAAGCGCATCGCCGTGAGCGACCGGGGCACGCTGTCGAATCTGTTGGCCCATCACGACGGCTACACCATCTCCACCGGCATGCTGTCGAGCGAGATGCACACGGGCATTGCCAGCGTGCCGCTGCAGACCAAGGAACTCATGCGCGTGGGCTACATCGTGCACAACGAGCGCCAACTGTCCGATTTGGCCCAGCGCTACATCGAGAAGCTGAGCCTGTTCGTGGAAGGCTACCAGATCGGCCTGGCGGGACTGTAGAGGGCGCGCCGGCGGTGGGTCGGAGGCGGCCCTAAAAGCAGCCGGCGATGGTACCGCCGCCCACCACCACGTCGCCGTCGTAGAGCACGACCGCCTGGCCGGGTGCAGCCGCCCGTTGGGGCTCGGCGAACACCACGCGCAGCTCATCGTCGCCCGTCTGATCCACCATGGCCGCCACGGGGCGCTGGCGGTAGTGGGTCTTCACCGATACCGATCGCGGGCCTTCCAAGCGCTCCACGGCGATCAAGTTCACGTCGCGGGCCACCACGCCCGCTACCTGCACCTCAGCCGCACCACCCACCACCAGGCGGTTGGCCGCCGCATCCTTCGCGAACACGTAGAGCGGCTCGG